>JAEPOK010000002.1:0-600000 GCA_017642935.1 Hyphomicrobiales bacterium
AGTGATGAGATCGTGGGCTTTGAGCAACCTGTAAACACTGGCCTCGGACACGAAGTAGCGCTGCGTATCGGTGAACCGCACAGCCAGTTCACGCGGCGATAGCTCAGGCTCGTCCAGTGCCATGTCGATAATCCGCTGCCGAACATCGTCCGGGATCCGGTTCCAGACGCTTGAGGGCTTGGGAGAACGGTCTTCCAAGGCCTCAACCCCACCGGTCAGATATCTGTCGTACCAACGGTAAAACGTGGTGCGGGGAACACCCAACCTGTCGATGGTTTGCTTGGTTGGCAGATGTGATTGTTCAACCAACCTGATGATCTCAAGTTTCTCGGATGCGGGATATCTCATTCGATATCTTCCCCATCCGCGATCATGCTTTTCTTGAGAAGACGAAGCTCAAGCGCTTGTTCAGCCACAACCTCCTTCAGGTCCCGCGCCTCACGACGCAAGCCCTGAACCTCGCCTGTGTTTGCTTCGCGCGCGGTGTCGCCTGCCAGTCGCTTCTTGCCGGCCTCCATGAACTCCTTCGACCACGAATAGTACTGGCTCTGGGCAATGCCTTCCTGGCGACAAAGCTCTGCGATCGTGTCCTCGCCGCGTAGTCCAGCCAGCACGATCCTGATCTTGTCTTCTGACGAATACCGCTTGCGCGTCTTACGGCGGATGTCCTTCACCGTGCGATCGGCAGAATCGGTATGGCGTTCGGGGCTATGTCTCATTCTTCACTCCAACTTGGTGAAGATGAGCCAGAAACTCTCACTTATGCAATCAGCTCAATTGATCCCGTGAGCGCTGACGGGGAACAGTCGTTTAATGGCGCCAACGGGATGTCGAGGACTATCGCAGAAAGCTGAGCTAAATCCCGCCAATCCCGCGAGAAGGAGAAAACCTTCTCTTCCCGTGGAGCCTTAGCGTTTTTCCTGTCCCGAGTGTCGATAGCGGCTATCCGCATTGACCACTCAAATCCGGTTAGTAGGAAATCTGGCTCATCACCGAGTGCGGTCACAACGGACCACGGATCAATGTTTCTATGGAGAATCCCTTGGGAATGTAGAAGCTCCACGCCTCTCACCAGCCGCAAGATGTTCGACCACAGCTGGCGACGGACCCTTGGTTGTCGGGCTTGCGCTAACTGTGGTGGCTTCCGGCTTGCATTCAGCAGTACCGCCAACGGGCTGCCTTGCCCCGGATCAAGCACCAGATAGAAGCCATCCTTGTCTTCGCCGCTTGCCAACATGGGCACGAACAATTCATCAGCGCCAGGTATCGCTGACAAACGTTGAAGCTGACGGATTTCGCTCCGCCAAATTGTCTCCAGATCCTGATCGTCAGTTGCTTTTGTTCTAGGCCAACTCTTGATCAGAACCTCAAGACCTTCGCCGTTCCTTGCAGTGTCGATGCCTGCCCGGCCGTGTTTTCGATCCGGTCTTAGAAGGTATCTATCATCGAGGGAGAACTCGGATAGAAATCCGCGCTTTGCTTTTGTTCGAGCCATTGGCTCCCCGGCTCCCCACACTCAGAGCGTCATCGTTCTTACGATGTTATCGCAAGATAGAGCTGTTCGGATGCAAAAAGCAAAATGCTGCAGCTCGGGTACTCCGCACTCAAGGTTGGCTCATTCTCTTAAAGTCAGTGGGTGTAATCATGAGAGCAGGACAGCTTTGCTTTACCTAGCCTTGGTTCGATGAAAAGGAGGCCTCTATCACGGCGAGCAAAATCATCGCTATCAAACTTATCGATAGCGGCATCCCTCTATCGCTGTGTTTCCACCTTCGTACGACCATCAATCTGTGGACCACCTAGTGCACGGACTAATGAATCCATCACATTAAACAGGATCTCGACAGCGTAGCCCACCAAGAAGGCCAGTGTGGCAGGCGCAATACTTGCCAATAAGCCAGTCTCATCCACTGGTATAAACCAACTTATGGCAATACCTCCAGTAACGCCAAGTATGACCCGGTAAAAATAAACGCCAACACTTTCGGGTCGAAAAGACATTCTTTCAATTTGGTTCGACCCAGATCTTAATATATAAACACAAACTCCGAGCAATGAAGTCAGAACAGGTAAAGCAAATCCCGATATAAGCGACACAACATTCTTCAAATTAGATATCTGGTCGCGCAATGCCTGGTCCAATGATTCACCCGGCTGTATTTCAATATCCGATCGAAGCAGTGTCTGTGTTAAATCAAAATTGTAAAGCATTAGCTGTTGAACTTGAGCTTTTCGATCTGCAACCAACGCTGACACAGCCTGATCGTTACCTTCGCTAGCAGATTCCAGCCCCGCAACAAGTGTTTCTATTGCCGTTGCAACAGTTATACCTCTTTCCAGGAGGAATGTTTCTCGCAGGGCGTTTTCTGAATTATTGATTGTCGATTCGCTTACCGATACGAAGGCCAGCGTGGCTACAACTATTATAAATATGATTGCTGAAAATATACCTATTACATTAAGTGTAAATAAATATAGTTTGGCTTGCTTTTCTCCATTATTCTTCCATTTACTTCCGGAGAAGCGCAGTGCATCAATATTTGCCGGTTTGGCGTAATTTGTCAGTCGTGAATAAGACTGCCAGAATTGAGTTTCTTCATTATGGTCAATGGTGCCTTTTTCTAGTTTCGATGTGAAACTGAGTATTTTCTGAATAAAATCAGGATCCAGAACGACGCCTTGTTCAGAAAGATAGCGAATTAAAATCTGCGCGTCGCTGGACGATTGCCGTAAGACATCGGTCCGCTGCTTAGCAAGTTGGTCTTTGTTCACAGTCTCATGTTGGCCGTCAGGCGCAGGCGGTACAACACTGGGAGACGAAGCTTTTTCAGTTATGGCCATGCGGGATAGCTCATCGATTAATTGATTAGACTGAAGCGGACACCACAGTCCGACGACATCTGGTTGATTGGACAGATGCGTCGACCTCGATGCTCAATCCAAACGTTGTAATGTCCTGGCACAACCAGCGCTTCTCTTCGTCTGGTGTCTGTTCGCCAGTCAAAGGTTGTACCTCGACCTAGACTGACCACTTCTGCATCAATTTGATTCTTATTCATGAATCCCGCACCTATCCTAACGGGGGCGAGTGGAATTCCGCGTAAGAATTGCTGGAAAACCATGAAAACTGGCTCGTTTTCAAAGTCGGGTAAATTTGAGTAACTCTTATCGCCTTGCAGCCGGACCCAAAAATATAGCCTTTGGCCTCGCCTTATCTCAATCGGGCCGACTGTACCAAGCGAGGTTTCCGGGCATCTTGAGTCCATGCTCATGATCGCAAACTCTGTGATAGCAAGGTACTCACTCATCACAGTTGGATAGTGTAAGTCTTCTAAGCACTCTCTGCCATCGATGAGGACGTCGCCCGCCTGCAATGTAGTAGACCAAGAAAAAAACGTGAAAATCAAAATAATAGGAAATAGGCGATAATAAAAAATCATTGAGGTATGTTCTAGGAATTTAATACATACAATTGTTGGTGATGCAAAAATATAATAGGCAGATTTTTTCATATTTTTTCCCCGACCACATATTTATCCGTGCGATTATTTTTCCTTCTGGATCTCGTAAGATGAATTTGAAACGTTACGTCTGCTCAAAAGGAATGAGATTTCGCGTGATGTGGCGTTGTCTTTTTGTGTTATCGTTTATCCCAATCGACATTTTGTCCTCGGGTATCAATGTGCACAAAGCTCGGATAGATGCCTATACCGCCTCTAAAGGCACCAGACTGGCGTAGGCGTTTGGCGATGTTACTCCAGTTGCCTGAATTACCAGCTCCACCGCCCAAGACTATAAAGTCAGCAGCATCAAATTGCATATGGCGGCTGTTGGTAGCACCACCAACATGGCGGTTGTAAGCAGGGTTGCGATAGACGCTGGTGAGCTGGACGGGCGCTCCAAGCTCCTCGCGAATTTGATCCAGAACATGCACCAGCGGCACCACATTTCCGTAGAGTTCAGGCGGTGGATCGGTGTTCAAGCCAACGCCGGTGTTGCTTGCGCCCTTTTCCAACAGTTCGCGCCAGTTGAAATACTCAATATGAGATAGGTTCTCCATCCAAAATCGTTCAAATGGATGAAGGTCAGCCATCTCGGCACTGAGAACCTGGGCTGGGCGCGAACTTGACGCGCCGGCGCCACCTGCCGCGCGCTCGGCTCCTTGACCAGCAGGCACAACGCCGCCTGCCGAAAGTGTGCCGCGCGTGCCATACAGTTTTTGCAACTTCGTCTTATGTTTTGAACCGGACGACGAACCAAAGTGAAACCCAACCACAGTCACAAAGGCCGTGGCCATGGCACCGAACGCGATGTAGAACACTTCTAGGTTGTTTCCAAACGTTCGGCGCGTCACGGGCTCACCTCTTATGTCCTCATAACCGCCGTTTGAATCCACCCGGACATCTTGGTTTGGAATTACCTGGTTCTGTGCATCTACAAACACCTCAATACCGATTGGGTTTTTCGCGATAAGCCAGATTAAAAGGAAAAACGCTGTCACAATAATTACCGACAAAACCGTATTGATCGACGATACCCACCAGCGTTCCGACAGAGCGGCTTTGGCTGCGTGGGCTCGGGCAGCTTGCGTGCTTTCCAAGGTTTTCTGAAAGTCTTCCAGCTCTTCCTTGTGATCCTGCTGTTCTTTGGCAAGCTCGCGTCGTCTGGCCTCCAGCTCTTCATTGTGCTTGGCCTCAAGCGCACGGTTGTCTGCCTCTGCTTGGCGGTTCGCAGCCTCTTCAATTTTAATTTTTAGCTCGGTCTGAAGGGCGGGATCGCTCTTAACGACCTTCATCTGATCTGCCGGAGCAAGGTGGCCCACAACCGCCTCCACAATATCGGCCACGTCCTTGGCCAATTGCTCCCCATCTTCATCATCGATCAGCGCGCCAATGGGCGGCAAAACAAGCTTGGCAATATCCAGTAGGGTTTGCAGTTGATCGCTCATAACACGTCTCCTGATCAGCTACGGCTTGCTCGAAAGGCTGTTTTGGCCTCTCGCGCCCAATTCAGCCGGCTATCAAAGTGTTTTTTGCCGGGCCGCTCAAATTTATCCATGAAACTGCGCGTTGCATCGGCAAGCGATCCAGTGCCTTTCAAATGTTGCAGAGCGTGCTTTTCAGAGGTCTCAAGCTCATGTTTGAGAAAGCCATAATTGGCAGCATCGTCCGATAGGTTGTCGAAGCCATTTGCTAGGCACCAAGCCTCAAAGTCTCTGCGACGAGGGCCCGTCCATTGGCACCATCCCCAGCCACCGCGAGAGCCAGGTACGATTGGCTTAATCTCTTGCAAAATCCGGAATCCGGCACACTCGTGACCAATGTTGCCAAGAACGCCGCAGGCCTGGTCCAGCGTTAGCCCAAAGTCCGCCATAAGGTCAGAGGCAATATCAGGGACCTTAAGGCGAAACAGCCCGAAGGTGCCACCAGGATCTGGGCGGGGCTCGGTTTCCACCCCGGGCAAATCAGATGCCAAAGGTGCGATGGCGCTGCCACTCCCCTGCGCGGATACTTGCTGGATACCGGGTGCATCTTCAGTGGGCACATCAATGATGAGCTCGTCTTTCTTTTTTGATCCAGACGACGACCCAAAATGAAAGCCGATGATCGTTGCGAACGCCGTCGCCAAAGTACCAATAGCAGTGAAGAAGATTTCAGGGTTTTTGAGATGATCCTCCTGTATGATGAAGATCAAAATCCAAATGAAACCGATAATGATGCCAACCGACAAGACGGGGTTGATGAGTGAAATCCAAAGCTTGTCAGTATCCGCAGCTTCCAGGGCGTGGTCACGGGCCGACTGAACAGATTTCAACTCAGCGTCCCAACGTTCCATTTTTTGCCGATGGCGCTGATCTCGTTCCGCTTTTTCGAGCTCAATGAAGGCTAGATCAATTTCCTTCTGGGCCGCCAGGGCTCGCTCCTGCTCGGCCAAAGCTTCGGCCTCGAGCGCAGAAAGGCGCTCGCGCAATTTTGCTTGAGCCTGATCATTTTCCTCCAGCTTGTTTGCGGCTGCTTTAATATCGGCTTCTGTCGGGTTGTCCTTGTTGATCCCAAGAACTTCCTTAACAGCTGCTATCGCTGCGGTTTGGACGTCACCGTCCTGTCGGTCGGCTTTGAGGACTTTGAAAAGGCTTGGAACTACCTTTACTGCTAGCCCAAGCAATCCTGATAAGAGCACACTCATGAACGATCCTCATGAATTCGTACGATTTGCCGGCGCTAATAAAATGAGTAATATTTACCTAGAAAACAATATTGATATTGATCGTGTCCATTTTACTAGTATGGATAATTACGAATGCGATCTCGAAATTTGAAGTTCACTAAAATGGCGTGCGTATAGGGGTTCGCCAAAACTGTTATTTTAACCTCGTCAAGAGCATAGTGGGGAAGCCGAGAGGCTCAGCCTCTTCTCTCCCAACAAGCAAAATAGTCACCGACCGGGTCCTCGCCCTAATGGGCTTGCGGGCCGCACCACTCGGCAACGATTTGGCTTGTCCCCTCCCATCTCCGTCCTCGCCGGAAGCAGGGTTGCATGAGCAACCCATTTCCAAAGGAGGAGACAATGGAAAACCAAACGAGAGATGTCAGAAATCAGATCATCCAGGGCAATTCAGCGGAGGTGCTAAAGGAGGTTAAGGCCGGAAGCATCGACGTGGCGATCACCGATCCACCCTATTTGGTGAATTATCGCGACAGTCATGGGCGCACCGTTGCCAATGATGCGAACGCAGAAGGGGTCTTACCGACATTCCCAGAGCTTTATCGGGTGATGAAGCCGAATAGCTTGGTCATCTGCTTTGCAGGATGGACAGCGCTTGATGCTTTTACGACCGCTTGGCGAGAAGTAGGCTTTCAGATCGTGGGACACATCGTTTGGGCGAAGGACTATGCATCCAGTTCGAGACAAACAGCGTTTCATCACGAGTCTGCTTATGTGCTGGCGAAGGGGAGGCCAAAGAAGCCGACTGTACCACTGCCGGATGTCCAAGAGTGGGTTTACTCGGGAAACAAGCTGCACCCCACGGAAAAGGCTGTAGAGATCATCAAGCCGCTGGTCGAGACGTTCTCTAAGCCCGGTGATCTGGTGCTGGACCCCTTCCTAGGTTCCGGGACGACAGCGGTTGCAGCCTCACTGATGGGCCGTGACTATCTTGGGATCGAATTGGAAGAGCGCTACTGCCAACTAGCGCGCAAGCGGCTCAAGGGCGTTGAGCGGTTTCGGTCGCGCGGGTCGGTTCAAAGCAAGAGAGCCGCTTGAATCGGACTGATCTCTGTAAAATCGGCGCCTGACGTTCTGGCCCCAGAACGTCAGGCGCTCTTACTGATAGATCAGGACGGGATGGCGTCATCCAAGCGTTTGAGACTGCGGTAGACGGTGCTTCGATGCACGCCGTGTGTGGACGCGATCTCGGACACGGTCGCCAGCTTTGCGTCGATTGAGGCCTTCGCGGCTGCGGCCTTGTCCTTCGTCATCTTGATCGGTGGGCCAAGGCGCTGGCCGCGCGCTCGCGCCGCTTTGAGCCCCTCAATGGTTCGTTCGGAGATTTTCATGCGCTCGCGTTCGGCTGCCGCAGCTTGCACGATGTAGGCCTAGCGGCCATCAGCCGACTGCGTTTCGATGTCGAAGTTCATCGCGTGAAAGCCGATACCGCGCTCGCGCAATGATCGCTCATGAAAGAGAGCGTCTTCGGTCGAGCGAAATGCGCGATCCAAGTCCCACACGAAAAGCGTGTCACCTTTGCGCAGCTCGCCAAGCATCATGTCGAAGACGGGACGTTCATCCGCGATCGCGGATAGTGTTTCGACAAAGAGTTTGTCGCACAGTCCCTCAGGCCGTTTATCTGACGGGCCGGATTTTGAGTCTTGGTGCTAACGCGCAAATATCCTATTTTCATTATAAATCAGTGCCTTAGCGGACGAAGCTGCACGCTCCCGTATGTCGCGTAAACGACCCTTTCCGCAATTCGGCTTGGCGGGGTGAAACGGCCCTTGGGCCGGTTTCCTCGTCTCCCGCTATCTTCCTGTAATCTCATATAATTGTAGCAAAATCGGGCCGGTGAAGTAAAATTTCGCATGAACGGTCGTTTATGCGTCAGGTTCACAAGACATGCTCATCGCTCATCAAGCTGGGATATCTGCTCGTTGTCGGTTCTGGTCTGAGCACAGCAAGCGTGGTGCATGCTCAGAACGCTGGGGATGTTCTGAACGAAATGGAGCCGCGTGAGCAGGCAAGTTACATCGCCGGTGTCATTGAAGGTCTGGCCTTTTCCAGGTTCCTCAATGAACGCCCAGACACGACCGGGATGCAGTGCATCTATGATTGGTACTACCAGAGCGAAACCGACCGTTGGCCCAGCATCGAGCAATGGTTCGGCAGGCACCCCGATCGTCCGGTGGGAGCCATGCTGCATGTGCTGATTGGGAGGGACTGTGGAAGCTAGCCTGACCCATCTTGCAAGCCACTTCGGACGCCACACTCATAGCCATGTTCTTGAGATGGCGCGCCGCGAGCACTGGTTCATCAAAGCCAGGGAAGACAAGAAGCGAAAAGAAGCTGAAGATGATCGCAGCGAAGCGGACTTAAGCGACTTCGGAGCAGCGCGAAGAGCTGCTACAGAGGCATGAAGAGCTTCAGATCGAGCGGGGGCAATTGCTCGACTTTCAAGGACGCCTGGACGAGGCTCGCGACCAGCTCGCGAATAGTAGCATTACTAGTGAAGCTCTTGAGGCGCTCGATAGAGAGCTCGACGAACTAATGCCAGTGGATGTTAGAGGGCAAGCAATGGCTGACTCAGGTCCACAATACTTGCCTTGCCGGCAATCAACAGACTTAACATCCAAGCACCAGAGACGGTGTTCTGCTCTGCATGAGCATCCAGCTCAGTATGCAGCGCCAACGCCCTAAATGGCGGGGGTAGCATGGCAGAAAAGGCTTGATTCCATATCAATCTGGCGATGCCTGCGCCGACTCGATTTTTTCTATCAATCGCTTGGCAGCTTGATCTCCGTTATTTGCTTCCTCTCGCATCAACACCACAGCTCTGTTGAGAGTTCGTCGATCGACGATGCTTGGGTCAGATACCAGCTGGCTAAGAATAGTTATCCGAGCTTGGCGCAGCATGTTCCTCTTCGAAAATTCTGGTAGCTTTGACCTTACAGACAAAGCATATTTTGATGCGATCACATGCGATCGTTCTTGATCGTGTTTTGTAGCGTTTGTAATAAATTCCAGCGACCGTGTAATTCTGTCGATCAAAAGGACTAGTTTATCTGTCTCAGTAGATGATTCATTCAGTTCTTGAAGAATATCCGAAGATATATGTATATCTTTCTGAATTAAGTCGTAATCGTCCTTCATATTAATTATCTTGTATTCTGCATCATTAATTTCTTTTTTCAAATTCTTTATATCAGCAAGATTTTTTTCAATGTATTCGGTGTTTTTCGCTACGTCCGAAGAAATCTTAAATGCATCAATAGCAAGCAAAAGAACATAGAATGCGGAGACAAATGCAATGATGGTTATCATTACTCCTGCAAAGCTCAGTGCATCAACCATAGATGGGAAAGTAGTAGTGGTATGATCTGAGGCGCCAGCCTCAAAAACGCCGCTGATCGCTGCACCCCCCAGCAACATACCCACCAAGATAACCAGCGCTATGCCGCCGGATTGAAGGGTGCGCCTTATCGAGAAGGCCGGGCTCGGGTCGGTATCGTGCGTCTCGTTAACCATTTGCGACAGTTCCGTTGAGGGCCCGTCGTATATGGTCAACAACATCCGTTGGCGTGTTTTCGTTCTTACTCATTATCACGACAGCGTTTTCTGATCCAAAGTCCTCCTGTGAAACGTCTCGCAAAGTAAATGCAACTATCCCACCTGTCACCATTGTCTCAGATGACATCAGGCGCTTGATCAGGGCTATTCCGGTTGACAATCCGTCTTCTGTTTCTGCAACGCCGAGTTCTTCGCCCGTCGGCATCATCAGATCGACAATCCAATAAGACCAGGTACCGCCAGACTCGATTGCCGCGAGGGCGTCATCTGCCGCTTCAAATTTCTCTACCGCTAGGCCAGGCATCTCGATGCCGAACAGTTCTTCAAATTCATCAACAACTGAGCCGCGATCGTCCACCACAGCAATTCTTAGATTAGCGACATCAAGCACAATTAAACTACCATTTCATTGGAATTCGAGCAGAAACGCGCGTCTTTATTCCAGACCCATCTAAAAAGTCACTGCCTGACTGAAGCCAGATATCACCATTCAGCGATGTGACAACCCTTTTTACATGCCAAAGTCCCAAGCCCAAACCCTGCGCACTTTTGCGATTGTCCACCTGGAACTCTTGCTCGAACACCCGTTCCTTTAGGTGGCCTGGAACTCCAACGCCGTTGTCCGTGGTCGAAAAGAGAAGACCAGGTGCGCGCTTATCTATGGGCGCGCCCAATCGATCCCACTCGCGATCTGAGTTAGCAAACATTCTTTGGACGGAAAACTCGCACCACGAATCTTTGCTCTTACGCTCTGAATATTTAATAGAGTTAGTAACTGTATTGATGAATATTGTTGATAGTATATTTATGTTTAAATCTAACAAAAGACAATAACGATCGACACGAATAGTGATATTATCATTCAAGAATCGGAAATCTTCGCAAACACGGCGGAGAGAGCGTTTCATTTGGGATAGTTCATGTTTGATTTCGTAGTTGTTCGAACCTTGAAGGTTAATTGTCTGGAGCTTCTGGTCGGTCAACTCTGTATTCATCTTGACCATTGCATGTCCTAGCCGGGTTGCATCTTCAATGCGCTCCACAGTAGACTGCCAAGAGTAGTGATCTGGATGTCTTTTATTTTTTGCGAGGAGACTTTGAATATCGAAGAACGGCTGTGAACTTTCGTGTGCTAAGATGCGCGAGTTGTTTCTTCGTCGCCGTTTTTCCGCTGCTGTCTCCGTGAAGGCCTTGAGGTGACTGCCTACGTCGATCATTAGTTCCCTGTCATCAAACCCAAAATCATTCACAAAGTACGGCTTACCTTCATTTTCTGTTCCAGCGCCATGCAGTGGGCATCTTGTCATCTTCCCATCGAAGACGTAGACGATCCGATCGCGAGGCCCTTCTCCATTCTGTTGCCACACCAGAGCTGAGCGCCGCTCGCCCTGGGGATCTGTGGTTAGACCGGGCAGTATCGTTGCTCCGGCATCGCTACCTAATCTCTCCCAGATGCTTCTGGCTTGTTTTTGAGTTAGCTCCTGTTCGTTGCCGCCGGCTGAAATCACCTTAATCGTTTTATTTCGGAGTGATTGTATCGAAAGACGATACGCATTCTTTGTCCGCGTGCAGTTTCGGCGGACGAATTCCAAAATCTGGGGGCTTTCTGGATCGTGGTTTTCTGATAAATGATCAGTTAAACATCGGACAATTTGCTGACGCTTGGCAGTAAATGAATTGTAAATCATATTTCCGATGCATGACTGCACCAAGCTTAAGTCAAGGTCATGTAAATCGGCCGCACGAGTGCCTGGGCGGCAATAAAATAAGCAAAAAAAACGAGGGCGGCCGTCACTGATATTTTTTGCGTGTTCTGTGTCTATTGGTAAAAAAACGAGCTCATCTAAATCGTACTTACTTACGGTCTCTTCAGAATGGAACAAATCCCACGCGCCTTGCGCGGAAATTGAATAATTGTATCGTTTGCGCTCTAGAAAATAATCGGATTGCAAAAGGCTCTTTATGCTTGCACATTCCGTCGTGCAAATAAATTCGTTTATGTTTTCGCCGTTGCAGCCCAACTGAGGAAAGAAGTGAATACTGGATCGACTATAAATAGACACTGTTTCACAGCAAGCATTATATCGCCACAAGCTTGCAAAAATAATATTATCTTTTAATCGCCTGCAAAAAAAATGTAAAAGTGCTTGAATAGAGTTGAGTTGCATACTAGAAGCAAGTTCTAGTAACTCAAGAATGTCAGCTCTATTGAGGTTAGACTTCACTGATGAAAACAATCTATGATTGGTTGTCGGTTGACTAGGAGATCCTGAGCGGTCGTTACAATTAAGTGGCAATCATGTCAGTTGATCATGCAAATACAAATAAGGCGACTGCGTCAAGCGGGGATGCGAATATACTATGTGTCGTTATGGAACTTAGTTTCTGGCACTTGTCACCTAGAGCGATGGCGTTTGACCGACGGAGATGTAGCAGGTTCAGTCTTGCTCTGAACTGTTTTGCGCGATGATGAGTAGAACTGCGAGATCTCACGGTGTCTAGTCATGGCGACATAGATGAGGTTCTCATCCATCGTTGAGCTTGAAAGAACAAAGCTGCGGTCGACCGTGCAGCCTTGGGCGCGATGGATTGTTACGGCGTAGCCATGATCGATGTGACGAAAGCGGCTGCGTGGGGTCGTAATGCTCTTTTGACTTTCATGATCATCACAGTCGATTTTCGCCGACACTCGGTTACTATCGATACCCGTTACTGTACCCAACATCCCGTTTCTCACTCCGAGTTCTTTATCGTTCCGGGTGAAGAGAATGCGATCGCCTTCGGCGAAGACTCGTGGCCCCATATCCGTCTCGACTAGCAGTTCGGGTACTGCAC
This sequence comes from Hyphomicrobiales bacterium, assembly GCA_017642935.1. Classification (NCBI taxonomy): domain Bacteria; kingdom Pseudomonadati; phylum Pseudomonadota; class Alphaproteobacteria; order Hyphomicrobiales; species Hyphomicrobiales bacterium. The sequence goes on from JAEPOK010000002.1 coordinate 12,616, forward strand.
CTTCGAGTTCTTTTGTGGCTTGCCGTATCGCTTGATTGATCGCGTACACGTCCTTGTGCCGATGCGCCAATGCGAGCCGTGAGCGGTTTGGCCCATGTTTCTTCAGGTCTTCCATGTAGTCGCTGACCAGACTGGCGATCGCGTCATCAGCCGTCTCGTAATGATGTACCGCCTCTTCGTCGGCATAGGCTTGCAACGCTACCTCGGTGAAACCTTGCGCCAGGTCTTTTGACGCGGCGCGCTGCCATGCGTGCCTCTGGCGCCTGATGTCTGTGAGCTTAGCGGCACCTGCTGATTTGACGATGTCCCGGAAGGGCTCGCCAGCTTCGATCGGTTGAAGTTGTTCTAGGTCTCCAACAAGAACAATTTTGCAGCCAAGTGCGTTTAGGCGCGCCATGACCCGGTTCAGTTGGCGTGTACCAACCACGCCCGCTTCGTCGATGACCACAATGTCTCCGCAACCGATGGGCTCATAGCCGTTCTCCCAGCTTGTCTCCAAAGAGGCGAGGGTGCGTGATGGGATGTCGGATGCACTTTCCAAGCTATCAGCTGCTTTCCCGGCGAGCGCCGCGCCGTGGACCGTGTAACCCTGTCGCTCCCAGGCATCGCGGGCAACGGACAGCAGCGTGCTTTTGCCGGTTCCAGCAAGACCAACAACAGCAGACAGTTGGTTAGCGCCAAGCACATGCTCAATGGCTGCTACCTGTTCATCGCTCAGCGCTGCACCGACAGAACGTTTCAATCGTTTGTTCTCTCGGACAATGGCCCTAGCGGCTGAAAGCTTCGAGACCTTGAACCTACCGAGACGCGCCATCTCCGAACTGGTTGAGGACAGTTTCCGTTCAACCTGTTGGAACGACCGTGTGGTGAAGCGCTGCTCACTGTCCGCTTCAAGTGACACCAACTCGTTTGATCGCAGTGCGGTATCGATCGCGAATTGCAAATCGAGCGGATCATCAAGGAACTCCGACAAGGCACCGGCGATGTCGTTGCGCGTGAAGGACGCCTCACGCTGTGAGATATGCTCCAAGATCAGCGATGGATTGCGCCTAAGTTGGCCGACCGAGAACGCCGGCCGCTCTCTTGGCAGGATGAGCGGTTGGCGTGGATCAGGCGCATAACGTTTAGCGGTACGCCGTTCGAAAGATCGGGCCTCAGCTTCAAGCGCGTGCTGCGCGTTGATCAGGTCGAGCTGCTGATCGAGTTCGCGCCGCTCGGATAGGTGCCGTTCGATCACCCCCTCGGTCTCGCGACGATCAAGCGTGTCCCGCCGTTTGGCTTCTGCCTCGAGTGCTTTGAGCTTGCTCTGGTACTGTCCGGTCAGGCGGCTCCATGCGGCGGCAAAACCCGTGGGCAAGCTGGCTTGTGCTGCTTGTAACTCAGCGGTCTTCCGAACGGCTTGGTGGTCCTGAAGCTCTTGGCGCTCTGCACGCTGACGAGCGACCAGCTCATCCAATCTGGCTTGGTGCTCAGAAAGTGCCTTATCAAGCGACGCGTCAGGATGCTCAAACACTTGAGCATCAAGCCTGGCTTGCGCCTCTTCGATGCTGGGGAGCTGTTCTTCGCTGCCCAATCGCGCTCGGAGTTCTTTGGGTTTGACCCCACACCAGCGGGAGAGGGAGTAGACCTCACCCGTCACATCGACAGCGACGAAGCCGCGACGGTCACCGCGTGCCAAGGCAAATCCCTGATCTGACAGAGCAGCCCTGAATGCCACCAAGGAGTCAGACATGTCCCAACAGGATCGAAAGAGGGCTTTCAGTTCCTTGGGGTCACATTTTGCGCGTTTCGCTTGGCTGGCTTCAGCATGGGAGTAGTTAAGCGGGTCACGCTTCTGCGCATCTTGCAGACCAAGAGGCATGTCCCAACCGTGCTCTTGATAGAGAGATCGGGGGATAGCGGTCAGCTTGCGCTTGAAGTGCGGAAGGTTGATCCCCTTCCTCTGCTCTGCGTCAATACGTGACCAGACACAATGGGCATGCCGACGCCCGAGCTTCTCATGGAATACGATGGCCCGAGGCTGACCGGTCAATCCCTGCTCTCGCTCAATGGCGTCGATCGTTGCTTCGAAGGTCTCGATTGGGACCGTTTCCAGCTTCGGCGGGTTGAGGCTCAGCGAGAACAGATATTGCTGGCACTTGGTGCCCGTCGCGATTGCCTCGACCTCGGCAAACGCGTCACCAAGATCATCACCGACAAAGCCACGCAGTTCGTGCACCACCGCATGCTCGTTGTCCTCGACATTCAAAAGGTGACGCTCGAGCTCCTGTCCATGACCTCGACTGTTCGCGTTCAGGATCACCGAACAGCCCTCACGACCGGCCGCCGAGCGCTTTCAAAAGCAGCCCGCGCATTGCCACGACATGTCGGTAGGCCTCCTCAATCTGCGTCACGGCTTCATCGTCCATCTGCAACGCGCCGATATTGGCTTGGTAGGCCAGCTGGTTGAGGTTGTTGGCGATCCGTGATTGACCCAGCAGACCAAGCACTTGGGCTATGGTCTTATGATCAACCACCGGGTTCATCAGACGCCGTTTGCGTTTGGACAGGCTCTCATTCAGCGCAACGGCTCGAATGTAGGTGCTCAGCGCCATACCGTCAGCCAGTTCGCCCAAACGAGCATAGTCCGCTTCTGACAATCGAATGGTCACGCGCGGGCAGTCCCGAGGTGTGCCGTTACGCTCTTTGGAGCGCCGCTGATGATCAGCAGCACCTCTGCTCGCACTCTCGCCAAATGCATGTGTGAGCCCGCTCATGGTGATGGCCCCGAACGGCGCGGTGCTGATCGCGAGGGTGAAACCTGCGACGGATTACGGTCTCGCTCGATCTGATCCAGCTTATCGAGCGTGTGGATAAGTTCCGGATTCGATGAAAGAAATCGCCCCCAGTCTTCCAACTCGTCTAAGATCTCAGAAGCCTGAACGGGTTCTATGTTGTTCCGGTCAACTGCACCATTGCTATCCCACTTCACACTGAAGAACGACGGCAAAACGTTCCGGAACAAAGCCAGACGATCTGGTCGTTTGTCGCGACTAAATCACGCTTTGTCGCGACGATTTGGTGGCTAAACACCAGCACTCAGGCGCGGCTGTGGTTTTTGGGTAACGCTCGCTTAACCGTGAACACCGATCCTTGGACCGTTCAATCGTCGCCCCATGTTGGCCGCAATTCTAAGGCGTGACACCTCTCATGCGCATGGTTCTGGCTCTTTGTTGTGTTCTGCTGGTGACCGCCGTCAATGGTGGTGGGCTCGCGCTCGCCAAGAGCTTGGATGACCGAGCGATCGCCCCTGAAGCTGGTTTGATCGTTACCGATGCGGGCTTGGTCCTCGACAACTCCTACGCCGTCGACCGGCAGGCGGAAGCCACGCCGGTTAGGATCGCAAGCGCCATGCCCGTCGCGCCGACCGGCCCTTGCACGTCTGCCGATTGCGCCTGGTTGATTCCCAGTGCAGGCATGCCACCAATCTCCCAGACGGCGCAGCCCGTCACCGACAGCGCCAGTATCCTCTTGGCTATGGCAGAAGCACTGCAATTGCCACCTCCGCGCGTTTAGACCGCTGCCACCTTTTGGTGTGAACCAAGGCGCCAGCGCGGCGTTGAGGGTCACGACCTGTTGCATGCGCGAGTACCGCTGGAGAGCTCCATGAACGCCCCCTTTGCCAACACCCTCTTTAAGACTGCGCCGTTTGGTCGATCGATGACGAACGCGGCCACGTCGAAAACCTCGTCGACCCAGTCTCCGACACGCCGTCAGTTTCTTGCTGGCGCCGCCACCCTGTCCGGGCTTGCCGTTTCAGGGTGCATGACCGCCAATGTGGCCGAGCCGCAGCTCGTGCCCAATGCGGACGTTCGCCCAAGCCCTTATCTTTCCATGTATGCCGCGCTGCCGCAGGAGCAGTTTCCGATTCCGGCGGTGGATCTCAGCCAAGTCGAGGAGCGGTACCTGCGGCGCCAAGTGGATTACACGACCAGCGAGCCAGTGGGTTCGGTGATCGTCGATACCCGCAATTTCTTTCTCTACCATGTGATGGAGAACGGTAAGGCGATGCGCTACGGCGTTGGGCTTGGCCGGGCGGGATTTGAGTGGTCGGGTCGCGCCCGTATCGCTTGGAAACGACCCTGGCCGCGTTGGACACCGCCGGACGAAATGGTGGCCCGCCAGCCGGAACTTGAACCCTTTTCGATCGCCAATGGCGGCATGGATCCGGGGATCGACAACCCGCTCGGCGCCCGTGCGCTCTACATTTTTGAAGGCGATGTCGATACGCTTTATCGTCTGCACGGCACCAACGAGGTTTGGTCGATCGGCAAGGCGGTTTCTTCGGGCTGCGTGCGCCTGTTGAACCAGGACGTGATCCACCTTTATGGCCGCGTGGCAACCGGTTCGCCGATCTTGGTGGTCTAAGGCGCAGGCAATCAGCCGACCTTCGGGCGATTGAAAGGCAGCGCCGGCAAGCGCTAAGGTTGCAGCGATACGGGCCTAACTCGGTGAACTTTACCGGTTTGGCCCGCCCGCTGCATATCCTACCTGAGTGGCCAACCTTGGCGTTTTTTCCATCTGCACATGCCAACCGTTCTTGCCTGCATGGGCGGTCAGCGGTCCTGAACCGCCAACTGCCGCTATTGATGTTTGCCATCACATTGATGCTTGGCCTGGCCGCCTGTACCCATTTGGCAAGCGCGCCATCGCCAATCGATCCGTCGGTTGAGCGAGCGACGCTCGCCGATCTCAATGCGGTGTGCTGCCGGCAGGCTGAAGAGTTCCCAAGGCCGCTGGTGGCGATTGCCGATCTTGGCGCACCGGTCTTCGGGCGTATCACGCGTCTGTTCGAATCGCGCCCGGGTTATCTCAGCGACAAACTCGATGCGCAGGCACATTTGCGTCCGCAGTTCCGCCCGCTCGACATGGCGCTCATCACCTCCGATGCGCGGCTATCCAACAATCTCCTGCCGGGCGCCTTTTCGCACGTGGCGATTTATCTGGGCACAGAGAGCGAGCTACGCCGGATGGGTCTCTGGGACCATCCATCCATCGTCCCGCATCAAGCTGAGATCGCAGGGGGCGGCGTATTTATTGAGGCCGTTTCACCTGCGGTTCATCTCGCGCCTTTTGATCATGTGTTCAACGCTGACCGTCTGGTCTTATTGCGCTCGCATCTTCCTTCAGCCTCCGCCCGCCGGGAGGCCATCGCCCATTTCTACAGCCATATTGGCACGCCGTTTGATTATCGCTTTGATGGCTCGACCGAGGACTGCCTGTTTTGCACCGAGCTTGCTGAACATGTGTTGCAGCAATTGGCGCTTGAGTCTGCGCCAATCTACGATCGCCCGGTTCTTCTGCCGGACCAGATCATCCTAACGGCGCTCAATGGCAGCCGACGATTGACATTCGTTGATTATGTCGAAGCCTATCCATTGAGATGGGAGGTCGGTAGCCGCGCGGACCTCATCGCCAAACTTCATACGCGCTGGCGCGGCGATCCGGGCGCAGCGAGACATCCGATTACGGCGGGCTTGAATTAAACCCATGCGGCGGAGATTACTTCGCCTTTTGGCACGCAGGGTCGGGCAAAGACGATCTTGAAGCGGTTTCGCGCCGTTTGCGGGTGAACATACCGCTGAACTAGCGGACCGGTCGCCTCTGCCGCATTGTTGACATGAAATCGCCTTGCGACGATCACGCCGGGCAATGAACCAAATCGGCGCCGGGTCGTATTGTAGCTAACCGTCCCCTCAACCTCTTTGGTGAGTTTCATGCGCTTTGTTCTTGTTTTTTGTGCCGCGCTGCTTGCATTGCCGGCCTACGCTTCCTCCTTTTCAGCCAATGAGATCCGCTCCGACATTATCGGACACACGATCTATCTCGCGACGCCGTTTGGTGGTGAGTTTCCGCTGAACTATCGCCCAGGTGGCCGCGTTGACGGCGATGGCGAGGCCTTGGGCTTGGGTCGCTGGGTACAGCCCCAGGACGCTGGACGCTGGTGGATTGACGGCAATCGCCTCTGTCAACAGTTTGAGAATTGGTACAATGGCTCGCCCATGTGCTTTGACCTGACGCGAACGGGCGATCGCACGCTGAACTGGGTGCGCGACAATGGCGAAACAGGACGCGCCCGCATCGGCAGTGCTCTCTAGCGGCGGAGTTGGATAGGCCGCTTCCCCGGCTATGACAACCGATTCAAGACGAAAGGCCCGGTGATCGCTTCACCGGGCCTTTTTCTTTCGCTCGCAAGTGGTGATCAGGCTGTCAGAAATGATCGACTAGCCTGGGCCATTATGCCGTGCTCATTCGTCGAGCGCGCCATCCCAGAGACAATGCAACGGCACGATCCCTGCATGGACGGCCTGCTCAAGCGTGAGTTCACGTCCCGTGTGCGAACCGACAATCACCGCGCATGAGATGATCGATGCCACGCCTACAAAGACCAGAATTGGAACCCACGGTGTCGATGCTGAGCCGGATGCCACGATCGACGAGCTGTACATCGTTGCCTGGCTTTCCGTTGGTGCCAGCGTTGCACTGGTGAAGATCAGCGCAATCGCCAGTGTGAACAGTTGCAGGTACTTTTTCATCACTATGTCCCCCTGTTGCCCCACACGGACGTAAGGGAAGCACAGATGCAGTGAGCCGGCAAATCACGGTTCCATGGCATGTCACGTGCAAAGGCCCAGTCGAGTAGTCGACTGGGCCTTGGTCTGCAGTCTATGAGACGAACCTATTCGCCGTTTAGGTGCAGGTCGAACAGGCAGTGAAGTGGGAACAGGCCAGCGTGAACCGCTTCTTCTAGCGTCAACTCGCGCCCTTCCTCTGCACCGACGATCATCGCGCAAGCGATGATGGAGGCAACTCCAGTGCCTATGAGGATGACTGGCCAAGGGTTCAACGAAGACCCACCGCCTGCACTGCCGCCGCTCATCATCATTGGCATCTGTGTATAGTAATCGCTAGCCCCGGCGACGTCTGCCGATGTGATCGTTGCGACCGGTTGCACAGCCAAGGCTAGAGCGAGGGCTAGCGCGAAATAGCGCACCTTTTTGATGAACGTTTTCATGATGAAATTCCTTAATGTGTGTGAACGTCTCTCCGTCCTTAACGGAACGTAAACACAGGAAAATTCGCATGAAAATCAGAAGCTTGCGGTAAGCTTAAGCGGCAAGGTTAGCTGGCTTGGTGAATGGCTTTGGTTAACGCGGTTAACCTTCCAGAGACGCAAACTCTGCAGAACCCAGATCGCGCAAGACCCAGCCTAGGGATGGCTCCAAGTCACTGGCAACAAGATTGGGGCCTGCGTGTTGGCCCGCCGCGCCGTGTAGCCAAACACCCAGCGCGACTGTTGCGGCCGTGTCATCGGGCGGCCGATCACGAGCGGCAGACTGCGCCAACAGTCCGGTGAGGATACCTGTCAGGACGTCTCCCGACCCTGCGGTCGCAAGCCAAGGTGGTGCATTGCCGTTGACAAAGGTGCAATCAGCGCTACCGTTGGGATGCGCAACCACCGTATCGGCGCCCTTGAGCACCAGGATCGCGCCGGATCGCTCTGCCGTCTCCTTGGCCCGCTCAATCTTCGATGATTGCGACAGCTTACCGAACAAACGTGCGAATTCACCACCATGGGGCGTCAGGACGGTGCGCGCTTTTCGTGCCTTGATGCATTCAAACAGCGGTTCGGCCATCCCGGCAAAAGCGGTCAGCGCGCCAGCATCCAGAACAAGGGCGGCGTTGGACTCCAGGGCAACATAGACCAACTGCCGCGTCGCTTCGTCCGGCGCGAGACCCGGACCGAGTGCACAGGCAGTCAGGCGATCGTCACGCAGCAAACGCGCCAAGTCATGGGCGTCGTTGCAAGGCGCGCGCATCAGCGCCGGATAAAGCCCAACGCTACCGCTCATCGTTGCGTTCGGCGCGGCGAGCGTCACGAGCCCCGCTCCAACCCGCAACGCTGATGATGCAGCCAGAAACCCAGCACCGGCTTTTTTCGGTGGTCCGCCGACCAGAAGAGCGTGGCCGCGTGCGTATTTGTGGGCGTCAGCGGAATGCTTTGACAACCGTGCTGCCAGATAGGAGCCGGTAAGCTGGGCGGTGTAACCGGCTTCGCCAATGGCGTGCTCGTGAATGCCGATATCCGCCACAGAGATCGCACCACACAGCTCCCGCCCTGGAAAGAGAACATGGCCAGGCTTCATCCGGTGGAAGGTGACCGTGGCGCTTGCTCGGACAACTGCGCCCAACGCCTTTCCGTTTGCGCCATCGAGCCCGCTCGGCAGATCAACAGCAAGAACCGATCGACCGGAGTCGTTCAAGACGCTCACCAACCGGGCGGCCTCACCATCAAGCCCGCGCGTGAGCCCGGCGCCAAAGAGAGCATCGATGAGGAGATCCTGGCCGGCCAAGTGATCGGCATCGACTTGCTCTGATCGCAGGACAGGGCCCTTCCAACCTTGATAAGCCCAGTGCGCATCGCCGTTTAGAGCCTCAGGGTCACCAAGTGATGCGACCGTCACCGCATATCCCTGATATGCAAGCAAGCGCGCGGCGACATAGCCATCGCCACCATTGTTGCCCGGGCCCGCCAGAACCAAGATCGATCCACCGGCTGGCGTCATGGCGGCGGCTTGGTCGGCAACAGCGGTCCCGGCGCGCTCCATCAGATCGATTCCGGGCGTGCCCTGCGCAATCGTGAAGGCATCGCAGGCGCCCATCTGATCAGGGGACAGCAGTTCACGCATCAAAGCGGGCCATCATCGACATCGCCATCGACGACCGCTGAAGCAAGCCCATATCGAAACCCTGCCCGCGCGAGAGCAGCCAGATCGCGATCGCGCTTGTCAGCGCGGTTCGTGGTCCGAAACGGCCCGAGTCGCCTGCGCTGCGCATAGCGCCAAGCAGCGGCTTCATCGTCCCGGTCGTCATGGTCCAACGCGTGGTCGATCAATTCATCAGAAACGCCTTTGGCCTTCAGCCGCGCCTGAATGGCCTGCGCAGAGGCGCCGCGGCCACGCTGCTGATAGACTTGGTTTTCCGCGAAGCGCTTGTTGTCGATGAAGCCAGCGGATACCGCTTTTGCCACTTCGTCTTCGACCATTGTCTGGTAGTCCGATGGCTCTTCGCCATGGGCGCGTGCGGCTTTGTAAACGCGTCGTTCGAGCATGGCCCGAAAACTGGCTTCGCTGGCCTCATAGCGATCGAGGTAGGCGAGCGCGATGGTATGAAGGCGCCTCTCCGTCATCTTACGCGGGCGACGTTTCTTGGCACGCTTGGCGGCGCGCAGTATGCCGTCTTCGCCGGAGTCCAACGCGTCCGCGTCTCGCTCGTTGTCAACGAAAGAACCCTGGTCCGGAAGGGACCATTCAGAATTGCCCGTCATCATGGGCCAAGGGTCACCAGCGCGGTGCTCCGCTGTCAACCACGGTTGGCGCAAAAGAAAACGCCCGGTGATCAGAACGACCACCGGGCGTCAGAGTGAAATGGACGACAGTGCTTAAGCAGCAACCTGGCGCACAATCACGCGCGAACCGACGCGCACGCGATCGTAAAGCTCTTCCACATGCTCGTTGACCATGCGGATGCAACCTGAAGACATGGCCTGACCAATGGTCCAAGGCGCGTTCGTGCCGTGGATCCGGTAAAGCGTGTCGCGACCACCGCGATACAGATAGAGCGCGCGAGCGCCGAGCGGGTTGTCAACGCCACCAGGCATGCCGCCGGCCCATTCGCGCAGCTCAGGCTGGCGACGGATCATAGCCGGCGGAGGCGTCCAAGTCGGCCACTCGGCTTTACGACCAACGACGGCGGAACCGGCCCAGCGGAAGCCATCGCGGCCAACGCCAATGCCGTAACGGCGGGCGCTGCCACCTTCTTGGACATGGTAGAGATAGCGATTGGCGACATCGATGACGATGGTGCCTGGGCGCTCACGGCCCGAATAGGACACATCCTGCGGCAACCATTGGCGGTCGATGCGGAAACCCTGTCGTGACGCGGTGGCCGGATCAAGGCCGACCGAGTCGAGAAACGCGTCGATAGCGCTGTCGGCCTTGGCGGTGGAAGCGATAGCTGCAGTGCCGGCGGCACCAAGCAGCAAAGAACGGCGAGAAATCATTGGAGCTGTCTCCGAACTGGATTGAAGGTATCGAAAGTGGGAAGGGGAAAAGTCAAATCTCAGACCAAAAGCCTTGGCGGGCCGCGTAAAGCCGGTTGGTCGATGCCGATAGGGGACGTCTGGGAAAGAAAGAACCCGACGACCTGCCCACACGGCGTTGCTTGCTGCATCGCCGTTGGCAGGACGGTCTTGTCCATCGCGCATGAGCTTGGCAGCACGGCTGCAATTTCAACGTCGCCAGGAATGGAAAGCACAACCGGCAACATGGGCGCCTCGGGCGTCACATAGAGCGAGGCAAAACCCGTAATGGCGGCGATACGCGCGTCATACCCGCCATATTGCGACAGATGGTCGGCGTATTTTTGAGCATAGGACAACGAGGGAATGACTGTGCTTGCAGCAACAAGCACTGTCATCATCACAAGCGCAACGCAGCGCGCAATGAGCCTCAAACCAATCATGGCCGGACCATGGCGTGATTTGGGCGGCATGGCCAGACCCCATTGCGGCGCGAAACGGACCTCATCGGTGCCCTTAGGGCACTCTTTGGCGCATTGTTGCTTACGCGCCACAAAATCAGATGCCAGCGCAACACGGGTGACGGGATCTCGCGCCATCATTGCCTGATTCCCCCGGCCTTGCGGTCGTTGGGCGCCTGCGATCGCCCGCCTGCTCCATGCGGTTCGCGCGCGTGCAACACCCAGCTAATGACTTCGGCGACCGCCTGATAAAGCTCTTCAGGGATCGGCTCATCGAGCGGCGCGTTCTCTAACGCGCTGGCAAGCAAAGGGTTTTCGTCGATGGCAACGCCGGCTTCCTCAGCCGCGGCGATGATTCGCTCGGCAAGTGAGCCTTTTCCCGTGGCAACAACGATCGGCGCAGTGCCGTCCTCATCGTAGCGCAGCGCGACGGCGATCGTCGGCGGCTGGGCAGTACTGTTGAAGGGTGCTTTTTCCGCCGTCATGAGGACATATCCACCCGATGTTGGATGTTTTCCGATGGCGCTGGATCGCTGGGCATGTCCTCGGCGGGCGCGAGCGTCAGGCTATCAATCACCAGGCCGAGCGCCTGCAGGCGTTCCACCAGCGCCACGCGCGAGGAATCAAGACGGGCAAGAACGCTTGGTTCATGCGCCCAGACGGCAATGTCCAGATGCGGCTCCGCGTCGATCTTTGCGGGCGTCTGATGCAGCGCGACCAGGCCCTCAACGCCGCCCAGCGCTTGGCTTTCGAAGGCAAATCGGAACCGCCAACTGGTCAGGCGGTCGTCGCGGTCGTTCTCCGAGCCGCCATCCCGGTCAATGGCGACGCCCAAAACGGCAGCTTCTTGGCCGATCAGCAATGGAACATCCCAACGTAGCGCCGGGCCTGTGTCGCCAACACGTTGGTTGCCGGTATCGCCGCCGGCCTGCAGCAGGTTTAGCCGAGACAGCGCTGCTTCGGCCTTGCCTTTCAGCGTCTGCAGAACGGATGGATCGGTCAGGTCGGGTGCGTCGAGCGGCAAAGGATGGGCCAACAGCCGACTCGGCTGTGCGCCGTTTGGCAAGGGTGGCGGCGTGGCTGGCTGACCAGCTGACTTGCCTGGGGCATTGGGATGGGGCTGCTGTGCCGTGTTGTTCGACGATGACGATGTCGCCTGCGACGCTTGAGGCGTGGGCTTACCGTCGCCATCAGGCATCGCTAGGCCAAGGGCGCGAACTAGGGCGCCGAGCGCGGTCTGCATCGGTGTTTGAGCTGGCTGGGGACCGCCAGTGGATATCGCAGTTGAAGACGCCAAGCCTGAGCGTGCACCTTCGACAACGCTCTTTAGCGTGGTGGAATCTATCGGCGCATCAGCGTCCAACGCAAAGCCCATGATCCGGCCTAATGCCGCATCCAATCCCTTAGGCAGACTGGGTTGTCCAGTGAGCTTTGCGACATCGGCAAGCAGCGGTGCGAACGACGATTGGCGTGCCGCATCAGCTCGCACGACAGACGGCGACGTCTGCGCCGCGCTTGAAACCGTGACGCCAAGGCGCGGCGCGTTCGCGCCACCTTCGGCCTGCACAAGAACCTGCGTTCCAGATGGCGGTGGGGTGGTTCCGGCAGGCAATGGCAGGCTTGTCTGCACTGTGCTTGCTGGAGATCCCGTGGCGCCTTGTGGCAGCGACAGAGTAAGCGGCAAGCTCGACTGCGCACCTCCGCTGCCGCCAGGCGCTGGCTGACCGACCGAACCGGACAATGGCTTGCCCAGCGTTTGAAGAAGGGTCAACAGCGCTTGCGCACTGATCTGCTGTGGTTGGCCAGATGCTGGCGCGCCGGTTCCAGCCATCGATGCGCCCGCGACCAGGCCAGCAAGCGCAGAGGACTGCGCAACCGGCGCAACGCGCGAGCCCGCGCTGGCCACCGATTGGCCGGACGGCGCTGCCTGCGAGGCAGGTGATGTGGAAGAGACCGGAGCCATCATCATAACCATCGTCTAATGCGCGCAGGTTAAAGAATGCCTGATTCGAACCCTCAACGTCACGTCAAGCGATTTTGGGCCTTCCTGCGCTGGGCATTGCATACCCGCCCCACACCGCTTGCCGGCAAGCCAACAAGAAGGCGCGAGGCGGGGCAGAGCGGCCAAGGGTCGAGGCGGTGGGGCTTGCACCCGACCTCAAGCCATCTCTACAACTTGGCTGCCCGTCGCGGATTGTGATCCGTGCAGGCCTGCCGTTGTTGCAACGCCCGCATCGTGCCGGTCTGGATAGAGTGTCGCTGTGTTCTGCGTCACAGTTTCGGCGGGGACCCGCGTTTTTCGACGACACGTGGTGAGGACGAACAGACCTTATGGAACCGAGCCCATCTCCGCTGGCTGACGGACGTCAATCGGACCGTGCGCTGGCGATCCGGCGCGGCGTAGCGCGTTTCTTTGCGCAGTTGGGTGCGACCTGTCTGTTTGAAGCCAGTTTGGCGAACGGGCGCCGCGCCGACATTGTCGCGCTTTCGCCGGACGGTTTGATCACCATTATCGAGGTGAAATCCTCGCCTGCCGATCTGCGTGCCGACACCAAGTGGCCGGACTATATCGATTTCTGCGACCGTTTTTCGTTCGCGACCGCGCCGGACGTGTCGCAGGATATCTTTCCCCAGACAGAGGGCCTGATGATTGCTGATGGGTTCGGGGCGCATATCGTTCGCGAATCGCAGTTGATCAAACTGCACGCCTCGCGCCGCAAAGCCTTAACGTTGCGGCTAGCCCGAAACGCCATTGGGCGTCTGCATCGGCTGGATGATCCAACCGGCGGAGCGCCAGAGGCCTGATCCCAAATACGAAAAACCCCGCCTGCCGAATGCAGACGGGGTTTTTGGGAAGTGATGGCTAACTTACTGGCAGAAAGTGTAGTTGCCGGAGTAGGCCAAGAAGTAACCGGTCTGCGGGTTGAACGAACGATAGCGGTTCGAGCAGTAGGAATACCAAGCTGGGGTCCAAGGTGCAGGGCGGGCATGCACGACGACCGGCTGCTGGTGGTAGACAACGCGCGGCTGGTGGGCCTGGGTAAGCGCCGAGCCGACGATCGTGCCGGCGACAAAACCGATGCCGCCTGCGACATATTCATTGGCGTGGGCGGTGTTGGTGGTGGTGGCCGTAGCGCCAGCAATGGTGGCAACAGAAACAACAGCAGCAACGAGAGCTTTTTTGGGAGCGAAGGTCATTGGGTCATCCTCTTGGCTTCAAACCCGGCCGGTTGGGTTGGTTGGTCTTGGTGGCCGCGTTTCGATGATGGGAGATTGCCTGACCTGGCTTGGTTCAACTGTGCCACGCATCACAGTTTGCTCACTTGTCGAAAAACGATTCTGACCGGTGGAAAATTGCCCGGAGTGACCGGCACAAAAAAACCCGCTGGTTGCATGACCAGCGGGTTTTTGCTGGGTTAGACTGGTCCTACTGGCAGAAGCGATATTGGCCAGAGACGTGCAGCCAGTAACCGGTCTGCGCATTGAAGGACCGGTAGCGCTGCGAGCACGAGGCATACCAAGCCGGCGTCCAAGGTGCCGGGCGACCGTGCACGACGACCGGCTGTTGGTGAACAACCACGGTCTGTGGCTGGTGGGCCTGGGTGAGCGCTGAGCCAAGAATGGTGCCGGCAACGAAACCAATACCGCCGGCGACATATTCGTTGGCCTGGGCGGTGGTCGTGGTGCCAATAGTGCCAGCAAGCATGGCGACGGAGAGAGCGGCGGCGATCAGAGCTTTTTTAGGAGCGAAGGTCATTGGGTCATCCTCTTGGTTCAAACCGGCCGGTTGGGTTAGGAGAGCGTGTGGCCGTGTTTCGATGATTGGAGAATGACGTAGGGGCTGGCGGGTCTCTGTGTCGCGCATCACACAAACCCACTTCAGGCGAAAACTGCGCATTTCTAGGATGAATGCCGGCACTCGTATAAGTAGTAAGCCACCTTTTCAGCTTAACCCGGAAATACACTTAGAACCTGAGGGAAAGCCTTCAAATACTAGGCCTTTTTTAACGCTTGCCCGCCATGGTCCGTGCCAAGACTACAACTCGGGGTTAAGAGCGGGCATCTGATGACTGATAGAATTGGTTGCGAAGGGTGCAAGAACGCAGACGCCAATGCGTTCGACATCCCGTTCACGATGGCCTTTCAGCCGATCCTCGATGTGCATGCGGGTCGCATCTGGGGATACGAATCGCTGGTTCGCGGGAAAAATGGCGAGGGCGCGGGCAAGGTCCTTGCGCAGGTCACCGAAAAGAACCGCTACGCTTTCGACCAAGCCTGCCGCGTGACGGCCATCGAACTGGCCGGCGCAAAAATGCCGGCAAATTCCGATGCGATGCTGTCGATCAATTTCATGCCGAACGCCGTTTATGAGCCAAAAGCCTGCATCCGCGCGACCTTGGCAGCGGCCTCCAAAGCGCGGTTCAGCCTGCGTCGCCTTATGTTCGAGTTCACTGAGAACGAGCAGTTTGCCGACGTCGATCACGTCCAGCACATCATCAAAGAGTACAAGAAGATGGGATTTGCCACCGCGATAGATGATTTCGGTGCAGGGTTCTCTGGCTTAGGTCTGCTGGCCCGTTTCCAAACCGACATGATCAAGATCGACATGGAACTGGTGCGAGGGATTGAGAATTCCCCAAGTCGCCAGGCCATCGTTTCCGGCATTTTGGCCATGTCGAAACTGATGAAGTTGAAGGTCTTGGCCGAAGGGGTCGAAACCGAAGATGAGATGTACGCGCTCGTCGACGCCGGGGTGACGTTGTTGCAAGGCTACTATTTTGCTCGTCCTGAGCTGGAAACCTTCGTCACCGAAGATGACATTCCCGCCCTTGCCCGCGCCGTGACAGCCTTGTCGGAAACAACCGCCGAGCACGCCGCCGTCGCCTAAGAACATCCGGCGGCTATCGGCCTAGCGCCCGACCAGCGGGTTTACAATTTCTATTTCATGTATATGCACACATGAGATGGATGAGATCGATCCCAACCTCTTTCGCAGTCAATGCGTGCTGACCAAATCACGCCGGGCGGCGCGTTCGGTGTCGCGCCACTTCGGCCGGCTGATCAAGCCGCATGGCGTCACGCCGTCCCAAGCCTCTTTGCTGTTTGCGCTCTATGGCAGCGAGGCTGCTTCGGTCTCGGAACTGGCCGATGGCATGGCCATCGAACGCTCAGCGCTCACCCGCAATCTGCGCCTTCTGGAGGAATCCGGCCTGGTCGAGGCGCAGATCGGCGGACGCGGCGGCGCCAAGGCCTACCGCCTCTCGTCGATCGGGCAGGCCAAACTCATGGAGATGGTGCCGCTCTGGCACAAAGCGCAGGACGCGTTGCGGGCCAAGATCGGTGAGGATCAATGGCGCCAGATGCAAGCAACACTTGCCCTGCTGGCCGATCTCTAGCCTCTTTTTTGACTCAATATGTGCATATGCACGAAAGGAAATGCTCATGACCCCCACAAGCAAAGACCCCATCGTGGTCACCGGCATGGGCTTGGTGACGCCGCTCGGCTGTGGCGTGGAGGCCGTGTGGGATCGCTTGGTCAAGGGAAAGTCGGGGCTTCGCCGGGTCGACCGGTTCCCGGTCGATGATCTGGCAACGCAGATCGCCGGTATGGTGCCCGGCGCCGAAAATGATGACGCCGGCCTTGATCCCGATACCGTCGTCAGCACCAAGGACCGCAAGAAAATCGACCTCTTCACGCTCTACGCTCTGGCGGCGGCAAGTGAAGCGCTCGATCAGGCCGGCTGGCATCCAGAAGACCAGAGGCAGAAGGATCGCACGGCGACACTCATCGGCACAGGAATCGGCGGGTTTCCCGTTGTGACCCAGGCGGTGCGCACGCTGGATGAGCGGGGACCACGGCGCCTGTCACCCTTTGTTGTGCCGCAATTTCTCGGCAATCTAGCCGCTGGCAATGTGTCAATCCGCTATGGCTTTCGCGGCCCCATCGGCGCGCCGATCACCGCCTGCGCCGCCGGTCTGCAAGGTATCGGTGACGGTATGCGGCTGATTGCAACCGGCGAAGCCGATGTCGTGCTTGCCGGTGGTACCGAGGCTTGCGTGGACCGATTGGCGCTCGCTGGCTTCAACGCTGCACGGGCTCTCTCGACCGAGAACGATGACCCAGCACGCGCCTCCCGTCCCTATGATCGCTCGCGTTCCGGGTTCGTCCTGTCGGAGGGCGCCGGG
Source organism: Hyphomicrobiales bacterium (assembly GCA_017642935.1). Lineage (NCBI taxonomy): Bacteria > Pseudomonadati > Pseudomonadota > Alphaproteobacteria > Hyphomicrobiales > Hyphomicrobiales bacterium. Next base: position 29,383 of record JAEPOK010000002.1, read on the forward strand.
CTGATCGTCATCGAACGCCTTTCCCATGCCGAGGCTCGTGGCGCGACGCCGCTGGTCACCTTGGAGGGCTATGGCACCAGCGCCGACGCCTACCATCTGACGGCTGGCCCAGAAGATGGGTCCGGGGCAGCGCTTGCAATTATACGGGCACTGGAGATGGCGCGCACAACGCCAGAAGCCTTCTCCTACGTGAACGGTCACGCCACATCGACGCCCGTTGGCGATGCTGGCGAGGTCGCGGCGCTGCGGTCTGTCTTCGGTGACAGGCTGCCCAAGGTTCCGATCTCGTCGACCAAATCAGCCACGGGCCATTTGCTCGGGGCGGCGGGCGCCGTTGAGGCGATCTTCACCGCGCTGGCCATCATGAAGGGCGCAATCCCGCCGACGCTCAACTTCAGCCAAGCTGATGAGGGCGCCGAGGATTTGGACTTCGTGCCGGACCTTGGGCGTCAAGCCACTGTCGACCGCGCGCTCTGCAACGCGTTTGGCTTTGGCGGCGTCAATGCGGCGATGGTGTTGGCGAAACCCTAGGGCGCCGTGTCATCGACGATGCGCCCGTCTTCCAAGGTGACGATCCGGTCGGCCAGATCGAGAATGCGGTTGTCATGGGTTACCATCAGAGTCGTGGTGCCCCGCTCTCGCCCGAGCGCCTGAAGCATCTCAACGACCGTCTGTCCGCTCTGCTTGTCCAGAGCGGCGGTTGGTTCGTCGGCGAAGATGATCTGCGGGTTGGACACCAGCGCCCGCGCGATCGCAACGCGCTGTTTTTGCCCGCCTGAGAGGTTGCCAGGCAGATAGGTTCGCCGATCGCTTAAGCCGACCAGGTCGAGCATGTGATCAGCCGCGCGGACCTGCGCGGCCTCATCGCCCTTGCCATGCACCTGCAGGCCCATGACGACGTTTTGCCGGGCGGTCAGGCTGTCATGCAGATTGTGCGCCTGGAAGATAAAACCGAGCTCACGGCGCAACATCACCTGCTCCTGCTCGCTGGCGCCGTTGAGTTCGCTGCCAAGCAGGTTCACCGACCCGTCCTGAACGTCGCGCAGACAACCCATCAAGGTCAGAACGGTGGTCTTGCCCGAGCCGGACGGTCCCATGAGGATGGTTAGCGAGCCGCGCTTCACCTTAAGCGACACATCGAACACCGCCTGCTTGCGCGCATCGCCCTCGCCAAACCAATGGTTGAGCCCCTGAACGGCGATCGGAAGGTCTTTGGACATGTCCGGCACACTCTAAAACAGGTCAGCGGGATCGGCCTGCGCCAGGCGCCGGGTGGCAATGGCGCCAGACAAGGTGCAGGCGAGGATCGTGCCGCCCAGCACCGCGAGCGCTCGGGCGACGTCCATCTCGATCGGCAGGCCGGTGGCCGACGACATGCCGGTGTAAATGGCGAGCGAAATTAATAGTCCGGGTATGAAGCCAAGAACCGCCATGATCACCGCTTCCTCAAACACAATGCCCAGGAAGAAGCGCTGCCTGTAGCCCATCGCTTTGAAGGTCGCATACTCACGCAGATGATCGGCAACATCGGTTGAAAGCACCTGGTAGACGATCACCACGCCGACGATCGCACCCATAACAACGCCGAAGCCAAAGATCAGGCCGGTCGGGCGCTCGGTCGTCTGATAGGACACATCATCAGCGATCGCATGGTCGAGCGGGCGCACAATCACCGCATCGCTGGCGATGGTCGTCGTAATCGTCTCCGAAAGGGCTGCCAGGTCCTGCCCTTGCTCAGCTCGGATCAGGACGTGTGACGGCGTGCCAGCACTGCGCCGTGGAAACAGCCGCAGAAACGTTTGGTCGGATACCAACAGATTGCCGTCGGCGGAAAACCCGGCGCCAATTGCAAAGGTTCCAATGATGTCCATGGAGACGCCACCAAGCTCGGCGGCGAGTGGCTCGTTCAAGCTAGGCAAGTCATCTGGAGCAAACGCCACCCCACGGCTCATCCGATCGAGAAGTGCAGTGTTTGGCAGACGTAAATCGGACAGTTGTTCGGCATAAGCCGGATTGACCACGTTGCGCGCTTCAGGCGGCAGGCCATAGACCTGGAGCGCGGTCGTACCGCCATCCTGGCGCACCCAATCGACCACGCCGAGATAGAGCGGCGCAGCCTCGGCGACGCCGGGAACCGACAGCGCTTGGAACATGCGTTGCCGCGCGACAGGCGAGCCATCGGCGAGCGTGTTGGCATCGCTGGCCGACATCAGGATGTCGGCGTGGAGCGGCTGATAGGTGAGATCGATTGTTCGATTGAGGCCGCCAGAAATGCCAAGCTGGGTGAACACCAGGATATTGGCAAACGCCACCCCGGCCAGCGCCACCGTGAGACGGCTCTTGCTATGGGTGAGTTGCAGCCAACCGATAGGGATACGCCCCAGAAGGCGCGAGAGAAGCGCCGTCATGAGCCATTATCCGTTCCCTCTTGGGTGGCCCTGACGCGCGCCACAACTTCCAATCCACTTAAAGAAGCCGCACGCCCGGTCGATTCCCCATCCAGGAGGACCGTTACATCCACGACCCGGGCGTCGGTGTTGGCGGCTGGATCATCGGCCAGAAGCGTCTGGCGGCCAACTTCCAGACCAATGCGTGTCACCTCGCCAGACAGCGGCTCCTCTCCCAAGGCCTCGGACGACAGATGCACCTGCTGGCCGAGAGCGACGCGTCGGATATCAGCCTGATAGACTTCAAGCTCGGCGATCATGCGCGAGGTATCGGCAAGCGTTGCAACACCGTCATTGTCTGGGCGCTCGCCGATGCGCGTATTGATGGCAAGGATCACACCGTCGGTCGGTGCAACCACACGTGCCTGACGCATATCGCCCTCCGCGCGGGCGAGATCGGCCTCGGCGGCACGCAAATTCTGTTCAGCCAAACGAATGTCAGCTTGGGCAACGCTGCCGCCATTCTCAAATCGTGATAAGGTGGCGGTCATGCGCTCCAGCTCGCGCTGCGCATCGGCCAGTGCCGCCTGTTCCCTGTCGAGAGCGGCTTGCGAACTGATGTCGCGTTCGAAGAGCTGCTCTGTGCGGGCAAGGTTCGCTTCGGCGAGCTCCAACGCGGACTGCGCTCGGTCGCGATTGGCCAGCGCTTCCAGGCGGCTCGCTTCAACAGAGTCTTCGGTTTGCTCCAAAGCAGCCTGGCGCACATCGACCGCCGCGCGTGCCGTGGTCAATGCCGAGGCGAGTTGGTCTTCATTGTCGAGGGTTGCGACCAGATCGCCTTGCGCCACGGTGTCGCCTTCACCGACGAGGATCGACGCGACGCGGGCATCGCCCGACCCAAAGGGTGCGGCGAGCGTGATGATATCGCCTTCGGGCAACAACCGACCAAGCGCGACCACATCGTTCGGCGTCACATCAACTGCGCCCTGCTCCAGGCGTTCAAGCAGAACAGGCGACACGGCAATCGGATCGGATGTGCCTCCGCCAACTTCCAGGCCAGTCAGTGAATAGATGGCCCTTAGCGTTGGCGGCTGGAAGTAAAGCGCAGCCGTCCCTGATAGAACGACGATGACTATCAGAACCGGTAGCCGCCAGAGATGGTGCATCCAGGCAAGCGGATGCGGACGAACTGTCGTTTCACCTTTCGCTTTGCCGGTTTCCTCAAGCGGCAGAGCGACGACCTTCGGCGTTTCATTGGGCGCAGGCACGCAGGCACCTCCAAGCGTTGACCACAAGTCATCGGCTTTATGCCATGCGCCGGAGCGCGAATGTGAAACTTTGGTTAGAAAAGCTTAGGCGGTTAGCGCGGGGCGCGCTTGGCCAAGATGCGTTGCAGGGTGCGGCGGTGCATGTTGAGGCGGCGCGCTGTTTCCGACACATTGCGGTCGCACATTTCATAGACCCGCTGAATGTGTTCCCAGCGCACGCGATCGGCGGACATCGGGTTTTCCGGCAAACCCATATCCCCATCCTCGGTCTGCATCAGCGCTTTTTCGACCATGTCGGCGTCGGCAGGCTTTGCCAGATAGTCGGTGGCGCCCATCTTCACCGCGCTAACAGCAGTGGCAATGTTGCCATAACCGGTCAGAACCACAGCCCGCGCTTCAGGTCGAGCCTCGCGCAGCGCCGAAACCACGTCCAAGCCGTTGCCGTCCTCAAGGCGCATGTCGACGACCGCAAAAGCGGGCGCCGATTTGCGGACCTCTGAGAGGCCTTCGGCAACCGAGCTTGCCAGACGAACGTCAAAACCACGCGTTTCCATGGCGCGACCAAGACGCGTCAAAAAAGGCTTGTCGTCATCGACGAGCAAGAGGGTGCGTTCGGTTGTGAGGCCATCGTCAAGCGGAGCGGCTGTCTCGGTTGAAAGGTCCATCACACTGGCTTCTCGGATCATGGGTTCGGCCCAAAGCTGTCAAAAGAGTTGGTCAAGTCTGTGCATAATTTACGGGCAATAAGCGCCGTCAGTTCATCGCCACCTTCATATATGACAGCTTGCCATAAGGAAAAGGGATTGCTTATCAATACCGGTGCACGATCGGGTGATCACTGCACGGTTTCTTCCACCGACAGTTTGGGCGTCACGTCGACCTGATCGCGTGGGAAGCTGATGATCACGCTGGCGCCGCGCAATGATCCGATGCCGTTGCCCACACTGACGGAGGCACCGGCGCGCTCCAAAAGTGTCTTGGCGATGAAGAAGCCGAGGCCCAGGCCGCCGCCTAATCCGCCGCCGGCCAGCGGATCAATCGGCTTAGCGGTGCCTGCATGGTCCTCAACGCTTTCGCTACGGCCGCGCCGCCGCGACACATAGGGTTCGCCAAGCCGACCCATGACATCGGCAGGGAACCCTGGGCCATCATCTTCGATGGTGATCTTCACGGTGCGATCGTTCCACGAGCCGATGACGCAGACTTCCTTGCGCGCAAAGTCGATGGCGTTCTCGATCAAGTTGCCGATGCCATAGCTCAGCGCCGGATCAGCGCGCAGCATGGGCGAAGGCCCATCGCCATCGGTTTTCACGGTGATCGGGACGGAAAACTCGCGGTGCGGGGCGACCAGATCATCGAGTATCGCATCAAGCGTCTTGGTGGAAATCACCGTATCGGGGCTGACGCCCAGCGAGGACAGTTTGCCGAGAATCGTTCGGCACCGTTCGGCCTGCGCCTGGATGAGCGCAATGTCCTCGCCAAGGGGGGTCGCCGGATCGATCTCGCGGCTGATTTCTTTGGCAACGACGGTGATGGTGCCAAGCGGCGTGCCCAGTTCATGAGCGGCGGCCGCAGCCATGCCGTCGAGTTCAGAGAGGTGCTGTTCACGTTCCAGCGCCAATTCGGCGGCGGCGAGCGCGTTGGCCAAGTTGCGGCTTTCATGGGCCACGTTCCAGGCATAGGTGCAGATGAAACCGATCGCGACCAGCAGCGCGGCCCAAACGCCAAGCCGGTAGACCAGAGGAAAGGCTGGCGGCTGCGCGGCAGCCCAGGGCAGAGGCATGTGCCAGAGCGCCAAGGCGGAAATCAGCACCGAAACCAGGATGCCAAGCGCCACGGTGGTTGGAAGTCGCAAGATCGTGGCGGAGATCAAAACGGGCGCGAGCAGAAGCACAGCAAAGGGATTCCCGAGGCCGCCGGTCAGGTACAGCAGCGAGGCCAACTGCACCTGATCGAAGGCCAGGATGAAAGCCGCGCGCCGGTCACTGATTCGCGTCGATCGCGGATAGCCCCACCACAGATAAAGGTTGAGCAACACCGACAGTGCGATGACGCTCAAACACTCCATGATCGGCAGCGGATAGCCGAAACCGAAGGCAACCGCACACACAGCAATCAACTGGCCGGCAATGGCCAACCAGCGCAGGCGAACCAGCGTATCCAGTCGAACGCGTTGGGCGGAGACATCTGTTAGCATGTGCGAAAGCCTTGTGTGCAGTGCAGCATTATGTCATGCTGCAGTCCAACAACCCTTACGCGGAAAGTCGCAGGGGAAACCATCTTCTCTTGCTCTATGGTTTTGAGGCAGAGTGTCTGCGCAACGTGCCTCAACAATCAGGACACCGTCGATGCTTCAAATTCAAGTGGATGCATCGACGCAAGCGGCAAACGTTTGGTTTCTAGCGCACCGTAGGGTGACACAAAGACTGTAGAGTGGAGCAAACGGTTCGAGGCAGATCAGGGAAGCAGTAAGACTAAAGTCGCATGGTGGCACGTCCACTCCGCGTCAGTTAACGACGCGCGCTATCGTTGAAAGCGAGGCAAACGCGGCATTTGAGTGGATTAAGGTGTCATAAAGCTTAACGGCGCAAACTCATGACAGTTTGATCTGGGGACAACTTGGGCAGCTTCGCACACTATGCGGTAGCTGTGGCAAGGAACGGGCAAAGTGAATGCGATGCCCGCGAACCGTGAGTAAGACTGGGGACTAAAGCGTGCCTGCTTATACGATGTATGAATGGACCCATGCCGCCCTTGCGCCAGCCCGCGCAACGGCAGATCTGACAAAACTGACCTTCACCAACCCGCTGAACCCTCTGGCTGCGACGCCCTTTGGCAAGCAGATGGCGGCCGGTGCCGAAGTTTTTGAACGCATGACCCGGCGCTACGGTAAACCGGCGTTCGGCCTTGAAGATACGCTGGTCGGCGGCACCCGCTGCGCGGTCAGCGAAGAGGTTCTCTGGGAGCGGCCATTCTGCAAGCTCCTGCATTTCAGACGCGATCTACCGGCCGAGCGCAGCTACAAAGACCCCAAAGTCCTGCTGGTCGCGCCGATGTCTGGCCACTATGCGACGCTGCTGCGCGGCACCGTTGAAGCGTTTTTGCCACGTCACGATGTCTACATCACCGATTGGGTCGATGCCCGCGATGTGCCGCTGGCGGCCGGCAATTTCGATCTAGACGATTACATCGATTATGTCCGCTCGATGCTGCAGCGCCTTGGCCCGGACACCCATGTCGTGGCCGTTTGTCAGCCGGGCGTTCCGGTGCTCGCGGCCGTTTCGCTGATGGAAGAGGATGACGATCCGGCGATCCCAACATCGATGACCTTGATGGGCGCACCGATCGATTCGCGCATCGCGCCGACCGAGGTCAATGGATTTGCCGATGGCAAGGAGCTGGGCTGGTTCCGCCGCAATCTGATCAAGACCGTGCCGTTCCCCAATGCAGGCTTTATGCGCCCCGTCTATCCAGGGTTCCTGCAACTGTCGGGCTTTATGGGGATGAACCTCAACCGGCACATCGACGCCCACAAGGAATTCTTCAACCATCTGGTCGATGGCGACGGCGACAGCGCTGAAAAACATCGCGAGTTCTATGACGAGTATCTGGCTGTCATGGATCTCACCGCGGAGTTTTATTTGCAAACCATCGAGACGGTGTTCCTGAACCACTCGCTGCCGACCGGCACAATGATGCATCACGGCCGGTTGGTGGACCCATCGAAGATCACACGCTGCGCGGTGCTGACGATCGAGGGTGAAAAAGACGACATCACAGGTCGCGGCCAAACCAAGGCGGCACTCGACCTTTGTTCAAGCCTCGACGATGATCTCAAAGCCCATTATGAGCAGCCGCGCGTAGGTCATTATGGCGTGTTCAATGGCTCGCGCTTCCGCTCCGAAATTCAGCCGCGCATGACCGATTTCATGCTGTCGGCGGAATGGCGCCGCAACGGCTCGAAGGGCCGCAAGCCTGTCAAATCAAAACCTTCCATGCCCGCGCCGGCCAATGACACGGCTCCTTCGGGAGATGCGTTTGGGCGCGCTGAAGCTTGACTTACCCAATTAAGTCATTGAAATTTTTAAGAAAAGACGCCAGTCCGGCGTCTTTTTTTGTGTTTGTTCTTGAAAGCAACAAACGGTCCCACCACGTCTTGTTCGTAGCAACACGATGACAAGGACAGACACACACATGATGACGCAATCAGCCCATTACACCGGCCGCCGCCAAAGCTGGCTACGCCCGGCTTGGACACCGGCAACCATCGGTTTGATGGTGCTCGGTTTCATCATTGCCTGGCCGCTGGGCTTCGCCATGCTCGCCTACATCATCTGGGGCGATCGCCTGGACGACGTGAAACATGATTTTCGCCGCAGCTTTGGCCGTTTCAAACGGGAGATGGATATGAAGGGTTTTTCCGCCGCTGATCGTGGCACCGGTAACGTCGCATTCGATGAGTTCCGCAAGGCCGAGATCGAGCGTCTAGAAGCCGAGCGCCGCAAGCTTGACGAAATGGTCGATGAGTTCGACGCCCATCTGCGCAATCTGCGCCGCGCCAAAGACCAGGCCGAGTTCGACGAGTTCATGAAGTCGCGCCACAATCATAATGGCGACCACCCGGTGACGGGTGATGCAGCCGGCCCGAACCCGGCGCCTGCCACCTAAGGCGCTAAGCGACCTCCCTAGCACGCGCTGCAAGCCGCCTCAGCAATGAGGCGGCTTTATGGTTGGGTGAAGTTGGAGGGGTTCAGTTTGTGATGATAGATCTGCGGATCTAATTGCGTTTCGCTGCGATCACATTGATAACAGCCCTGGCGCTATCGTAGCACACGGCGCATCTTTTTCAGAGATGAATGCTGCATTGGAGCACGGCCCAAAGCCAAAGATAATCGAGATACGCGTTGCAGATGAACGGCACCATAAGCTTGTGCCAACAGGCGATCTGAATGCGGAAGCGATAGCTACTATTTGGATTATAAGATCGAGTGGCGTCTTGAACAGGCTGATCTAAGATAAAAAATGCCTTGTAATTAAGGCTTATTGAATCAATATTACAAATATGAAGAACATAAACACACTCGATGTCGGTAGAGCATTCTTGGGTATAACTGCAACTGTAATTGTAGTGCCAACGCTATGGGCCGATTTTATTTACCCATATTGGAAGTCCGCTTACGAACACTGGTCTATGAATCGGCAAATCAGTGAGTTTGAAAGCGCAATAGTAATCATACCTGCATATTCATGCGATTGGGTTACGGCCGGAAACATTTTTAACGAGTTGAACGACGAATCAAAGGATGGAGAAGTAGACCTTCACCGCTTTGGTTTTACTGTTTCGGAAGCTTGGTACGGAGAAGAAATATATCTGATGCCAGACGGAGCATCCTCGATGCTGGTTGCTACCCAGTACGGTTCGGTCACACTCTTTAAGGACGGTTTGGTCGTTTATATTTCGACCCAACAACGAAATTTGAATGGCAACGATGAGAGCATTGCGCTTACGTTACGCAATGAGAACGGAGTTGAGATCACGCGTGAAATAACAATCGATATGCGAGAGCAAACGGTCACTGCAAATGCGTTTGCCGACTACGGAAATCAGGTCGGAGAAATGACGCAAGCTGACGGGCTTGAATACTACAAGTCAAGCCTAAATGAACTGGCAATTACGCTTGGCTGGACGGAGAGCGATCGTATTGTTGGTATAGATGGTAGCAATACAATTTTAACTTGGACTGGCGACGACTATATAATCGGAGGGGATCAGTCGGATTTCCTATCAGGCGAACAAGGCAACAACACCCTTGTTGGTAGGCTGGGGGGTGATGTGTTCAGCCTGCATGGAGACAAGGTGCTTGATGACATCTTTGATGTTATAAAGGATTTCACGCCAGGCGATGGCGATGTGATCCACCTCTCATCCATCATTGGTGAACGAGTCAGCCCCCTGAATTACATGCACTATTTAAAACTCGAATACGGGGCTGATTATGCAAGCTTGTTGGTAGATCAGGATGGAGATGCAACTTCGACAACCTGGTCTGAGGTTGCGCGATTGGAGTACCATTCGGAGTTCCAGGTTAGCCAGTATAGCCTTTTAGAGCTTATCGAACGTGGACAGATTACGTCGAGTTCGCATGTGCCGAATGTCTTCCGAACGCCCGATGGCAATTTGGCGAGTATATAACGACACGCCAAATGCCATGACTGATAATGCCAAAAGGCTCGACCTTCACTAATGAGCGCTTAAGTTCGGAACCCGTGTCTCAATCAGATGACTGCAATGTGATGATCAAAAAGGACGATGGTCAATCCAACTGGCACCATTGTGATGATACGAATAAATTTTTAGTGTTGAAAGAAACGCTGCGCGTTGAGTTGAGGGATTGCGACGTCGCGCTTCAGCCAAGTGACTTTTCGTCATTCTAAAAAGGTTGGCGCGTAGGCTGGTGGCTGAGCAGAACGTGCGTTTTTGTCCATAAACCAAGAGGCGGCCAAATACAGAGATACAGAAACTGCGGCTAAAAAGGGCCTTTTAACGCTGCTATTCACGCGAACCGCATCATGCTGCACAAAGGGCTCAAACTCGCCGTTCGCGCACTATTCAAAACTCTTAGCAAACACCATCTCGTCGTTCTTGAAGCTTTTGAACTCCAGCGCGTTGCCCGCCGGGTCCTTGACGAAGAAGGTACCCTGCTCGCCGGGCTGGCCTTCAAAGCGCACATAGGGCTCGATGATGTAGTCGATACCTTCTTCGGTGAGGCGCGTGTGCAGCGCGTCCCAATCATCCCAGTCCATCAGCACCCCGAAATGGCGCACCGGCACCGCTTTGCCATCGACCCCATTTTGAGCCGCTTCACCAACTTCTTCAGGCGCCAGATGCGCGACGATCTGATGGCCAAAGAGGTTGAAGTCCACCCACCCATCCGTTGACCGGCCTTCCGAACAGCCCAGCAGCCCACCATAGAAGCCGCGCGCCGCCGTCAAATCGTCGACAGGGAATGCCAGGTGAAAACGCGGGCGTTTGGTCGTATCAGTGCTCATGGGGTCACCCTCTCGATTCGTTTCCTCTCTCGTTATCGAACGCCGTCCGATGTTCAAGCCCTTACTGACAAACCTGCAAGCCGGTCGCAGGCGTATCTCCTCGGTGCTGCCGAACCTGGAAATGCCGACGACTGTGGACGTGCGTGGCGAGCCACGTCCATTGCGGGTTCGGGTGCATGCCAACGCGCGGCGCATGATCCTGCGTTTTGACGTGCGAACGGGCGAGGGCAAGCTGACCGTACCGCGCGGCACACCGGCAAGCGCTGCACTCACCTTCCTGTCACAAAGCCGGGGTTGGATCGACGGTCACGCGCCGGAGCTTCCAAGCGCGCAAGGCGCGCTTCACCCGGACAGTTTGCCCTTTTTCGGCGAGGAACACCGCATAGTCCCGACCGGCAGAATTCGCGGCACGGTGTCCCGCGATGCGGAAAACACGCTTCGTGTGCCAGGCGCGCCGCACCGCATCATGCCAAGGCTGGCCCAGTTCCTAAAAAGTGAAGCCGAACAGTCGCTTACGCCGCTTGTGATGGAACTTTCAGGACAGTTGGGCAAGCGTCCCTCGGCCATTCGCTACCGCGATCCGCGCTCGCAATGGGGCTCCTGCTCGTCAGCGCGGGTGGTCACTTTGTCCTGGCGCGTGATGATGGCGGCACCCAAGGCCCAGCACTATCTGGTGGCCCATGAGGTGGCGCATTTGGTCGAGATGAACCACAGCCAACGATTCTGGAAGGTGGTCGCCAGCCTCGATCCGAACTGGCGGGCAGGCCAAAAGGCGCTCAAGGCAGCCGAAAAACGCTTGATGGCGATCCGCTTCTCCTAAGAAGGCGGTGGTTTCACCCGAGATCCGGCGCGTGCGTTCACGACAATCAGGGCGACGATGCTCATCAACAGCGTGAACACCACGCAGAATACGAACAGCGCCGTCGAAAACCAGTCCTGGCGGTCCACATAGGCAACGTCGCGCGACACGCGCACGGTGACTGAACCGCCCAACGGATAGGCATCGCGCAAGGCATCCTGGGCTTCCAGACGGCTCGTAAAAACGCCATCGGGCGGTTCAACGCCATAAAGCGCAAGCAACCGGCCGGAGCGTTCCTGCGCCAGGCGCACCTGCACATCAATGACGTCAGGGCGGCGCCAACCACCCGGCGGTCCATCGCGCGGCTCGACAATATCGGCAACCTGCACCAAGGCGTCGGTTCTCTGGGCAAACAGCGTCCAGATCGGTGGCGATGCCAAAAACCAAGCGGCAAGTGCGATGCTCAGCGGCACGAAGATGCCCACCAGGATCAAAACGACCGTGCCCGTTTTGGCGCCGCCTCGTATCAAGAGGAAAGCGAGCAGGCCTACAAAGACAAGAAAGAGAAAACCGAACATGGCGGCCAGCCTTAGCCGATCGGCCTAAAAAATCGACCCCAGAAAACGGCTGAGCGGATTGGATCCGCCCGATGGCGGTTGGCTTGGCAACACAATCGCAGAGGGATCATCGCGCCGGGCTGGCACGCCCTGGCCCACAGCAACGCCCGGAATGGGCTGATTGCCAATGATCGCTGCAGGATTGAGTTGCGCAAGGCTCGCCGCGTCGGTGCCGGGTAGCATGGCGATCGGCACACCGACATGGGCATCGGTCATATAGGCCTGCCAGACTTCAGCGGGCAGACCGCCGCCGGTCACACCATCCATGGGCGAATTGTCATCATGGCCGAGCCAAACGCCGGTTGTGAGATTGGCCGTGTAGCCGACGAACCAGGCATCGCGCAGACCTTGCGTGGTGCCGGTCTTGCCAGCACCGGTCCAGCCTTCAAGCGCCGCGCGGCGACCGGTGCCGATGATCAGCGTGCGCGAGAGCATCGCGTTCATCGCCCGGCTATGGGTAGGATCGATGACCCGCCCAAAGCCAGATGCGTCGCGAACATAAAGCACGTTGCCGGCGTCATCGCGCACGCGCAGTACGACATGCGGGGCCACCGCAAAGCCACCATTGGCAAAGGGTGCGTAGGCCGCGGTCAACTCCAAAGGTGAGACTTCTGACGTGCCAAGGGCGATGGAGGCGTTGCGCTCCATCTCGGACTGGATACCAAGGCGCTGGGCTGTGTTGATCACCCGCTGCGGGCCGACCTCGTAGGCAAGCTGGGCGGCAATCGTGTTGAGCGAGAGCGCCAGCGCATCGGCCAGCGTGACCGGACCGCGATACTCGCGCGAATAGTTCTCAGGCGACCAATCACCGAACCGCACCGGTACGTCATTGCGCATGGTGGCCGGTGAAAGGCCTTGTTCCAGCGCCGCCAGATAGACGAACGGCTTGAAGGCGGAGCCAGGTTGGCGGAAGGCATCAGTGGCGCGATTGAACTGGCTTTGCTGATAGTCGCGCCCGCCGACCAAAGCCCGCACGGCCCCGGTGCCATCCAGCGAAACGACAGCTCCTTGCAATTCACCATCGTTCTGGTCGGCCAAGGCTGTACGCAAGGCAAGCTCGGCACGGGCCTGAAGATAAGGGTCGATGCTGGTTTCAACCGTGATGTCGCCTTCGATCAACGGCAAGATCCGGTCCAACTCGTCCATCACATAGTCGGCCACATAATTGGCGGCGCCACGCCGCGCGCGATCCATCGTGGCGGCGGGATTGTTGCGCGCCAGCGTCATCTCTTCTTGCGTGATGAAACCTTCTTCCACCATTGCCTGCAGCACCGTGGCCGCGCGCGCCTCGGCCCCTTCAGGGTTGCGCGTCGGCGCCCAGCGAGAGGGTGCGCGCAGGAGACCGGCCAAAATGGCCGATTCAGCCAGAGTAACCTGGCTTGCCGGTTTGCCGAAATAACGTTGCGCTGCGGCATCCACACCATAAGCGCCCGCACCGAGATAAACCCGGTTCAGGTAGAGCTCCATGATCTCATCTTTGGAGTAGGTCGCTTCCAGCCAAACGGCGAGAATAAGCTCCTGGATCTTCCGGCTGATTGTGCGGTCGGCGGTCAAGAACAGGTTTTTCGCGAGCTGCTGCGTCAGCGTTGAGCCGCCCTGCACAAACCGACCGGCCTGGGCGTTCACCACCATCGCGCGGGTCAGACCAATTGGATCAAGGCCGAAATGGCTGCGGAAGCGCCGGTCTTCAATCGCGATCACAGCATTGGGCAAATAGGCCGGCAGCTGCTCCAAGCGAATTTGCTCGCCGCCCGTGTCACCACGGTTGGCCAGAAGCTGTCCATCATTGGCGATGATGCGTACATTGGGCGGACGCTCCGGTACCCGCCACTCAGATGCGGGCGGCAACTGCATGGCGTGATAGGCGATGACACCAGCAAGACCGATCACACCCCAGATTGAGAGCACAAAACCCCAGTAGAGCGAGCGACCGAGAAACCGGCCGAACCAGCCACGCCCTGATCCACCGCCACGACCACCGCGTTTCTTGCGCTTGGCCTTGGTGCGGCGCTGCGCAGGTGCGCGACACGCCGTATCGCCTTGCGGACGTGCAACAGGACGCGAAGGACCGCGCGAAGGCCCATCAAAGCTCGGCTCGATGCGTTGATCGCGGGCAGGTGCACGGTGTGATGGGCGTCGCGAACGCGCCATGGAGGCCTCAATTCGTTAATGCAGCGGGCGTCAGGTAGGACCCGGATCACCTCCTACAAGAAGCGCCTTTGGCCTTAAGACCACGTAAAGACTTGCGAAGGTCGATCGAAACCCGCTGACGTTACGGGCGGCTTAACCCTAACCGGTACAATTCGTCGAAAACGCGGCTCAAACTTGGTAGTTTTACGCGGGGAATACGGACGGGCAGCTACTTTTCGACTCAATTGGGTCCAAGCGAAAGAACCGCGCTATGCGTTTGTCCGGTGCCACTGCCAACTCCGCCAGCACTGCCTCGCCGTCGGCTGTGAAGCCTGCCCTGTTCACGACCCCGGAGGGACGCGTCGATTGGGTGGACGTCGCCAAAGGCATCTGCATCCTTTTCGTGGTGATGATGCATTCCACGCTCGGCGTCGAAGAGCTCACCGGCGCGACCAGTTGGATGGGTACCATCGTGGAATGGGCGCAGCCCTTCCGCATGCCGGACTTTTTCTTCATTGCCGGCTTGTTCCTGGTCCGCACCATCGATGCGCCCTGGCAGCGTTATCTCGACCGCAAAGTGGTTCACTTTGCCTATTTCTATGTGCTTTGGATGGTCATCCAGGTGGCCATCAAACATGGCGCTCTAACCGGCGATGTCACCGGGTCGCTGCACTTGATGCTGCAGAGCCTCTATCAGCCGTTCGGCACCCTTTGGTTTGTTTACATGCTGCCGATCTTTTTTCTGGTCGTGCGGCTGACGAAGCATCTGCCGGTCTGGTTGATGCTCGGCATTGGCGCAGCGCTGGAAATCGCGCCCATCGGCACCGGCTATCTGTTGGTGGACGAGTTCGCCTCTCGCTTTGTCTACTTCTACGCAGGCTATGCGCTGGCGGGCTATGCCTTCGCACTGGCCGACAAAGCCACCGCACGTCCAATGGTCGGCTTGATGGGTCTGTTTGCTTGGGGCGTGATCAACACCGTGGCTGTTTTCACCGATGTTGAAGTCTTTGGTGCGACCTATGCCATCGCCCATCTACCATTCGTATCTCTGGCGCTCGGTGCGATGGGTGCGCTCGCGGTCATCACTACGGCAGCGTTGGTGACGCGCACGCTGGTTGGCAGGAGCTTCTCCTACATGGGCGCTCGCTCCATCGTCATCTATCTGGCGTTCTTCCTGCCAATGGTCGTGGCGCGTGAGGTCGGATTCCGGCTCGGTCTGATCCCCGACACCGGTACGTTGGCGCTGATCACAACGCTCATCGCGGCTGTCTCGCCACTGCTCGGCTACTGGATCATCCAGAAAATCGGCTTTGGTCGCTTCCTATTCGAACGTCCGGCCTGGGCCTATATTGACGCGCCTCGGAGCGGACAACGGGTGACAATCGCACCGGCTGAATAACAGTTCAAAGCCCGATTTCTGATCTGGTTTGGTGGGCGCGTTCCTCTTAAGGTCGCGCCACCATGACAGATGCTTCGACCGACGCTCCAACGCGCCCGCTGACCTCCGACGACCATCTGATGCTCGTCGATGGCTCAACCTACATATTTCGCGCCTACCACGCCCTGCCACCGTTGACCCGCAAATCCGACGGCTTGCCTGTCGGCGCAGTGTCGGGGTTCTGCAATATGCTGTGGAAGCTGCTCGCCGAACCTGATCCGGAGCTTTTGGGATCGCCGCCGACGCATTTTGCGGTGATCTTCGACCATTCTTCCTATTCGTTCCGCAACGACATCTATCCCGACTACAAGGCGCACCGGCCCGAGCCGCCGGAAGATCTGCGCCCGCAATTCCCGATCATCCGCGATGCCACCCGTGCCTTCAACGTCGCCTGTATCGAGCAGGAGGGGTATGAGGCCGACGACCTCATCGCCACCTACACCACCCAGGCGGTGGACGCGGGCGCGCATGTCTCCATCATCTCCTCCGACAAGGATTTGATGCAGCTGCTCACCATGCCCAACGTGGTGCTGGTGGACACGATGAAGGACAAGCGCACCGGCCCCGATGGCGTGGTGGAGAAGTTCGGCGTGCCGCCGGAGAAGATGATCGATCTGCAGTCACTTGCCGGTGACTCGGTCGATAACGTACCAGGCGTCCCGGGCATTGGCGTGAAGACCGCTGCGCAGCTTCTGGACGAGTTCGGCGATCTGGAAACATTGCTCGCCCAAGCGGAGACCATCAAACAAAACAAACGCCGCGAAAACTTGATCGAGTTTGCCGATCAGGCCCGCGTTTCCAAACAGCTGGTGACGTTGAAACCTGATGTGCCGGTGGCCGAACCGCTGGAAACAACGCTTGTGCGCGATCTTGATGGCGAGCGATTGATCAGCTTCCTGAAAGCCATGGAGTTTACCACGCTCACCCGCCGCGTGGCTACCAAAACCGATACCTCCACCGATGAGGTGCAAAGCGCTTCAGTATCCACCCCTGGCTTTGAAGGGGCCAAGGTCGAAGACCGTGTCAAAGCCGACGGCGAGATGACGCCGGCGGCTCTCGCTGAAAAACGCGCCAATGAGGCTGCGTCCGTCACCATTGACGCGACAAAGTATGAAACCATCTTCGATCCGGCGAAGCTCGAAGCTTTGTTTGATGAGGCGCGCTGGTCCGGCATTTTAGCGTTTGACACCGAGACCACTTCGCTTGATCCGATGCGCGCCGACCTGGTCGGCTTCTCCTTCGCCCTGGAGCCCGGTCGCGCCTACTATGTGCCGCTGATCCACACCTCCGGCGATGATCTGCTGGGCGATGGCCACGACGACCGCCAAATGCCCGCCGAAAAAGCGCTAGGCCTGCTGAAAGCCGTGTTGGAGGACCCGGCCATCCTGAAGATTGGCCAGAACATGAAGTACGACATCTCGATCATGGCGAACCACGACATCGAGGTTGCCCCGTTCGATGACACGATGCTGCTTTCTTATGTTGCAGGCGCTGGCACCGGCGGTCACGGCATGGATGAGCTGTCGACCAAATGGCTGGGCCATACGCCGATCCCCTACAAAGAGGTCGCGGGCTCCGGCAAGTCGATGATCACCTTCGATAAGGTGCCCATCGACAAGGCCACCGAATATGCCGCCGAAGATGCCGACATCACGTTGCTTCTGTGGCGGACGCTGAAACCGCAGCTCATCCCGCACAAGGCGGTCACCGTCTACGAAACGCTGGAACGGCCTCTGGTACCGGTGCTCGCGCGCATGGAGCGCAACGGCATCAAGGTCGACCGGCAGATGCTCTCGCGCCTGTCCGGCGATTTCGCGCAGGGCATGGCCTCGCTGGAAGCTGAAATTGCCGATATTGCCGGCGAGGATTTCAATGTTGGCTCCCCCAAACAGCTTGGCGATATTCTGTTCGGCAAAATGGGTCTGCCTGGCGGCAAGAAAACCAAAACTGGCGCTTGGGCAACGCCTGCCTCGGCGCTCGAAGATTTGGCCGCCGAAGGGCACGAGCTGCCGCGCAAAGTGCTTGACTGGCGGCAGTTACAGAAGCTGCGCTCCACCTACACCGAGGCCTTAGCGCAGGCCATCAACCCCGACACCGGGCGCGTGCACACGAGCTTTGCCTTGGCCGCCACGTCCACCGGACGCTTGTCGTCCTCCGACCCTAACTTGCAGAACATCCCTGTGCGCACCGAAGCAGGGCGGAAAATCCGTAAGGCGTTCATCGCGGAAGATGGCTGCAAACTGGTGTCGGCTGACTACAGCCAGATCGAGCTGCGCGTTTTGGCGCATGTTGCCGACATTGATCAGTTAAAGCAGGCCTTTGCCGATGGCCTAGACATCCACGCGATGACGGCAAGCGAGATGTTCAATGTGCCCATTGAGGGCATGGACCCGATCGTGCGTCGGCAGGCCAAGGCGATCAATTTCGGCATCATTTACGGGATTTCGGCCTTCGGTCTGGCGAACCAGCTGGGCATCTCGCGCTCCGAGGCCGGCGATTACATCAAGACTTATTTTGAGCGTTTCCCCGGCATCAAACAGTATATGGATGACACCAAGGCGTTCTGCCGCGACCATGGCTATGTGGAGACGATTTTCGGCCGCCGGGCGCACTATCCCGATATCAAGGCGAGCAACCCAGCGATGCGCGCCTTCAACGAACGCGCCGCCATCAATGCGCCGATCCAGGGTTCAGCGGCGGATATCATTCGCCGCGCGATGATCCGCATGGACCGCGCTCTGGCGGACGCGAAGCTGAATGCAAAAATGCTGCTTCAGGTGCATGATGAATTGATCTTTGAGGTGCCAGAGAGCGAGGTGGATGCCACTTTGCCGGTGATCGAGAAGGTGATGATCGACGCGCCAAACCCAGCGCTGGAGCTTTCCGTACCTCTGGAAGTGGACGCCCGCGCTGCGGATAACTGGGACGACGCGCATTAGTGGTGCTATGTCATCCTTGTGCTGGTCACAGGAAAGACGTCACTCTAAACCCGCACAAAAACCCCATCGCGGCGTTCATCACCAGCGCCTTCCACTGAAATGCGGCCATCGGCATTGACCCGCCGCTCAACACCATGGGCACCGCCGAAGAACATGGACGGCTCGTCCCAGATCCGGTGGTCTTCAAAGGCGCGTTGCAGCGGTTCAGGATCACCGTCCGGCTCGGCGTCCAAGCAGCCTTCCTCCACATGCACGCGCGGCGCGCGGATGGCATCTTCCAGCGGCTCACCATGTGCGCCCCAGCGCAACAACACCTGCGCCATGGCAGAGCGGATACGGTTGGAACCGCCCGACCCCAGCGCCAGCAGACCACCCTTGTCGTCGCCGACCAAGGTTGGCGCCATCATCGACGAGAGACGTTGGTCTGGCTGCCAGGACCCTGGACCATCGGCGAGCAGATCATCCTCGCCGAGCATGTTGTTGAGCATGAACCCGCAGCCGAGCACGATCGCGCCATTGCCTTCACCATTGGACACTGTGATCGCAACCGCGCGCCCATTCCTGTCGACCACCGAAACATGGGTCGTGCCGCGTGACGCCACCGAGGCTGGCTTGCCGCCCATCATACGATCATCAAAGCCTTGCGGCTTGCCAAGATCTCGCCATCGCCGATCCACAGCATCAAGGGCCTTGGCAAAGGCCAGAGGGTCGTAGCGATCGCTGCCTTGGTAGCTGGCAAGAACGGCGGCGATCAGGCCGCCACCCGCTGATGGTGCAGGATTGGTGTAGAGTTTTCGTGTTTGGCCCACCGCGCTCCGGTCGTCACCGCCCGACCGCTCGGTTGGCGACGCCTGGACGGGCATTGGTCTTGTCAGCGGCTCCCGCCAGACCGGTTCATAGGCACTGATATCCTCAAAGGTCAGATGCCCGCCATCCACGGCTTCCACCATGAGGTGCGCGATTTCGCCGTCTTTCGCCAGTCGAACGCCTTCGCGGGCAATCGCGTCGAGCGCATCGGACAGTGGCGGATTGACGATGCGGTCGCCCGCGTCGAGCAGCGCGCCGTCACGTGTGTTGAGGGCGCGTGCCTCTGGCGTGGCCACCAGGATTGGTTCCACGATGGTGGCGAGCTTGGCCTGAAACGGCGAGATCGTGACGCCTTCCTTGGCGAGCGCAACCGCAAACTCAGCCAGCCGTACCATCGGCAGCGTGCCGTAGCGCGCGTGCAGTGTGAACAGACCTGGCAGGAAACCGGGGGTGGCCACCGACCCCGGACCAATGTGAAAGCCCTGGGTCACGCCGCCGAAATCAGCCTCCACGGCGTTCAGCCCATCATGACGTTTGCCATTGGCGCGTTTCGGCGTGTGGACGAAAAAATCAAGGCAGGCCGGCGCGCCACCGTCGGACACCAGGGCAAAGCCGCCGCCCGCGGGCGAGGCCAGCACCGGTTCGCACACACAGGCCGTGAACATGGCGGCAATGGCAGCATCCACCGCCGTGCCGCCATCGGCCAAAATCTCCGCGCCTGCCTGAGCCGTCAGTGTGTGCCCGGCGGCGATGCCACCCTGTTCTTTCATGGGCAGCGGTATAGCGCTTTATTCGGCCGCCTCAAGAAATCCCGGCGCCGCATCGAGCACGGATTGCCCGACATGGGGGGCGTAGGCTTCAAAATTCTTGGCAAACATACCCGCCAACTTGGCCGCCTGCGCGTCATAAGCGTTCGCATCGGCCCAGGTTTGCCGCGGATGCAGCAGAGATGGGTCGACACCCGGCACATGGGTTGGCACCAGCAGACCGAAATGCGGATCGGGCTCGAACGTTGCATCCTTCAGATGGCCGTCGAGCGCAGCGTGGAGCAGCGCGCGTGTTTGCTTGATTGGCATACGCTTGCCGGTGCCATAGGCTCCGCCGGTCCAGCCGGTGTTGACCAGCCAGCAATCCACCGCGTGTTCGCCAATCAGCTTACGCAACAGATCGCCATAAACAGAAGGATGACGCGGCATGAAAGGTGCACCGAAGCAAGTGGAGAAAGTGGCTTCCGGCTCAGTGACACCCATCTCCGTGCCCGCCACCTTAGCCGTGTAACCGGAGAGGAAGTGATACATCGCTTGCTCAGGCGTCATTTTGGCCAGTGGTGGCAGCACGCCAAAAGCATCGGCGGTAAGCATGATGATGTTGGTCGGATGGCCAGCGCGGCCGGACAGCAGTGCATTGGGAATGTAGTCGATGGGATAGGCACAGCGCGTGTTCTGCGTGCGTGATCCGTCGTCAAAATCGGGAATGCGCGTGTCTGGATCGATCACGACATTTTCCAGCACCGTGCCGAAACGCTTGGTTGTGGCGTAGATTTCCGGTTCCGCCTCCTCCGACAGATTGATCGTCTTGGCGTAACAGCCACCTTCGAAATTGAAGACACCCTCTTCGCCCCAACCATGCTCATCGTCGCCGATCAGGGTGCGTTCAGGATCGGCGGAGAGCGTCGTTTTTCCTGTGCCGGAGAGGCCAAAGAAGATCGCCACACGGCCTTCATCATCCACATTGGCCGAGCAGTGCATGGGCATCACATCTTCAGTGGGCAGCAGGAAGTTGAGCATGGAGAAGACGGACTTCTTCATCTCGCCGGCATAATGCGTGCCACCGACAAGGACGATTTTGCGTGTGAAGTCGCAGGCAATAACCGTCTCCGAGCGGCAGCCGTGGCGCCCTGGGTCCGCCTTGAAACTGGGCAGATCGATGATGGTCATCTCCGGTGCAAACGAAGCCAGCGCCTCTCGCTCCGGGCGCAGAAGCATCGTGCGGATGAACAGCGAGTGCCACGCTTTCTCCGTGATCACGCGCGTCGGCAGTTGGTAGCGCGGATCAGCGCCGCCATGCAGGTCTTGCACGAAGAGGTCCATGCCTTTGGCGTGGTCCAAGAAATCCGCATGCAATATGTCGAACGCCTCTGGCGTCATCGCGCCATTGCCGTCCCACCACACGGCGTCTTCGGTCGTGGCATCGCGCACAATGAACTTGTCCTTGGGCGACCGTCCGGTGTGCTTGCCTGTGTCGGCCCGCAAAGCACCACCAGCGACCAGCTGAGCCTCGCCGCGGGCGACTGCCTGCTCATAAAGCGCTGGCGCCGTGAAGTTCCAATACACATCGCCAAGATCAAAAAGTCCTGCGGTGTTCAGTTCTACATCAGCGTTCCAGAGCCCGTGCTGTGCCACGTTGCGGTTTCCTCGTGTTCGCGTTTGGGCGCCGAAAACCTTACCTTCTCGGCTTTCCCACCCCCGGCTCCAGCCATGCTGCACTGCAGCGTCCAAACCGAGGGTGGCGAGGCTTTACGGGGTTGGCCAAACCTGAACAACAGTCGGCGGACGCGAATTGATCAACATCATGAACATTCCCAGACAAAAGCGTTTTCGGTGCTCAATCGGGCGGCAGAGCCGTCCTTTAAGCAACTGAAATGCTAGCCAGACTAGACCTTTGCGTCGTTGTCGGCTGTCGGGGACGAAAAGTCCAAAACCGTGAAATGCCGGCCGACAGCATCAAGCCGCAACAGGCTTTGATCGCCTTGCCATAATTTCCGCGCAATCCAATCGACAACCGGTGCCCAAGCATCCGGGCTGGAGCTGAGCCGCGATGCGTTTGCCGATCCGTCAAGCGCACGCCACCCGACGCCGCCAAATAAGGCGGCGGCGTCGCGGACAACCGCGCATTTTCACCATGTGGAAAGCGCAGAAGACCAATTGTGGCAAATCATGCTACAGCCGAACCATGAAAGAGCTTAGCCTTGCAAACCGATCGTATGTCGCTTGTCCGACCGTCGCCCAAAGGAGCAACCATGCCGACCATTGCGCTGGTTGACGACGACCGCAACATTCTGACCTCCGTGGCCATCGCGCTGGAGGCCGAAGGCTATCGCGTGGAAACCTACACCGATGGCGCGTCGGCGCTTGACGGCATGCAGATGGCGCCGCCCGACCTGGCGATTTTCGACATCAAGATGCCACGCATGGACGGCATGGAGCTGCTGCGCCGGTTCCGTCAAATCTCAGATCTGCCGGTGATCTTTCTCACTTCCAAAGACGATGAGATTGACGAGCTCTTCGGCCTGAAAATGGGCGCCGATGACTTCATCAAGAAGCCGTTCTCGCAGCGAGTTTTGGTTGAGCGTGTGCGCGCGCTTCTACGCCGGGTTCAAGCCCGCGCCGGTGGCGGAAATGGCCATGGTGCCGTGGTGCCAGAGGTGAAGGCCAACGGCGAAGAAGCCGGCCAGGTGCTCAAGCGCGGCGACCTAGTGATGGACGAGGATCGGCACGCTTGCACCTGGAAAGAGAAGCCGGTGACGCTGACCGTGACCGAATTCTTGATCCTGCAATCCTTGGCGCATCGCCCGGGGATCGTGAAAAGCCGCAATGCGCTGATGGATGCGGCCTATGACGATCAGGTGTATGTTGATGATCGCACCATCGATAGCCACATCAAGCGCCTGCGCAAGAAATTCAAGCAGGTCGATGATAGCTTCGATATGATCGAAACGCTTTATGGTGTCGGCTACAAATTCAAAGAGAGCTGAGTCCGCGCGGGGCTTGGCCTTGTCGCGAGTATGTTAGGGCTGGATGGTAGACCGCAGCGATGACCAGATCAGGTTCGCTGAAACCGACGTAGGCCGGGCCGATGGGTCCGACCTACGATCGAGCCCGATTGGCCGTTTTGTGCGCGCCTGGCGGGTGCGCCGCGCTCGTCGTAGAGCGGCTACACGGTTCACCATTTTCTCCTCGCTCACCCGTCGCATTTTGATTTTGAACCTGGTGGGGCTGGTGGCCCTGGTGACGGGTATTTTGTACCTCAACCAGTTCCGCGAGGGGCTTATCGATGCGCGCGTGCAGAGCCTGTTGGTGCAAGGCGAAATTATCGCAGGCGCCATTGTTGCCTCGGCCAATGTCGATGACGACAACACCATCGTTATCGATCCGGAACGTCTGTTGGAGCTCCAGGCCGGCGAGAGCCTATCTGTTTTTGACGACCCGCTGGAAAGCCTGGAATTCCCGATCAACCCGGAGCGTGTGGCGCCAATTCTGCGTCGCTTGATCACGCCAACAGGCACGCGGGCGCGCATTTATGATCCTGAGGGCAGCCTCATCATCGACAGCCAGGCGCTTTATGCGCGCGGGGCGATCCTGCGGTTTGATCTGCCCACGACCACCGGCAACGAGCCGGGCTGGTGGGACAAGATTTGGCAACGCGGACAACTCTATCTGCGCCGTTTCGACATGCCGCGTTACGAAGAAATCGGAGGCGCCAACGGGATGGTGCTGCCGGAGGTCCGCTCTGCCATGGCGGGGGAACCGGCAAGCATCGTGCGCGTCAATGATCGCGGCGAATTGGTTGTCTCAGTGTCGGTGCCTATCCAACGGTTCCGCGCCAACCTCGGCGCGCTGTTGCTCTCCACCCAGGGCGGCGATATCGACGCGATCATCTTCAATGAGCGCATGTCGATTTTGCGCGTCTTTCTTGTGGCGGCTGGTGTGATGGTAATCTTGTCGCTCCTCTTGGCAAGCACGATTGCCGGGCCGGTGCGCAAGCTTTCCGATGCTGCCGACCGCGTGCGTTACTCGGTGAAAGCGCGTGAAACGCTGCCAAGTTTCCAAGGCAGGCGCGATGAGATCGGCCATTTGGCGACCACGCTGCGTGGCATGACCGATGCGCTCTACAATCGTATGGACGCCATTGAGAGTTTCGCCGCCGATGTCAGCCATGAGCTGAAAAACCCACTCACCTCGTTGCGATCAGCGGTGGAAACCTTGCCGCGGGTGACCAGGGAAGAAAGCCGTCAACGGCTGCTTGAGGTGATCGAGCATGATGTGATGCGGCTGGACCGGTTGATCTCCGACATCTCCGATGCCTCGCGTCTTGATGCCGAACTTGCCCGCGAGGACGCGACGATCATCGACGTGAAGCCGTTGATTGAAGCCGTCATCGGCGTGCAGCGCGAGCTGGCAGCCAAAGACAGCATCTCCATCAAACTGGCGTTCACCCAGTCTGGCGACCAGGGATTCGTGCTTGATGGTCACGAGTCACGCCTTGGCCAAGTGTTCACCAATCTGCTCGACAACGCCCGTTCGTTCTCGCCGGACGGCGGCACGATCCATGTGCGCGTGCGCCGCGAGGAAGACGCCATCGTCATCGATATCGAAGATGAGGGCCCTGGCCTGCGGCCCGATGTTTTGGAGCGCATTTTTGAGCGCTTTTACACTGACCGCGCCGAACAGTCGGGCTACGGCAACAATTCCGGACTTGGGCTCTCGATCTCCCGTCAGATCATAGAAGTGCACGGTGGCACGATCGAAGCAGGCAACCGTTCTGGCCCAGATCCAGATACACCCGGCGGCGCTCGCTTTACGGTGCGTCTGCCGGCAAGCTCAGACGACCAAGCCTAATGGCCGCAACCGAAGAATCGACCGCCGAGGGCAATGCGGCGGTGCATGCCACGGCCTTGGCTTTGGGCGGCGTCGGCATCATGATCCAAGGCCCGTCCGGCGCCGGGAAGTCCCGTTTGGCCTTCGCTCTGCTGGAAGCGGCCGGTTGCAAGCCATCCTCCAGCAAGGGGTCGCAGACCGACGCGGCAACGGCGCTGATCGGCGATGATTACATCACGCTCGATCCTGGACCCGACGGCTACAATCTTCTCGCCAGTCCCGCGCCGAACCTTGCCGGGCTCATTGAAGTGCGCAGCATCGGCATCCTTGGGCTACCCTGGCGAGCGTCGACCGTGGTCCAACTCAGCGTTGAAATGGCGCCTTTGGAAGACCTTGAGCGCCTGCCGGAAACCGAAATGATCGACGTGCATGGGCATGCACTGCGGCACCTGATGGTGCCAATCGGCGACCTTGCCCACCAGATGGTTCTGGTGCGAACGGCCGCCTCGTTGATCACCCGTTAGCAGGCGCACAAAAAGCGCGTGAAGGACCGCTTCAACCCCTTGCCTTCGCTTTCAAAGGGGTGAAGGATGCGCCACCTTCAAAGGGTGCGTTGCCGCGCCCGGATGCTTTAAGGGCCTCATGATCGGTCTTCTTCTCGTCACCCATGGCAATCTCGCGTTGGAGTTCAAATCCGCGCTGGAACATGTCGTCGGGCCGCAATCGCAGCTCGAGACCATCTGCATCGGCCCAGATGACGATATGGAAGCGCGCCGCAGCGATATCGTTCAGGCGGCCGAGCGCGCCGACACCGGCAATGGCGTGATTGTCCTCACCGACATGTTCGGCGGAACACCCTCCAACCTTGCCATTTCGATCATGGACGATGCCAAGGTCGAGGTCCTTGCCGGCGTCAATCTGCCAATGCTGGTGAAGCTTGCCAGCATTCGCGGCGATATGGTGATGGCCGACGCGGTCGCTCATGCCAGCGAAGCGGGCCGCAAATACATTTCGGTGGCCAGTCAGATCTTGGATGCCGGATGAGCGAAGCCGCTGAAACCCAGATTCCCCCAGCCCCGCATGCCCAGACCGGCCGCGTCTTGACGATCCGCAACAAGCGTGGCCTTCATGCCCGCGCGTCGGCCAAATTCGTGCAATTGGCCGAGAGCTTCGATGCGGAGATCACAGTGACCAAGGGTGAGCAGTCGGTAGGCGGTACCTCGATCATGGGATTGATGATGCTGGCCGCCGCGCCTGGATGCGACATCACCGTCGATGCCACCGGACCGGACGCTGACAAGGCGTTGTCGGCGGTGTGTGCCCTTGTTGATGATGGCTTCGGCGAAGAAGACTGATCGGGTTTTTAGGCGCGGGCGAACACATGCGCCGCGACGGCCAGATCTTCTGCAGCCGTGCCGACGGATTTGAACAGGGTGGTCTGATCGTAAAACCGTCTACCGGCCCGTTCACCGCGGCAAAGGTCGAACAAATCGCCTGCCACATCATCAGCCGAGAACCGACCCTCTTCGATCGGGATGGCCAGGTCACCGGACTCCTTCAAGGCACCCTCGCGCGTATCGCAGAAGACGCGTGCCTTGGTGATGGCGTGGCTGTCACTCTCACGCATCGTTGGCTTGAATGCGCCGACCAGATCAACATGCTGGCCGGCCGACAGCCACATACCCTCTATCAGCGGCACCTCACTCATGGTTGCGCTGGAAACGATATCGGCGCCGCGAACAGCCCCTTCCAGATCATCGGTGACCGCGATGCGGGCAGGGATATCGGACAACCGACTGGCCACCTTTTCGGCGCGCTCCGGTGACCGGTTCCAGATCAGCACATGCTCGATCGGCCGCACCGCGCAATGGGCGCGAATGAGGTAGGGTGCAAGCGCACCGGCGCCTATCATCAAAAGCCGTTTGGAGTCGGTGCGTGACAGATAGGATGAGGCCAGCGCCGAGGCCGCAGCCGTTCGCCAGAGTGTGAGTGCCTGGCCGTCGAGCAGCGCCAGTGGCACACCGCTTTCCCCCGATAAGAGCAGATACGCGCCGACAACGCTGGGCAAATTGCGCAGCTTGTTGTCGGGCACGACCGACACCACCTTCACGCCGGTGTAACCCTTGGCCGAACTGCCCTGGCCAACAAAGTCGGTCCAGGCGGGCATGATCAGAAGCGTTGAATCGGGCGCATCGCCCGGCCGTTCGATGGTGTGATGATGGCGCAGGGGTGCGATTGGCGGACGCCTGAACGTTTCGCGCAGCGTCTCCACCAGGTCACGAAAATCAGCGACTTCGGCGATATCAGCGGCTGTGATGATCCGCATGGTCTAGTCGCCCGTCAGTTCAAGGACGACGGGAGCGTTAGCGCAGGGATGCTGGGCTCGGTAAGGCACGGGCGCCGGAAAGCTTGTTCAGCTGTTCTTTCTGCACATCGCGTTCGCGGGCGAGTTTGGTGGCTTCCACCTTCTTCTGGCGGGCTTCTTTGCGGTAAGCGCCCTGGGTGAACCAGGTTGCGATGCCGCCGATCAGAACGCCGAGAATGAGCGCGGCAAACAGCGCCACGAACAAAGGCACATTGACGGCAAACCAAGGTGCGTCGGTTGCCACAGGATCGAGCGAAATTTGCACCGACTGACGGTTGGCAACGCTGAAGACAATCAGCACGACCGCGAGCGGCAGAACGATCAAGACAGTCCAGAGGCGACTGGCAAGCTTACCCAGCATCAAGCGCCCTCATCGCCGGGGTTGAGTCGCTGGCGCATTTCTTTTCCGGTCTTGAAAAACGGTACCGCCTTGGCATCCACCTGCACTTGTTCGCCGGTGCGTGGGTTGCGGCCAACACGCGCCGGGCGATGCTTCACCGAGAACGCGCCAAAGCCGCGCAGTTCGACCCGGTCGCCACGTGCAAGCGCATCGGACACCGTATCAAGAATAGCTCCGACGACGTTTTCAATATCGCGCTGGTAAAGATGGGGATTACGCTCAGTAATGCGCTGAATAAGCTCTGATTTGATCACACCATCATCCTCGTGCCGCCTCAAAAAGCCCGGTATGCCCGGAAATCTGCGTCATCGACCGTGCCAAAGCGACAGGATGCCGTCAAGCAGCATTGCATCGCGCATGGCATCGCGAATGCCTTCTGCATCGACGGTCACTGCGCCGCCTTGACCAAGCGCAATACGCGCCAAGGCCGTCGGTCCTGCAAAAGACATGGGCCGTTCAGGCGCCCGATCGAGCACATCCATCTCACTGTCGATGTCATGGTTGGCAGCCAGATAGGCAATGGCCTCATCTTCCCCGCCGACAGTATCGACAAGACCGACCTCGACGCCGCGCGCACCAGTGAAGGTCGTGCCTTCAAACCCACGGATGACCGCGCCATCAATGCCGCGTCGCTCTTCGATCTGGTCGACAAACCAATCGAAGTTGTCGGCGATCAGCCGCTCTAGTTCAGCGAGCGCTTCCTCGCTTGGCGGCGAAAAGATCGAGGGCTGCGCTTTCAGCTCGCCAGACCGCACCTCATACATGTTCACACCGACCGTATCGAGCAGTTGGGAGACATCAGGAAACTGCGCGACCACGCCTATCGATCCGACGATGGAACCGTTGCGGGCGACGATGTGTTCGCCGGCACTGGCCGCCAAGTAAGCAGCCGACGTGCCGATGCCTTCAATGACGGAAACCAGGGGCTTGGCTTGGCCAAGTTCACGCAGATGTGAATAAATGGTCTCGCCGGCGACCGCGATACCGCCGGGCGAGTTGATCTCTAGGATGACGGCTTTGACGTCGTCATCGTCTTCCAAATCTTCCAGGAGATCGACGAAAGCATCGTCAAAATCGATGAAGCCGTCGAGCTCAACGCGGGCAATGTGTTCGCCTCGTCCGTCAAGCCGCTCGAACAGCCCGGTGGTTTGACCGATGACCGCGAGCACCAAACCAACCAAAAACAGCACCGCCAAGACTCGCCAAAAGC
The DNA here is from genome assembly GCA_017642935.1 of Hyphomicrobiales bacterium. Lineage (NCBI taxonomy): Bacteria > Pseudomonadati > Pseudomonadota > Alphaproteobacteria > Hyphomicrobiales > Hyphomicrobiales bacterium. The sequence goes on from JAEPOK010000002.1 coordinate 58,390, forward strand.
TGCGCGAGCGGCGCAGGCGGCGACGTTCCACCAATGCTTCAGCGGTCAAGCTGTCCATGCTCATAGGTGATGAACTCCGTATGCGATGGCCGACAATTGGGATGGTGTGCGTTGGCTAGCAGCTTGCCATGGCCGCAACAAGACCGTGGCACTGCGCAAAAACCGCGCAAGAAAAAAGCCGGACCACACGGGCCCGGCCTTCAAATGCATTGTCAGACCAGCGAGGCTTAGTCGTTCTTGTCGTCGTCGCCTTTCAGCGCGGCACCGAGAATATCGCCGAGCGATGCACCGGAGTCCGAAGACCCGTACTGTGCCACGGCTTCTTTTTCCTCGGCGATTTCCAGCGCCTTGACCGACACCGATACGCGGTGGGTCTTGCGGTCGAACTGGGTCACACGCGCATCGAAGCGGTCGCCGACCGAGAAACGGTCCGGACGCTGATCGTCGCGATCGCGGGCCAAATCGGAACGACGAACGAAGGCGGTCAGATCGGTATCGACGATCTTCACTTCCACGCCATTGTCCTGAACCACGGTCACCTCACAGGTCACCACAGCGCCACGGCGCACCGTGTCGGACGCGGCGTCGAACGGATCATCGCCAAGCTGCTTGATGCCAAGCGAAATGCGCTCTTTATCGGTGTCGACATCAAGAACCTGGGCACGGATCATCTGACCGCGCTCATACTCTTCGATGACGTCTTCGCCCGGACGGTTCCAGTCGAGATCCGACAGGTGGACCATGCCGTCAATGTCGCCTTCCAGGCCAACGAACAGACCGAACTCGGTCTTGTTCTTCACTTCACCTTCAACGATCGAACCGGCGGGGAATTGCTCAGCGAACGAATCCCATGGGTTGGACAGGGTCTGTTTCAGACCAAGCGAAATGCGGCGCTTGTTGGGGTCGACTTCCAAGATCATGACATCCACTTCCTGGCTGGTGGAAACCAGCTTGGACGGGTGAACGTTCTTCTTGGTCCAGGACATTTCCGACACGTGGATCAGGCCTTCAATACCTGGCTCCAGCTCAACGAATGCACCGTAATCGGTGACGTTGGTCACGCGGCCTGTCATACGGGCGCCAGCTGGGTATTTGGCTTCGATGCCATCCCACGGATCGGCTTCAAGCTGCTTCATGCCTAGCGAGATGCGGTGCGTTTCGTGGTTGATACGCACGATCTGGACTTTGACGGTCTGACCGATGGAAAGAACTTCCGAAGGATGGTTCACGCGGCGCCATGCAATGTCGGTGACGTGCAAGAGACCATCGATGCCACCCAGATCGACGAACGCGCCGTACTCGGTGATGTTTTTCACGATACCATCGATCACCTGACCTTCGGCCAGATTCTGCACCAGCTCCTGGCGCTGTTCGGCACGGCTCTCTTCGAGCACCACGCGGCGGGAAACGACGATGTTGCCGCGACGCTTGTCCATTTTCAGGATTTGGAACGGCTGCGGCGTGTTCATCAGTGGCTGGATGTCACGCACGGGACGGATATCAACCTGGGAGCGGGGCAGGAAGGCCACGGCGCCATCGAGATCGACGGTGTAACCACCTTTGACCACATTGAAGATCTGACCGGTGACTTTCTCGTTGGCGTTGAACGCCACTTCCAGCTTGTCCCAGCTTTCTTCGCGGCGTGCTTTGTCGCGTGAGAGGACAGCTTCACCCATCGCGTTCTCGACGCGCTCCAGGTAAACTTCAACTTCATCGCCGACCGACAGGCCGCCATCTTTGGCGGTTGCGCCGAATTCTTTCAGCGGCACCCGGCCTTCGGTTTTCAGGCCGACATCGATGACGGCGAGATCTTTCTCAATGCCGATCACGGTGCCTTTGACAACGGAACCTTCAAGGACGTCGTTGCCGTCAAAGCTCTCTTCCAGGAGAGCTGCAAAATCTTCGTTCTCGAACGCGGCTGCGCTCGTGTCTGTCATAGCCATGTATGTCTTTTCTTTCCTGCGCCCGTTCGGCCCAAAAGCCGAAAATGGTTGGTGTTGGTTTCAGCCCATCCCGCAAGCCAGGACCCGACAATTTTCGGGCAACTGCACGATGCTAAGCGGTGGATGCGATGAAGCTCCAACCGGCTGGGGCGCGATAGGTGCAGGGCTTAACGGTGTAGGCCAGTGTATCGTTCGGTTAGCTTAGGCGTGTAGCTTGGTCGCCACAAAAGCCCGCGCGGCCTCGAACGCGGCGTCTATACCCAAGTTTGTGGTATCGAGCAACAGGGCATCGCTTGCCTGCGCCAAAGGCGCTTGTGCGCGGCCTGCATCGCGTGCGTCGCGCTTGGCGAGATCAACCTTGATCGCATCGAGTGTGACCGAGGGGTCTTTTTGCACGGCCTGGGCATGGCGGCGCTGCGCACGTGCTTCCAGGCTGGCGGTGATGAAAAGCTTGGCCGGCGCGTTGGGGCAAACCACGGTGCCGATGTCGCGGCCATCGAGCACGGCACCGGGATGGGTGCCAGCAAACGCGCGCTGGGCGTTGAGAAGCGCGGCGCGAACCGGTGGATGCACCGCCACCTTCGAGGCTGCCTCGCCAACATGGTGCTGCGCCAAAACGTTGGGATCGAGCTTTGTAAGGTCGAGCGATTTGGCGACCGTCTCGCAAGCCGCCCGATCGTCTAGGTCGCCACCGGATTCCAACATGGCAAGCCCGACCGCACGGTAGATCAGGCCGGTATCCAGGTGCTTCAGGCCGAAATGCTGCGCCAACTGTTTGGAAATCGTGCCCTTGCCGGACGCCGCCGGTCCGTCAACGGCGATGACGAGTGGGTCAGCCATGGTCAGTCGGCCGTGAGAAGGTTGCACCAAGGTCGCTCATCAATCCCTCAAAAGCTGGGAAGCTGGTGGCTATCACCCGTCCATCGTCAGCGGTGACGGGTTGTTGCGAGGCAAGGCCCATGACCAGGAAAGCCATGGCGATGCGATGATCGAGATGGGTCACAACCGTGCCGCCACCCGGCACGGCGCCTGCCATACCGGTCACCGTCAGCCAGTCTTCGCCATGCTCGGTCGCAACGCCATTCGCCCTCAGCCCGTCAACGACAGCGGCCAAACGGTCGGATTCCTTCACCCGCAGCTCGTGCAAGCCCGGCATATGCGTTTCGCCTTCGGCAAAGGAGGCGGCAACGGCAAGCACTGGGTATTCGTCGATCATGGACGGCGCGCGCTCAGCCGGCACGGTGATGCCTTTCAGCTTTGACATTCGGGCGGTGATGTCCGCCAGTTCTTCGCCGCCTTCGGTGCGGCGGTTGGTGATGGTGAGGTCGGCACCCATTTCCTGCAGCGTGGTGATCAGGCCGGTGCGCGTTGGATTGAGCATGACGTCTTGAATGACGACCTCGCTGTCCGGTGCAATCAGAGCGGCGACCAGGGGGAAGGCCGCCGAAGAGGGGTCAGCGGGTATGGTCACGTCTTGCGCTTGCAGCACCTTGCCGCCCTCAACCGTGATCGTCCGCGAACCGTCCGCATTCTCCTCAACGGTCAGATCACCGCCGAAGCCCTTGATCATCCGTTCGGAATGATCGCGGGTCGGGATCGGCTCGATAACGGTGGTCGTGCCTTCGGTGGAAAGCGCCGCCATTAGAACCGCCGACTTCACCTGCGCCGAGGGCATCGGCACAGTGTAAGTGATCGGCAAGGGCGTTTCGTTGCCACGGATGGTCAAAGGCAATAGCCCGCCATCGCGCGCCAGCACCTGGACCCCCATCTCCTGCAACGGATCGAGCACCCTTTTCATGGGCCGTTTGCGCAAGGATCCATCGCCGGTGAACGTGGACGCGAAGGGATAGGCAGCCGCCATGCCCATGATAAGGCGCACGCCCGTGCCGGCATTGCCGCAATCGATCACCTGTTCCGGTTCGAGCAAGGCTCCGACGCCAACGCCATCGACGGTCCAAACACCATCCTCGCCGCGGGCGATCTTTGCGCCGTACTGGCGCATCGCATCGGCGGTAGCGAGCACATCTTCGCCTTCCAGCAGACCGGAAATGCGCGTTGTGCCGCGCGCCAGCGTGCCAAGGATGAGGGCGCGATGTGACATCGACTTGTCGCCGGGCACGCGGACCGAACCGCGCAGGGCATTGGCGCGATGCGCGCGAAGGGGTTGCGGGCCGCCGGATGCGTCCATGAAAAAGCCTCGAAGGTTGGCAGATCAGAGTCTTGACTTGGCCTGCAATGGCAAAGCGCGAGGCCTTATGACAAGCCTGATCGGCCGGTGCAATTGTCTGGCAGAGATTGATCTTGCACTTTTCGGCTTTGACTTGGCGTGTAAACCATGTCTATCACGCCGTTCCATTCGGCGGGCGTACAGCCCAGCACACAATAACACTTAGCGACATACAATGAGGTTCTGGCGTGGCCAAACAACAGCTGGGCACAAAACGCATCTGCCCTGAGACCGGCAAGAAATTCTATGATCTCGGACGTGATCCGGTGGTCTCGCCCTATACGGGCACCTCTTATCCGCTTTCGGCCTTCGATCTGACGAAAAAGACGACCAAGCCGGCAGAAGAGGAAGAGAAGACCGAAAAAGAAGAAACTGAGACCGTCGACAGCGAAGATACCGGCGACGTTGAAGTTGTATCGCTGGAAGAAGCAGAGCCCAAAGGCACGCTTGATGACGACGATGATGACGATGATGATGACAATGCCGACGTCATTCCCGACATCGACACGACCGACATCGATGGCGATGATGCCGTCAGCGAAGACGATGACACGTTCCTGGAAGATGACGACGATGACGCCGATCCGGCTGTCGCCGTTATTCCCGGCCGGGACGATGACGACACCTAGGTCGGCTGCGCACTGTCCTTGACGAACGGACCAGGTTGGGGTGGCGAAAACTGTGCCTTGCGCTGTGCATTGGCCGGTTGACCACCCTTAAAGCCTGACGTAAAGACGCCAAATACGCCCGCGCCGGAATGCTGATTGGCAGTCACTGCGCGGACCCATATGGGGCCATAGCTCAGCTGGGAGAGCGCTTCGCTGGCAGCGAAGAGGTCAGGAGTTCGATCCTCCTTGGCTCCACCATTTTCCGTAGACCATTCGACTCTCCTGCCGTCCGCTCTTTGCGTGGTCAGCGCTCGCCGCGTCGGTAGGGTACCATCAGGGCTTCGGGGACTTGTGCGCGGCGGGCGACCAAGATGAGCGCGGCGATCGACAGCAGATAAGGTGCCATCAGGAACAGCTGGTAGGGCACGCCTTCGACCACGGTCTGCAAGCGCAATTGGAAGGCGTCAAAGAGCGCGAACAACAGCGCGCCGATCAGCGCTTTGCCAGGTCGCCAGGACGCGAAGACCACCAACGCGATGCAAATCCAGCCGCGACCCTGCACCATGTCAGGGAAGAAGCTGTTGAACGCTGCCATGGTCAAAAACGCGCCGCCGACCGCCATCAGCGCTGACCCGGCCATCACCGCGCCGATACGAATCATCAAGGGGTCCAGGCCCTGCGCATCGACGGCATGGGGGTTCTCGCCGGTCATGCGGATCGCCAGGCCGAGCGGCGTGCGTGCCAGGACATAGGCCATGATCGCCACGCAGGCGAGCGCCAGATAGGTCGGCGCGCTTTGCTGAAAAAGCACCGGGCCAACAAACGGCAGTTCTGAAAGCCCCGGAATAAAGATCGCTTGAAAAGGCTCAATGGTCGGTGGCAGGTCGCCGACCTCCACGATCAAGCGGTAGAGGAAATAAGAGAGCGAAGCCGCGAAGAGCGTGATCCCCAGACCCGAGACATGTTGGGAGAGACCAAGCGGCACCGTCAGCATGGCATGCAACAAGCCCATCAGCGTGCCCGACAGCGCGGCTACCAACAGGCCCGTCCAAAGGTCCGCGCCGAGAAAAACCGTCAACCACCCAACCATGGCTCCCATGGTCATGATGCCTTCAATGCCGAGATTGAGGACGCCGGCGCGTTCGCAGAGCAGCGCACCGAGCACGCCGAAGATCAATGGCGTGGCGATACGCAGAACTGCCGCCCAAAGGCTCGCGCTGGTGAGAATGTCGATGGCCTCGCCCATGCCGCCTACCTCCTGATCCGGTAACTGGCGAAAAGCAGCGCCACCAGCATGCACAAAAGGCTGACCGCCATGATGACGTCGGCGATGAAGCTCGGTACGCCGGTTGCCCGCGCCATGGCATCGGCGCCAACAAAGATGGTGGCGACGAAGACCGCTGCCGCCACCACGCCTATCGGATGCAACGCGGCTAGCATCGCGACAACGATACCGGAATAGCCAAAGCCGGGTGACAGGGTGGTAGTGACATTGCCGGTCACGCCGAGAACCTCAACGGTGCCGGCAAGCCCTGCCAAGCCACCTGACAGCAAGGCGGTGCCCATGATGGTGCGTGGCAGCGAAATGCCGGCGAAGGATGCAGCCCGGGCATTCAGGCCAGCAGCTTTGCTTTCCATGCCGAAAACCGTGCGCTCAAGGACAAGCCAGACAATGGCGGCCGCGGCGATAGCGATCAGCAGCCCGACGTGAAGGCGGGAACGGTCGACAAGATCGGGCAGTCGCAAGGATCGTTCGACTGGCACCGACTGCGGCCAACCGAAGGCAAGCGGGTCGCGCATCGGCCCCTCGATCATCAAGCCGACGAACAGCAGAACCACAAAGTTGAGGAGCAGCGTGGTGACGACCTCGTCGATACCGAAGCGCAGACGCAGAAAGGCTGGTCCGGCAAGTAGGGCCGAACCGGCCAGCATGCCAAAAAGGATGATAATGCCAAAAGCGAGCGGCGTTGGAAGGCCGACAACGATCGAATGTCCGAGCCAAGCGGTCATCAACGCGCCGAGATAGAATTGGCCCTCCCCGCCAATGTTCCAAAGCTTGGCGCGAAAGGCGACGGCTGCGGCCAGACCGGTCAGGATAAGCGGCGTGGCGCGGGTCAGCGTTTCAGTGATGGCAAGGCGCGACCCAAAGGCTCCATCCAGCATGTGACCATAGGCCGTCAGCGGATTGACCTCTGCCAAGGCGATCAGGCCGGAGCCAAGTATCAGGGCCACGAGTATCGCAGCCAATGGCGCCGTCAACACCAAGCCAAGCGGCACATCGGTGCGTCGTTCAAGCCGCATCGGCTTCGCCCCACATGCCCGCCATCATCAGACCAAGCCGCTCGGCACTGGCCTCCTCGGCGGTGATCGGCGCTGAAAGCCGGCCTTTCAGAATTGCCTGAATGCGATCCGACAGCGCGGTCGCCTCCTCCAATTCCTCGGAGATGAGAAGGATGGCCGCACCCTCCTTGCGGGCATTGAGCAGATGCTCGTGCACGGCGGCAATCGCACCTTCATCCAGCCCCCGCGTCGGTTGGTTGGCAATGATAAAACGCGGGCCTGCAGCCAGAACGCGTGCCAGGATCAGCTTTTGCATATTGCCGCCGGATAGAAGCCGTGTTCGCGTCTGCGGTCCGGCACCGCGCACATCGAACCGCTCGATGAGATCAGTGGCATGGGCTTGACCTGCCCCGCGTCGCACAAAGCCGCGCCTGGCGAAGCGGTCGGTCTTGATTTGCTCAAGCACCATATTTTCCCAAACAGCAAATTCGCCGACCATGCCTTCGGCGTGCCGATCTTCAGGAATGCGGCCAATGCCAGCCTCGACAAGCTGGCGCGGGGTAAGCGTTGCCATGTTGCGCGGCGCATCGCTATCACCGGCATAGAGCACCTCGCCGTCGCTCGGCGCGGTCAGGCCCGATAGGAGCGCCCCTAGCGCCGACTGGCCATTGCCGGAGACGCCGACAATGCCGAGAATCTCGCCCGCACGAACCTCGAAATTGATCGCGTCCAGCGTCCGCTCGCCCGGCGGCCCAAAGCTGACATTGCGGGCCGATATCACTGGCGCGCCAGCGGCCTGACTTTCGCGTTTTGGCCGTGCGACTTGGCGCCCGACCATCAGCGCGGCCAGTTCAGCAGGGTTGGTTTCAGCGGTCTTGCGCTCAGCGACAACCTTGCCGCCACGCAACACCGTCACCCGGTCGGAGCCCGCCATCACCTCGTGGAGTTTGTGCGAGATGAAGATAATCGAGAGTCCTTTGGAGGCCATGTCGCGCAGCGTGAAAAACAGGCGTTCGGCCTCAGGCCGGGCAAGCACCGCTGTCGGCTCGTCGAGAATGAGAATGCGCGCATCGCGATAGAGCGCTTTGAGAATCTCCACACGCTGGCGCTCACCCACGGACAGGTCGGCGATGCGAGCGTGGGGATGAACTGGAAGACCAAACCGATCGGCTAGATCTTGCAGCTTTTTCTCTGCCGCTTCACGCCCGCTGGTTAGCTTGGTCAGTGGCTGCGAGCCGAGCATGACGTTTTCAAGCACGGTCAAATTACCGGCCAGCGTGAAATGCTGGTGGACCATGCCGACACCAGCTTCGATGGCAGCGCGAGGCTTGCCGGGCGGCAGGGTTTCGCCCAACGCTTTCACAGAGCCTTCATCGGCGGTGTAGTGGCCGAAAAGGATGTTCATCAGCGTCGTTTTGCCGGCACCGTTTTCACCAAGCAGGGCGAGAATCTCACCCTCACCGAGCGTGATCGAAATCGCGTCATTGGCGACCAGCGGGCCGAAGCGCATGGTGATATCGGACAGCTCCAGGACCGGCGTGCCTTTGTGCAGGTTCATGACAGGCCCGCGATCGGATGGGGGAAGGCAAGCATCGGTGCCGCCGCCTCGAACGCGGCCGCAACGGCCAAAAGGTCTTCGTCTGACCCTTGCGGACCAAGAAGCTGCACGCCAAACGGCATTTCGTTAAGCATGCCGAACGGCAAAGCGATCGCTGGCAAACCACCGGCGTTTGCAAGGGCCACGTTGGGCGCGATTGCCTCCATCTGATCAAACCGCTCCTCTGGGTTCGTCTGATTGGGATCGAGCGCGCCAACTTTGGGCGGACCATCTGCGAGCACTGGGCAGAGGATGGCATCGACGTCGTCAAACAGCTGGTCGGCCAGATAAGTGAACCGCGCAATGTCCTTACTAAGCGTGTAGATATCTGTTGAGGCCAGCGCGCGACCTTCTTCGGCGATGGCGAAGGCGATGGGTGTCACGGCATCGCGTCCAAAGTCTTCAAGGGCAAACCAGTTGGCAAGACCCACCCGGAACACGGTGCGGGCCAGGCTATGCGCTTCAAGGCCGAGGCTATCAAGACTTGGGCTTACAGTGGTTTCATAGCCGAGCGACGTCAGAAGCCTGGCTGCGTCTTCGGTCTGCGCGTTGGTGGCGTCAGAGTAGCGCGAAGGTGTCGCTAACGCGATGCGTTTCACCGAACGCTCGCTGCGTCCGCGGTTGGTTTTGACCGCATTGAAGGCGGTGGTGACATCACGGACACTTCGGGCAAGCACAAGTTGCGAGGCAATACCCATCAGATGATTGAGGAACGATGGCCCGCCAGGACTGCGATCGCGCGAGGGTTTCAGGCCAATCAATCCGCAGCAGGCAGCGGGTACGCGAATGGAACCTGCCGCATCGGTGGCATGGGCGATGGCGACGATGCCGGCCGCTACGGCCGCCGCCGCGCCGCCCGACGAGCCGCCGGGTGAATAGTCCAGATTCCAAGGGTTGCGCGCCGGTACCGCCTCTGGTGGCTCGCTGGTCAGAGCCAATCCAAACTCGGGCACCGTCGTCAAGCCGAAGGGCGACAGCCCGGACGCACGAAACCGGACGAAAAGATCATCATCCTCGTCGGGATCGCAATTGCGTTCGCGCAGCACGGGATTGCCCGCTGCTGGCGCCAGGCCACGGGCATGGGCGCCGAGATCTTTGGCGAGAAACGGAACACCGTGAAAGGGGCCACGCCGCTCGGGAGGGCAAGCGTCGGCCAGGCGGGCAGCCTCTCGCCCAAATTCGGGTTCGATCCTTGCGACAGCGCCGAGCGCGGCGTGCGCCTGCGCAGCTTCCAGCGATGCTTCCATGCAGGCCGAGGCTGAGAGGGTCCCCGCCGCAATGTCTGCGGCGAGGGATGTCGCATCGTTCAAGACGAGAAACCTTAGGACGGTTCGTCTGCGTCAATCGGCACGTCGAAGTCACCGGCAACGATCATCGCCTGTTTCGCTTCCATCGGCGGGATGGCCTCGGCCGGCACCATATCAGCGACATAGATAAGCTCATTGCCGCCATGCTTCATGAACGAGAACTCGGTGTAATCCTTGCCGACAGGATTGCCAGCGATCACATCGGCGACGATCGCATCGATAGTCGGACCGTAGTTCCAGATGGCGTTAGCAAACACCGTCTCGGGGTAGCGCGGCGTGTAGTCGATCAAGGATCCGATGGCCTTGATGCCGCGCTCTTCGGCGGCGTCGGCGGTACCGATACGCTCGCCGAACAGAATGTCCGCGCCAGCGTCGATCTGTGCAATCGCCGCTTCCTTGGCGCGTGCTGGATCGAACCAGGCACCAATGAAGCCATTCAAGAACGTTGCGTCCGGGTTCACTTCGCTCACACCCATGCGGAAGGCGTTGATGAGCAGGTTGACCTCAGGAATCGGGAACCCACCAACAGATCCAAATGTGTTGGTTTCCGACATCGTGCCGGCCAGCATGCCGGCCAGGTACGCCGCCTCATGGTTTCGTGTGCCGAAGACGCCGAAATTGTCGCCAACTGGCCCGCCGGACGAGCCCATCAGGAAGGCGACGTCGGGATAATCGGCGGCCACTTCGCGCGCTTCGTTTTCCACTGCATAGCTCTCGCCCCAGATCAGCTGAACGCCGGACTCGGCATATTCGCGCATGGCGCGTGGGTAATCGCTGGGCGCGACAGATTCAGAAAACTCATACGTGATCTTGCCGGCTTCAGCCGCCTGCTGAAGCGCCAGATGGATGCGCGAGTTCCAGGCGTTCTCGACCGGGCTGTTGTGCACACCGGCAACCTTCACCGGGTCCATGGCGTAGGCGCCGCGCAAGATGGCGGGCATGGCAAGCGTCGACGCCGCACCAAGAAGCGCCGTGCGGCGGGTGATTTTGAAGGTCATGAGGTTTCCTTTCGTTGGGAGCAAGTCAGACAAATGGGGTCAGGACGGCGTGCCGTTTGCCGCTGGTGGGGCATAGGCGGCAGGGTCGAGGCTGGACGGACGACCAGCCAGATTAAGCGTGACCAGGCGTGGCGGCGTTTTGGAAATCACTTTGCCGTCGCGAATGACAACAAGCCGTGTCGGTTTCATGCGCACCGCCTCAATCGGATCGGTTGCTTGCAGCAGGACGCAGCTAGCCGTGCCGCCGACGCGCAATGTCGGGTCAGGCAGACCTATGGCAAGTGCGCCACCTCGGGTCACGCTGTCGAACGCCCACGCCATGCCTTCGCGCGATGTCATCGGAAGAGCATGCACGGCCATGTGAGCGACCTCCAGCATGTCGCCGGAACCGAGCGGATACCAAGGGTCCATGCAGCAATCCTGCCCAAAGGAGACATTCACGCCAGCAGCGCGCAGCTCAGGCACACGGGTAAGGCCACGGCGCTTGGGATAGGTGTCGGAGCGGCCTTGCAGGGTAATGTTGATCAGCGGATTGGGCACGATGTGCATGCCGCTTTCGGCGATCAGCGGAATGAGCTTGGAGACGTAGTAATTGTCCATCGAATGCATGGATGTGGTGTGCGAGCCAACGACGCGGTCGCCAAGCCCGAGACGCGTTGTCTCGGCTGCCAATGTCTCGATGTGGCGGGAGTTCGGATCATCGGTCTCATCGCAGTGGAGGTCGACGGGCAGTCCTCGCTCCGCGGCGATCTCGCAAAGCCTCGTCACCGAGGCGGCGCCATCGGCCATGGTGCGCTCGAAATGGGGAATGCCGCCGACAACATCGACGCCTTTGTCGAGTGCGCGCAGCAGATTTTGCTCGGCGTTCGCAGAGCGGAAGAGCCCGTCTTGCGGAAAGGCCACAAGCTGCAGATCGATGTAATGGGCAACCTCGCTGCGGACCTCAAGCAAAGCATCGACCGCGGTCAGGCTATCGTCGCAAACATCGACATGGGTACGGATAGCCAACAGCCCTTGCGAAACCGCCAAATCGCAGTAGCGCAGCGCGCGCTCCTTGACCGCTTCGACCGTCAGTTGCGGCTTCAGCTCGCCCCAAAGCGCGATGCCTTCCAACAGGGTACCGGAAACGTTGAGCCGCGGAATGCCGAGGCTAAGCGTCGCGTCCATATGGAAATGCGGGTCAACGAAAGGCGGTGCCAGGAGGTAACCGTTTCCGTCGATCTCGTTCTCCGCTTCGACCTTAAGGTCGGGCGCAATCTCGACGATGGTGCCGCTCTGGATCGCGACATCGACCAGTGTGTTTGGGCCTGCGTCATCACCAGCGATTGCGGAAAAGTCGGTCGGCTTGTGGAGCCGCGTGCGGCGCACGACAAGATCTAGCATTCAGCACCTTTACGGGTGGGTAACCGGCTAAGGGTCGCGCTTGGCGCGGGTGCTGTCAACTGCAGGACGCAGGGAAACGTGCCTAGTGCAAGAGCATGCACAGGGAATAAGCAGGGGCGCATGAATGGCCGTCAGACAACTGCTGACAGGGTACCGAACTGACTGCCTTCGAGAAAATGGGCAGCCAGGATCGGCTGGTAGGCCGCGCCCATCGCCGCCGCCGATCGACCGAGCTGACCGGCCTGGACCGCGATCGGCGATATTTCCTGCGTATCCAGCTCTTTGAGGGCGCTGCGCATGCGCGCGATCATCTCGTCCTTGATGGCCTGGGGAAAGCCACCATCGACCACGGCTTTGGCCACATCAACGACGGCGGCGGCCGAAACCGCCGCAGTGGCGAGTGCCCGCGCGGTGTGCGTGACCCAGGCATCGACACGCGGATTTGCCAAGCCCCACTCAGCGGAGTCGCTGCGCAGGCGTATGCCTTCACCGGCTTCAGCTGATAGGTCGCGCTCCAACATGTAGATCGAGGCGCTGTGGACTAGCTGGTTCGGCTGGGCATCGATATTGTCGACCATCAGCGTGCCGAATGCACCGGCATTGCCTGTCTTGCCAAAGAACACCTGCCCGCCAAGCACGACTCCACCGCCGACAAAGGCGCCGACATAAAAATACAAAAAGTCAGAAAGCGCCTGCGCCGCGCCGAACATCAATTCGCCGCTGCAGCCCATGCTCGCATCGTTGGCGAGCAGAACAGGCAGATCGGTGAAGGCCGCAAAGCTGGTTGCGAAATCATAAGCCCGCCACGCCGCCATCATCTCTTCGGGCGCACCGGCTGCATCGGCCTTTTTCCAAAGGCCAAACGGCGAGGCAACCCCGATGCCCACGATCCGGCTGCGCAAGTGGGCCGGCAGGGCCTTTCCAATGGACGCAATGCTTTCGTCCACGAAGGCGTCAATCATCTCCGGCAGGGGGTAGGCGTAGCGCGTGGCGCGGGTTGCGACGACCTCGCCAACCATGTTCATCAAGATGAGATCGGCGCCGCGCCGGCCAATGCGAAGCCCATAGGCGAGCGCACCTTCAGGGTTCAGCGACACCGGAATGGAAGGCTTTCCGACGCGTCCCTTTTGCGGGGTGCCGCGCAAAAGCATGCCGTCAGCTTGAAGCGATCGGGTGATGATCGAAGCGGTCTGCGCCGACAGTGACGTCAGGCGCGCGATCTGCGAACTGGCGACCTGCCCTTCGTTCTTCACCACCGAAAGAACCAGGCGCTCATTGTGGTTGCGCAACCGCGACGGGTTGGCCCCGTCGCCGCTGGCGGCGCTACGGCTCGGTGCTGTTCGCGGGCTTTGTTCCATTGCTTCCTCTGGACCCAGCCTAGGCAGTTTAATTATTAAATCAAGTTTACTTATTTATTGACGCGGGCCGGACCGTCTGCTTACCTTGGCGCTCATCTCGCGCCCAGACCGCCAGTTTGGTGCGGTGCGTGGTGGACCAAAAGGACCCAAGAAAAATGATCCTCGGGAGGAACCTATGAAGAACCTAATCGCAAGCACCGCCCTTGTTGCTGTCGCTGCCGCCGGTTTGGCTGGCACGGCGTCCATCGCATCGGCCGACAATCATGGCGATGTTTCGGCCTGCCTGATTACCAAGACCGATACCAACCCGTTCTTCGTGAAAATGCGTGAAGGTGCATCGGCGGCCGCTGAGGAGCTTGGCATTGAGCTGTCCTCCTTTGCTGGACGCATTGACGGTGACCATGAAACGCAGGTTGCTGCCATCGAGACGTGCATCGCCAACGGCGCGAGCGGGATCTTACTCACCGCGTCGGACACCTCAGCCATCGTGCCGGCCGTTCAGCAGGCGCGCGACGCGGGCATCTTGGTGATCGCGCTCGATACACCGCTGGAGCCGATTGACGCCGCCGACATGACGTTTGCAACCGACAATTTTCTCGCCGGTGAGTTGATCGGCCAGTGGGCGGCAGCCGCCTTAGGCGATGATGCTGCCGATGCGCGCATTGCCATGCTCGATCTTGCCGTTAGCCAGCCGACCGTTGGCGTGCTGCGCGATCAGGGCTTCCTGCAAGGCTTTGGAATCGACCTTGGCGATCCCAACCGGTGGGGTGATGAAAACGATCCCCGCATTGTTGGCAACGAGGTGACCGCCGGTAATGAGGAAGGTGGTCGCCGCGCGATGGAAAGCCTGCTGGCTGTCGATCCCACGATCAATGTTGTCTACACGATCAACGAGCCTGCTGCCGCTGGCGCCTTTGAGGCGCTGCGCGCCATTGGCCGCCAAGATGATGTGCTCATCGTTTCAGTCGATGGCGGTTGCCCAGGTGTCCAGAATGTCGCTGACGGCGTTATCGGTGCGACATCGCAGCAATATCCGCTACTGATGGCATCTCTCGGTATCGAAGCAATCGCCGAATGGGCGGCCAATGGCACGGCCCCGGCTGCGACCGAAGGCAAGGACTTCTTCGACACTGGCGTTGCACTGGTTACCGACAATCCTGTCGATGGTGTGGACAGCATCGACACCGCCGAGGGCATGGACCGCTGCTGGGGTTGATCTGACACCTGCCTTTGCAAGACACTTCGGCAAGAAGGCGGGCTTCGGTCCGCCTTTTTCAAACAAGCCAGGATCAACCTGGCATTGAAATTTAGGAAACGTGGGAGCTGGGATGTCACAGACCGACGACTACGAAGCCGCCGCCGGTGGCGCCGATGCGCAAGTTGCCGCCTTCACCGATGACCGCCGCGGGCTGCTGGGCACCATCCAGCACGCTCTGCACACCAACCCGGCTTTGGTGCCGCTGATCGTTCTGATCGCATCGATCATTATTTTTGGCATGCTGCTCGGGCAGCGGTTTTTCTCGCCCTTTGCTCTAACGCTCATTCTCCAGCAGGTGCAGATCGTCGGCATTGTTGCGGCGGCGCAGAGCCTTGTGATCCTGACCGCTGGCATCGATCTGAGCGTCGGTGCCATCGCGGTCATTTCCTCGGTGATCATGGGCCAGTTCGCTTTTCGCTATGGCCTGCCGCCGGAGATCGCAGTCGTCTGCGGCCTGGTGTTCGGCACGGCGATTGGCACCGTCAATGGCTGGCTTGTCGCGGTGATGAAATTGCCGCCCTTCATTGTCACGCTCGGCATGTGGCAGATCGTGCTTGCGGCCAACTTCCTTTACTCAGCCAACGAGACCATCCGCAGCCAAGACATCGCCGCTGACGCGCCCGTGCTGCAGTTGATGGGCAGCAGTTACAATGTTGGCGGTGCCATCTTCACGCTCGGCGTGATTTTCATGATCGTGCTTTTTTTGCTGCTGTCCTATGTGCTCAAACACACCGCCTGGGGACGGCATGTCTATGCCGTTGGCGACGACCCTGAGGCCGCACAACTGTCCGGCGTCAACGTCACCAAGACGCTGATCTCGGTCTATGCCGTCGCAGGCCTCATCTGCGCCTTTGCCGGATGGGCCATCATCGGCCGCATTGGCTCTGTCTCGCCCACATCGGGGCAATTGCTCAACATTGAAAGCATCACCGCCGTGGTGATCGGCGGCATCTCGCTCTTTGGCGGTCGCGGCTCGATCATGGGGGCATTTTTCGGCGCCTTGATCGTTGGCGTGTTCACGCTTGGATTGCGGCTCCTCGGCGCGGATGCGCAATGGACGTTCCTTCTCATCGGGGTGCTCATCATCGCCGCCGTGGCGGTCGATCAGTGGATCAGAAAGGTAGCCGCCTAATGGAACCGATCCTCAAAGCGCGCGGGCTGGTGAAGCGCTATGGCAAGGTCACCGCGCTCGACCATTGCGATTTCGATCTCTTGCCTGGCGAAATTTTGGCCGTCATTGGCGACAACGGCGCCGGCAAATCCTCGCTGATCAAAGTGATCTCCGGCGCCGTGGGACAGGACGCGGGCAAGGTGATGCTGGAAGGCAAAGAGGTGCGGTTTTCCTCGCCCATTCATGCGCGTGAGGCCGGCATCGAAACCGTCTACCAGACCCTTGCCATGTCACCGGCGCTCTCGATTGCCGATAACATGTTCATGGGCCGCGAGATCCGCAAGCCAGGAGTCATGGGCAGCCTGTTCCGTCAGCTTGATCGCAAGCAGATGGAAAAACTCGCCCGCGACAAGCTGTCGGAGCTCGGCTTGATGACCATTCAAAACATCAACCAAGCGGTAGAGACGCTGTCTGGTGGTCAACGCCAAGGCGTGGCCGTGGCGCGGGCTGCCGCTTTTGGGTCCAAGGTCATCATTCTGGATGAACCAACTGCGGCGCTCGGCGTGAAAGAAAGCCGCAAGGTGCTTGAACTTATCCAAGATGTGCGCAGCCGCGGTATCCCGATCATCCTGATCAGTCACAACATGCCCCACGTGTTCGAAGTGGCCGACCGCATCCATGTGCACCGGCTTGGCAAGAGATTATGCGTGGTGAAGCCGGATGACTTCACCATGTCGGACGCCGTGGCCTTCATGACGGGCGCCAAGAAACCACCTGAAGACGCCGTACCGCAGGCTGCCTGACTGGCCGCACCTGCTCGCTCAAGAAAGACCGGCTATGTCGGACGTGATCACCCGATTTGACGATTTGGTGGATGCCCTTGGCGATCCAGCGACCGACAAGCGGCGCCTTATCGCCATCGTCGGGGCGCCAGGCGGCGGGAAATCGACGTTGAGCGAGGCCCTGGCTGAGGCGCTTAATCAGCGCGACCCTGGTGCGGCGTCAATTCTACCCATGGACGGCTTTCATCTCGACGACGATGTGCTGCGCGCGCGAGGCCGCCTGGAACGCAAAGGCGCGCCTGACACCTTCGATGTTGGAGGCCTCGTTCATATGCAACGACGCTTGGCTACCAATGAGGAGGCCGAGATCGCCGTCCCGCTGTTCGACCGGACGCATGAGGTGTCACGTGCCGGCGCGCGGATCATTCCTAATTCGGTGAAGACCGTTCTGGTCGAAGGCAATTACTTGCTGTTGGCAGAACCCCCTTGGGATCAACTCGCCGCGTTCTACGATCTGACGGTACAAATCGATGTGTCGGAGGAAGTCTTACGTGCCCGTCTGGTTGAGCGTTGGCGCGAACACAAACTGCCAGAAGAGGTGGCGCGGCGGCGGATTGAAGACAATGATTTGCCGAACGCGCGCCTGGTGAAAGCAGCCTCTCGTCCGGCTGACATTGTTTTTCGGGAGGCTGCCACAGCCTTTGGAGCAACCGCCAGGTCGGTCGGTTGAGCGACAGAGCCGCTAGGCTGGACGACGTAAAAGAGCCGTCATCACCGCATCACGATGCTGCTTCTGTTGTTCTGTCGGATTGAGTTGGCGAAGCATACTCAAGGCTTCGATCCGTGATGCTTCCACAATCGCCTGCTCGGCACGCTCAGCCTTGCTGAAGAACCAGCCCTGGACGCCATGGCAACCAAGCTGGCGCACAAGTCTTAGCTCATCTTCAGTCTCGACGCCCTCGGCAATCACCCTCAAATCCAGTCCCTTACCAAGGCTGACAATGCCGCGAAGAAGCTTGCGTTTCTCAACGCTCTGGTGCGCCGAGGAGACGAAGGTACGGTCAATCTTCAACGCGTCGAATGGCAACTGATTGAGATAGCCGAGCGAGGAGTACCCCGTGCCGAAATCATCAAGCGCCAGTTGGATGCCGCGCTCTTTCAACCGCGTCAGTATTCCATTCAATCGGTCGATGCTTTCGGCCGCGAAGACGCTTTCCGTCAGCTCGATGCAGAGCAGTTTCGGATCGAGCTTGGAGCTTTCAAGAGCGCCGTCGATCACTTTTTCCAAGTCACCATGCCAGACCTGCGCGGCGGACACGTTGACGGCGATTGTGCGCGGCGGCAGTCCATCATCGATCCAGGCCTGCGCCTCGTTGCACGCGGTCTGCAGAACGAAGGCGCCGAGATCGGCGATGAGATGCGAGCTTTCGGCGATCGGCACGAACTGGCTGGGTGGAATAAAGCCACCGCCCCCCTTCGGCAACCGCAGCAAGGCTTCAAAGCCACCAACTCTGCCCTGTCGAATGTCAACCACGGGCTGGTAGTGCACCTCGAAACGCTCTTCATCGAGTGCTGATCGAACCTCGGTTGCCAGCGACAGCCGGGCACTCAGCGCCTCGCTGTAGCTGTCATCATAATAGGTTGTGCGCCCTCGGCCGCTTTCCTTCGAGGCGTAGAGTGCAAGGTCAGCGAACCTCAACAACTCATCGGGATCGTCGGAATGGACGGGCATGAGCGCAACGCCAACACTGGCGTTGGTGCGCACCGTGCCCAGCGACAAAGTTGCCGGATGACCCATGCTCTCAATGATGCGCGCGCACAGACAGTCGAGCGCCTGACGGCTGACATTGCCTTCCACAATGACCGCGAACTCATCACCGCCGAGGCGCGCGACGAAGTTCTCTTCGCGCACCACATTGGCAAGCCGGCGACCGACAATGCCAAGCAATTGATCACCGGCCTCGTGGCCAAGCGTGTCGTTGACCTCTTTGAAGTGGTCAAGATCGAGAAGGATCAATGCGGCGGTGTGATCGGCATTGCGCGCCGCATCGCTGATCCGCTTCAACTCGCGGGTAAACAGCGTGCGGTTGGCCAGCCCCGTCAAATTGTCGAAATAGGCGAGCTGCTCCAGTTCACGGGCCGCGGCGCGTTCTTTGGTGACATCCTGCATTGTGCCAAACAGCGCAAACGGTTCGCCCTTGGCGTCCCGCTCCAACGTGCATTGCAATTGCAGGTCGATTTGCGTGCCATCGCCTCGTTCCACGCGGAACGTATCGCTTTGGCGTGTACCGGTTTCGATCGCGCGATTGCGAAACTCTGCCAAGCGTTCACGGCTGCCGTCTATGTAACAGCGGCTGACATTCTCCACGGACATATCAAGTTTTTCGGGGTCAAAGCGCATTAGCTCGTAGCCACGTTCGTCCCACTCGACGGTCATGGTTTCGAGGCAAACACGCCAGCTGGCCAGCTTGCCAAGCCGTTGCGACTCCATCAAATCGCGCGACTTATGCTCGATGACGGCATAACTTTCTTTCAGGGCGCGATCAGCTTCTGCTTCGGCCGTGTCATCCTTGATGACGCCAACGACGCCAACAACTTCACCATCTGGCCCGAACTCAGCCTCCATGTGCACCAGCATGTCGATGATATCGCCGTTTGGCTTGCGGTATTGCGAGCGCGCTACCGTCGGCTCACCTTTCTGCCAAGTTCGCTTGAAAGCAGCGTGCTGCAGATTGTCTTCAATCGAAGTGCCCTCTGGCACGACGTCGCCTTCCTGGATCACCGACAAGGGTACGAACCCCTCTCTGCGATCCATGTCGTACATGTCGATGAGTTCCTGTGACATCCACAGGGGATCGGCCTCGGCATTAATCGCGCGCCAATGTCCCATCTTGGCGATCTTAAAAGACCTGGACAAAAGACCGGCGCGCTCATCCAGTTCCGCGCCAATACTGCCAACCGCCTTGGCCGCATCACGAGCCAGTGGACGAAAGATGAAGATCGCCACCAGAAGCACGAAGCTGAGCGCGATGAAGACCCAGATGCCGTGCACACGCATGGCCAAAGCCATCTCTTGTTCGGCGGTTTGGGTGTAGAGTTCAACGGCCTGATCGAGCCGAACAAGGAGCCCATTTTCTGCGTTCATACGCTGAAATTCAATGGCCTCACGGAACTCCTCCGGCGCGTTGGCAAACGCCTCATAGGTTCGAATGAAGCTCGCCACCATGTTTTCCAGCCCACGACCAGCGGGTGCGTAATGGTGGCGCAAAGCAGCGGTTGCTTGGGCAGGGGCCGGTTCGCCATCGCGGCCCTCCGTCAGATAGACGTGTGCCTCACGCATGCGCTCGACAGCCAGGCGAATATCGCGCAACGCGCGATTACGGCGATAGGCGTTCGTTTCAGAAAGAACGCGATCGGGAAGCAGTGCCAAGCGCTGCGATAACATGCGCTGCGAGGCAGCAACATTGATGATCTCACCTTGCTGGCGATTGACGTCGAGTATTTGATTGACTTGAAATGCGCCGATGATGATCGAGGCGGCGACCAAAGCCATGGCGGCAATGTATTGCCACGTATAGCGCCGGCGAAGCGCCACTTCATCATACGCAGAATCATCGTTCATGAAATAACGCCCTATTGTATCGCGCGGATACAATAACGTTATTTGTGTTGATCTAAGAAATGGTGAAGCGTCTCAACAATCAAAAATAAGGTTAGCTGATTTAGCGTTTAAGGTAAACAAATTCTTGTCTTTGAACTATCCAGAGTAGGTGCCGACGCTCTCGTCGAGAAAAGCATTGTTGGCCTTGCGGATTTCGGCCGCTGCGTCGTCGTAAAGGAACGGCAAGAACGCAAATCGCTGGCCACCCGTGATTGGTAAGGCCTCGTGTAACAATGAGCAGGAAAAGATCAGCGCGCCGCCGGTTGGTGGATTGTAGACCGTGTCGGAGTATTCAGGGAAGGTTACACCACCGCCTTCAAAGTCTTCAGCGTTGAGGTTGATCGAAACAGCGAAGCGACGATGGGCCGTCCCTTTGGTGGTGTTGTCGCGATGAGCCTTGAAATACCCGCCCGTGTCCGCGTCGTAGCAGCACACAATATACCGTTCCATGCGTGTCACTTTGAATTGGAACGCTTTTTCGATCTGCGGTGCAAGGCGCCAATAAATCCGATGCATCGCCGCCTCTCGCAGGCGCTCATCCTCAACTAGGCAGTCAAATCGCTTCTTGGCGGAGTTATCGAGTTCAACCAGCGTTTTACCGTCACGCTCGCGGGTAACGCCGGAGGCTTCTCCGCCATTGGCCCGGTAATAGTCCAAAAGCGAGTCACAAAAGTCCGGCTCAAACACCCGCGGCACCATCAAAACCGGAGCTGGCGTGGCAACACCGGCATGGTGCAGGGGGTCGCCGGTGGCCTCCAAGGTTGCCAGCGCCTGCTCGGTGTCGCTCGGAGCAAACGTTGCCATCACCCGCATAACCGGATCGACCAGAAACCACCCGGCCGGCATCACGCCGGCCTGTGGTTCTTGCGCTGCACCGGTGACGCCAAAAATGTCATGCAGGCCATTGGATTGATCGTGGAACACCAAAAGCGCCCCATCCAAAGCGATCAGAGCGCGCGTCTGCCGTGTCTCGGCGGCGTTGCTCGCCAGGGCGATGACGCGCTTCGCCGGATCGAACAGAGACTGCGCGCTTTCCATGGGAGCCAGCATGGCAGCGCAGTCTTTGGTGCCTTGTGGCGGCAGGAAGCCAACTAGGGTGTAGCGCCCTCCGAGCGACCCGAATGCAAACCGATCATTGGACCGGGTTGCCGAATAGCAAAGTGGCACGGCTTCTCCAAAGCGCAGCGTTCGCAGGCGCTTGGCTGGCTCGGTTTCAACGGATGGTTCGAGGGGACGGGCTGTCGCGGCGGCTGTCATTGGCGGGTCTTGGTCGCAAGGGTCAAAGGGATGGCCGAGGCCAAGCCTGACGCTAGCGAGTGGCGCCTAATGTATGGTTAACAAGCCATGAACAAACGCTTCGGGGAGGCGGAGCCCCAGACGTCGACGCCCTAGGCGGCGTCTGATTGCGCGCCGCCGGTCAATACCGCGTAGATGCCCGTGGCATGATCTGTGGATCGGATCTTCTCGGCCAGAACTTCATCGCGCAGTACGCGGGCAATGCGTGCCAAGGCCTTCAGATGATCGGCGCCAGAACCTTCTGGCGCTAAGAGCACGAAGAGCAGATCAACCGGCTGGTCGTCGAGCGCCTCAAAGTCGAGCGGGTTGTGGGCGCGGGCGAACAGGCCAACTACACCGTCCAGCCCGGGCAGTTTGCCATGTGGGATCGCCACACCATGCCCAACGCCTGTCGAGCCAAGCCGTTCGCGTTCCAACAGCGTGGTGAAGATGTCGCGCTCGGCAAGACCGGTCAGCGATGCGGCTTTGGCCGACAGCATCTGAAGGGCCTGTTTCTTCGACGTTGCTTTGAGCGAGGCGATCACACCGTCCGGCGCGACCAGATCGCTTAAGTCCATACCCATAATGGCTCCATCCGCGCCGCACCAAGCGATCGGGTGATCGCAGTTCAAGGTGACGAGGCGCGTGAGAAAAACGTTTCAGGGCGTCGCGTTACCCTACGCGGCGGGATCAATCCAGCCTATATTTCCATCATTGCGCCGGTAGACGACGTTGATTTGGCCAGTCGCGGCGTTCTTGAACATGACCAAGGGCGCGCCGGAAAAATCAAGATCAAGCACTGCGCTGGCGACCGTCAGCGTCTTCACTTCGGTCTCTGTTTCCGCAACGACTGTCGGGGCAAAGTCCTCCGAAGGCTCCTCGTCTTCATCAGGGCTGGCGAAGGTCACGTAGCTCGCTGCCGCCATCGCGGCGCGTTCTGATTTGTCCTGATGATGATCTTTTAGGCGGCGCTTGTAACGACGCAAACGTTTTTCCAATCGGGCCGAGGCTTGGTCAGCGCTTTGGTGTGGATCGACCGACAGACCGGTCGATTGCATGATCGCGCCCGAATCAAGGTGGATGGAACAATCGGTGCGAAAACCCGAGCCCTCGCGCTCCATGGTGACATGGCCTGAGTAACCGCCGGAGAAGTACTTTGCCACGGCGTCGGAGAGCTTGTCTTCCACATGCCCGCGCAGGGCGGTGCCGATATCCATGTTTTTCCCGGTGATTCGCAGGCTCATGGCCATCCTCCTTCTTCGAAAAACGCGCAATCAGCGCATTTTGCCGTGGGTTCTTGGAAAAGCAGGCTGACACGCGGTGCGCCCTTCGCCAAGCCCCCATAAGGTGTGTTGCCAGCGCACCCATCCACCAGTGATGGGTTGGCCATGATCGGCAATCGAGCGTTAGGCCGGCATGGCGGCGCGTTTTTCCCGGCGGCGCTGAACGGACGATGATATGCGCATCGACTCGCGATATTTCGCCACGGTGCGACGGGCGATATCAACGCCATCATCTTTCAGCGCTCTGACCAACTGATCATCGGAAAGCACCTTTTTGGGGTCTTCAGCGTCGATCAGTTTTTTGATCCGTTGACGCACGGCCTCAGCAGCATGCGCATCGCCTCCATCGGCGGACTGGATGGCGGCGGTGAAGAAGTATTTCAGCTCGAAAACGCCGCGCGGCGTGGCGATGTATTTGTTGGACGTCACCCGGCTGACGGTCGACTCGTGCATCTCAATCGCTTCGGCAACCTGACGCAGTGTCAGCGGCTTCAAATGATCGACGCCGCGCGCGAAAAAGCCATCCTGCTGACGCACAATCTCTTTGCCAACCTTGACCATGGTGCGGGCGCGTTGGTCCAAGCTTTTCACCAACCAGCTTGCCGATTGAAGCTGCTCAGACAGATAGCTCTTTTCGTCAACCGAGAGCGTCGCCCGGTCGATCTGCGCATAGTAGGTGCGGTTGACCAGGACCCTCGGCATGGTCTCCGGATTGAGTTCCACGCCCCAAGTGCCGCCTTGCTCTTCGCGCACAAAGATGTCCGGAATGACGGTCTCAACTGGGCTGCTGGAAAAGCCACGGCCTGGCTTGGGATCAAGGGCGCGAAGTTCCGACAGCATCTCGGTGATGTCGTCGACATCGACGCCGCATTTGCGCCTCAGGCCGGCGAAATCGCGTTTTGCCGCCAGCTCCAAATGGTCGAGCAGTGCCTTCATGGCGGGGTCGAAACGGTTCTTCTCGAGCAATTGCAGCGCCAAGCATTCGGCCAATGAGCGCGCGCCGACGCCCACCGGATCAAAGCCCTGAATGACGCCAAGCACCGCCTCGACCATTTGGACGCTCGCGCCAAGCCGCTCTGCGACCTCGTCAGGCGTTGCCTGCAGATAGCCGTTTTCGTCAATGGCATCGATCAGCATGCGGGCAATCAGGCGTTCCTCGGGCGCGGTGATCGCCATGGTCATTTGTTCACTCAGATGCTCATGCAAAGACGTCTCGCGCGTGACAAATGCGTCGATGTCGGGACGATCTTCCAGCGCCGCCCCATTGCCACCCGGAAGGGCGAGACTTGGCGTCAGCGGACCGACAGGCGCGTCTTCGGGAAAGACATTGTCAGCGGCAGTATCGAGATTGTCGGCAACCGTCTGGGCACTGGTTTCCAACTGATCGGACGTCCAATCGGGGCGCTCATCGTCCCGAGCCAAGTCAGGGCCATCGTCGCTTGGAATTGGATCTTGGACGTCCTCGCTGGCGTCATCGCGTTCCAACAAGGGGTTCTGCACAAGTTCGCGCTCAACAAATGCCGAAAGCTCCAGCGAAGAAAGCTGAAGCAGCTTGATCGCCTGCATCAACTGCGGCGTGATCTGCAGCGATTGGCTTTGGCGCAGGACGAGTTTCGGCGACATACCCATGCGCCGATGTAAACTGCTTCGCCATGGGCAAGCAAGCCTCATGCCAAGCAGGAGTTAGGAGAGGTTGACAGGCCTTAAATGTTGCCGGTTAAAGCGAGAAACTTTCGCCCAAATAGAGCCGGCGGGCTTCCGCGTTGGAGACGATCGCATCCGGTGTGCCTTCGGTGAGCACCGTGCCAGAATGGATGATCGTCGCACGGTCGATCAGGCTGAGCGTTTCGCGCACATTGTGATCTGTGATCAAAACACCGATGCCGCGCGTCGTCAGATGACGGACCAAGGCACGAATGTCGTTGACGGCGATCGGATCGACGCCGGCAAAGGGCTCGTCTAGCAAAATGAAGGCCGGGCGGGACGCTAGCGCCCGTGCGATCTCACAGCGTCGGCGCTCACCACCCGACAAGGCGATGGACGGCGTATTCCGCAGTGCTTTGATCTGAAATTCATCAAGCAGGGATTCCAGATCGGCCTGGCGCTTGTCGGCGTCCGCCTCAACCAGTTCGAGCACGGCCATGATGTTCTCTTCGACCGTCATGCCGCGGAAGATCGAGGCTTCCTGTGGCAGATAGCCAATGCCCAGGCGCGCCCGCTGATACATGGGCAGCTTGGTGATCTCATTTCCATCAAGATGGATCTGCCCCGCATCGGGCAGAACCAGACCGGTGATCATATAGAAGATCGTCGTCTTGCCGGCACCGTTCGGTCCAAGCAGACCAACGGCTTCGCCGCGCTTGACGGTCAGCCCGGCGTCACGCACCACAACGCGGCCCTTGTAAGCCTTTCTCAGGCCCTGAACGACCAAGGCATCGCCAATAACCGGGTGTTCGTAGACTTCGTAGGGCTCAAACGGCAAGGCATCCTCGTCGACCAAATCGGTCCCGTTCTTGCCCCCATTGGTACGTCCGTTGGCACTTCTATCGGCCACGGGATTGGCTGTTTGCCCAATCAGTCTGTCAAAGTCATGGCTGAGCCGGTCAAGCGGATCGCGTGGACGCAAAATTCCCCAGCGTACAAGCATCGCCGACGGGTCGGAAAACCCATCGAGCGTGCGCCCGAGTTTGGCAAGAGACTGATTGACCAAACGCATGGTGCGCCTATTGCCCCCCACCCGGCGAAAACACACCGGTGACGCGCCGTGAGCCGGAGTCCAAGCGGCTTTCCCGCGTCGTCAAATCGACCACCAATTCCTGCCCGCGCACCAAGTTCTCGCCTTGCTGCAGAACAACGCTTCCCGTCAGCGTGATGATCTCCGTGACAAAATCGAAACGCGCTTGATCGCCAGATGCGTACTGGTCTTCGGAGCGGATTTCGACAGCGCCTATCGCTTCGAGCAGACGCAGGCCTTGGTTGCTGGTCGGCCCAATCGCGCCATCTTCGCCAGACTGGTAATGCACGCGCAATTCGCGTGTCCGCAGAGTCGCCGTGCCCTGAACAACTTCAACGTTGCCGCGGAAGATTGCTACGTTTTGCGCGTCGAGCACTTCAAGATTGTCGGCCTCGATCTCGATGGGATCGTCGGATTCCTGGGAAAAGCCGCTCAAGCCGTCGGCGAGCGTTTGCGCATGGGCCAGGTTGGCGCCCAGTGCAATCGCAGCGAAAGCCATCAAGGCCAACCAAACTAAGCCAGCGATGCGCATACTCACGTCCCGTCCTGCGCCCCATCCGACGCACCGTCTTGCGCCGGTGTGAACACCATACGCACGCCATCGGTAAACAGGAGCCGTTCACCGCCGTCAAATCCTTGAACGCCGCCAGCATCGAGTGTGACTTCATTGTTGGCGATCCGCACCGGCTCTTGTGAGCGCAATGTGCCGTTTTCAAGATTGACTTCACTGACGCCCAAAAAGGCCTGGCCACCGGAGGAAAGGCGCAATTCCACGCCGCCTTCTTCAAACACCATAAGCTGCGTTTCGCTATCAAACCGTGCCTGAGGCGCGACGATGAAGGCTTGCTCATCGTCATCAAGGGTCATCTCGCCTTCGAGCTGGCGCATCGTGATCACCGGGTTCACCGATAGCGATTGAAACGCCTCGGCGGCGCGCAACTCATAAGGTCGGCCGTCATCATCCTCGCCGCGAAGCACCGGCGCGTCCATCGCGATGCCTTCATCAGTTACCGTCACATCGGTGATTGTAAGCTCTGGAATGGTCGCCGTGGAGTACCACCAGCCAGCAAGCACCACGACCACACTGACCACGCCGGCGGCAGGCACAAGTAGGCGCAAAGCGCGCACTCTGGCTGAGTGGCGCCGCGCGGCGGTGAAAGCATCGGCCCGGTTTTCGGGCGCGGTGACGCGTTCACGAGTGGGCGAAGATATCGCTGTCACCCCACCCCAACAGATCGAGTTTGGCGCGTGTCGGAAGGTAGGCGAACGATGCTTCGGCAAGCGCACGGCGCTCTTCCCGGTCGAGCAACTCGTCGAGTTTGGCCTTCAGCGCGTGCAGATGCAGCACATCGGAGGCTGCATAGGCTTGCTGGGCCTCGGTCAAGGTCTCCGCACCCCAGTCGCTTGATTGCTGTTGTTTGGACATGTCCACGCCCAAAAGCTCCTTGGAAATCGACTTCAGACCATGCTGATCGGTGTAGGTCCGGGTCAGTCGAGAGGCGATCTTGGTGCAGAAAACGGGCGTTGTCATGACGCCGAACGATTGAAACAGCAGCGCCACATCAAAGCGGGCGTAGTGGAAGATCTTGGTGCGCGCCGGATCGGCCAGCAGTGCCTCAAGATTGGGTGCCGATGTCTGGCCCTTGGCGATCTGAACCACGTCAGCGGACCCATCGCCGGGCGAAAGCTGCACCACACAGAGGCGATCGCGATGCGGATGCAGCCCCATCGCTTCGGTGTCGATGGCGATCTGGTGGCCATAGGCGTCCAGCGAGGGCAAATCGCCCTTGTGCAGTCGAATGCTTGTCATGAAATCGGCCCGGAAATTGGTGTGCGTGCCGGTGTGCATAGCAAGCCGGAGTTAACGGGTCCAATACGCGCAATGCCGCGTGCTCCCTTGATGCTCGGTTTGGCAGGCAACTGTCTTCAGAGGAAGTGGGATAGCAATGGTGCTGCCGGAGAGATTTGAACTCTCGACCTCTCCCTTACCAAGGGAGTGCTCTACCCCTGAGCTACGGCAGCATTTATCAAGGCGCGCGTGATGCCACAGCCCATACGGGCGTGCAAGGGGGCCGGTCAAGACACTTTCGCATCCGACTACGGGCTGTATCAGGGTTGCATTGGGCAAGCGATCTTGGCGAGGACTTCGGGCGTCCCTATACCTTGATGCCAAACCAACAGAACGGTTGGACGCGATGAAGGATACATCCCAAAAGCCAGCGAACGCCTCGGGCGAGTCCAAAGACGACGATGACCCGCGAGCGGCGGCGCTACGCGCCAATCTGGCCAAGCGCAAACAGCAGGCGGGCGCCCGGCGCGGTGGCAAGGCGGTCGGCAAAAAAGAGCCCTCGGTGTTTGATCGGTTGAAAGACGGGCAAAGCTAAACGCCCCAGCCATTTACTCTCGTTCCGGTCAGTCCGCCTTGTTGATGCCCGGTTTCTTGTGTCTTGCCCCGATTGGCCGTAAACGAGCGGCTTGCTTGTTAAAAGAGAGCTCACCATGGACAAGATCCGCATCGTCGGCGGCAACACGCTGAACGGCACCATCCCGATCTCCGGCGCAAAGAACGCCACATTGCCGTTGATGATCGCGAGCCTGGCCACAGCCGAAACCCTGACGCTGCACAATGTCCCGAATTTGCAAGATGTGGTGACGCTGTCGCGCATTCTCGGCAATCATGGCGTGGACTATGCCGTGGCCGGTCGTCGCCCTGGCGCCAAGCGGGCCTTCGGGTCGACGGTGAACCTCACCGCCAAAGAAATTGTCGATACGACGGCGCCTTATGATCTGGTGCGCCGGATGCGGGCGAGCTTCTGGGTGATCGGACCGGTCTTAGCCCGCATGGGCGAGGCGCGTGTGTCACTGCCTGGCGGTTGTGCCATAGGCACACGTCCCGTTGATTTCTTCCTCGACGCGTTGTCCTCGCTCGGCGCTGACATCGAGATCGAGCAGGGTTATGCCATCGCCGAAGCCCGCAAGGGGCTCATCGGCAACCGCATCGCCTTTCCAAGAGTCTCTGTCGGCGCCACCCATGTGGCTATGATGGCGGCGGCGCTGGCCAAAGGCGAAAGCGTGATTGAAAACGCCGCCCGCGAGCCCGAAGTCGTCGATGTCGCAACCTGCCTCAACGCCATGGGCGCCAAAATCGAAGGCGCCGGAACCTCGACCATCCACATACAGGGCGTTGATGTGCTGCACGGCGCGGAACATTCGGTGGTGCCCGACCGCATCGAAACGGGCACCTACGCCATGGCCGTGGCGATAACCGGCGGCAAGGTGACGCTCACTGGCACGCGCGCGGAACATCTGGGCGCAGCGCTCGACACACTGGAAGAGGCCGGCGTTTCGATAACCCGCGAGAAAGATAGTCTGACCATTTCACGCAATGGCAATGGCATCATGCCGGTCGACGTGACGACAGAGCCTTTTCCTGGCTTTCCGACCGATCTACAGGCGCAACTGATGGCGCTGATGACCATGGCGCAGGGCACGTCGACGATCAAAGAAACGATCTTTGAAAACCGTTTCATGCATGTGGCCGAACTGGCGCGGCTTGGCGCCAATATTCGCCTGGATGGCCAAAACGCCTATGTCGAAGGCCAACCGTTTTTGACCGGTGCTGAGGTGATGGCGACCGATTTGCGTGCATCGGTCTCGCTGGTGATCGCCGGGCTTGCGGCCCAAGGTGAAACCACAGTCGGCCGCGTCTATCATTTGGATCGGGGCTTCGACAATTTGGAAGAAAAGCTTTCCGCCTGCGGCGCAGAGATCGAACGTTTGGCGGCCTAACCACCGATGACTGACACCCCCCAGCTTCTGAAGCTTACCGCCTTCGACAACGAGGATTTGGCAGTTGTTTCAGCCGCCATGCAGGACGCGATCGTGAAGACCGGCGAAATGACGTATCTGCCAGGCGAGAAGCGTTTCGCGATGGTCGCCAACCGGTTCGCCTGGGAGGTGAATGCGGAGCGCGACAAGCCACCCTATGAACGCCGGCGCACTGGCTTACAGGTGACGCGGAGCTTGAAGGCAGAGCTGGCGGGCCTTGATCTCAGCCGTCCCGATGACGTGCTGGAGCTGCTTTCCATCGCCTTTGAAGCATCCGATGATCCGGCAGGCACGGTCACGTTTGCCTTTGCTGGCGGCGCCACGGTGCGACTTCATGTTGAGTGTTTGGAGCTTGCCATGGCTGATCTTGGCGGTGCATGGACGACAGACGCTCTGCCGCAGCATCCCGATAGCGACGCTTTGGCCGACGCTTAGGATCCGGCCTCCAGGCCAGAACCCTACCTGACCACTTGATTTGTGAGACTGCCTCATGGCCCAGCGCCTCGACACGCGCGATGACACGTTCGAATCCGACTTTGCTGCCCTTCTTGGTGCCAAGCGCGAAGAAGCGGCCGATGTGCGCGAAGCGGTTGATACAATTCTCGCCGATGTGCGCGCGCGCGGCGACGAGGCTGTTTGCGCGCTGACCGAGCAGTTTGATCGTCTTGCCCTCACGCCCGACACAATAAGGGTGAGCGAGGATGAGTTGGAAGCCGCTGCCGACGATGTGGCCGTCGATGTGCGCGCGGCGCTTGATCTGGCGGCGCAGCGTATCGAAGCGCACCACACACGGCAAATGCCGAAAGATGACAGTTACACGGATTCACTTGGCGTTTCGCTGGCCTCGCGTTGGACGCCAATCGATGCCGTCGGGCTATACGTGCCAGGCGGCACGGCGAGCTACCCATCCTCGGTGCTGATGAATGCCATCCCCGCCAAGGTGGCCGGTGTCGAACGCGTCGTCATGGTCGTGCCAATGCCAGACGGCGAAACCAACCCGGCGGTGCTTGCCGCAGCCAAACGCGCCGGCGTTGATGAAGTCTATCGGATCGGTGGCGCGCAGGCGATTGCCGCACTCGCCTATGGCACCGACACCATCGCCCCGGTGGCCAAGATTGTCGGGCCCGGCAACGCTTATGTAGCTGCCGCCAAACGCGCGGTGTTCGGCACGGTCGGCATCGATATGATCGCCGGCCCTTCAGAAGTGCTGGTGATCGCCGATGAAACCGCCAACCCGCAATGGGTGGCCGCGGATCTGTTGGCACAGGCCGAACATGATGAAGCGGCACAATCGATCGTCATCACGCTTGACGATGATCTTGGTGATGCGATTGCTTTGGCCGTCAGCGCGCAGGTCGTCGAGCTGCCACGGCGGCCCATTGCGAGCGTCAGCTGGCGTGACTATGGCGCCATCATTCGTGCCGATGACCGCGAGGAAGCGGTCGCGCTGGCCAATCGAATCGCCGCTGAACATTTGGAACTTGCGGTCGATGACCCTGAGGGCATGATGGACGGCATCCGCCACGCCGGTGCCATCTTCCTTGGCCACCACACGCCCGAAGCTATTGGCGATTATGTCGGTGGCTCCAACCATGTGTTGCCAACTGCGCGGTCAGCCCGGTTCTCCTCCGGCCTTTCGGTGATGGATTTCATCAAGCGCACCTCAGTGCTCTCCTGCACACCCGACGCGCTGGCCAAACTCGGTCCGGCGGCACAAACTCTGGCGCGGACGGAGGGGTTGACGGCGCATGCCCGTTCCGTTGCCATACGCTCCAACCAGGCCTAAGTCCGGCGAGCGAGCACCATCCTCGGCCGATCATCAATGACTGCGCACAAAGGCCGTTAAGAGGACGTCATGCTACCCGAATCCGGCCTCACCACACCCAAAAGCGATGCGTCTGAACAAGGCCCAAACCGGCTTGTTTCAGTGAACATTGATGAGGTGTCCATCGGCCGGTCGAGCCCAAGCATCGATCATGAACGACAGGTCGCGATCCACGATCTTATCGAGGAAAATTCCTTCGCGTTGCCAGGCCATGAACGCGGCCCCTACAGCCTGAACCTTGCGGTTGTGGAGCGTCGTTTGGTGTTTGATGTGCGCGAAGCTGCATCCGGCGAACCGGTGGCGGCGCACATGCTGGCGCTGTCGCCGTTGCGGCGCGCGGTGAAAGACTATCACCTTATCTGCGACAGCTATTATGAGGCGATCAAAACGGCCAGCCCCAGTCAGATTGAGGCCATCGATATGGGTCGGCGCGGGCTGCACAATGATGGTTCGACACTTTTGATGGAGCGCCTTGAGGGCAAGATCGAGATCGATTTTGAGACCGCGCGGAGGCTTTTTACGCTCGTCTGCGTGTTGCACTGGAAAGGCTGAGGCCGACCGGTGGTCGAGGATGCGCCCGGCGGTCCCTCTCCCGACCTGCCTCCAGGTTCGCCGGGCCAAACCATGCCGGGCCAAACCATGCCCGGCTCTGTTCTGTTCGCCTGTTCGATGAACGCTGTGCGCTCACCGGTTGCCGAATTGCTGGCCAAGCATTTGGTGCCGGGCAAGTTCTACATTCAATCGGCCGGGGTCCGGGCTGGCGAACCCGATCCGTTCACGGTCGCGATCATGGATGAGATGGGGCTCGATCTTGCCAAACACCGTCCACGGACATTTGAAGATATCGAAGACAGTTTTTTCGACCTCATCATCACACTGGCGCCAGAGGCCCATCACCGCGCCTTGGAGATGACGCGCGACCAGGCGGTCGAGGTTGAATATTGGCCAACGGTCGACCCAACCCTTGTTCAGGGCTCGCGCGAGCACATCTTAGAGGCTTATCGCGCCATGCGCGATGGTTTGGCCCTGCGCATCAAAAAACGGTTTGTGCAGGATTAGACGGCTGCCAGTCGGACGCCAATCGCAACCCAACGCAAAGCCAACCGCAAACCAGCCTGCAGCCTTGCAGGCGCAAAGCCTTCACTTGTTGCCGCTTTTCGGCTACATCGCCCCGCACCAACGCATGTTGACGGGCGTCGCGCCGTGCGCCCTGGCAGGGCACATGGCCCGGCTTGCCCACCTCACAAACAGGAACCGTATGACCAAAGAAGAAGTTTTGGAGTTTCCCGGTGTCGTCACCGAACTCCTGCCCAACGCGACGTTTCGCGTTAAGCTTGAAAACGACCATGAAATCGTCGCCCATACCGCTGGCCGTATGCGCAAGAACCGCATTCGCGTGCTTGCCGGCGACAAAGTGCTTGTCGAAATGACGCCCTATGACCTGACCAAGGGTCGCATCACCTATCGCTACAAATAGCTGGCTGCTGCGCCAAACGAACCAGGCCGCCACAACTGGGGTTTGGCCGTGACCACCCACACAGGATCGCCACCTCGTGCTGTCGCTTTCGCAAACCTCACGCCCCAAACTCGTGCTTGCCTCGGCCTCGCCACGCCGATTGTCGATGCTTGAACAGATCGGGCTGATCCCGGATCGGTTGGAGCCGGCTTATGTGGATGAGGCGCCGCAGCGGATGGAACTGCCGCGCAATCTGGCAGTACGGCTGGCGCGCACCAAGGCGCTGACCGCACAGCGGCGGATGGCGGTTGAGGATGATTTTCGTGGCGCGCTGGTGCTGGCCGCCGACACGGTTGTCGCGGTCGGACGGCGTATCCTGCCGAAAGCCGAAACACGCGAACAAGCGCAGCGCTGTCTTGAGCTTTTGTCCGGTCGCGCCCACCGGGTCTATACGGCAATTGCGCTGGTCGACACCAAAGAGAATTTGCACAGCCGCCTGGTGGAGACGCGGGTTCGGTTCAAGCGCCTCTCGCGTGCGGATGTTGCCGCGTATCTCACCACCATGGAATGGGACGGCAAAGCCGGCGGCTACGCCATCCAGGGCAGCGCCGGCGCCTTCGTCGTGCAGTTGGTCGGTTCCTATAGCGGCGTGGTAGGCCTTCCGCTTTATGAGACCGCGCAAATGCTCACCGGAAACGGATTGCCTGTAATCGATGCCTGGCAGGAGACCGCGCCTGAGGCACAATCGGCATGATGTATCGCGCAACGCTGGAAGGCGCGGCATGAGTACGGGCCCCGCAAGCAAGGACTGCCCGGTATGCGGCAAACCGATGGTCAAAGACCATGCGCCCTTCTGCTCAGCACGCTGCAAGGACGTTGACCTCAACCGATGGTTGAGCGACGGCTATTCCATCCCAGGGACGGTGGATGATGACAGCGAAGGTACTGAAAATCCGGACTTCGCGGAAAATGCGAACAATAATTTCCCAACTGGAACAACCCGCCATTGACGGGATTATACGTACGTAATTAACCAGTTCTTAGCCTTACTCCCCGCATGGTCGCCGTCACGACACGCATAGGTTGCGTTATTGACTGCTTATGCAATGGGGGATGATTGCAATGAACAAGGTTCTTTCGCTTAAACAGATGATCTTTGCCGGGTTTGGATTGGTCCTTGCCCTTTTGATCGTCTTGTCCTTGGTATCGCTACGCGGCACCAACACGATTGGTCACGACTTTACTGATTACCGACAGGCAGCCCGCGAAAGCCTGTTGGTCAACGAAGCTGCCCAAAATCTGCTCTCAATTCGGTTGGGCGTGATGCAATACCGCATCAACAACAGCCCAGAGTTTGCCGATCAGGTTCATCAGGGTGTCGCGGCGCTGGGCGTTCTCAAGAACGAATTGGCCGACTTCATGGTCGACGACACGCAGGCACAGCGGATTGTCAACCTATCGGGATTGCTGAACGCCTATGAGGCTGGTTTCGACCAAGTCGTGGCCGCTCAAGGACAGCGCAATGAACTGGTGCCGATGCTCAACGCAAGTGGTCGAGACGCACGTTCGGTCATGAGCGAACTGATGGGTGAGGCTTTCAATGGAAGCAACGCGGATGCGGCTTACATCGCAGGTGTCGTGCAACAGCATCTGATGCTCGCCCGATATTATGGCGAGAAGTACCTTCTGGAGAACCGGCCTTCAGATCAAGAACGCACGCTCGAAGAGCTTGCTCTTGCCGACGCCTCTGCGCAGTCGTTGGAGCGCTTTACGCGCGGTTCGTCGCTTGCCGATCTTCTAGAACAGTACCAGGCGCACGCCGATGAGTTTCAACGCCTGTTCGTTGCGATCACGGAGATCATCGTCCAGCGCAATAACATCCTTTCCGACCAGCTCGACACCATCGGGCCGCAATTGGCCGCGGGCTACACCGAAGCCCTACAAACTGTGGTTGACACGCAGAACACCGTTGGCCCTCGCGCAGCAGCCGAAGTTGCCAGTGTTGGTCGCACCACGATGATCATTGCGTTGGTAGCGGTGCTTCTGGGTGGTGCGGCAGCCTTCTTCATTGGTCGTCTGATCGCTCGGTCGATCGCCAATGTGGTGGCTAGCATGACCGATTTGGCTGATGGTCGCCTCGATATCACCATCGAAAGCGCAGATCGCAAGGACGAGTTGGGTGACATGGCCCGCGCGCTCCTCGTGTTCCAGGAGAATGGCCGGGAAAAAATCCGTCTCGAAGCTGATCAGGAAGAACAGATCCGCTTAGCAGCAGACGAAAAACGCCGGACGATGAATGAGATGGCCGACACGTTTGAAGCCAATGTCAATGGCGTGGTGTCGGCGGTTTCGAGCGCGGCTGAGCAGATGGTGAGCCTGTCGAACGCGCTTTCCGAAGCGGCAGGCCGTGCCGGCGAACGCTCAACCGCCGTGGCAGCCGCCTCCGAAGAAGCCTCCACCAACGTGGAAACTGTCGCTGCTGCATCCGAAGAGATGACCAACTCCTTGTCGGAAGTTTCCGAACGCATCGGCCAGTCAGCTTCGAAAACCGACGAGGCGGCGCGCGGCGCCGAGCACACCACGACAACAGTGGCCAAGCTCTCAACCAGTGCCCAGACGATCGGCGATGTCATCTCCATGATCTCCGACATTGCCGAACAGACCAACCTCCTGGCGCTTAACGCGACCATTGAGGCGGCGCGCGCTGGCGAAGCCGGCAA
Source organism: Hyphomicrobiales bacterium (assembly GCA_017642935.1). Classification (NCBI taxonomy): domain Bacteria; kingdom Pseudomonadati; phylum Pseudomonadota; class Alphaproteobacteria; order Hyphomicrobiales; species Hyphomicrobiales bacterium. Next base: position 94,024 of record JAEPOK010000002.1, read on the forward strand.
AGGCTTTGCCGTCGTGGCCAGTGAGGTGAAGAGCCTTGCCAACCAGACGGCCAAGGCGACCGAGGAGATTTCCGCCCAGATCACCGGTATGCAGAGCGACACCGACGCAGTTGTCGATGCCATCGACAAGATTGGCGGCATGATCCAGGACCTGAACAGCACCTCCTCCTCGATCGCGGCGGCGGTGGAAGAACAGCATTCAGCGACACAGGAAATCGCTCGCAACACACAGCAGGCGGCCGATGGAACGCGCGAGGTTTCTTCGAACATCACCGAGGTTTCGACCGCTGTTCAAGAAACAGGCCAGGCGGCCAGTGAAGTGCTCAGCGCCTCGTCGCAACTGGCCTCAGAAGCCGAACGGTTGCGCGAAAGCGTGGGGGACTTCCTACGCAATGTGCGCGCCGCCTAGGCGCATATCCAGACCAACATCACCACGCCGCCGCGCCCCCGGCGCGGCGGTTTTTTCTTGGCCGGAAATGTTGATCACAGGCGTCTTGCGCTGACCCGGGCCATTGCCTATAAGGCCGCTTCGTGATGCACCGCAGCGGCGCCTTAGCTCTGCCTCCATCGCGCGCCCAGGTAGCTCAGTTGGTAGAGCACGCGACTGAAAATCGCGGTGTCGGTGGTTCGAACCCGCCCCTGGGCACCATATCTTCCCCGCGCCGTTCTTTCAGAACAACCGCATGGTTGCCCCTGATCTGGTCCTTCGGACCAACCGCTTGGTTTCTCCTGCTCCGTTCGTTCCGCCCGCGCTTGCGCCAAAGGCACAGAGCAACAAGAGTTCTACCCAGCTCCGGATCACGTAATCGGATCATCCGACGTATCGACGATCACTGAGACAGGTCGATGGTCGCTGGTTTCGCCCTCACCGGGCTTGAACACACGGTTGGCGGCCACATGATGCTTGTGCTCAACGAAGCCAGCCTTGGACCGCACGCGCATCCCGGTGTTGTGAAACGCGTCGGCGCCGACCACCCCTTGGGTGAACATGATGTGGTCGAGCAATATGCGATCGGAGCGGTGCGGGTCCCAGACATCATCGAACTCGGCCGACCAGCGCATGTTCTGCTCGCCCGCCGGTGAATAATCAAACAGTGCATGGTTGAGGAACCGATTGGCGAAGAACACATCGCCCTGGAGGTTCGAAACAAGATCGTGCAGCAGATAGCGCCGCTCGAAATACTCCTTGCCGATCCCGTCGTTCAGGTCGCCGACCAGAAGGACCGCCGGGTTCGGCTCGTTGCGGAACCTATTGTCGATGAAGTAGCGAATGTTGGTCGCCTCGGTCGAGATCTTCATCCGGGCGTTGATCGCCAGAAGCTCGAAATCACGGATGCGGCGCCGGTCGCTTCGTGATTTCCTCGGCTTTTTCTTTAGTCGGGCAACGGCGCGCACAATCGAGTCCCGCGCGACATATTTCGATTTCAGATGGGCGCCGATGACGTCAAACTGATGACCATCGCGGGTGCAGGTGAGAACCTGCGGCCAGCGATAATGGGTGTGATCGCCGTCTGGAATGTCGAGACTGTCCTCTTCATCGTCAGCATCATCCTCGGCCTCAAGCTCAGCACGCAATTCCTCTTCGATGCGAGCTGTTTTTCGCCGTTCCATCCAAAGCGGATTGTCGATCGGCCAGGTGTCCTTGTGTTCGCCTGAATCGGTTGCGCCAACATCAACCCGGCTTTCCTGCTCGGTCGCCGCAATCCAGTTGTCGCGCGGCAGGATCGTCGGCTGAAGCTCGTCCCAGCGATCAGTCTTCACCATGAAACAGATCGATTGACTGCCACGCGCCTTATAGTCACCATCGTCAGCGCGTGGAACAAGGCGCCATGTGTCGCCAAGATCTTCCTCACAGAACGTGACAAGCTTATCGAGCGCCTTCACCGATGGTCCTTCCTGAATACACAGAATATCGGGATTCATGAGTTCGATTTGGCGGGCGATCTGCGCACGTTGCTTGGCGAGAATTTCTTTCTCTGTTGGCTCAGTGATCACCCGTCCAAGCATGGTTCGCTCCATGCCGTGCAGCATCTTGTGCATCCAGGCGATGTTCCAGGTAGTGATCTTGATCGACATCAGAACCTCCGCAAAAGGTCAGCCTAAGACCAAGATGATGACATCTCCAAGACAGCTCAACGCGCCAGACTTTCTATCCTGTTCTTTAGAGATCGTGAGATCACATCGTCGAACCACCGATGGTTCGCAGGGCGCAGCATGCCGGCTGAGTTAAGGACGTTGACAAAAGGCAACCGGTCTCGCCCCCGCCCAGCCATAAGAACAGGCTAATCGATTGCCGCATCCCCTTTGAACCGGCTAAGGTTCTCGGGTGTGGCCATTGCAGCAGGTTCGGGGGTGCTCGATGACTTGGCTCCGCTACTATTATCAGGCCGTTATCCAGGCGATAGCGATTGTGGCGCTCAGTTTGGGTGGCCTTGCTCTTTGGCTCGTCCCGACGATTGTGTTTGCGCTAAACGGCGTCGCTGACGAGGTCGTGCCCAATTACGACGGCGTTGAGCGCACAATGCCGTTTGAGGACGGACCGCTCTACCTGTCCTCGGCGTTGATCGTCGTGGTAATGGCCCTTTGGGTCGGCATGGTCGCCCTCACCTTTGGTACACTTTCCACCTCAGCCGGTTTTCTGGCCGGCTTGGTTGAGGCCCAACCTTACTGGGCGTTGATCGGCGGGGCCTTCGGCGTCGGCATGTTGATCGCTGCGGTTGCCAATGTGGCGCACGAATTCTGTCACCGGCTCGACCGCCCCGTTCATCGATTTCTCGGTCAGCTTTTCTTGGCGCTGGCGCTGCATCCCAGCCTGCCGATCGAGCATGTTTTTGGTCACCACCGCAATGTCGGGACTCACTGTGACCCGGCGACGGCCCGGCGCGGCGAAGGCTTCTGGCGCTATTTCGTGCGCTCGGTTTCAGGGACTTTCATCAACGCCCATCACTTTGAGCAACGACGGCTGCGCAAGGACGGGCCGATCGGTCGCTTCATCTACAACCGGACCTTTCAAGGCTATGGCGTTCTCACCGGCTGGATGCTGACAGCCTTTGCGCTCGGTGGCTTGCCGGGCCTACTCGCATTTCTGCTCGTGGCGGCCATCGGCTTGGTGATCGTGGAGCTGTTTCAATATATCAGCCATTACGGCTTGGTCCGGGTGCCGGGCACGCCGGTGCGCGCCGATCATTCTTGGGAGTGGTCACGGGTGGCGACCTCAAGCTTCATGCTCAATCTGCCACGCCACTGCGCCCATCATCTCAATGGTACCAAAAGCTATTGGGCGCTTAACGTCACGGCACAGGCGCCGACCTATCCGCTCGGACCGAACCTGATGGCCTTCGTGGCGCTTCTGCCGCCGCTCTTCCATCATCTGGCACGGCCATCTTTGGATGATTGGGACCGCCGATTTGCCACGGCGGCCGAAAGAGCCTACGCCACCGATGGCTTGCGACCGGCGCTTCCAACCAGGGGCCATGTTGAGAGCCGTTCCTGACGCCTCGCGCTGACCTGATCGATGCGATTTCTGCCTCTCCTGGCGCTCCAGCGCCCTCTGGCCGCGGCGCTGTGCGTGGCAGTTCTGGCATCCCTTGCGGTGGCCGGTCTGCTGCGCCTCGGATTCGACGACGGCATGGAAAGTGCATTCGCTGGGCAAACGCAGGCCTTCCTGGATTTCAGCCTCAATCGTGAGCGTTTCACCCCGGCAGAAGGCGATATTGCTGTCAACATTCGTGCCGACGCTGCACTCATGGGCACGCAGCTTGAAGCGGTGCGCGGCTTCACGCTGGATGCCGCCTTTGCACCGCATGTGGATTCCACGGTTTCGGTGTTTGCGCTGCGCTCCCCACCGGTTTCTGGGTCGCCGTCCCAGCCTTTGCTGCCGCTTGATTTGGCAGGCGCCGACGATCTTCCAGCGCTGCTTGCGAGCGCGCGCGACCATCCCCTTGGTGGTGACCGCCTGGTCTCCGAAGATCTGAGCCAGACGCTCGTCCTTGTGACCCTGCGGCCTGGCGAGGCCGATCTGGAAAGCGCGCGCGAAACGATCACTGAGCTTGAAGCGCTTACCGCCGACCTTTCCAACGCCGACCAAAACCTGGATGTCGCAATCACCGGTATGGTGCCGATCCGGCAGATCGTCATCGACGGCCTCTTGCGCGATCTCTTGGTGCTCAACGCCATTGGTATCGGCATCGGGTCGCTCATCTGCATCATCGCGCTGCGCTCGGTGCTGCTGTCGCTTTTGACTGGCCTGCCAGCGGCCTTGGCCCTGCTTTGGGTGCTCGGCGCGATGGGCTGGCTGGGGTTGGAGATCAACACTGTCACCAATGCCATTCCGGTGCTCATCCTGGTGCTCGCGCTCTGCGATAGCCTGCATCTGACCTATGAGGTTAGACGCCAGGCGCCGCTGCACGCAGACCTTGCCGACGCCATCAAGGAAGCTGCCGTCCGGGTTGCGCCGGCCTGCGCGCTTACGTCATTCACAACCGCCATTGCCTTTGCTGCCCTGCTGATCTCGCCCTCTGAACTGGTGCGCAGCCTTGGCTGGTCCGGTGTTGCAGCGACTCTAATCTCGCTTCTGGCCATACTGCTTGCCCACCCGTTGGTTTTCCTTGGCGCCAGCCGCACGCCCGTCCTCTCCATGCACCTTGAGGCGTTGCTTGCGCGCCCGCCTGTTCGCAGGTTCACAGCCTTTCAGGGCCACGGCATGTGGCGCTTCGCGATGCGCCGCCCGCGCCCTGTTGCGGCCGTTTCACTGGTGGTGCTCGTCGCGGCGCTTGGCCTCTTCAGTCAGGCGCGGCCGGAGTACACGTTCCTTGAAAATGTCTCGCCGCAGAACGAGGCCTTTCAGGCGCTGCGCCAAGTAGACGCCGCAATAACGCCGACGGCAGCTATCGATCTGCCCGTTCGACTGACCGGCGAGGGTGACCTTCAGCGGGTTGCAAGCGCTGTCGACGCAGCCCGGGTTGCCGTTCCCGATGGCAAAATCTCGTCCTTGTTGGATATCGCATCCTGGATTGGCGCGCCTGTCGCGAGCGCGACGCTTGAGGATCTTGAGACCGTCTTGGACCGGCTCAGCCCGACGCAGCGCCTGCGCTATGTCTCAAGCGATGGCGCCTGGGCTCTTGTCCGCCTTTATGTGCCCGACCAGGGCGCCCAGGCGACCCAGATTTTGCTTGATCGCTTGCAGGACCGTTTGGAAGATTTGGAGGTCCCCGCCGATGCGGTCGGGCGCCCAACCGGCCTGCTCACGATGTCATCAACGTCGAGCCTAACCATGATCGGTCACCTTAATATCAGCTTCACGGTCGCCGTTCTCGCTGCAGGGCTGTTCGTCGCGGTGTGGTTTCGCAGCCCGCTTTATGGGCTGGTGGCACTGGTGCCCAACATCCTGCCCATCGTCTGTGTCGGTGCCTGGCTGTTTCTCAGCGGAAACGGCCTACAGTTCTCAAGCGCCATCGCGCTCACCATCGCGTTCGGGATCGCGGTCGATGACACCGTTCATGTGCTCAACCGGCTTCATCTGGTCGCTCCTCGTGACAGGCCCTTCGATACGCAGAGTGTGCGACAGGTCTTTGACGACCTAGCACCCGTGTTGGTGACAACCACCGTGGTGCTCGCGTTCGGCATGCTCGGCAGCCAGTTCAGCGCGGTGCCGACGATTGCCTATTTCGGCATTCTTTGCATCGTTGTCTTTGCTTTGGCGCTGATTGCCGTGCTTGTCGTTTTGCCTGCGGTCATGCTCGCGCCAAACAAGTCGTCCGTTTCGGAGACGAGCGCTTGAATGTTTGCATCCGGCCCTCATGATTCACGTGTGCGCCTTAGGTTTAGGCGTGGGATCCTCTAGGTCGATCAATCTTGAACCGGTCCCCAGCATCGCCATATCGCGGTGATACGTTTCATCCACGACCCGCGATCCAGAGGAACCCCCATGCGTGATGCCAAAGCCCTTCTTGACCAATTTCTCGGCCAGGTGGACCTATCGAGCGTGACCGGCCAGGCCGGCGGCGGGCAGCAAGACGCGCCAGCCCAACAAGGTGTTGCCGCTGGTGGGCTTAATCTTGATAGCCTGCTTTCTGGCCGTGGCGGCTTGGCTACCAGCGCAGTAGCAGGCGGACTGGCCGGGCTGTTGCTAGGTGGGAAAAAGGGCCGAAAGATTGCTGGCGGTGCGCTAAAAGTTGGGGGCGCCGCGCTTGTTGGCGGCCTCGCCTACAAGGCGTGGAAAGACTATCAAGCCGGCCAGGCGCCAGGTGCCACTCCGCCGTCCAACCCTTCGGCAGGAACAGGTGGCGGATCAGCCGCGCCGCTTCCCATTGAAGACGCTTCCGGCACTGGCTTTATGCCGAACGATAGCGATGCGCAGGAAAGGCTTAGCCAGTCTTTGATCGCCGCGATGATCGGTGCTGCTAAAGCCGATGGCCACGTGACCGCCGAAGAGCGCGCGCGCATTAGTCAGGCACTTTCCAAGCTCACCATCGAAGGCGATCAGCGCGCCTTTATTGAAGAGGAACTCGCCAAGCCGCTGGACGTTGGTGCCATCGCCGCCACGGCATCGTCGGAAGAGCACAAGGTGGAGATTTATGCCGCCTCGCTCATCGCCGTCGATCCAGAAGGACCGGCCGAGAAAGGCTACCTTGCGATGCTTGCTGCGCGCCTTGGGCTCGACCCGAAGCTCGTGGAACATCTGCACGCCAACGCTGACCGGTTGCTCGCCGAAGCCTGATGGGTGCTTGTTAAATGGCCTTGCATGCCTTCAACGCCCGTGAAAACTACGGCGTGTTGATCCGCGTACAAGGCCGTTTTCATGGAACTTCTCACCCTCGTTGCCCAAACCGTTCTGGTTGGCCTGTTGGCCGGTTGGCTGGTGATCGGTGCTTATGAAAACATCCGCGCGCCGGAGGTGAATTTGGCGCTGGTGCGCGACGTGTTTTCCATGGATGCCATCGCCGAAGAGATGCCAGGCGTTTACGAACTGGTGAAACGCAATCGTGTGACGTCCGAGGCTTTGCAGACTGGGCTCTTTCGGCTCATCGTTGCCTTCGAGACCCTGGTCGCCGCCGGTCTGGTTTTTGGTACGGCCATGCTCGGATTGGCGGTGTTTGGGGCTGTCGATGTCGGCACTGCGCAGCTCTTTGCCGGCTGGGCGGTGCTCGGCTTCATTCTGATCTGGGGCCTGTTTCTGGTGGGCGGCAACTGGTTCCACTATTGGGTCTCGCACAAGAGCACCCAGCACACCCATTACTTCATGACATTTTGGGGCATTCTGACTTTGGGATGGCTGGTATGAAGTGGCTGTTAGCCCTGGTCATGAGCGTGTTCGCTGGGCCGGCCAGCGCCCAGGAATGGCAGATCACCTCGCTTGGCGCGACCTCCCCCACCGCCCTGGTTGAGCGGTGTCGGCGTGCCCCGGAAGGCTTACCCGATGGCTGCGTTGCCTCCGGTTCAGGAGACGTGCAAGCAGCGTGGTACACCCGACCAACCGGTCGTTATGCACATGCCATTCTTGGCGATGGCATCGAAGCGGGCGCATTTCGCGTGCGGCTGGCAAACGGAACGCAGAATGAGTTCATCTTGCCCGACAGCCTGGTGTTTGAAGACCGAACGCCGCGTCTAGCTGACCTGGATGGCGACGGGCGCACCGAAATCATCACCATTCGCGCCTCCACCCGCCAGGGCGGATCGATTGCGATCTATGGCGTGCGCGGCGAACAGATCGTCGAGCTTGGCGCCACACCGTTTATCGGGCGATCCAATCGCTGGCTGAACATTGCCGGCATTGCTGATTTTCTAGGGCGTGGCGATCTGCAGGTGGCGTTTGTCGAGACGCCACATATCGGCGGCACGCTGAAGCTCGCCACGTTTGACCCAAACGGCATGCGCGTTGTTGCCCGGCAAAGTGGCTTTTCCAACCATGAGATTCGAGCGCGCGAGCAACGCCTATCCGCCGTCGCTGATTTTGACGGTGACGGCGCGATGGACCTGCTGGTACCCGATGCGCGTCGGCAGCAGCTTTTGGCCATGAGTTTCGCGCCACAACTCACACGCCTAACAACACTCGATCCAGCCGGCGGTGTGCGGCGCATCGTGCGGTCGTCCAGCGCCATTCTAGTCGAGCGGACCGACGGAGCAGTCCTGCAAATCACCTGGTAGTGTCATCGCTCCTAGATTTTGCAACCGGTTGCAAAATCGTGTCAGGATGCGTAACAGAGCCCCTGTCGGGCCAGCTGGCTCAAAAGCGCGCCGCGCCGCTTCACAGCACCGGCACTGACGTGTACCAAATGGTCAAAAATCGCGACGAGCGTCGCCGAATGGAAACCGGGGAGAGAGGCATCATGGAAACGATTCAGCACTATATCGCAGGTTCGCTGACCGAGGGCTCAGCGGCTGGCCATCAGCCGGTCTTCAACCCAGCGACCGGTGAAACGCCAAGCCGGGTGGTGTTGGGCGGTGCTTCGGATGTGCAGGCGGCTGTCGATGCGGCCAAGGCCGCGCTTCCGGCCTGGGTGAAGACGCCAACGCTGCGCCGTTCGCGCATACTTGATCGATTCAAATCGATCCTTTGGGAGCGCACCGACGAACTGGCCCGTGCCATCTCCGCCGAGCACGGCAAGACTCACGATGATGCACTCGGCGAGGTGACCCGTGGCATCGAGGTCGTGGAATTTGCCGTTGGCGCGCCGCACCTGATGAAGGGCGAGTTTTCCGAGGCCGTGGGGACCGGAGTCGATAGCTATGGCATTCGCCAGCCGCTTGGCGTGGTGGCCGGCATCACGCCGTTCAATTTTCCCGCCATGGTGCCCATGTGGATGTTTCCGGTCGCCATCGTCGCCGGCAACACGTTTATCCTAAAACCCTCAGAACGGGATCCGTCTGCCTCACTTCTGCTGGCGAAATGGCTGAAAGAGGCAGGCCTGCCCGATGGCGTCTTCAACGTGGTGCATGGCGGCAAACCAGTTGTTGATGCGGTTCTTGAGCATCCCGACATCAAGGCGGTCTCGTTCGTAGGTTCCACGCCCATCGCGCAGTACATCTATTCGACCGGCACCGCGCACGGCAAACGCGTGCAGGCGCTTGGCGGGGCGAAAAACCATATGGTGATCATGCCCGATGCTGACCTGGACATGGCGGCTTCGGCGCTGATGGGCGCAGCCTTCGGGTCGGCAGGCGAGCGCTGCATGGCCATTTCCGTCGCTGTGCCGGTCACTGACGCCGTCGCCGATGCGCTGGTCGACAGACTGGCGCCGAAAATCGCCGAATTGAAGATCGGCCCGTCCACCGACAACACGGCCGAGATGGGCCCGGTCGTCACCAAAGAGCATCTGGCCAAGGTGAAGGGCTATGTGGACCAAGGCGAAGCCGAAGGCGCGAAAATCGTTGTCGACGGTCGCGGCTTCCAACAGTCCAAGCAAGGTTATGAGAACGGCTTCTACATGGGCGGCACGCTGATCGACCATGTGAAACCCGACATGACGATCTGGAAGGAAGAAATTTTCGGGCCGGTGCTTTCGGTCGTGCGCCGCAACTCATATCAGGATGCCGTCGACCTCATCCACAATCACACCTATGCCAACGGCGTTGCGGTGTTCACCCGCGATGGCGACGTGGCGCGCAGCTTTGCCCAAGACATTGAGGTGGGCATGGTCGGCGTCAATGTTCCGATCCCGGTGCCGATGGCGTTCCACTCCTTTGGCGGCTGGAAAGCCTCGGTGTTTGGCGACCATGGCATGTACGGGATGGAAGGTTTTCGCTTTTACACGCGGCTTAAAACGGTTACAGCGCGCTGGCCCACCGGCATGCGGACCGATCCTGAGTTCACCATGCCGACGCTGGGCTAGCCCGGTTTAAACCCGACAACAGTTCCAAGTATCTGCGTACCCATGACTTCGCCGACCGTGTCCGACCTGATCCTCACCATCTCCTGTCCGGACCGCAAAGGCATTGTCGGGGCCGTCGGCAATTCGATCACGGCACAAGACTGCAACATCGTGGAAAGCGCGCAGTTCTTTGACGACAAGTCCGGCGGGTTCTTCATGCGCATCCGCCTGACCCCGCCCAACGGTCACGGGACGGATGGGTTCAGCCGCGCGTTTGAGCCGGTCGCCACGGCCTATGACATGGCCTTCCAGGTGAGCGATGTTTCGGTCAAACCGCGCGTCATTGTCATGGTTTCCAAGACCGGCCATTGCCTCAACGATCTGCTCTACCGCTGGCAGGTCGGCCAGTTGCCCATGGAGCTGGTGGCCATCGTTTCCAACCACGAGACCTGGCGCAAGCGGGTGGAGAGCGAAGGAATTCCCTTTCTCCACATGCCGGTCGACAAGGACAACAAGCCCGCCCAAGAGGCTGAGCTGGAAGCCTTGATCGAGCGTGAGCAGGTCGATCTGGTGGTTCTGGCCCGCTACATGCAGATCCTGTCCGATGGGCTTTCCAGCCGGCTGGAAGGCCGGGTGATCAATATCCATCATTCGTTTCTGCCGAGCTTTAAAGGCGCCCGTCCCTATCACCGCGCCCATGATCGCGGCGTGAAGCTGATCGGCGCCACGGCGCATTATGTGACGCCGGAATTGGATGAAGGTCCGATCATTGAGCAGGATGTGATCCGTGTCGATCACGCCATGACGTCCGATGAACTGGTGGCCGCCGGCCGCGATGTGGAAAGCCAGGTACTGGCCCGCGCGGTGCGTTATCATCTGGAGCGGCGTATTCTGATCAATGGCATGAAGACCGTCGTCTTCAGCTAGCCCTTTGCCGAGCAGCGCCTGAGTTACAGCCGCGCGGCGCGATCCTTGCGCCTTTTGGATACATTAGATAGTCATTGTTGCGCCATTTGAGCAGATGTGCGCATCTGCGGTCGACAAATTGTGCAATGCAGCACAAATGCTGATCTAGATCATGTTTCTCATCGAAGTGGTGCGGCATGGAAGGGATCCGCGAACCGGTTTGTGTTCCGGCAAACCAAACGTCGAGAGAAAGACCCGTTCATGGATATCCGCAAGGTCACGGACAGTTTTGCTGTCAGTCCACAAATTCGACCCGAGGATCTCCAAACGCTGGCCGATGAGGGCTACACGACCATCATCTGCAACCGACCAGACGATGAAGAGTTTGGCCAGCCGCTTTTTGAGGCCGTCGCCGCGCAAGCAAACGCGCTCGGCTTGGCCATTCACCACCTGCCTATTGCGTCGGGCATGTTCGGGCCACAGCACATCTCGCAAATGGCCGAACTGGTTGAAAACAGCACCGGCAAGGTCTTTGCCTATTGTCGTTCAGGCACGCGCTCGATCATGCTCTGGGCGTTCCAGGAAGTGACCAAGCGCCCGCGCGATGAAGTCTTGGCCCTTGCCGACGCTGCGGGCTACGACCTGTCGCAACAGATTTAGCGGCGATCGGCACGCTCCAAGTCGCAATGCTGGCGAATCTTGGCGTTGTGCGCGGCAATGTCGCGCAAGAATCGATCATATCCCACCGGCACCTCGCCGGCGACAATCGGCATGCGTAGATACTCACGCACGGGCTCGTTGACGGTGATTGGTTGCAAGGAACAGAGCGGATCGTTTTGAAGATCGAAGGGCTCCACCCCTTGGCTCTGGCAACCGATAAGCGCGCTAGAGGCGATCAATAAGGGCATCAAGACTGCCTTCATCGGCAATATCCTTGTCGATCGCGCGATTGATCCGGTCCACCTCCAACCGGCGCTGAAGTCTGGCGAGATCGAGCCTGTTGGCATCACTCCGACGTGCCTTCTGCCAAGTGGCGATCCTGTCGAGAAGGACGCCAACGAGCGTCGCTAGAAGGCTGATCAGCAGTTCGCTCATTCTGGCTGTGGGGTGGCCGGGGCGGAGACCGCTGACGCATCCGCCCAGTGCAGTAAGTCAGGCCCGAGATAGGCGCGGATCAATCGGTCGAGCGCTTCGTCGGTCAGACCAAAATGGTTGAGCGCATCGGGCATGAGCCTTTCCAGATAGATCGCTGTTTCGGCAATCAGGCGGCTTTCGACATCGACCTTAGCCCGCTCCTTGGCTTCGCTGCGGACCAGTGAGACGGCATGGCGGACGCCACGGGCAATGGCCGCGTGCAAGGCTTCCGCGTGATCGCGTTCGATCTCAAGGCCGATCCAGCGGCCGAGGCGCGAGATGAGCCACCCAACCAACGCTGCGGCAAGGCCGATGACGCCGGTTTCGATGAAAGGGGCGACCAGATCGACGGTCCAACCGAGATCGATCGTCGCGGCATGGGCAGGTGTTCCGTAGCTGAGGCCAGCTGCGAAGACGGGAAGCGCGAGTAGCATTCTATCAGTCATGAGGCGGTCTTTCGGTTGGAGGATCAGGAAGCGGAAGGCCAGCGCAGGCCGAGCAGCTTGGATCGCGGGTAGCCGGCCTTCGTAACGGCGTTCGACTGGTTGCCGCCGAGCAGGATGATGTGCGTTGCGTCCGCCTCAAGCACAAAGCCCACATGGCCTTGCCAGGTGGATAGCCCACGCCGGAAAACAGCGATGGCACCGCGCTCGGCGCTGCTGATTGGTTTGCCCCAGTTTAAGAATGATCGCGCCGTCAGCTTGCCAGTCGTTGGAAGATGAATGTTCGCCAAGACGGCGTTGACGAAGGCCGCGCACCAAGGCGTTTCATCATCGCGAATGCCGGCAAATCCGGCCTTGGCAAAGAACGTCACAACCGAGGGATTATGCCGGCGACCCGGCCATTCGCGCGTTCCAAGATGACGTTCTGCTTCGCGCAACCAAACTGGATCGGCCATGCCGGTCTCCCGCATCGTTTCGCCAGACGCCAAAGCGGCGCTGGTCCATGCAGGTCAGTGTTGGGTTAGAAGGGAGTAGCGTGGATAAGCGGTTGTCTTATCCCCGTTGGAATATGTGACGGGAAGGTCATGCTCTGCGGTCAGTCGACGGCGGCGATGGCATCTAAATCGATCGCTCCGCCTGCAGCGGGTCCCGTCGATCCAACACCTTCAGCGGTAACGTCCAAATCCAACGGATCGCTTTCTTCAGGGTCGAGACGCGGCTTAGGGCCAAAGTAGTCGGGAGAGCGGATAAAGGGCCGAGGTTTCAGAACATTATCGGCGATACGCGCGTAGAGTGCCTGCGGCGAGAAGGGCTTGCAAAGCACATCGTTCACACCCAACGCCAGCGCTTCCTGGGTGCGCCGATAGGTTGAATGCCCGGTGATCATGATGATCGGCGCGTAGCAGAAAAGGTGATCGGGATTGCGAACCAGGCGCACAAAGTCGGCACCATCGAGAACCGGCATTTCCCAGTCCACAATGAGGATCTCAAACTGTCCCTGCTCCAACCGTTCCAAGGCTTCTGCGCCGTCGCTCGCGTCAGTCACATGCCGCATTCCAAACGCGCTGAGCATGGTGCGCACCAGGCGGCACATATGGACATTGTCATCGACAACGAGAACGCGCAGATCTGAGAAATCGAAACGTGACATACGCCTTCAGCGCCAACACCGCCGGTTGCAGGAACGTAGGCTTACGACCCTAACGTCAACCCTTGAACAAACGGTTATGGGCGCAAGCGGGCTAGCCCGCGTTGGATTTTGGTGCCGACAGATCGAACCAGCGGACAACAAAAGGGGCCGCGAGCGCGATGAGAAGAAAGCGGACCAGGTGGTGAGCCGCGACGAAGGCCGGATCGAGGTCCATGGCGAAGGCAAGTACCACCATCGCTTCCAACCCGCCCGGCGCAAAGGCGACGATCAGCTTCAGAACGGAGAAGTCCGTTAATGCAGCGCCAACCAGCGCCATGACGACAGCGATGGACGCGCCAATGACAAAGCTCACCAGGGAGACGCTGAGAACCTCAGCCAACTCCTTCCAGCGCGTCCCGGCGAACCGTGTGCCGATCAATGTGCCCAGGGAAACAAACCCAGCGATGGCCACCCATTCAGGCGGGCGACCTTCAACAAGACCCGAACCATGCAATACCGCGCTGACGAACAAGCCGCCGACGAGCAATCCAGCCGGTACGCGCACGAGATAGGCAAGGATCGCTCCGCCAACGCCCCCGACGAAGAGCAGGATGGCATCGTCCCATCCGCCAAGCGGTACAATGGCCGCCGGTGGAACGGGGTCGGACAACCAAAGGGCAACAAGCGGCAGAACCGCGACAAGAATGGCCACCCTTAGGGTCTGCAATATAGCGACGCGCGGCACATCAGCTTTCGTTTCCGGCGCCAAGGCCATCAGATAGCTTAGCGCTCCGGGCAACGAAGAGAGCAGCGCGGTCGCGCGGTTCCATCCGGCAACGCGCATCAGGAACCAGGTCAAGGTGCCCGCGATGAGCGGAATGGAGAGGATGACGAGTATCAGCGTAATGGGCCAACTGGAAAGGCGCGACAAAGCCTCTGGCGTCACGCCCGACCCCATGGAGATGCCAACGGCAAGGAAACCGAGATTTCGCAGCGCTGGTGTTAGATTGACCTGGACGCCCGACAGTGCGGCCATGGCCACGGCGAGCATGGAACCGGCAATCCAGCCGCCTGGGATTCCCGCCAGACCAAGCAAGGCGCCGCCGCCCGTGCCAAGAGCAAGGCTACGCCACGTGATGCGATCAAGGCTTTGAAGACGCGCCAAGGGGCGGGCTATTGGCGCAAAGGAAGGCGATTTGGCGAACGCATCTGATGTGTCTAGCCGAACACCCGACAGGCTGCCAAGCGGCCATCGATGACCCATCGATGACCCATCGATCTCGGTTCCATTGGCCTTGGACATCGGCAACAGCGAAATGGCCAATACTTGATTCCCATCAAGAACGGTTGCGCCGAAAGCTGAGACAAGAGTGACACGATGGCATCATCATTGGTGCGCAACAGAAGGCTGAGCCAGCCATGCCTGTCCACAATATCAGCCGCTATGCCACGGTGACCGTGCCGCGCTACACGTCTTATCCGACGGCACCGCACTTTTCGGACGATGTTGATCGCGCAACTTATGAAGACTGGCTTGCGCAGACCTCACCAAACGACAGCGCGTCGCTCTATTTCCACGTTCCCTATTGCCGGTCGATTTGTGCCTACTGCGGCTGCTTCACAAAGGCGAGCCGCAAAGACGGGCCGATCCTGTCCTATGGCAAAACGATGGCCAAGGAGATCGAACTGGTGGCCGATCGCTTGCCGGAGCGTATGGGGGTCACGCACATGCATTGGGGTGGGGGCACGCCCAGCCTCATGCCACGCGAGGGTTTGGCGGCGCTTTTAGAAACAGTCGACCGTCGCTTTGATCTAAGCGCCATCACCGAGCACGCGATCGAGCTTGACCCGCGTGTCGTCGACAGTGCGCTGGCCTTTGATCTGAAGACCTATGGCGTGACGCGCGTCAGTCTTGGCGTTCAGGATCTGAATGCGCGCGTGCAGCAGGCGATTGGGCGTGTGCAGCCGCTTGAGGTTGTCGAAGGCGCCGTCAATGCGTTGCGCAGCGCCAATCTCGACGCGATCAATATGGATGTGATGTACGGCCTGCCCCAGCAATCGCTGGAGGATGTGGTGCGTTCGGTCGCCGCTTGTGCCGCGATGGGCGCGGACCGGATCGCGCTGTTCGGCTACGCCCATGTGCCATGGATGAAAAAGAACCAAACGCTGATCGATGAAGCGCAGTTGCCGAGTGCTGGCGCGCGCCTTGAGCAAGTTCGTGCGGCGCACAAGGCGCTTGAACATCTGGGCTATGTGAGCATCGGCTTTGACCATTTTGCAAAGCCGGATGATTCCATGGCCAAGGCGATGCGCGGCGGAACGCTGCGGCGCAATTTCCAGGGATACACGACGGATACTGCGACAACCCTCATTGGGTTCGGCGCCTCCTCAATCGGCAAACTTCGCCAGGGCTATGTCCAAACGGCGGCTGATATCGGCGCTTGGACGCGCAGTGTTGAAGCCGGCGAACTGCCGGTGGCACGTGGCTACGCTTTAACGGCCGAAGATCGGTTGCGCGGCGCGATCATCGAAGCCTTGTTGACCGGTTTCAGTGTTGACCTTGCCGCGCCACGATTTGGCGTCGTGCCTGGCCAGACGTGGGTAAACGAGCAATTGATCGGCCTGGACGATTTGGTCGAAGACGGGCTGTGCGAAGTGATGGGCACGAAGGTTCACATTCCGCATGATGCTCGATTCCTGGCGCGGCTTGTCGCATCCCGCTTTGACGGGTTCATGGACCGCAACAAGGCCCGACACTCGGTCGCCGTTTAAGCTGTTAAGCCAAAGGGGCCATCACGGCCCCTTTTGTTTGCTTGCCTGTTGTGAATCTGTCGAAACCTAGTCGGCGTGGGCGCCGGTCAGTTGGCACAGCGAGCAGATACGGTTGATGATGACCTTGTCGTGCTTTTCCAGGCGAATGACGCCCTTGCGCTTCATGTCAGAAATCACACGACTGACCGTTTCGATGGTCAGACCAAGATAGTCGGCCATCTCTTGGCGAGTCATATTGAGTTGGACAGTGCCTTCGTCACGATCTTCGTCATCAGGCCCTTTGCAATGGGTTGTTCCGCGATCAGGCACGAAGCGCATAAGGAAACTGGCCACACGCTCATAGGCTGATTTACGACCGAGCAGCACAGCATGGTCATGCATGGCATAGACTTGCTGCATGGCGCAGCGCGTCAGATGGGATTGCGCAGCGGCGGACGCCTCCACGTCACGACGGCTGAACACAAGCGCGGTCGTCGCGACCAACGTCTCAGCCGAGCAGTCATGGTAGGTGTCCATGTCAAAACCGAACAAGTCGCCCGGCCCAAGAACCTCAACAACCTGGCGGCGGCCATCGGGAAGAAGCTTGTAGAGCATGGCGGCGCCAGAGACGATCTCGTAGAGATTCTTGGCGTCATCGCCTTCAAAGTAGATCACATCGTGGGCGGCATAGGTTTGGCGACGGGTGCCCTGAGCATTGCGCAGGCTTTCCCACGCTTCATCGCCACGTGGCGGCGTGGATGACGGGCGTTGATCGGCCATTGCCTGACGCCGGTGCGTGCGGTCATCGTCAAAATTGGTGTATGCCACGTCATTCCCTCCAACTCTAAGACGGTTGTGGTCCGCCTCTTCTGGTCACCCCGGCCTCAACCGTTGACCAGCTGCTGCCCGCTCCGCCGACGCCACACTGTAGCGCCCAATCGAATAAGGCGAGCCTAATGCCCGTTTTGACATAAATCACCTCCGCCTGTTTCCGCTCCGTTCAACCACTTAGGGATCATGCGGCAGATTGAAGCGGTCAACGATGCGCCGAGGTTTGAATAGGCGTAGGACGCCTATCACACGGCCTGTCACGACGGAACTTGGATCAAAGGTGGATGGCGAGTTCGGTCGCCGAGAGCGGCTTACGCAGGAGTTCAGTCGAGGGCATGCCCTCCAAGAAGTCGCGGATCATCGTGTGTGATTGGCCGGTAATCGCCAGGACACGAGGCGCATCGGCAAGGGCGTT
Source organism: Hyphomicrobiales bacterium (assembly GCA_017642935.1). Taxonomy (NCBI): domain Bacteria; kingdom Pseudomonadati; phylum Pseudomonadota; class Alphaproteobacteria; order Hyphomicrobiales; species Hyphomicrobiales bacterium. The sequence continues at coordinate 111,442 of JAEPOK010000002.1, forward strand.
CAGCCAGGCGATGACGCTGGTCCCATCGATGCCAGGCAGCCCAATGTCGATAATGACCGTGTCATCGCCGCTTGGCACGCCAACAGAGAAAAAGCTCTCCGCATCGTTGAAGCTGCGCACCACATGGCCAAGCTGTTCCACGAACAGGCAGAGCGCATCGCGGACGGCTGCATCGTCTTCGAGTATATAGACCGTCAAAAATCAGGTGCCTTTGCTTGGACTGCGCCACCATTCGGCGGCGCAAGACCTTGTCCTACGCTCTTTAGTATGGGGCAGATCACTTGTGGGCGGTATAAGCACGAGCGCGTAACAGCAACCGCTTACACGGCCGCCGAAAGCGGTTTTCCTGCCAATCTGCCACGCGTAGGCGCTAACGGGCGTCCATTTCTCCTGGTCCCGACAAAACGATCCGCACCAAGTCTGCGGCGTTTTTCGCGCCGAGCTTTTCCATGATGCGCGCCCGATGCACCTCGATCGTACGCGGTGAAATCCCGAGCGTGCGGCCTGCTTCCTTGTTCGATGCGCCTGCCGTGATCTGCTCAAGCACTTCGCGTTCACGCGGTGTGAGCAATTGAAGATCGGGATGTTCGGCCTGGCCTATGCCATCGCCGTCCAGACGGCGCTGCATCGTGGCTATGCCTTCGCGCACCCGTGCGACCACCGTTTCGGCGTCAAAAGGCTTCTCAATGAAGTCGAAGGCGCCTGCCTTGACGGCCGCAACCGCCATCGGGATGTCGCCTTGCCCCGAGATAATGAATACCGGCGCTGGGTAGCTCTCTGGATTAAGGGCTTTGAGCGTTTCCATGCCCGACCGCCCCGGCATGTGGACGTCGAGCAGCACACATGCCCGCGGCAGGTTGGGCAACGCCGCAACGAAATCATCGCCGTTTTGGAAGGTCTCTACGTCAAAACCCTCCAGTGAGAACACGACCGATAGCGCATCGCGCACGGCCGGATCGTCATCGACAATAAACAGAGCCTGATCGGGATTCATAGAACGGGCCATCATTGGCGGCCTCCTTCATCATAGTCGGGTGAGGGGTTGGTAGGCTGCGGCATGGTCTGCTTACCGGAACTGACAAGCTCGCCCACCGACAGGTGAGGCGTTGTCGGCAACGTGCCGCGCGGCAGGGTTAGTTTGAATGTTGCACCTTTGCCGTCGCCGCCCGGGTCAACACTCAGATCGCCGCCATGGTTCTGGGCAATGGAGCGACTGATCGACAGGCCAAGGCCCATGCCTGTGCGTTTGGACGTGGAAAAGGCCTTGAACAGGCGCTCATGCACTTCCTGAGGTATGCCGGGCCCTGAATCTTCGATGCTGATCGTGACGGATTCGGATGAATAGGCGGCGCGAACAACCACTTGCGGATCGGTGCTGCCGCGAACGGCTTCAAACGCGTTGCGCAGCAGATTGACCAGAATTTGCTGGACTTGCACCGGGTCGGCTTCAATCGATGGCAAGTCTTCAGGCAACTCAACCGATGTCGTGATGCCTTCAGAATTCGTGCCGACGCTGGTCAGTTCCAGCGTGTCATCCACCAAGGGCCCCAGGTCGATCGCCCGGCGATCGGGCTCGCGCTTTTCCACGAAATGCCGCATGCGCTGAATGATGTTGCCGGCGCGTTCGGCTTCCCGTTTGGCCTTGTCGATCGTGTCAATGATCATGTGGTCCTTGGGGCCGTCACCGTTCAACACGCTGATCCGACGAGTGACCGCCTGGAGATAAAGCATGACGGCGGTGAGTGGTTGGTTCAACTCGTGCGCAATGGCAGAGCCCATCTCGTCCATGGCTGAAACGCGCGCCAAGTGAACAAGTTCCGCCTGCAGTTGATTCAAACGGCGTTCAACGGCCTTGCGCGGCCTTAGGTCGCGAACAATGCCGACAAACTGGCGACCGGCAGGGGTCAGCGCCTCGCCGACCGAAAGCTCCAACGGAAAGTCGGACCCGTCACGATGCTTGCCGCGCACCTCACGGCCAATGCCGATGATCCGGCGCTCGCCGGTGTCCATATAGCGGTGCACGTAGCCATCATGCTCATGCGCATATTCGTGCGGCATGAGAATGGAAACGTTTTCGCCAATGACATCGTCGGCTTCATATCCGAACAGCTGCTCACAGGCGGAATTGAACACAAGGATCCGCATAGCGTCGTCAATGAGGATGATTCCATCGACCGCAGTATTGAGCAGGCTATCAAGCCGGACTTCTGAAACTGTTTTGGGCATTTATGCCCTTTCCACGCTAAATTACGTAGAAAATGACATATTCAAACCGGTTTGAAAACACGTTCCTAGGGAGAAACCGTTAGGCACTTGTGCTTATCCAACCGGCAATGCGGTCGGCAACATCTGCGATTTGCTTCGGATCTCGAGCAAAACACAGGCGCAAAAACTGCTCGCCACCAGCGCCGAAGGCGGTGCCTGGCGCAAGGCCGACGCCCACTTCATCCACCAGCCTGCGCGCCAGTTGCTTGGTGTCTGTTTCGCCAAGCACTTTGAAAAACAGATAGAAGGCGCCATCGGGCGAACTGACCTGCAAGCGATTGAGCGGCGCGAAGGTCTGTGCCAAAAGATCGCGGTTTTCCGTGGCGCGTTCGATCTGTTGATCAACGAACCAATCGCCCTCCTCAAGCGCCCTGATCGCCGCGCGCTGCATGAAGGCAGCAACGCCTGATGTTGAGTACTGAATCAGGTTTTCGATGATCTGCCCAAGCTCAACCGGCGCCTCAAGCCAACCAATCCGCCAGCCGGTCATCGCCCAGTTCTTGGACATGGTGTTCACATAGATGACGCGCGGCGACAGCGGATCGACATCCTTGAAGGACGGCGCGCGCTTGGGGTGCACACCAGGAAGCGCCGCCTGCCCATAAACAAAGCGCGCGTAGATCTCATCGGCGATGATCCAAAGATCGTGACGTTCGGCCAGATCGTGGACGGCTTTGAGCGTTTCAAGATCGGCGACCCAGCCGGTCGGGTTGGACGGTGAGTTAATGAAGATCGCCCGGGTTTTCGGGTCTTTGGCAGCCTCTTCGATCGCTTGCATGTCCAGCGTGAAACGACCGTCAACAAATGGCATGGCCACCTCATGCACGCTCGCCTGGCGTAGACCAGCGGCGGCGACGATGTTCGGCCAGGCCGGCGAGGGAACGATTATCCCATCGCCCGGGTCGAGCGCTATCTGCAGCGCAATCTGAATGCTCTGCATGCCAGACCCGGTGACGAAAAAGCGCTCAGGATCAAGCGACTGGCCGGTGAGCCTTTGCGTATAGGCAGCAAGGGCCTCGCGAAGCTCAGGCAGTCCACGTTGCCAGGTGTAAAAGGTCTCACCTTTGGCAAGGCTTGCACTGGCGGCCTCAGCGATAAAGGCCGGCGTTGGCAGATCGCCCTCACCCGCCCAGAGCGGCATGACATCGCCCTTGCGCCGACCATAATTCATGATGTCGACGATACCGCTTTCTGGGGAACGCAGGGCGATGTCGGACGGGGTGGGCGTTGACGCTGTCATGGCGCGGGACCTTGTTTGTTGGAACCTGCGCAGTCTCGGCGCCAGGTGCAAACAAGGCGAGACACCGTGCACCGTGACGTGGCTCGCCTTGCTGATGGGGATGGTCACCGCGCTGCGGCAACACTCCCTCTGTCTGGCAGTTCGATTATTTTTTCAAGAGGTCGCGAATTTCTTCCAGCAGGACTTGCTCGCGCGGCACCTCAGCGACTTCAGCCGGCTTCTCCTCTTCTTTTCGTTTCATCTGATTGACGCCTTTGACCACGAGGAAAAGGATAAACGCGATGATGGTGAAATTGACCACCGCCGTGATGAACGATCCATAGGCCAAAACCGCGCCCTGCTCGCGCGCGGCGTCGAGCGTGCCGGCATCAACGGAAGACGACAAGCCTAGGAAATAGTTGGAGAAATCCAGGCCGCCGAAAATCGCGCCGATGATCGGCATGATGACATCATCCACCATCGAGGAAATGATCGTACCGAAGGCACCGCCAATGATCACACCGATGGCAAGATCAAGCACGTTGCCCTTCATGGCAAATTCTTTGAATTCCTTAAACATTGTGAGCGCCCTCCTGCAGGCGTGAGCGAGCGCAAAATGGCGCTGGCAATAGGATTGGTCCTGGGGCGTTTTGCATACGCTCCCATCGCGAGAGGTAACCCAGGGTTGCAGGGATCGAAAGCCTATAGTGCAGGCAGCAATGCCCCTCCTTGCAGCAGCGCTGGCAAGTGTTGCTTTGGCCCAACAGATTATCGCTCCAAACCGACCTCCCAACCCCGGTTTGCACCAGCCACATTGCCCAGCTTGCAACACAGGCAGTCTCGGCGCTAGTGTTCGCCGCCCAGTCATCAAGCAAAGGCGTCAGAGCAGGAAGGTCGCGGTTTGGTTCCAAGTTGGCTCGCGCTCGGCGCAGCCCTCATCTACATCGCGGCTCTATTCTGGATTGCCAGTTACGGCGATCGCCGGGCCATGGCGACGCCTGTGCGCCAGCCGCGCCCGACGCTCTATGCGCTGGCGCTGGCCATCTACTGCACAAGCTGGACGTTTTTTGGCTCTGTCGGATTGGCCGCTGTCAGCGGGCTTGATTTTTTGACGATCTATATCGGACCGATCTTAATTCTGACGCTCGGCGCGCCGCTTCTACGGCACATAATTGCGCTCTCCAAAGCCGAGCGCATCACGTCGGTCGCTGACTTTCTATCGGCTCGCTATGGCAAGAACGAACGCGTGGCGGCACTTGCTGCACTGATCGCTGTGGTTGGCGTCGTACCGTACATAGCCCTGCAGTTGAAGGCGGTGTCAAGCTCAGTCGAACTGTTCGTTGAAGCACCAACTGTGCCGCTCAACCCGACCTTTGTTGCCGATATCGCGTTCCTTGTGGCCATGGCGATGGCGGCGTTTGCGGTGCTCTTTGGCACGCGGACCGTGGACACGAGCGAGCACCAGGACGGGCTGATGTTGGCTGTGGCGACTGAGTCCGTCGTCAAACTTGTGGCCTTCATCATCGTCGGCTGCTTCGTCACCTTCATAATGTTCGATGGGTTTGGCGACCTTTTCACCCAAGCAGCGCAGGTTGGCGCGCTCGACGCGATCACCGGGTCGATCAATGGTGGCACTTTCATCGCCATGACGCTGCTTTCAGCGTTCGCGATCATTCTGTTGCCGCGCCAGTTCCACATCCTTGTGGTTGAGAACAATCACCCAGGCGAACTCAGCCGGGCGCGTTGGCTGTTCCCGGCCTACCTTCTCGCCATCAATGTGTTCGTCGTACCGATTGCGCTTGCCGGCCAAGTCCTGCTGGGCGGTCAGGTCGAGCCTGACACCTATGTGCTGCAGCTACCGATGAGTGTCGATGCTGGCGCCATCACGCTGATCGGATTTGTTGGCGGTCTGTCGGCGGCCACAGCCATGGTGATCGTCGCAAGCGTTGCTCTCTCGATCATGGTCTCCAATGATCTCATCATGCCCTTCATCGTGCGCCGCCGCGCCGATGGCGCGCCGGAAGAACTCGGCCGGCTGGTGCTCTACATCCGCCGTGTCGCGATCTTTGTTATACTGCTGATGTCCTACCTCTATTATCGCGCTGCTGCGGGAACGGCAGCGCTGGCCGAGATCGGGTTGTTATCCTTTGCTGCGATTGCGCAAATGGCGCCAGCCTTCTTCATTGGACTGATCTGGAAACGAGGCACGGCTCGCGGTGCCGTGGCTGGCATGCTGGCAGGGCTTTGCGTGTGGGCCTTCACGCTGCTTGTCCCCAATCTGATCAAGGCTGGCGCACTGCCTGCCGATCTTTTGGCTGACGGGTTGTTTGGAATTGTGCTGCTGCATCCAGAGCGACTGTTTGGTCTAGATTTTGATCCGCTGACCCACGGCGTCTTCTGGAGCCTGGTTGCCAATGTCGCTGCTTATTTCATCGTTTCGATTGCGCGCCAGCCGGAAGCCATTGAACGGCTGCAGGCGCAAGTGTTCGTACCCTCCGACCTGACGCCGACACCGGCGCTGCGCATGTCGCGCACCCGCGTCACCTTCGCTGAACTGCAAGGGGTGGTCGCCCGTTATCTCGGCGAGCAGCGGACCGACCGGTCCTTCCAGCGCTTTGCGCGCGAGCGCGGCGAACCCATCAAAAGCCACGGCGAGGCGGACATTCACGCGCTACGCTTCGCCGAGCAACTTCTGGCCAGCGCCATCGGCGCGGCTTCCTCGCGCCTGGTGATGACGCTGATGCTGCGTCGTCACCAGACATCCTCGCGCGAAGCGATGAAGCTGCTCGACGAGGCATCCTCGGCGATCCAGTACAACCGCGATCTGCTGCAAACAGCGCTCGATCAGGTGCGGCAGGGGATCAGCGTGTTCGACCGCGATTTGAACCTCATCTGTTGGAACCGGCAGTTCCGCGACCTGCTGAATTTGCCCGCCGAGTTTGGGCAGGTGGGCACATCGCTCCACACGATCCTGCGTCATAACGCCGAGCGTGGCGCCTTCGGCAAAGGCAGCCCGTCCGGTCAGGTGGCGGAGCGTGTGGAGCGGATGGTGGTCGATATGTCCACGTTCACCGAAACGCTGCAGCCTTCCGGCCTCGTACTTGAGGTGCGCACCAACCCGATGCCGGACGGCGGCATCGTCACGACCTACACGGACATTACTGACCGGGAACGCGCTGCCGAAGAGCTTGCGCAGATCAACGAAGAGCTGGAACAGCGCGTGCGCGAGCGCACCGAAGAGCTAACGCGGGTGAACCAGGAACTGGAGCTGGCGCGCCAGGTGGCCGAGAACGCCAACATCTCCAAGACGCGGTTTCTGGCGGCCGCGAGCCACGATATTTTGCAGCCGCTGAACGCTGCGCGGCTCTATGCCTCAACGCTCAACGAGACGGAAATGCCGCCCGACGCCACGAAATTTGCCGGCAACATCGACCGCTCATTGGAGGCGGTGGAGGACATTCTCGGTGCGCTGCTGGATATCTCCCGCCTTGATGCCGGCGCGATGAAACCCGAACCATCGGTTTTCGCCCTGCAAGAGCTTTTTGAGCAGTTGCAAGTGGAGTTTGGACCGGCAGCCGCCGAGAAGAGCCTTTCGCTGCGCTTTGTGAAGACCAGTGTCACGGTGCGGTCCGATCGCAAACTCCTCAAACGGTTGCTGCAAAATCTTGTGTCGAATGCGGTCAAATACACACGCTCCGGCGGGGTCGTGATCGGCATGCGGCGTGATGGCAAGAGTTACCGGGTCGCGGTCTATGATACCGGCATCGGCATGGGTCGGCGCGAGCAGCGCCAGGTGTTCGATGAGTTCAAGCGCCTTGATGATGGCGCGCGCACCGCCGGCGGCCTTGGCCTCGGCCTATCGATCGTAGACCGGATCGCCGGCGTCCTTGGTCTTTCGGTCAGCATTGCATCGCAGCCAGGCTCGGGTTCCTGCTTCAGCGTGGCCGTTCCGCATGTGGCGCGTGCCAGCGTCGATGCCGCCATGGCGATCGAGAACGCTAAGGCTACCCGTCCGAGCCGGGCGCACCAAACCGATCTCACCGGCGTCATTGTCTGCTGCATCGACAATGAACCGACGATCCTGGAAGGAATGAGCGGGTTGTTGTCGCGCTGGGGTGCCGTTGCCGTAACCGGCGCAACGGCCGCCGAGGTGGGCAAGGCATTGCAAGTGCGAGGGGCGGCACCTGAGATGGTGCTGGCCGACTATCATCTGGATGACGGCACTGGCATTGAAGCGGTCAAAGAACTGCGTTGGAAGTTCGGTGCCAACCTGCCCGCTGTGCTGGTGACAGCCGATCGTTCGGTGGAGATGCAAGAGCGCGCCGAAGCCGCCGGTATTGCTATTCTCAACAAACCGGTGAAACCAGCCGCCCTGAGGGCGATGGTGGCGCAATTCCGCGCGGTGCCCGAGGCGGCGGAGTAAGACATCAAACCCGTCATAGCTATAGCCGGCCTTGATACGGCCATCGATTTCTCAAGGTTTGGTTATGCAAAAGGTGCGGCCATAGCCAGCAACAGAGCTGGATGGCCGGGTCAAGCCCGGCCATGACGACCTAATTTAGTGCGCCAGTTCGGCGACCGCTTCTTGCCAATTGCCCATTTCAATGCGCGAGGCGGCGATAACGGCCTGGGTGCGGCTTTCCACGTTGAGCTTCTGCAGGATCGCCGAAACATGCGCCTTCACTGTCGCTTCGGACACGCCAAGTTCATATGCGATCTGCTTGTTGAGCAAGCCTTGGCTCAGCATCATCAGCACACGGACTTGCTGCGGCGTTAGCGATGACAGACGCTTGGCAAGGGCGGCAGCTTCATCATCATCGGGCGCATTGGCCAAGTCCATATCGGCGGGGGTCCAGATGTCGCCATCCAGTATCGCTTCGATGCCCGCCGTGATGTCATCAACGGGCAGCGACTTCGGCATGAAACCAGCAGCGCCAAAGTCGAGCGCTCGGCGGATGATCGCCTGGTCTTCGGTCGCCGAAACGATGCAGACCGGAACGCCAGGATATTGCGCGCGCAAATACATCAGGCCGGAAAACCCACGCACGCCAGGCATGTTGAGATCAAGAAGGACCAGATCGACATCGGCGTCGGTCTGAAGCTGGGCCGTCACTTCGTCAATGTCGCCGGCCTCTGAGACACGAGCGTGTTCGAACCGGGACGCGACGATTGTCTTGAGAGCATCGCGAAAAAGCGGATGGTCATCTGCAATGATGAAATGATGCGTTGAAGCCATGGATGCACTGCCCTCTTTTTGTATCCCCTGCCCAAATGATGGGCGGCTGCAGGTTCCGCTCCCGAAACCGGTATGGGCATACTCAGGATTGTGACAGTTTTTTCAAGTCATATACGCCGTTGGTAGGTGTATCCCTTACGAAAAAGGCGCCCAAGAGTTTGGCTCTGCTATCAACAAAGCGCAAATTTCAGGCAGCCTTTCCGGACAAACGCTTCACCAAAACCGGCCAGCGCAGCACAAGCCAGATCACCGCCAAGACGTTGCCAAGAAACATCAAGGCAATCACCCAGGCGAAGCTTGCCGGGCGGGCGCCATCAACCAAGAACACAAAAACTGCGAAGATGAGAAAGCCGAGGTAAAGATCGGCAAGTGAGACGATGCCCCATGGGTCGGCCGCGATGGCGGTGAAGCTTTCGCCAAAATTGGCGTTCATCGACGCCCAGATGATGAGAGCTGCGAAACCGACGCCCAAGGCACCGAAGAGAACGCGCCACATTGAAGAGGATGAAGAGGGATTTTCCACGGAACGAGGCCTTTTGCCGGTTTTCGATGGGCGATGCATTGGCTACGAGTGAGCGGGCGATTGGTTTGCTTGGCAAACGCCCGCTCTGGTGCTGACCATTTGCTGCCTTCCGCCTTGGAGTATCGATGACGCCTTCCTTCTTTACACCCTACCACGCTGCCCATGGCGCCGAAGCGGCGATCAACCCCTTCGATCCGGCGCTGGTGCTGCCGGAAACCCAGGCCTTGAACGAAGATATTCTGGCGCGGTTTGCCAAGCTGCCCGACAGCTGGTCGGTGCCACCGCATGTGGTGCGTAAGGCCAGGGCTAAGGGCGAGGGTCCGTTCCCGCTGGGACCCAAGCTCGACTATGCCCGGTGGGAAGAGCATGAGGGTGTGCGGCTTCGCGTTTTGGAGCCGCAAACCCGGGACACGCGCGGGATCTTTCTGCACATCCATGGCGGCGGTTGGATTTATGGGCAGGCCGATTTCCAGGACCCGATGCTAGCCCGCCTCGCCGAGGCGACAGGCCTTGCCACTGTCAGCGTCGATTACCGATTGGCGCCGGAGCATCCCTTTCCCGCCGGTCCGAGCGATTGCCTTGCCGCAGCCAGTTTTGCTTATGCGCAGGGCGGACCGGTCGTCCTGGGTGGAGAATCGGCCGGCGCGCACCTCTCGCTGCTGACCGCTCTGTCGCTGCGTGATGCCGGGATTGAAACGGCAGGCCTTCTTCTGATTGCCGGGTGCTACGACCTGACGCTCACGCCATCGGTGCGCAGTTGGGGGTCGGAAAAACTGATCCTCAACACCCGCGACATCGCCAACTTCGTTGACCACTGCGTGCCTGGTTTCATGGACGCGCGCGCGCCGACCGTATCGCCGCTCTATGCCCATCTGGATGGGCTGCCGCCCTGCTTCCTCAGTGTGGGGACCAAAGACCCGCTGATCGATGACAGCCTGTTCCTGCACCAGCGCTTGCTGGCCGCCGGGGTGCACAGCGACCTGGCCATTGCCCCTGGCGGCTGTCATTTTTTCCAGGCGTTCGATACTCAGATTACCCGCGAGGCCGAAACTGCAACCCACACGTTTCTCAACCGCGTGCTCGATGGTGACCTATGATTGGCCCGATTGAATCCATCCGCGACACAGCCAACAGCTGGGAGTGCGATGAGAACGACCACATCAATGTCAAAGCCTATGCGGCGCGGTTCGACATCGCCGTGCGCAGTTTTCTCGTCGAGGCCGGATGGCAAGTGCCGCATCGGCTCGGTCGCCTGATCCGCTATCACGCCGAATTGCGTGGCGGCGAGCCGGTGCATGGGACGACCGGTATGGTTGCGTTGGAGAACGGCCATGTGGCGCTGGAACATCGGCTTTATGCGACCCAGCGGCCCAGATCGCCTTTAAGTGCAACGGCGCTTGATGTGCTGCCCGACGTTTCGCGGGAGGATTTGTCGGCTTTTGATCTGCCGGCGCCAGGTTCTGATGTTCTGCCAAAATCAGGACCCTTGTCGTTTGCGGCATCTGTCGATCTGGCCTCGCTTGAGGGTTTGGCGACCACCTATCGCGGCGTTATCCCACCGACGGCGTTTGCCGCGGACAATGAAAGCACCAACGGACCAATGCTGCGCGATGAACATCTGGTCGGCATGATTTCCGATGCGGCCACCCATGCCTGGGCGCTGGCCGGCGCCGATGATGCCTGGCTGCGGTCTCGCGGGTGGGGCCGGGCGGCGGTGCAGTTGAACCTGACCTATGGCAATAGGCCCGTCGCCGGCGACGTGGTGGTGATCAAGACGGGCTTGCGCGCACGCTCAGACAAAACGATCAGCTACCGCCACCATGTCGTGAATGTGATGCGCGAGGAACTGGTTGCCGTTGCCGACATCACATCCTTGATGCTCAATCTCGACACCCGGCGGGCCATGGCATGGCCGGAAGAGAAGCTCCCAGCGCTGGATGCTCAGATCAAGGCCTTTGAAAGCGCCTTGTGACGAAAGCTAAAGGTTGCGCTCGGCTTCGATGTCTTCGCGCAGCCCCTGAACCATGTCGAAGAACCGGCGCATCACCTCTTCGGCCGTGTCCATGACGGCGTCTAGTTCCTCGTCAGTTGGCAAGTCAAGACGTTCGCGCACTGATGGCTCGTTCACGCCATCTTCAGGAATCAAGGACAGATCCTGCTCGTCCGCCTGGAGTGCCTCACGCGCTGCCAGCAGTTCTTCTTCGAGCCGCTCAACCTCGGCGTCCAAGCGATTGATCTCTGCCTCATAGGCCAAGCGATCGTCAGCCGTCAGACGGCAAATCCACCCGTTCTGCGTTTCCTGGCATTCGCTGATGTCGCCGGATTGCCGATCAATCCGCAGAACGCCATCGTCGACTTCAACAATCAAATACTGATCACCGTCCAGCGGATCGGTGACGAGTTGGGCGGATGCGGAACCAACCGTCAAGCAGGCCGAAGTGAGAAGGGCGAGGGCAAGGCGCATGTCAGTATCCCTTGTGTTCACGCAGGGTGGTGCCTTTACTTTCATATCCGCACGGCAAAGGTATGACCATTCGACTTGCAAGGTACGGTACTGCTTGAACGTTCAACCCAGCTTCCCGGTTCCTGAGCTTCCACCAGCCTTTGCCACCTGGTTCAGCGGTAAGGGATGGCAGCCGCGCGCCCACCAGTTGGAACTGCTGGCGCGCGCCGAAGCACAGCGTGACGCATTGTTGATCGCGCCCACCGGCGCGGGCAAGACTTTGGCAGGGTTCCTGCCTTCGCTTGTCGATCTGGCTGGCAAGACCACATCGCGCCGATCAAATCGGCCTGGCGGGTTGCACACGCTCTACATCTCGCCGCTTAAGGCACTGGCGGTGGATGTGGCGCGCAATCTGACCACACCTGCCGAAGAGATGGATTTGCCGATCCGGATCGAAACACGCACCGGGGACACGCCGCCCTCGCGCCGTCAGCGGCAAAAGCGCAATCCGCCAGACATTCTGTTGACGACGCCCGAACAGTTGGCGCTGCTGCTCTCGCACGTTGACGCCAATCGCATGTTCGGCGGTGTGAAGCGCGTGATCTTCGATGAGTTGCATGCGCTGGTGACGTCTAAGCGTGGCGACCTTCTGGCCCTGGGACTGGCGAGGTTGCGCAAACATGCGCCCGACTTGGTGGCGACGGGGCTTTCGGCGACGGTTGCCGATCCGCAGGCACTGGCCGGCTGGCTCGCACCGCAGAATACTGACGCGCGCGACCAAGCCGACATCGTGACGGTTGCCGGCGGCGCGCGTCCGGACATCACGATCTTGGAAAGCGAAGAACGCCTGCCTTGGTCTGGTCACATGGCGCGCTACGCCTTCCCAGAGGTCTTGCAGGCCATCGCCAAGCACCAAACGACCTTGGTTTTTGTCAACACGCGGGCGCAAGCCGAACTGGTGTTTCGCGAGCTTTGGTCTATCAACGAGGACTCGTTGCCCATCGCTTTGCACCACGGCTCGCTGGATGTCGGTCAGCGTCGCAAAGTCGAAGAGGCGATGGCGAAAAACGCCCTTCGGGCCGTCGTGGCAACATCCACGCTCGATCTCGGGATCGACTGGGGCGATGTGGACCTTGTGGTCCATGTTGGTGCGCCGAAAGGCGCCAGCCGTCTGGCGCAACGGATTGGGCGCTCCAATCACCGCATGGATGAACCGTCCAAAGCCATTCTGGTTCCGGCCAATCGGTTCGAGGTGCTGGAGTGTCGGGCGGCACTGAAAGCTAATTATGACCGCGCCCAAGACACCGCAACCATCCGCGATGGGGCGCTCGATGTGCTTTCCCAACATGTCCTTGGCATGGCCTGCTCGGATGCCTTTGCCAGCGATGATCTTTTTGCCGAGATTCGTTCGGCCTACCCGTACCGTTTGCTGACGCGTGAAAGCTTCGGCCGCGTCGTGCAGTTCGTCGCCACTGGAGGCTATGCGCTCAAGAGCTATGAGCGGTACGCTCGCATTCGCCAGCGCAAGGACGGTTTGTGGCGCGTGGCCAATCCCGATGTCGCGCAGCAGTACCGGCTGAATGTCGGCACCATCATCGAAATGCCCGTTCTGACGGTACGGTTGGTTTCGGCCAAACAGGCGGCGCAGCGTTCATCCGGCGCGCTTCGTGGTGGACGCATTCTTGGCCAGGTCGAGGAGTATTTCCTGGAAACGTTGGTGCCAGGCGACAGCTTCTTGTTCGGCGGCGAGGTGGTGAAGTTCGAAGGCATTCGCGAGCAAGACGCGCTCGTCTCGCGCACCGAATCCGGTGAACCCAAAATCCCCTCCTATGCCGGCGGCAAGTTTCCTCTTTCGACCTATCTGGCCGATGGCGTGCGCGCGATGCTTGCCGATCCGGAGAGCTGGGGTGAACTGCCTGATCAGGTGAGCGATTGGCTGCGCATGCAGCGCGACAAGTCCGCCCTGCCAGGCCGCGATGGTTTGCTGGTCGAGACATTCCCGCGCGGCAATCGCCATTACATGATTTGCTACCCCTTCGAGGGCCGGCTTGCGCATCAAACCCTTGGCATGCTGCTGACCCGCCGCATGGAACGGGCGCGCGCTAAGCCGCTCGGCTTCGTCGCGACCGATTATGTTCTCGGCGTTTGGGGTCTGGCGGATTTCGGCCAGAAGATCACCGACGGCTCAATGCCGCTGGATGATCTCTTCGCGCAGTCCATGTTGGGTGATGATTTGGAAGAATGGATGGGCGAGAGCTATCTTCTCAAGCGCACGTTTCGCGCTTGCGCCCTCATTTCCGGGCTGATCGAACGGCGGCATCCTGGACAAGAAAAATCCGGACGGCAAATGACCGTTTCCTCAGACCTCATCTACGACGTCCTGCGTCAGCACGAGCCCGACCATATTCTGATGCAATCGACCTGGGCCGATGCGGCATCCGGGCTGCTCGACATCGCTCGCATCGGCTCTATGCTGGCGCGGATTGAAGGGCGAATCACCCATCAAAGGCTCGATCGCATTTCACCTCTCGCCGTGCCCATCATGTTGGAAGTCGGCAAGGAGCCAGTGTTCGGCGAGGCGCGCGATCAGGTTTTGGAAGATGCCGAAAGCCTGCTCGAAGAAGCGATGGGCGGTTCCTAAGCCCCGATCTGAGGACTGAAAACGAACCGTGTCTGCCTGGCTTAGCCAAACCGCCCCAGCGAACGAAGAAGCCACCAGCGCGACCATAACCTTGGCCGGCGAAACGCTGGTTGCTGACCGCTGCGGCGCGCTCTATTGGCCGGACGAAGCGACACTTGTTGTTGCCGACCTGCACCTTGAAAAAGGTTCGTCTTTCGCGCGTTTCCGCAATCATTTGCCGCCCTACGATACGGCCGCGACGCTGCGCCAACTGGCCGCGATGGTTGATGCCTATCGGCCGACGCGACTGATCGCGCTCGGCGACAGCGTGCATGATCGCAGCGCCTGGGAACGCCTATCGGACTCTGATCGCCACAGCCTCAGCGGCCTTTGTCATCGGGTTGAGGACTGGATTTGGATCGCAGGCAACCATGACCCCAAACCGCCAGTCGGCGTTCCCGGACGGAGCGCCCAAGAACTGGTGATTGGATCTTTGGTATTTCGCCATGAGCCGGGCGGCGAGGTCGGTGCAAAGCAGGCCGAGGTCGCAGGTCATCTGCACCCAGCCGCGCGAGTGATTGGCAAGGGTGGATCGGCGCGCCGTCCGGCCTTTGCCCATGATGGCAAACGGCTCATCTTGCCGGCCTTCGGCGCCTATGCCGGCGGGCTTTGTCTTTCCGCTGAGCCTTTTCGGCACTTGCTCATCAAAGCAAGCATGCGGGCGTCGGTCTGTGGACGCACACGCATGTTCACCGTGCCTAGTAGCCGTATCTTGGGCTGGCGCTGAATATCTGATTTAGACGATCGTCAGCACCGCCATGACGCTGAGCAGCGAGCAGACGAGTGCCGTCAGCATCGTGCGCAAATGGCCAAACCAAGGCGGGGCACCATCATCTTCAGCGTCGCCGACATCCCACGCGCCTTGCGCGGCGAATGACACAGCCAACATGACCAGTGCGGGAAACGCCGGCAGAAGGACTGCGATCCAGCCGATCAGCGACGGGATCACCGACAGCGTGAAACGTGCGTCGCGCGTTTCCGGGTTAGACAGCAGCAAGCCCATGCCCCACCGAACACCGCCAAGAAAGGACAGGATGACCGCGCCATAAACGACCGTCGAGCGCAGCGCCAAGTCGGCGCTCACAAGCCAGAGGCCACCAAGCGCGAAGATAATCACGCCGGCAACAAACGGTATGGCGCCGGTCAGACCGAGCCAGAGCGGCGCTTTGGGTACGGTTTGGAGGGCAGTGAAAACGCGCATTGGCCGTCCTTAATTTGTGGTCACGATCGGCGGAAGACCACGGATCCCAACCATCCGGTGAACAGGGCCAGGACCACAGCAAGACCGCCATACATCAGTTGATCACGCTGGGACATGCGGAAGATGAACTGTTCGAACCCCGTCTTGCGCACCAGAATGCCCACACGCTCCTCGGCGAGCAAGACGCCACCGGAAAACAGGTAGACATTCACGTCAAAAAGGCCAAGCGGCACGTCGGCGGGAAAGGTGGCGCGGGCACGGAACAGCGTGTTGTCGATGACGGCGACCGCGTTGGGATCTTCCTGATAGACGCGCGCTTCGCGTTGCAGCCGCAAAAACGCCCGCTCGAAAACCCGTGGATCGATCCCTTCGGTTTCCGGCGCGTCTGCCTGGCTGTCATTTTCGCCTTGGCTGTCATTATCGGTGGACACGGCATTGTCGTCCTCCTCTTCGGGCGACAAAACCTGCTCGATACCGATCTGAAACCGGCGGAGCAGCGAGGAATGCGCGATCTCCGAAACCGGCCGATTGGAAAGCACCGTGTAGGCGCTGGGCACGCCCTCAAAGGTGCGCGCGCGGGTGTTCACCCAAACACCCAAAACCCGTTCCTTCAGACGCGTCACACGATCTGATTGCGGGCCGGTGACCGTCACAACGACATCATAGTCGGACGCCCGGGGCACAGTCGCCGCGTCACGGCGCACCGCGCCAAACACGGTGATCGCTGAGCCGGTGAAGTTGGAGGTGATATCGACCGTGCGCTCCGACAGCGTCACGATGAGCGATTCTGCCCGCACTGGTAGAGCGACCAGAAATGTCAGCAGGAGGATCAGAGCTATCCGCATCATCCGCCGATCTCCGTCACGGAGAAGAGTTCTGCCGGTTCGATGGCCAGATCAAACAGGAACCTCGCGCCGACTGACAGGATCAGCAGCGCCAGCAGCAAACGCAATTGTTCGCCTTTCAGCTTTTGCCCCGCCGAGGCACCGAACTGCGCGCCAAGCACCCCACCAACCATCAAGATCAATCCCAGGATGATATCGACGGACCCGGTGGTCAATGCGTGCAGCACGGTGGCGACTGCCATCGTCACCAGAATCTGCACCAGCGAGGTGCCGATCACCACATTGCCAGGAACCCGCAGGAGATAAATCAGCGCTGGCACCATGATAAAGCCACCGCCAATGCCAAGAATGGCGCCCGCGAAACCAATCAGCAGCCCCAGCGTGACAACTGGAATGACAGAGATATAGAGACGAGATTTCTTGAAAGCCGTCTTCAGCGGCAGCCCGTGCACCCAGGTATGCTGACCGGGTTTGCGGTTCGACACCGCCCGACCGCGTGCGCCGCGCCAGACCGAGCGCGCGCTTTCGAAAAACATCATGCCGCCAATCGTGCCCAAAAACAGCATGTAGGAGACGGAAATAATGAGATCGAGCTGGCCGAGGGCGCGCAAAATCGAAAACAGCCAAACGCCGAGTGAAGAGCCGATGACGCCGCCGCATAAGAGGACGCCGGCCAATTTGAAATCGACGCCGCCTTTGCGCCAATAGCTCAACACACCGGAGGTTGAGGAGGCAACAACCTGGCTGGTCACTGTGGCCACAGCAACGGACGGCGGAATGCCGGAAAAAATGAGAAGCGGCGTCAGCAAGAACCCGCCGCCCACTCCAAAAAGACCCGAGACGAAACCCACCGCGCCGCCCATGCCCAGAATGAGGAACACGTTGACGGCCAATTCGGCAATGGGCAGATAAATCTGCATGGGGTGGGCTGACTTTCGGGCAGGCTACAAAATGCCGGACGGCGCGAACAAACACGGTCTGGCTGATCGTGTATGACCCCGGCATTGGTCGGGGGTCAATCAACGCAGGGCGTGTTGTCGCCTGCCTACGACTAAAGGTGTGTGCGTTCGCGCCCTACCGGCGAGTTTCGCCGTCAATGACTAAAGGCTACGGCCCTGTCGCAGGGCATCCAAGAGCGCCTGGTCGATGGTATCAGAGTCACCAAGCCCGACCGATTGGCGGAAGGCACGCACCGCTTCGTTGGTTCTCGGACCGAGCAAACCGTCTGCTGGACCTGGATTATAGCCGCGTTCAGCCAGCAGCGCCTGTGCTTCTGCGATGAGGCGCTGCGTCGGTGTCGCGCTGGCGCTTTCGGCTGAATCATCCCAGCCACCGGCTGGACCTTGAACGGCAACTGCCGCGGTTTCCACCGGAACGGGCCGCCAATTATCGACCCGGGCACGCGCGAGCGCCAATGCTTGCTCGCCCAACACGCCGGCAACCTCATCACGGCGCGCGACGGCTTCATTGTCGCCGGCGTTGGCGGCAAGGGCGAACCATTTGTAGGACTCCATCAGATCGCGTTCGACCCCCATGCCGCGCGCATAAAGAACGGCAAGGTTGAACTGGCTATCAGCTAGGCCGCGATTGGCGGCGGGAATGAACCAACCGGCGGCGCGGGCGAAGTCAGGCGCTTGTCCGCCACCTTCGGCGGCCATGACCGCCAGATTGTGCATCGCGCGAGGATTACCGCCAAGTGCCGCGCGCTCGTACCAAGCGATGGCGCCGTTGCGATCTCGATCGACGCCGCGACCCTATTCGTAGAAGCTTCCTAGACGATAAGCCGCCGGGATGACGCCCTGGTCTGCAGCGCGGCCATACCAATGGGCGGCAGCGCCTAGATCCTGCGACACGAAGCGGCCTTCCATGAACCGCGTAGCTATTTCGAACGCAGCGGTAGGGTCACCGCTGGCAGCAGCGACACGCAGTCGAGGCGAGCCAATCGCTTCAGGCAATGCATCAGCGGTTGCCGCCGGTAGCGATGGCGTCGGGAGGTTGAGTAGAGGCCCGAGATCGTTGGCTGGTGGGGGTAGCGCTGACTCCTGCGACGCGATTTGCGGCGCCGTTGGCTCCGGACCATCTTGAATGGCGGCGAGCTCGTCTGTTGCAGCTTCGGCCAATTGGGGTGTTTCGGCCATAACAGGGCCACGATCGCGCTCAAAGCCGCTGCCGACGACGCCGTCGCGCGCCAGGCTGTCTTCTGAGACACGTGGTGAATCGGCAGCCAGTTCAGACCCGGCTAGCGTGCTTGCGTCCGCAGCGCTATCGGCGTCTTCAGTTTGTGACGGCTCTGCCGGCAGGACATCATCGCTGGTCGCTAAGCTTGCGCCCTCACCCACGGCGCGCACTGATTCTTCCGGCGCGGCGCTCACATCAGCGTCCGAGCCATCGGAGACGGGTGCTTCAGCGGGTGCGATCGGCGCGATCACCGTGTCGGCAGCGCGGTCGCCCGGCATGATCAGATTGACGACAAAAAGACCAAGGCCAAGGGTGAAGAGCACCAGGGCAAACAGCATAGCGCGGGAAAGCACGCGCTGGCGTTTCTCATCCTTTGCCTTGCGCTCGGTTTGCTGCTTGCGCGCGGTTTTAGCTGCACCACCCAGGGCGTTCATCGGATTGTCTGTTGGGTCGGCGGCGGGGGTGGTCGGTGAGGATGCCGGCTCGTTCAACGCTGGTTTGTCTAGCCCAGGCTCAATCCGAGCGTCGTCCTGCTGACGACCTCTCGAGCCTGCCAGGTTGGGGCCCGACATGGTGTCTGCGCCGCCGGATCCCTGCGGTGCAGCACCCACTGATGATCCGCCGCCAGCTTGCAGGGCTGCAGCCTGCGCAGCGCGGCGCGCGGCGGCGATGAAGCTTGCACGCTGATTGGCGGTGTCACCTTGGGCGTTGGCGTCCTGGGATCCCGTAGCTGCCGACTTGGCGCGACGCGACGTGCGGGCCGGACGTTGCGGGGCCGCATTGATGGCGCCTGAAAGCTGACGCAGCAGCGTTTGCGCATCGCCGGGCGCCGGGATCACGTCGGGCGCGTCAGCCTCTTCAGCCTTGTCGTCTGCGAACTCATCGTTCGACGCGTCGCTGCTCGCGGCCATCGAGGATAGGTCAAGCGGCGGAAGCTCATCTTTTTCCGGAAGGCTTCCCTTTGGCAGGAGATCATCAAGTGGCGAAACTGTCTGAGCGGGTCGCGCGTCAGCTTCAGTCTCTACCGGTTGCGGCTCTTGTGCCGACTCCGACGGCCGGTCGAAGGCATGCGCCATCTCTTCCAATGATGGCTGAGGCTTGGGTGCTGGCGTTTCAACCGTCGCCTTTTCGGCAAGGTGGCGCGCGGCCAGATCGTCCGTCTCCAACGCATCGATACGGCCGATGACCGTTTCCAACGCGCCTTGAACGCTTTCCAGCGTGTCCAGCATGCGCTGGTCCTGGTCGCTGGCGTGTTCGCGCAGGGCAACCAGTTCGCCTTGCAGCGCCTGCATACCCAACGCGTCTTGCGTTTCAGCCTGCGGGTCGAACAAGCCCAACGACTGAACGCGGTTGGCAAGATCGTTTATCTCGCTCTCGATCTCTGGCAGGATCCCGGCATCGCCGGTGGACCGCGCGGTGTCGAAGCGGGCCGCCAGATGCCGGACCTGATCAACAATGGCGCGCTGCAAATCGCGATTGGAGCCCAGTTCGACGCTGGCGCGGGCGCGGGCAAGTTCTGCGTGCAAACGGTTCACATCATCGCGGGAGATGATGCCGGCCTCTGAATGGCGCTTGTTAAGCTCAACCAACTGGCTTTCCAGCGAGGCCAGAGCAACATCAGCCAGCGGCGTTGGCATTGCCTGGATAAGACCTTCCAGGCGGTTGGACATATGATCGATCAACGGTGCATCGGCGGCTGAAATCGCACGCTGAATGCCGTCCAAGCGCTCATCAACGGTATCAAGACGGGAAGCCAGGGGGTCGATGGTGCTCGACAGACGGCTGTCGATCTTCGCTTCGACCGCCTCGATAATCGCCTCGGTCTTGGGAATGGATTTCAGGCAGGACTCGACCCGCTCGCCAAGCTCGCGCACGGCCATGCCAAGCCGCGCTGTGCCATCATCTTCCTGCAAGGCGGTGACGCGGCCGGTCAAGTCGAGCAAGGCATGCTCAATCTCGCGCACCGGCATCGTCGAGCTGAAGCTATCCATCTGGCGCGAGAGCGCAGCAACCTCACGCGCCATATCCGATTGATTGGCAAGACGATCATCGAGCGCGTTCAGCCGTTCCGACAGGCCAGCAACCTGCGCGGCATAGCTCCCGGTCATCTCTTCAATGCGATCGAGCGCGGAGAAGCGTTGATCGATGCCGGCTATATCAATGGCAGGTGCGGCGTTGCGCATCTCTTCGCGGATCGTATCCAGCGCGCTCGTCAAACCACGGGCTTCGTCCTGGAAGGTGGAAAGACGCGCCATCTCCGTTTGGATGGCATCCAGACGCTGGGTGACCGCGCTGTCGTCGGCGCCGCTCGCCAAGGCTTCGATGCGCGCTTCGAGCGCGACCAGGCGCTCAACAACCGCACCGATCGCTTCGTTGACGACGTTCGGCTCCTGCGCCGCGTTTGCTGCCATCGCCTTGACGCTTTCCAGCGCCTCGGTGATGCGATCGGCACCATTGTGGGGGTCGTTTTCCAATTGCGCGATCATTGAGCGCATTTCGCCGACCAACGCGCCGGTGTTGTTCTCGCTAAGGTTGTCCAGCACCTCACGCAAGCTGGTGACCTCGCCATAAAGCGCGTCGATTTTTTCATCATGCGCGCCGACATCTTTCAACGTGTCGAGGCGGGAGAGAACGTGGCGATAGCCGTCTTCCAGAGACTGGATCGCCTCGGGTTTCGGCATTGCCGCAATTGTATCCTGAACAGCGCGGATCTGATCGCTGAGCTGCGCCAGATCGGGTCCAGTGACCACTTGCGGTGTGTCAGTGGCGGTTGCGGACGATGAACCATTGTCAACGCGCGCCTGGAGTGCGGCCACCTGTTGATGGAGCCCGGCTTGTTCGGCAGCGCTCGATTCGGCGATGGATCGAACGTCAACGACTGCGTCGGTCAAACGGGAAAACTGTTCATCCAGTCGGCTGATGAGTTGGTCCAATCCCGACGACTCGGCAGGTGGGGCAGGTTCTGGCGACGTCGCGCTGGGCTCTGGAACATGGACCGGATGCTCTGGCACTGCAGGCGGGGCGGCGGGTTCGGGCGCAGCCTGCGGGGGTGCGGCGGGGGGTTCCATCGGTGCAGGAGCCGCATCGGGCACATGCCCGTGCTCGAGCTCATGTTTGCGGCGGCGCAAAGCCTCCAATGGATCAAAGGCCCGCTGCGGGCTTGGCACTGAGGCTTGTTTAGCGGTCGTAGCCGCCACGGGTGCAGGCGCAGCCGATCCACCCGAAACTTTAGATTCAAGCGTCTCGATATTCTTGGCGATGGCGGCAAGGCGCGACTGGAGATCGTGAGCGGGCTCGGCTGCTCGCGCTCGGCTCTGCGGTTGCTGGGGCGATGCGGCGGCGGGCGCCAGCGATGCCTGGGGATCTGGTGCCTGCTGTCCAAGCACGTTTTGCATCCATTCACCGACAGTTGGCTGTGCGGCGTGAACTGCTGCGCCATGCGAGGTCGTCTGACCTGTGCCATGGTCGGTTCGATGAGTGGGTTGTTGCCACGTGTTTTGGGACTGTTGAGCCATCCCGACCCCGATTACTCTATGGTGCGTACGCTCAAGGCACGGCGCACCCCGGCCCTTTTCGCTTTGCGCTACAGTGAACCCAACATGGTAAACGAGCCGTAAAGATAACCGGTTTGTAAATGCCCCGACTTGGCATCGCCTGGATCTGAGACAGCAGCCGGAGGCCTTGACGAACCGGTGAACAAGACACGTTTTGGATAGCGCCTGACGTTAATACAACCATAAGTTGCTAAGCGCTTGCACTTGCGATAGATTTGTTGGCAATCGTGATGGAAAAACGATTCGTCATACAGTGTAATGGCGCGGCGCTAACCGGCAGAGGTACTGATGGATACTGCAACTCGAGAGACCGAATACAGCATTGGCGAACTGGCCCGCGAGTATGGTTTGACGTTGCGAACACTGCGTTTTTACGAAGACCGAGGGCTGTTGCGGCCGCGCCGGGTGGGCATGCAGCGCATCTATTCGCGCCGCGACAAAGCGCGGCTCAAACTCATCGTGATGGGCAAACGGGTTGGTTTCTCACTGCAAGAAATCGGCGAGATGCTCGACCTTTACGATTTAAAAGACGGTCAGGCCGGTCAGTTGAAGGTCGCCCGCAGCCGGTTTTTGGAGCAGATTGCGGTGCTCAATCAGCAAAAAACCGACATTGAGCAGGCCATCGTCGAGCTTGAGCGGACGGTGGAAGTTGTCACCGGCATGCTGAAGGAAAAGCAGCAGGACTTGGACGGTGGCGGCGAGGCCGAAACGCCACCTTTGGCCGCCACCGGTAGCGATTGAACGGCGCCTCGAGCGTCTCACGCCCACTCACGAACACGCGATAGACCGTGTCCAGCGCTTGCGCGGCACGGCCTAGCAGCCTAGATCGGGTTCCTTTGATGCCTTGGGCAGTCGTGCCCACACGCAAAGGATGCTGCCGATGGCGCCGACGATCGATTATTACTTCACTCTGATTTCGCCTTTCTCCTACCTGGGTCACAAGGCGTTCTTGGATGTTGCCGCCAAGCATGGGGCGGCGGTTCGCTACAAGCCGATGAACCTTGCCGGCGTCTTTGCGACTTCCGGTGCGGTGCCCATTCCCGAGCGACCGGTGTCGCGCCAGAACTACCGATTGATCGAACTTCAGCGTATCGCCGACATCCGCCAACTGCCGCTAACCCTGCGGCCGGCGCATTTCCCAACCAACCCTGCTCTTGCCAATGGTGCGGTCGCGGCGATTGCGGCCTCAGGCGGCTACCCCGCGACCTTCATGTTTGCCGCGTTCCAGGCCTGCTGGACGGAGGACCGCGACATCAGCCAACCCGAAACGGTGCGTGAACTGCTGGAAGCGACAGGACACGATGCAGCGGCCATCATGGTTGCAGCAACCTCCGATGAAATCATTGCCGCAATGGCACAGAACACCGAAGCAGCCATCGCTGCAGGCGCGGTTGGCGCTCCGGTTTACGTTTTGAACGGCGAGCCATTCTGGGGCCAGGACCGCGTGGACTATTTGGACCATGCGCTCACCTCAGGCCGCGGCCCGTACACACCCGACTAGGCCCTCGCCCCGCCCAATTGGGCAGGTTTTACGCGCAACCGGTTTTTGAGCCACCGAACGGAAGCCCCCCATGTTCCATTCATTCTTTCCCAAACCGAAGCTGTTTTTCCTGTCCTTTGCGATCTACGCCATCGTGATGGTAGTGCTTTGGCAGGTCGCCGGCGACAGGCTGCAATTCCTGTCACTTGGACCGGTCTTTGGCGTGGAAAACGCGGCTACGGTTGAACCTGGTATTGCGCCGGACGTCGAACTGCCCGGCAGCGAAGCGGTCGCCACGCAAGAGGCGGACGCAGGGTGGGCCGACCCACAGACCTTCTGGTTCTACCAGTATATGCTCACATCCATCGCGCTGTTTGTCGGCTTTTGGATGTGGTACGCGCCGCATCCCTGGCAGCTGTGGTCGGTCGCCGGCTCGGCGCTCATCTTCTTCACCAACTGGTTCCTGGTGCAACTGGATGTGATGATCAATGAGTGGTTCGGGGGATTTTACGACCTGATCCAGCAGGCCTTGGCCGAACCCGGATCGATTGACGGGCGCGACTATTATCTCGGCATCGCCACCTTCCTTCAAATCGCACTGGTCTACGTTTTTGTGGCGGTGATGTTCCGCTTTTTCGTCAGCCACTATGTGTTCCGCTGGCGCACAGCGATGAACAATTACTACACCAGCATGT
This sequence comes from Hyphomicrobiales bacterium, assembly GCA_017642935.1. Taxonomy (NCBI): domain Bacteria; kingdom Pseudomonadati; phylum Pseudomonadota; class Alphaproteobacteria; order Hyphomicrobiales; species Hyphomicrobiales bacterium. The sequence continues at coordinate 135,761 of JAEPOK010000002.1, forward strand.
GGAAGCGGGTGCGCAAGATCGAAGGTGCATCGCAACGGGTGCAGGAAGACACGATGCGCTTTGCGTCGATCACCGAGAGCCTTGGTGTCGCGCTGCTTGACTCGGTGATGACGTTGATCGCCTTCCTGCCGTTGCTGTGGGGTCTCTCAGCGGCGGTGACCGAACTGCCACTCATTGGCGAAGTGAGCCAAGGGCTGGTGTTTGTGGCGATCGTCTGGTCGATCTTGGGAACGGCTCTGCTGGCGGTGGTGGGCATCAGACTGCCCGGCCTGGAGTTCAACAATCAGAAGGTGGAAGCCGCCTACCGAAAAGAACTCGTCATGGGCGAGGATTTTGTTGAACGTGCGCAGCCGCAGTCGCTGACTGAGTTGTTTTCCGATGTGCGGCGCAATTATTTCCGGCTCTATTTCAACTACATGTACTTCAATGTGGTGCGGATTTTCTATCTCCAGATCGGCAATCTGGTGCCATTCATTGCGCTGGGTCCGACCATCATTGCGGGCACCATCACTCTTGGCACCATGCAGCAGATCATGCGCGCATTTAACCGGGTTGAAGGCTCGTTCCAGTACCTGGTGAACTCCTGGACCACGATTGTGGAACTGATGTCGGTCTACAAGCGCCTCAACGCCTTTGAGAAGGCCGCGCTGGCTACACCAGAATCCGGCCCAGAGACAGGAAGCGGCACCAAGGTTCCCTCGCCCGCCGAGTAGGCGCTTGGAATAGGCCAATCTTGACCCACATTGTGGGCATGATCACCCGCGCTGACCAGTTCATGACCATTCGCCCGGAAGGCCTCTATTGCATTCCGGGCGATTTCTATGTCGATCCAGTGCGCCCCGTGCACCGCGCCGTTATCACCCACGGACATGCCGACCATGCACGCCCTGGCCATGGGTCGGTATTGGCAACAGCCGAAACCCTGATGATCATGGCGGTGCGCTATGGCGCCGATTTCGCCGGACGAACGCAAAGCGCAGACCTTGGTGACGTGATCACGCTTGGCGATACACGGGTGAGCCTTCATCCGGCCGGCCATGTGCTTGGTTCAGCGCAGATACTGGTAGAGCATGGTGGCCATAGGCTGGTGGCCTCGGGTGACTACAAACGTCATGCCGACCCCACTGTGATGCCGTTTGAAGTGGTGCCTTGCGACACCTTCATCACAGAAGCGACGTTTGGGCTGCCGGTGTTCCGCCATCCGCCCGGCGCGGATGAAGTGGCAAAGCTTCTCACCTCGCTCGCGACGTTTCCGGACACGCCGCATCTGGTTGGCGCCTATTCACTGGGCAAAGCCCAACGGGTGATCGCCGAGGTCCGCGCGGCGGGCTATGATGCACCGATCTACCTGCACGGCGCGATGGAAAAGCTCTGCGCATTTTACCAAAGCCAAGGCATCGACCTTGGCGACCTGACGCCTGTTGCGGGCTTGAAGGCGAAAGATATGGCCGGGAAGATCGTGCTTTGCCCACCCGGCTCCATGGCCGATCGCTGGTCGCAAAAATTCGGCGAGACAATCACCTGTTTCGCTTCGGGTTGGATGCGGGTGCGTGCCCGTGCCCGGCAACGCGGCGTGGAACTTCCACTCGTGATGTCGGACCATGCCGACTGGGATGATCTCTGCGCGACAATCCTCGACACCGGAGCGTCGGAAATCTGGGTGACGCACGGCCAAGAAGACGGACTGGTGCATTGGTGCGGAACGCAAGGCATCGACGCCCGCCCGCTCAACATGATCGGCTATGGCGACGAAGGCGATGAGGCCGCTGTGCAGGAGAGCGCGGCGTGAAAGCCTTCGCCGAGCTTCTCGACCGCCTGGCCTATGAGCCGCGCCGCAATGGCAAACTGCGGATGTTGGTGCAGTATTTCAGCGCAACGCCCGATCCCGAACGCGGCCTTGCGCTTGCGGCCATCACCGGTGGACTTGACTTCAAGAACGCCAAACCAGCGCTCATTCGCGGGCTGGTGGAAGCGCGCACCGACCCGGTGCTCTTCCGACTTTCCTACGATTATGTGGGCGATATGTCGGAGACCGTGGCTCTCCTCTGGCCTGCTGATCACGGGATAAACAGCCCGCCTCCAACTCTAGAAGATGTCGTTGATGCGCTGGCAACAACGGGCAAAGCAGAGATGCCGGCGCTGATCACTCGCTGGCTCGACACGCTGGACGAAACGGGCCGCTGGGCGCTGTTGAAGCTGATCACCGGCGGTCTTCGCATCGGGGTGTCGGCTCGCCTGGCCAAGACGGCCGTCGCTGGCCTCGGCGACCTGAAACCCAATGACGTTGAAGAAGTCTGGCACGGCCTGTTGCCGCCCTACCAAAGCTTGTTTGCTTGGGCGGAAGGCAAGGGCGAGCGCCCAGAGAATGACGACCCTGCGCCGTTTGCACCCGCAATGCTTGCGCATCCTATTGAGGATGGTGATTTCGAAAAGCTGGAAGCCAGCGAGTTTCTGGCCGAATGGAAATGGGATGGCATCCGTGTGCAGGCAGCCAGCGGGATGGGCAAAGATGGCCAGCTGGTCCGACGGCTTTATTCGCGCACTGGTGATGATATCTCGCGTGCCTTTCCCGATCTCGTGGAGGCTCTACCCGAGAACGCGACTCTGGATGGTGAGTTGCTGGTGCTGATCGATGGCCGCGTTCAGACCTTCAACACGCTGCAACAACGCCTCAACCGCAAGACCGTGTCAAAGAAGCTATTAGAGAGTCATCCGGCCCATATGCGGGTCTATGACGTGCTGAGACTTGGTGGCCAAGACCTTCGGCCTCTGCCATTTGTTGAAAGGCGCTCGCGCCTTCAGGCGCTTGTTGATGAGCATGATCATCCGCGCCTCGATCTCTCTCCGATGGTAGCATTCGAGGATTGGCACACCCTTGAGGACGCGCGCGCTGACCCTGCCAGTCATGGGGCAGAGGGCGATGCCGATGCTGTCGAAGGGGTGATGATCAAACGCATCGACAGCGCCTATGTGCCCGGACGTCCGAAGGGCCCTTGGTGGAAATGGAAACGCGATCCGATGTTGATCGACGCTGTGCTGATGTACGCGCAGCGCGGTCACGGCAAGCGCTCAAGCCTTTATTCCGACTACACGTTCGGTGTCTGGAAACCTGGCGAGGATGGCAGGATGCTCGTGCCGGTCGGCAAAGCTTATTTTGGCTTCACCGATGAGGAGTTGAAGAAGATCGACAGTTTCGTGCGCAAGTACACCGTCAACCGGTTCGGGCCGGTGCGTGAGGTGATCCATGGCGAGGATGCCGGCATGGTGTTCGAGGTCGCCTTTGAAGGGCTGCAACGCTCCACCCGGCACAAGAGCGGTGTGGCCATGCGCTTCCCGCGCATCTCTCGGCTTCGCTGGGACAAGCCACCGCGCGAAGCCGACACGCTGGAAACGGTGATGGCGCTGCTGCCGGAAAGCGAACGGAGCTGAATGTAGGTGTTGTCAGCCTAAACTGGTCGCGTATCACAGCCTCGCCTCCCGCCACATTCAAACCCAGCCATTGTCTATGCCCATCATCACCCGACCTGCCCGCCGAACCGATGCACCCGGTATGTGCGACCTTCTCAACGCTATCATTCGTGAAGGCGGAACGACCGCGCATCGTGAACCGTTCTCCGGAGACAAGATGATTTCCCTCTACGTTGAAGCGCCGCTTGGCATCGCCTGTGCCGTGGCTGCGGAGGGTGAGAGCATATTGGGGTTTCAGTCGCTGGAATGGTGCGATCCGAACTGGACCGGTGATCATGCCCTGCCCGCCGACTGGACGGTTATTGCCACCTATGTGGCACAAGCTGCCCATGGCCGGGGCATCGGTCGACTGCTATTTGGCGAAACAATCAAGGCCGCCAAAGCTGCGGGTGTGAAAACGATCGATGCCACTATTCGCCACGAGAACACAGGCGGCCTCGCCTACTACAGCCGCATGGGATTTGTGGACTACCGGCAGTACGATGAAGCGTGTGCGAAGCGGTTTGATCTGACTTGATGCAAGGTCCGTTTTAACCTCGGCGACGTTGCACCAAGATGGTTCCAACGACAGCCAGCAAGACCGCCGCTAGCCCGTACCATGTGAGCATGTATTCAAAGTGCCGGTTGGAGAAGGTGAACTTTGTTTCGCCAGCCTGGGGCAAACCACCCGCGGCACTCGCTGGCATATCGACGGTGATGGGCAGGGCGTCGCTCACACCAGCGGCTTGCATCAATTGGTCCACGCTGCGTCGATAGAGAATGCCTTCCTCGAGATCGGGATCCGGCGTGAAATAGTCCGGCGGATCATCGGGCCGGACTAGCCCTTCAAAGCGCACGGTGCCGCTAGGCGCCGGACGCACAATGGCGTCTGGCAACAGGTCGAAGGGAATAAACCCACGATTGATGAAGACGGTTATATTATCCGCCGCGAGCACAAAGGGCTGCATCAGCCAATAGCCAGGCCCTTCATAGGGACCATTGGGGTCAGAAAGCGTGGTGAACACACGCACCGGCTCTCCGATGAACCGACCGACCAAAAGCGCACGGCGATAGGCAAGATCCTCGGTTCCCTGATCGACAAGCTCCGGCAAGGGTACCGCTGGGAGGGAGGGCCGGGTCTCCGCCTCGGCGATCAAGCCTTCTTTCCAGGCCAGGCGCTGCATCTGCCACGTTCCAAGGCCCAGCAGCGTGATGAAGGCGCCAAAGATAAGGGCAATCGCAAAGATGCGCTTCATCACAGTTTACTCTTGGTAGCCGCCGGAGACATCATCGTTGCGCACTTCGGTAGCATCCATCTGAAACTGCCGGGCGATCAACCACCCCTTCAGCGGGCGCAGCGGCACCAGGCAGGTGACCAGGATGATGGGTAGCGAAACCAGCCCATGGATCCAGAAGGACGGCTGGTAGGCGATCTCCAGCCACAGGGCCGCACCCACTGCGATGAAGCCAGCAAAGAAGGTGATGAAGACCGCTGGGCCGTCTCCGGAATCAGCAAAACCATAGTCCAGATCGCAGACGTCGCAGGACTCGCGCAGCGTGATCCAACCGTTGAACAGCTTGCCCTGACCGCAGCGTGGGCAGCGTCCATGAAAGCCGGCGTGCAAGGGTTCGGAGGTTTGGGGAACGACGCTCATGGCGATGGCTTTCTTAAAAAGAGAAACGGGCGATCCTACCGGACCGCCCGCTGATGGCATTGCGGCAAGGCAGCCGGCTTAGAAATTGCCGCCGCCGCCATAACCCCAGACATAGATGGCGGCGAACAGGAACAGCCAAACCACGTCAACAAAGTGCCAGTACCAAGCGGCGGCTTCGAAGCCGAAATGCTTCTCCTTGGTGAACTGCCCTTGCAAGGCGCGGAACAGGCAGACAGCGAGGAACACGGTTCCAACGAACACATGGAAACCATGGAAGCCGGTCGCCATGAAGAAGGTCGCGCCGTAAATGTGGCCGGAGAAGTCAAAGTGCGCGTGGCTGTACTCGTAAATCTGGAAGCCGGTGAACAGGATGCCCAGGAGGACGGTCAGAATGAGGCCGTTCTTAAAGCCTTCCCGGTCGCCATGGATGATCGCATGGTGCGCCCAGGTGACCGTCGTGCCCGACGTCAGCAGGATCAGCGTGTTGATCAGCGGCAGGTGCCAAGGGTCGAAAGTCTCGATGCCCTGCGGTGGCCAGACGCCGCCCAGAAGCTCGGCGCGCATCGGCTGCTCGGCTGGACCTGGGAAAAAACCGGCGTCGAAATAGGCCCAGAACCAGGCAACGAAGAACATAACCTCCGAAGCGATGAACAAGATCATGCCATATCGCAGGTGCAGAGAGACCACTGGCGTGTGATCACCGGCGATGCTCTCGCGGATGACATCGCGCCACCACATGACCATGGTGTAGAGCACCCCAAGAAGGCCGAGGCCGAACCAAACCCAAGCGCCTCCGTGAAACCAAGTGACGGCGCCAATTGCCATAACCAAAGCCGAGATCGAGCCGATCAGCGGCCACGGGCTTGGCGGGATAATATGATAATCGTGATCTGTTGCGTGACCTGAGGCCATCGTTGATCTCCTGAAATGCGATGCACCAGCGTCTGCCGATGCGTCCCCCTAAAGTCTAGTTCGTAGTGTTTGCCGCAACTTCTGCCTCGGCGGGCGCGTCAGCAGCAAACATGGTGTAGCTCAGCGTAATCGTACCGATGCGTGCACTGTCGGGATCGTCGAGAATGTCCGGATCGACAAAAAAGACGACACCCATATCGACGCCCTGGTTCGGTTCCAGGTGCTGCATCTCAAAACAGAAGCAGTGCATCTTATGGAAATAGATGCCGGCCTGTGGCGGTGAGACATTGAACGTCGCCGTGCCATAGGTATCAGCGTCGGTCAGATTGTCAGCGCGATAGAAGACTTCGGTGACCTGGCCAATCGCCACTTCGATCTCGTTGACACCTGGCTCAAGGTCCCAGCCAAGACCGGCAGCAACATTGCCATCGAACCGCACTTTGATCGTCTGGTCGGAGACTGTGTCCGGCGCCACATCGGCGACCTGTGTCGTGCCGCCAAAACCGGTGACGCGGCAGAAGAGTTCATAAAGCGGCACGGCAGCGTAGGCGACGCCAACCATGCAGCCGACGAAGACGCCCAGCGCCATCGCGGTCTTCACAGGCCTTGAGAAGGTGCGTGTCTTTTGCGCGTCGTGCTGCATCAGTAGGGCCTTGAGAGGATGCCGGGGCCTTGGATAAGGCTGACCACATAAAACACGACTACGACTGCTCCGAGAGCCAGCGCCAGCGCGATGGAACGTGACCGACGCTGTTTGGAATAGAAGTCGCGATCTTCAGCCGACATCTTCACCTCTTCGGTGTTGGTCGGGACGGGCTTGGGCGCTTCCGGCGCGGATCGAGCCATCGCTAGCCTCCAACCGCAAATGTCAGAGCCTGCGGCATCGCGAGGGCAAGGCCGGTCGAGCGCTCGACGATGTCCTCGCCAAGCATCACCGCGAAGACGGCAAACAGGTAGAGGATGGAAAAGCCGAACAGTTTGCCAGCAGCTTTGTTGCGGGCCGGCAAGTCGCCAGCGCGCGACAAGCGCAACGCATTCTGGATGAAGCCGAGGCCACCGACGATGGAGACCAGCGCGTAGAGCACACCAGCATAGCCAAGGAAAGCTGGCAGCACGGCGAGCGGCGCGAGCAGGACTGAATAGAGCAAGATCTGCTGGCGGGTGGTTTTGTCGCCGGCCACATTGGGCAGCATCGGCACACCGGCGCGGCCATAATCTTCTTCTTTGAGGATTGCCAGAGCCCAGAAATGCGGCGGCGTCCACATGAAGATAATAAGAACCATCAGAATCGGTTCAAGCGTCAGCGAGCCCGTCACCGCGAGCCAGCCGATGGCCGGTGGGAAGGCGCCCGCAAGGCCACCAATGACGATGTTTTGCGGCGTCGAGCGCTTCAGCCACATCGTATAGATGACGGCGTAGAAGAAGATCGTGAAGGCGAGCAGCGAGGCCGATTGCCAGTTGACCAAAAGCCCGAGCGCGCCGACTGAACCAACCGACAAAAGGATGCCGAAACCAAGCGCTTCACGCGGGGTGACCGCACCGGAGGGAATCGGACGCAGCGCCGTGCGACCCATGACGGCGTCGATATCGGCGTCGTACCACATGTTGAGTGCGCCTGAGGCACCAGCCCCGATGGCGATGCAGAGCACGGCGGTGAGCGCCACGAACGGATGGATGGCACCGGGCGCGGCGATGAGGCCGGCTAGCGCCGTGAACACCACCAACGACATGACCCGCGGTTTCAGCAGGTTGATGTAGTCGCGCGCCGACGCGGTCGACAGTCCAGCCTCGCGCAGGGAAGCGCTTGGGTTGGTTACGTCGGTCGTGGCGTCGCTAAGGCTCATCAGATGTCCGTTGGCAAGTTGAAGGGCGCGGCGAACATCCGCCGCGCCTTATCTGTTAGTGCTTGTCGAAGGTGACGCGCGGCAGTTTTTCAAACTGGTGGAACGGCGGCGGCGAGGACAGCGTCCACTCCAGCGTCGTTGCGCCTTCACCCCAGGGGTTGTCGCCAGCTTTGCGCTTGGCGGCGAAGGCATGCGCCACACCCACCAGGAAGATGATCACACCGACAGCCGAAATGTAGGAGCCGATCGAGGAGATGTAGTTCCAGCCGGCATAAGCATCGGGATAGTCTGCATAGCGGCGCGGCATGCCGTTGAGCCCAAGGAAGTGCTGCGGGAAGAACAGCAGGTTCACACCAATGAACGTGACCCAGAAATGCAGCTTGCCGAGGAACTCAGAGTACATGTAGCCGAACATTTTCGGGAACCAGTAGTACCAGGCCGCAAAGATGCCGAAGACGGCACCGAGCGAGAGCACGTAATGGAAGTGAGCGACCACGTAGTAAGTGTCGTGGAAAGCACGATCCAAGCCAGCATTGGCGAGTTGCACGCCGGTGACACCGCCGACGGTGAAGAGGAAGATGAAGCCCAGCGACCAGATCATCGGCGTGGTAAAGCGGATCGAGCCGCCCCACATCGTCGCGATCCAGGAGAAAATCTTCACGCCCGTCGGCACCGCGATCACCATGGTGGCGAACACGAAGTAGGCTTGTGTCTCAACCGACAGGCCGACGGTGTACATGTGGTGTGCCCAGACGATGAAGCCGACCACACCGATGGCCACCATGGCGTAGGCCATGCCGAGATAACCGAAGATTGGCTTCTTGGAGAAGGTGGAGATGATGTGGCTGACAATGCCGAAGGCCGGCAAAATCATGATGTAAACTTCAGGGTGACCGAAGAACCAGAACAGGTGCTGGAAAAGGATCGGATCGCCGCCGCCAGCCGGATCGAAGAACGTCGTGCCGAAGTTACGGTCGGTCAGCAGCATGGTAATGGCGCCAGCCAGAACCGGCAGAGCCAGCAGAAGCAGGAAGCCAGTGACCAGGATTGCCCAAGCGAACAGCGGCATTTTGTGCAGCGTCATGCCAGGCGCACGCATGTTGAAGATCGTCGTGATGAAGTTGATAGCGCCCAAAATCGACGAGGCACCTGCGATGTGCAGCGAAAGGATCGCAAGATCGACGGCAGGCCCAGGATGGCCGGACGTTGAGAGCGGCGGATAAATTGTCCAACCGCCTCCAACGCCGAGGCCACCTGGAGGGCCCTCGACGAACATCGAGATAACCAGAAGGATCAGCGCCGGCGGCAGCAGCCAGAACGAAATGTTGTTCATGCGCGGGAACGCCATATCCGGCGCTCCGATCATGATAGGCACCATATAATTGGCAAAGCCACCGATCAGCGCTGGCATGACCACGAAGAAAACCATGATCAGGCCGTGGCCGGTCACGAAGACGTTGTAGGCGTGACCGTCGGCGAAGATCTGCATGCCCGGCTCTTGCAGCTCCAGGCGGATACCGATCGAAAGCGCACCACCGATGATGCCGGCAATGATCGCGAAGATCAGGTAGAGGACGCCAATGTCCTTATGGTTGGTCGAATAGAACCAGCGAGCCCAAAAACCGGGGACATCGTCATGCGCTGTGGCATCTGCGTAGCTTGCCATGGTGCGTCAATTCCTCACGTGAAAATCACCAATGGCCGCGGCGCACCGCGACCGAAATCTGTCTTAGTTCTGCGCCAATTCGGTGCTGCCCGCATCGTCGCGGATCATCTGTGCCAGCATGTCATTGGCAGCGCCAAGATCGTTGGCGGCCATTTCCACCCAGGCATCGAACTGGTCCTGACTGACAACGCGAATGGCGATCGGCATGAATGCATGGTCGGTGCCGCAAAGCTCCGAACACTGGCCGTAGAAGATGCCTTCACGCTCGGCGCGGAACCAAGTTTCGTTGAGGCGACCGGGAACGGCATCCATTTTTACGCCAAAGGCTGGCATTGCGAACGCGTGCAACACGTCAGCGGCCGTGACTTGCAGGCGGACCGTGGCGTTAATCGGCACAACCAAATCATTGTCGACGGCCAGAAGGCGCGGGAAGTCCTCTTCGCCACCACCTGTCGCCTCCATCCGTTCAAGACGCTCGTCGTCCTGAAGCATGATCTGAAGAATGTCGAAATTGCCATGGTCTGGGTACTCATAGCCCCAATACCACTGATAGCCGGTGGCTTTGATGGTGATGTCGGAGGGCGGAACCACGGCCTCTTCGTAGAGGAGGCGGAAGGACGGCACCGCAATCACGACCAAAATGATGATTGGTACGACCGTCCAGGCCACTTCGAGCATTGCGTGGTGGGTCGTCTTTGACGGTGTCGGATTGTTCTTTTCCGAAAAACGCCAGCAGACATAGACCATCAGCGCCAGCACAAAAATCACGATGGCCGTGATAATGATCAAAGTAAAAGTTTCAAACCACTGTATGTGCTCCATCACCACCGTGGCGGCGTCCTGGAAGCCTACAGCCCAAGGGGTCGGCTGAGCGGCCGACGCAGGGGTCACGAACGCGACCAATGCGGCTGCCATCGCGGTGAAAAGTGCGGCGATGCGTGGTGCTATCGTCATGCTAAGTCTGGTCTCCGAGCGATCAGGGCATGATGTGTGCGGGCGCGCTTTAAAGCAGCGGTGGCGCGACCGGGTTCCGGCCGAGCGCGGGCGCACGTATGCCCTCCTCCTAATCGAAGCTCTACCTATCCGACTGGCCTTGGGATGGGAAGAGCACAGTCTTGCCTGAAATGCGTCATATTAGCGCCGCCGATCTTATCCCTTTGTCTAGGGCGAGCGCTTTGCCCGCCGGTGACGCTAGGACACAGGCAGTGTTTTGGTTTTTCGCACGCGACTTAGCACACACGGTCTATGCGCCCAGACTCAGCCTCGTCATACCGCCGCCCCATTGCTAGAGTTTGGCCATCGCACCCCGCGAATCACCGAACCGCTCGTGCCCATGATCCAGTTTCTGCGCTTTTCTCCGCTTTTCCTCCTGCTGGCGGCTGCCTTCATTCTGCCAACCAGTACCTCCGCCCAGCCTGTGGTGCGCGAGAGCTTTCAGGCCTGGCAGATCCAATGCGAAACGCCGACCGGCTCGCCAACCGAGCTTTGCGCCCTGGTGCAGAACGTTGCCGCCGTTGATCGACCGAACGTCGAATTGCGGGTGACCATCGTCAAAACGCTGGATGGCGGTGCACACATTTTGCGCGTCGCCGTTCCACTCGGCGTGTTGCTTGATGGCGGTCTTGGCTTGCGCATTGACGATACGGACATCGGCACCGCTGATTTTGCACGCTGCCTGCCATCGGGCTGTTATGTGGAAATGATCATGGATCAAGACCTGGTGAACACCTTGTCGAGCGGGCAAACGGCTTGGTTCGTGATCTTTCAGACGCCGGACGAAGGCATTGGCATTCCCATCGAATTGCCCGGCTTTGCCGAAGGCTTTGCTGAGCTGAACTGATCCTCGATTAATGGTGCAAACCCCGCAAGCACTGTTCCGCAGTTGACGGACAGGCAGTGAAGGTCCACTTGCGCGGGCATGGACGACATGCCCGCCTCGCTTGAATCCCTCGCCGACAGCGTCGCTTACGCCTCCGATCCGATTGTTCTGGTGCTTGTGCTGTTGGCCGCCGGGATCGTCGCGGTGCCGATCTTTCAGCGCTTCAAACTGGGCGCTGTGCTTGGTTATTTGGCTGCCGGCGTTGCCATCGGCCCGGCAACCGGCCTGGTATCGGATATCGACTCCGTCGCCACCGTCGCTGAATTTGGCGTGGTCCTCTTCCTCTTCATCATCGGTCTAGAACTTAAACCGACCACGCTTTGGAGCCTGCGCCGCTCAATCTTCGGGTCGGGCAGTGGCCAAATGCTTGGCTCGACGCTGCTCCTATCCGGCGCTGCCATGCTGATGGGCTTTTCCTGGCAAAGCGCGCTCATCATCGGCTGGGCTTTGGCGCTTTCCTCGACCGCCATCGCGCTGGCCATTCTTGATGAGCGCCGCGAACGCGAGACGCCGCACGGCAAGGCGACCTTCGGCATTCTGCTCTTCCAAGACCTCACGGTTGTCCCGCTGCTTGCTCTGGCATCGATCCTTGCGCCACGCGGCGGTGGCGGGATGGGGCTGGTGGAAGTTGGTATAGCGCTGGGCGCCGTCGCAGCCTTGGTGGTTATCGGACGGTTCGCGCTCAATCCGCTGTTTCACTTCCTTGCCAAAACAGGTGTGCGCGAAGTGATGACGGCCGGCGCCCTAATGATTGTGCTCGGATCAGCCTTTGTGATGGAGCAAGCCAACCTTTCCACAGCGCTAGGCGCGTTGATCGCTGGCGTGATGCTGTCGGAGAGCGATTTTCGCCATCAGCTGGAAGCCGATATCGAGCCGTTTCGCGGCCTTCTCATGGGTCTCTTCTTCCTAGCGGTTGGGCTTTCCATCGATCTCGGTGTGCTCACCGATCAATTCGTCCTGATCGTCGCGATCACCGTCATTGGCCTCATCATCAAGCTTGCTGTGACCTATGGTGTGGCGCGGATGATGGGTGAAGATCATCCGGCCAGCATCAAGACGACGGCCTATGTTTGCCAGTTCGGCGAGTTTGGATTTGTCGTGTTCGGCGTGGCGTTGGCCGGCGGGCTCTTGGATGGCCCCACGCAAAGTGTGCTCGCCTGTGCCGTGGCGCTTTCCATGGCCATGACGCCGGTTCTGATCAACGTCGCCTACGCGCTGACCAGCGGCAAGAAGGCCGAAACGATGGACGAAGACTATTCGTCTGCTCAGGCTCGGGTCTTAATCATCGGGTTCGGCCGATTCGGCCAGTTTGTCTCACAGACCATGCAGGCTGGCGGTGAACGCGTCACGGTGATCGACACCGATGCGGATCGTATCCGCGACGCTAAACGGTTCAAGGCACGCATTTATTATGGGGACGGGACGCGGCTCGACATTCTGGCTGCCGCGGGTCTCGCCCGTGCCGATGTTCTGGCCGTTTGCACCGACGGTCGCGCGACGACGACCCGCATCGTGGAAGCCGTGCGCGAGGCGTATCCCAATCTGCCGATCTACGCCCGCGCCTATGATCGTGGCCATGCGCTGGAGCTGCTCAAGATCGGCGCCACGCAAGCGATGCGTGAAACGTTTCATTCCTCGATCGAGATGGGCCGGCAGATGTTGATGGAAATCGGCATTCCCGAAGAAGAGGCCGATTTCCGCGTTGCCGACGTGCGGGCGCGCGATGAACGGCGGTTCGCCATGCAGGCCGAGGATGGCATTCTGGCAGGCGTTGACCTGGTCTACCCGACTGGCCAGGCGGTACCCAAGCCTAAGCCGATGTTCGAGCCGATTCCCGAGCCGCTGACCGAGACCGAAGGTGAGGCCGAACCCCTGTCTCCGGAAACCGAAGCTATCACCAAGGACGAAAACTGATGGCGACCGCCAAGCAAGAGGACGACACGACACCGCGGTTCGTCACTGGCCCGACCATGCGCCACACCGTCGTCATGACGGCGACCGGCTCCATCGGTCTGGTCGCGATCTTCATCGTTGATTTCGCCAACCTATTTTACATCGCCCAGCTCGGAGAAACCGAACTGGCTGCCGCCATCGGTTATGCCGGGACGCTGATGTTCTTCATCACCTCAGCTGCCATCGGCACAACGATCGGAATCACGGCCTTGGTTTCACGCGCGCTTGGCGCGGGCGACAAGGAGCGCGCCAAGCAGGTGGCAGGGACCGGGCTGGTGTTCATTTTTGCCCTGATCAGTCTGCTTTCGATTCTCAGCCTTGTCTTCCTGGACGGCCTGCTGACCGGTCTTGGCGCCACCGGTCTGACGCTTGATGTCGCTATTGGCTTCCTACAGATCGTGTTGCCGTCCATGCCTCTGCTGGCGCTTGGCATGGCGATGTCTGGCCTGCTGCGCGCGGTCGGCGATGCCAAACGGGCCATGTATGTGACGCTCGGCGCGGGAATCGCCGCGGCAATCATGGACCCGATTTTCATCTTTGCGCTCGACATGGGCGTCAACGGCGCTGCGGTCTCCACAACCCTGTCGCGCTTCGCCCTGCTTGCCATGGGAATCTATGGCGCGATGAAGGTGCACGACCTTGTCTCGCTTCCAAGCCGCGAGGCGATGCGTACGCACTTTTCGGCGCTGGTCGCCATCGCCATTCCAGCGATCCTCACCAATGTCGCGACGCCTGTCGGCAACGCCATCGTCACCCGCGCCATTGCGCCTTATGGCGATGATGCGGTGGCCGGGTGGGCGATTGTCGGGCGGATCATCCCCGTGGCGTTCGGAGCGATATTCGCGTTGTCAGGTGCCGTCGGTCCGATCCTCGGCCAAAATTATGGGGCGGGGCGGATCGACCGTGTGCAGCGCGCCTTCATGGACGCCCTGATCCTGATCCTTGGCTACACGACGTTGGTCTGGGCGATCCTGTTCGTTGCCCGTGACCCGATCGTCGCCCTGTTCGATGCGGACGGCGATGCGGCCGGCTTGGTGATCCTGTTCTGCACCTATGTCGCGGCAAGCTTCATCTTCAATGGCGCGCTGTTCGTCGCCAATGCATCGTTCAACAATCTCGGCTTTGCGACCTATTCCACAGTGTTCAACTGGGGCAAGGCGACCATTGGCACGCTGCCGTTCGTTTGGATTGGGGCGCAAATGGAATGGGGTGGCGGCGGCGCGCAAGGTGTTCTGATCGGACAGGCGCTTGGCTCAGTCGTCTTCGGACTTGCAGCCGGTGTCACTGCTTATCTCGTCATGCAAAAGCTCGAACCGCCGGACGCTGACACGCATGTCGTCCCACACCGCCCCGAGCCTGCTCCTTTTGCCTCAGGTAAGGCCGCGACTTAGGCGCGGGCTTCAGGCGCCCTTGTTGACCGGCTGGCGTTTGCCGCCGCCGAGCACCAGGACATTGCCGCAAAGCGCGAAGACCACACCGATGGCGGCAAAAACCGTCCACTGGTAGCCCTCAAACAGTGTCGAGGAGGCCAGCGCAATCAGCGGGAAGATGACGGTCGCATAAGATGCACGCGCGCCACCGATCCGGCCTAGCAGTGTCAGATAACTCCAAAAGGCGATCACCGAGGAAAAAACAGCAAGCCAGACGAGCGAGCCGATATAACCAGCGGTTGGCTCAATGGCGAAGGTGTGGCCTTGCGCCATAGCCAGAACGAGCAACCAGATCACACCGTAGAGCATGCCCCAGGCATTTGTTGCCAAGATGGGTAGCCCGCGCTTTTGCGCCCGTGCCGACAACACATTTCCGGTGCAGAAGAAGAGCGTGCCGCAAATGCACAGCGCCAAACCGATCAGGACGTCGCGGTTGAGCGTTGTGCCGGCGATCTCCGGCCAAAACAGAAAGCCGATACCCAGCGCGCCGAGACCAGCACCGGCCAAGCGCCGCGGCTCAGCTTTTTGGCCCATAAAGGTGATGCCGATCAGAAAGTTGATGATCGAGGCGAGCGAGAACACGACCGCCAGGAGGCCAGCGGTGATCTCGATGCCGCCATAGTAGAAGAACAGAAAATTGGTGGAGAAAATGAAGAACCCCATTGCCGCAAACAGCGCGTGATCGCGCAGCTCAAAGCGCATCCTTTGGCGCGCCCACCAAGCCCATGCAAACACCAAAACGCCGGCAAGCGCGAAGCGCCAAACCAAGGACACTTCCGGCGCGATCGTGCCCAATTGCATGCGCAGGGCCAACCAACTTGTGCCCCAAACGAAGCAAGTGATCGCGTACAGGCTGTAGTCGTAGCGCTCCATAGCCGCGTCGCCAGGCGCGATGGCGGGCGTGGCCGTTGGTGAAGCAGACGAGGTGGATTGCGTTGTCACAAAAAGAGACCACATTGAGGGAGAATTGGCCCTCCTTCTCATGAAAGCGCCAGCATGACCACCCGATCCTCAACCTCCGACCTTCCCCAAATTGGCCTGGCCTTGGGCGGAGGTGGCGCGCGCGGTTTGGCGCATATCACGGTACTCGAAGTGATAGAGGAACTCGGCCTGCCCATCGCCTGCCTTGCCGGCACGTCGATCGGCGCGATCATGGGTTGGGGCGTGGCGTCGGGACTGTCGGGTCGGCAGATGCGAGAGATCGCGCTGGAAACGTTTCTCGACACTCGCGAGGTTGCCGCGCGTGTATGGAAGATGCGGCCGAAGAATTGGCGCAACTGGCGAAGCTTCGGCGTTCAACTGGACTCGCAGGCGGTTCTAGCCGCCTTCATGCCCGACGGGCTTGCGCGCACCTTCGATGCGGTCACGGTCCCGCTGACGGTCGTGACGACGGACTATTATGGCTGGCGCTCGCATGCCGTCCGCAAAGGGCTGATCCAGCCGGCCGTCGCGGCGAGCATTGCCATTCCCTTTGTGTTCAAACCGGTGCTGTTTGACGGCCGCGTCCATGTCGATGGCGGCGTGGTCAATCCCTTGCCGACAGGGGCCCTTGGCGACTGCGATTTGGTGATCGGCGTGGACGTCATGGGAGGGCCGGAACCAGAAAACAGAGAACAAACCGCACAAGCGCCAGCGCAGATGGAAAGCATTCTTGGCGCGACTCAGCTTTGTATGCAGACCATCACCAAGGCGCATCTGGCGCAACATCCGCCAGACGTTCTTATCCGACCACCCATCGCCAATTTCCAAGCGCTCAATTTCTTGAAAGCGCGAGAGGTTCTGTCGGCGACCGATGGCGAGCGTGACGCGATCAAGCGCCAGCTGTCAGAGGGTGTCGAGGCATTCCTGCGTCGCTAGCTGTGGCGACTAGCGCACACGAACTTTGCGAACGCTTACTTTTGAAGCGACTTTTCCCCAATCGGCGTTAAGCTATAGACGCCGCGCTCAACCCGTTCGAACCAACCATAGTAATCGTCAGCCATCATCCGCGTTGCTCGCGCAACACCGGTTGCTTTGGCAACGTCGGTGCCACGGCATGGGCCATGGGCCTGCAAATGTTGAGCGCAGCGTATCGCATCCTGCCGATAAGCCGTGACGAGCGTGGTCCGTGTCGATCCGCCGGTATTAGGATCACCTTTGCGGCGCGCAAACTCGCGCAAAAGCTGATCCCGGCGCGTCTTGGATTGCCTTGGCTTGTAGGGCGCCGGGTCGAGATGCGGCTCGACGAAACCATCCGAAAGCCGAACCGTCAGCAGACCCAGACCAAGCCGTCGGGCGAGCGCGATATTGCTCTTCAAGGTCAGCAAAAACCGACGGCCCGATCCACGCGGCACGGAGATGTAAACAGCATCCGTGATCGATTGTCGTGCAATCGCCTGGTGAAAAAGGGTCAGCGAGAACGCCGCTTTGAGTTCGACAATGACGGGCTCTTCATCGCCGCGACAGGCGACGATATCGGCTGCGCCCACCTCCGCCTTAACCTCATAGCCCTGGGCAACGAGAAACTCTTTGACTGGCTCATAGAGTTCGGTTTCCAGGACCCGCGTCACGGCCGGCTACACTGCCAGGATCACTTCGTCCCGAACATGCGGTCGCCGGCATCGCCGAGACCCGGAACGATGTAGCCATGATCGTTGAGGCGCTCATCGATGGCGGCAGTCACGACTGGCACATCGGGATGGTTTTTCGTGAAACGTTCAACGCCTTCTGGCGCGGCGAGCAGGCACACAAAACGAATGTTGTGCGCACCGCGTTCTTTCAGTTTCGTCACCGCCGCTGACACAGAATTGGATGTGGCGAGCATGGGGTCGAGGACGATCACCAAACGGTCTGATAGGTCTTCCGGTGCCTTGAAGTAGTATTCAACCGGCTGAAGCGTTTCCGGGTCGCGATAAAGGCCTATATGGGCAACGCGGGCTGCCGGCACCAAATCGAGCATGCCTTCCAGAAGCCCGTCACCCGCACGAAGAACAGACGCAAACACCAGTTTCTTGCCGGAAAGCTTAGGTGCCATCATCGGCTGGATAGGCGTTTCGATCTCGACCTCTTCGGTCTCCAGATCGCGTGTCGTCTCGTAGCAAAGTAGGTGGGAGATTTCGAACAACAACCGGCGGAAGGAGGCGGTGGAGGTGTTCTTGTCCCGCATCAAAGTGAGCTTGTGCTGGATCAGCGGGTGATCGACAACGGTGACGCCTTGCATGCGGGGCTCCTTTCGCTCTGCGCGGCCCTGTTCATGCCCAACCGGTCAGGCGCTGGCAAGCGCGCTATCAAGTTTGCCCAAGAGTTTTTGCCGCGTCGGTTCATCGACGAAGGCCGCCTCCAACGCGTTGCGTGTCAGCATGGCGCGCATCTGGCGTTCATCGCCGCCAAGCAACTCGACCATGACGTCCGTGTCCTTGGCGAGGTTGGTGTGGAAATGCGGCGGATCATCGGAACTGGCGGTCAGTTTGATACCGGCATCATAGAGCGTCTTGGCTGGGTGCGCGGCCTGGCTTTTCACCGCCTGCAAGACGATGTTGGACACCGGACACACTTCCAACGTGATGCCTTTCTGAGCCAACTCTGCCATCAGCGGCTCATCCTCAGCGGCACGGATACCATGGCCGACGCGGGTGACACCCAATTTCAAGGCGTCGCGGATGGTTGGCGGGCCGGTCCATTCGCCGGCATGGGCGGTGAGACCCAGACCTGCATCCCCGCAGCGTTCGAACGCGGCTTTGGCATCAAGAAGCGAACCTGCCACTTCGCTGCCTGCAATCCCAAAGCCTGTGATGAACGAGTTGTCCCTGGCAGCCTCAATCGCGATGACAGCGGCGCGGTTGATCGCCTCCGTACCGAAATGTCGAACACCGGTCGGGATGAGGCGGCTGATGATGCCATGGTCCGCTTCGGCTCGCTTGATGCCATCGGTGAGCGCAGCCAGATAGGCCATCGGATCGACGCCAGCGCGTTCGGCATGGTCCGTCGATGCGAAGGTTTCTGAATAGATCGCGCCCTTAGACGCCAAATAGGCCGCGTAGGTGTAAGCGAGCGCGCTGTAATCCTCAGGGCGCGTGAAGACGCTGGCTGCCTTGTCGTACGCGCTCAAAAAATCGTCAAAATCCGTCCAGACGTAACCGCCATCCTCATCGATCAAGCCGGTGATGTCCTGATCGTTGCGGTGGGCCAGTTCGCGGACAAGCTCCGGTAGAGCGGCTCCTTCGATATGGCAGTGCAGTTCGGCGAGTGGGATTGCGGTCACAAGATCGACGTTCCGTGTTTGCCCGATGGCAAGCCGAGCCATTTGGCGGCTGTTTCGCCGATATCGGCGAAGGTGGTGCGCACGCCGGCCGAGCCCGCTTCCAAGCCTTTCGCCGTCATCAGCACCGGCACCCGCTCGCGGGTGTGGTCCGTGCCGATCCAGCTTGGATCATTGCCGTGGTCGGCTGTGAGGATCAGGAGATCACCTTCCTTCATTGCGTCTGTGAAACGAGGAAGTTGGCGGTCGAACCGTTCCAGCGCATCGGCATAGCCTGGGATGTTGCGACGGTGACCAAACTCGGAGTCAAATTCCACGAAGTTGGCAAATACAAGATCGCCATCCTGTGCGGCCTTATCGCCCTCCAACGTGCCCATCAGCACATCGAACAAGGCCTCGATGCCCGGCACTTTGCGCACCTCATCGATGCCATGCATGGCAAAGATATCGCCCAGTTTGCCGAGCGCGATGACGCGGTTCCCTGCATCCTGCACGCGATTGAGTACCGTCGGCTCAGGCGGCGGAACGGCATAGTCCTTGCGGTTGGCCGTGCGCTTGAAGGTCTCGACCGTTTCGCCAACAAAGGGGCGTGCAATCACGCGGCCAATGTTCAGCGGATCGATCAGTTTTCGGGCGACCTTACAGATCTCATAGAGCCGTTCGAGACCAAAATGTTCCTCATGCGCAGCGATCTGAAACACCGAATCCGCCGAGGTGTAGACGATCGGTTTGCCGCTCGCGATATGCTCAAGACCATACTCAGCGATGACCACCGTGCCCGATCCGTGTTCGTTGCACAGCGTGCCGGGCAGACTCGCTTGGCTGATGAAGGCCTTCATCAAATCGTCAGGAAAGGCCGGCTTGGAGTCGGGGAAATAACCCCAATCAAAAGGCACGGGAACACCGGCGATCTCCCAATGGCCCGACGGTGTGTCCTTGCCGTTGGAGACTTCGGTCGCCGCTGCGTAGCGCCCGGTTATGGTGTCTGATTCTAGATTTGGCAGTACGGCGTCAGATGCCAGTTCGACCGCCTTGCCAAGACCCAAACGTGCAAGGTTTGGCAAGTGGAGCGGGCCAGAGCGCAGGCCGTCTTGATCGCCATCGCCACGCGCGCAGGCTTCGGCGATGTGGCCAACCGTGTTGGCTCCGGTGTCTGGCGTGTCATGGTTGAAAAACAGATGCGCGTCGGGTGCGCCGCCAATGCCGACGCTATCAAGCACCACAAGAAACACGCGGGGCATCAGGCGTCTCCAGCAGACAGGGCAAGCGTGGGCGCCAGCCGCCGGTAGATGTTAGCGCGCGGTTCTGGTGCGTCACCCAAGGTGATGGCAGCGGTGACCCTTCGGGAGGCCTCCTGGGCGGTGGCTTCGTCGCGAGCGCGCACGCGCGCCAAAGGATCGCCCTTGGAAAGCGTGGTGCCGACATCGATGATATGCGTGAGGCCAACCGCGTGGTCGATTGGGTCCGCCGGGTTGGTGCGTCCACCACCCAGAGCGACGACGGCGTTACCGATGGCGCGTGTGTCCATAGCGTTCACCGTTCCGCTGGCGGGTGCTGGGACATCGATGGTGATGGGCGCATCAGGCAGATGGTCCTGATAGCGCTCAACGAAATCAGATGGCCCACCGAGCAGCGTCACCATCTCGCTAAACTTGTCCGCCGCTTTTCCGGAATCGAGCGCATTAGCAACCTTTGCCAAGCTCTCGTTTTCGCTTGCCAAACCACCGAGCACCAGCATGTCGGCGCACAGAGCCAGTGTGATCTCACGGACCCTGGGGTCTTGAGCTGCCCCGGTTAGGAACTCCACCGCCGTTGCGACTTCCACGGCATTGCCCGCAGCGTGGCCGAGCACTTCGTTCATGTCGGTTAGCAGGGCCGATGTCTTGGTGCCTGCGCCATTGGCAACCGCAACCAGGCTTTCGGCCAATGCTTCAGATTGCTCGTGGCTAGGCATGAACGCGCCGGAGCCAGATTTTACGTCGAGAACCAGGCCATCAAGACCGGCGGCCAGCTTTTTGGACAAGATCGATGCGGTGATGAGGTCAATGCTCTCCACCGTCGCGGTGACATCGCGGATGCCATAAAAGCGCTTGTCGGCAGGCGCCAGCGATGCCGTCTGGCCGATGATCGCGCAGCCACAGGCTTCGGTTACCTTGCGAAAGGTCTCATTGTCCGGTTGCGTCGTGTAGCCAGGAATGGAATCCATCTTGTCCAGCGTGCCGCCGGTATGGCCGAGACCCCGTCCAGAGATCATCGGCACATAGCCTCCGCAGGCGGCGACAATAGGTGCCAGCATCAGCGAGAGATTGTCGCCAACACCGCCGGTGGAGTGTTTGTCGAGTGCCGGACCGTCCAGATGCGACCAATCAAGCACGTCGCCAGAGTCGCGCATGGCAAGCGTCAACGCTACACGCTCATCCATCTCCATGCCTTTGAAAAAGACCGCCATAGCAAACGACGAAATCTGCGCGTCGGTAACGTCGCCGGTCGTCATGCCGTCAACAAGGAAGGCGATTTCTTCGGCTGTCAGTGTGCCGCCATCGCGTTTCTTGGCGATGAGTTCCTGCGGAAGAAAGGCCATGCCTAAGCCTCGGCCAAATCGGCGACGAGCGCACGCAGAAGCGTTGTTAATTTGGGCACGATGGTCGCGCCGACATCCTTGGTCTCGTGATGTGACAAGGCCTCGCCGGTCATACCGGCGCCGAGATTGGTAATCGAAGAGATCGCCAGCACCTTCATGCCGTGGAAGCGGGCCAAGATGGTCTCCGGCACCGTCGACATGCCGACGGCGTCCATGCCAAGCGTGCGCGCCATGCGGATTTCGGCCGGGGTTTCGAAACTTGGTCCCAGGAACCAGCCGTAAACACCTTCGTGCAGTTCCACGCCTTCCCGATCGGCGAGCGATTTGGCCCGAGTGCGCAACGCTGGATCGTAGGCATCAACCATATTGGCAAATCGCGCATCGCCATCGACGCCAATTAGAGGATTGCGACCGGACAAATTGATGTGGTCGGTGATCAACATCAGAGCGCCAGGTGCCATCTCCTCGTGCAGACTGCCGGCAGCGTTGGTGAGGATCAAGCTTTCCACGCCAAGGCCTTTGAGCGTCGCGACCGGTACTGACATGGCATCGGCTTCGCCGGTCTCATAGGCGTGCACCCGCCCGGCGAGCACCGCGACCTCAACGCCCGCCAGCTTTCCGATCACCAAATCGGCGGCATGGCTGGACACCGTGGAATGCGGGAAGTGCGGCAGGTCGGTATAGGAAATCCGCACGGCATCTTCGATTTCGTCCACCAGCCCGCCCAGACCGGACCCCAAAACCAAACCGAGTTTGGGCGCAGCGTTTGGCAAGCGTGCACGAATGACGGAAACGGCGTCGGACATGCTAATCGTCTTTCAGATTGAAGGCGTGCGGCAGGAGATCGCCAATGGTCGTTTCCAGCATGACGTCGTGCGGCGTCGCGATGATAACCGGCACAGCTGCGTTGGCCGCAAACTCGGCAAGGCGCTGGCGACAGCCGCCGCAAGGGGATGCCAGTCCCCAGGGTTCGCTCTCGGCCTGCTTGTCAGTCTTGCCGCCAACCACAGCAACCGCCTTGATGGTTCTTCCGCCAGCAAGAGCCATGGCGGAAACGGCGCCCGCTTCGGCGCAACTGCCCAGCGGGTAAGCCGCGTTCTCGACGTTGCAGCCGGGATAGATCGCCCCTTCCTCGGTCAGTACCGCTGCACCAACACGATAGTTGGAATAGGTGGCATAGGCGGTTTCGCGCGCTTGGCGTGCCGCCTCGATGAGCGCTGATTTTTGACTAACATCCATAACTAGCGCTCTTTCACATAGGGCACGCCGCCTGCCTTGGGCGGATCAGCGCGGCCGATGAACCCGGCGAGCAAAACCACGGTCAGGATGTACGGCAGCGCCTGAACAATCTGTACGGGCACTTCCCCGATGAGCGGCAGGTCGCGGCCTTGCAGCACAATGCCCAAGGCTTCCAGGAAGCCGAAGAGCAAGCAGGCATATAGCACCGGTATTGGCTTCCACTTGGCAAAGATCAACGCGGCCAGCGCAATGAAGCCTTTACCGGCCGACATGTTGGGCACAAAGCTTGCGGACTGTGCGGTGGAGAGATAGGCGCCCGCCAAGCCGCAAAGCAGCCCGCAAATGATCACCGCCTGGTAGCGCATCAAGGTGACGGAGATGCCTGCGGTATCGACAGCGGCGGGGTTTTCTCCAACCGCGCGCAGCCGCAAGCCGAACCGTGTGCGGAAGACGACGAACCATGTGACCGCAACGGCCAGAAACCCGACATAGACCAGAAGATTGTGACCTGAGACCAGATCGAAATAGATCGGCCCGATGATCGGTACATCCTGCAGCGCTTCCGCCGCCGGCCAGACGATCGGTGTGAAACGCGCTTCATCATCCAGCCCAGGTGTGCGCCCGCCGCGCTGGAAATAAGCGTGGCCAATAAGGGCCGTGAGACCAGCGGCGAGAAAGTTAATGGCCACGCCCGACACGATTTGATTGCCGCGCGCCGTGATGCAGGCAAAGCCATGCACCAGCGCCAAGAGGATCGACACGGCAATCGCCGACATTAGGCCCAACCAGACATTTCCGGTTACGGCTCCGATGGCTGCGGCAGCGAAGGCGGCGGCGAGCATCTTGCCCTCAAGGCCGATGTCAAAAATGCCGGAGCGCTCCGAGTAGAGGCCAGCCAGTGCCGCAAACAGCAATGGCATGGACAGTCGCACCGTGGAGTCGAGGAGCAAGATGAAGCTCTGAAAACTCTCCATGTCCCTACTCCGCCGCCTGCATGCGCTCACGCGCCTTGCGGCGATCGTAAAGCGCGTTGAAAAAGCCGACGATGGCGGGGCGGAACAGCCCTTCCAACGCTCCCGCAAACAAGATCACCAGACCTTGGATCGCGATGATCATGTCGCGGGTGATGGATGGCATAGAGAAAGCAAGCTCGGCGCCGCCCTGATAGAGTGCTCCGAAGAGAAGCGCCGCCAACACAATGCCGATTGGATGGGCCCGGCCCATCAGCGCTACGGCAATGCCGACAAAGCCTGCACCACCGGCAAACTCCAAAATCAGGCGGCCATGCACGCCCATGATCTCATTGACCGCCATCATGCCGGCCAGACCGCCGGAGATGGCCATGGCGATCATGATGAGGCGCGGCGGGCGCATGCCAGCATAAACGGCGGCGGTCGGGTTCTGCCCAAGCGTGCGCATACGGTAGCCAAGGCGCGTACGCCAGATGAGCATCCAGACCAGAAAGGCCATGATGAGCGCCAGGAACAGCGAGATGTTGGTCTGCGCACCGCCGAGATTCATGCCGAACCAATCGAACAGCCAGTCGATGCGCGGAATGCGGCCACCTTCTTCAAAAGTGCGCGATTCCGGCGCCATCGAGCCGGGCTGGCGGAAGACGTTGACCAGCATGTAGGTCATCAGCGCGGCGGCGATGAAGTTGAACATGATCGTGGTGATAACGATATGGCTGCCGCGCTTGGCCTGCAGATAACCCGGAACAAAGGCCCAAAAGGCTCCAAACGCTGCGCCTGCCATCACGGCAAAAGGCGCGGTTATCCACCAGGGCACCAGGCGGTCGAGCGTCAGGCAGACAAGTGCGACGCCAAGGCCAGCGACATAGGCCTGCCCCTCGCCACCGATGTTGAACAAGCCAGCGTGGAAAGCGACGGCGACGGCAAGGCCGGTGAAGATGAAATTGGTGGCGTAGTAGAGCGTGAAGCCGAGGCCCTCGCCGTACCCAAACGCGCCGAAGAGCATAAGTTCAACGGCTTCCAGCGGGTTCTCGCCAACCGCGATCACAACCAATCCGGCGACCAAAAAGGCGGCCGCCAGATTCAACAACGGGATCAACCCATACTCGACCCAGCGTGGAAGTTCGCCGCGCGACAGGCTCATCCTTTGCCTCCGCCGTTGGTGGTTTCAGGCAAATAGCCTTGGCGGACAAGGTGACTGCGCAGGAATGCCACAAATCCGACCTCGCGTTTGTCGGCGTCGGCGCATTCCCAGACCGAGCCACCGTCGGTGCAGATCTCATAAAGTGAGTCGCTGGCGGCGTTCATCTGCTCCAGTGTGGCCAGCGCTTCCTCGCCGCGCCCCAGGCGCGCCTCGATCCCAGCCCATCCAGCGAGGCGCCCCGGCTCGTCGATCATTGCCGAGGGGCTATCAAAGCGCTGAAGTTGGCTTTGATAGGTGGGGTAGAGGTCGGGATTGTCGGAGATGTCCACAGGCTCCCCGTCGCGCAGCGTGAAAAACCGTGGCGGCGGGGCGGAGCATGCATAGCAATCGAAGGTGTAAAGGAAGCTTTGATCGGCGACCTCGATCTCTCCAAAACCATCCTCATCGGCATCCCAAAGCGTGTAGCCACCATCAAACAGGCCAAGTTCTTGCACCTGCCAGGTGCCATCCGGCGAAAGCGCTGCGATCTGTATCCGATCGCAGCAGTGCGCGCCGCCGGTGTAGCTGGAGGCAATCAACTCCGGCTCCGGTGTGGAGCGGTCTATGTTTGCCAATCGCATCGATGCAGGAAGAAACGAATAGAAACTCGGCTCGCCTTCAAAGCGGAGCACTTCCCCGCTCGCGTCTTCGATCACAAAGACAGGCGTTGTTGTGTCGTCATTGTTGGCCTGCGCTTCGATGCGGGCGGTGACGCCGCCAAGGGTCAGTGTGTTGGGGCCGGCTTCGCTGAACTCATCAAGCGTGACGCCGCGCACGGGATCAGGCCCGCTGTTAGGGTCTGCGCTCGGCCATTTTTGCGCAAGCGCCGGTGTTGCGATCACACAGACAGCGCCAGCAAGCAGAAACGCACGGATCATTGTGCAGCCTCCACGGCGACTTGATCCTGATTGGCGGCGCCATCGATACCGGCCATCATCAAGCCAATCTCGTTTTCATCGGTCTCATGCGGCAGGCGCTCACCGACGATTTCACCACCGCACATGACCAAGATACGGTCAGAAAGCCCAAAAATTTCGTCCAACTCCACCGACACCAGAAGCACGGCTTTGCCAGCATCGCGCATGGCGATCAGCTGTTTGTGGATGAACTCGATCGCGCCAATGTCCACACCGCGCGTTGGTTGTCCGACAAGCAACACGTCGGGGTCCTGCTCCATCTCGCGGGCAATCACGATTTTTTGCTGATTGCCGCCGGAAAAGTTGGCCGTCTTCAACCGGCAATTGGGCGGGCGAATATCGTACTTTTCAATCTGCGCTTTGGCGTGATTACGAACCGCATCGACATCGAGAACGACCTTGCCGCCAATATCATCATGATCATGGTAGCCAAGAACGGAGTTCTCGTTTTCCTCAAAGCTTTTCACCAGCCCCATGCGCAAACGGTCTTCGGGTACATGGCCCATGCCGAGATGGCGCGCTTCGGCTGGGTCGCCGGTGTGAGAAAGCGTGGTGCCATTGATCACCACCGAACCGGAAGCCGGCGGCACGATGCCTGAAACAGCCTCCAGCAATTCCGACTGACCGTTGCCGGAGACGCC
Organism: Hyphomicrobiales bacterium; assembly: GCA_017642935.1. Lineage (NCBI taxonomy): Bacteria > Pseudomonadati > Pseudomonadota > Alphaproteobacteria > Hyphomicrobiales > Hyphomicrobiales bacterium. Next base: position 162,316 of record JAEPOK010000002.1, read on the forward strand.
GGCGATGCCGACGATCTCACCGCGCCGCACAATGAAGGAGACGTTTTTCACACGGTCGACGCCGAACTTGTCGGTGACGGTGAGGTCCTTCACCTCCAGCGCCGCGTCGCTGGGCTTGGGCTCGCCCTTATCGACTTCCAGCAAAACACGGCGGCCGACCATCTGCTCGGCGATTTCCGCCGGACTGGTGTTCGCGGTTTGCAATGTCGCGACCATCGCGCCGCGTCGCATTACGGAGACCTCATCGGTGACGGCCATGATCTCGCGCAGCTTGTGGGTGATGAGCAGGATGGTTTTGCCTTGATCGCGCAGCTGGCGCAGGATCCGGAACAAATTGTCGGCCTCTTCGGGCGTCAGCACGCCGGTCGGCTCATCCAGGATCAGAATATCGGCGCCACGATAGAGCGCTTTCAGGATCTCCACGCGCTGCTGCAGCCCAACGGAAAGCTCGGAGACGATGGCGTCCGGATCAACGGTCAAGCCGTACGTCTCGCTGAGATGCTTCAGGTCCTTGCGAACCTTCTCGCGGCCCGCTTGCAGGAGGGCTGCGCCCTCCGCGCCGAGCATGACATTCTCGATGACGGTGAAGTTATCAACCAGCATGAAATGCTGGTGGACCATGCCGATGCCGTGGGCGATGGCATCGTTGGACGAGCGGATGGAGACTTTCTTGCCGCCAACGAAAATGTCGCCCTCATCGGCTTCGTAGAAGCCATAAAGGATGGACATCAACGTCGATTTTCCAGCGCCGTTTTCACCGACGATCCCGTGGATCGATTGGCGGGCGACCTTCAGATCGATGTGCTTGTTGGCGTGGACAGCGCCAAAGCGTTTGTCGATGCCGCGCAACTCGATGGCGAGCGCATCTGCCCTGGCCGGCGACGCATGGTCGGTCGGCGTTTCGTCGTGCGCAGCAGTTACTGTTTCCGTCACGGCTTATTACCCTGCCGATTACAAAAATAATGGCCGGCCCCGGATGCGGGACCGGCCTTGATTTCTAGACCTTAGTTGTCGGTCGCTGGGCAGGTGTTGTCGGCCATATAGTCATGGACAACAACTTCGCCGGAGATGATGGCCTGTTTGGCTTCTTCAACGATGGCGCGCATCTCGTCGGTGATGAGGCCTTCATTGTTTTCATCCAAAGCCCAATCAACGCCGCCTTCGGCAAGACCGAGGACTTCAAAGCCATTGGTCCATTCATCATTCTGTGCGTCGGTGAACGCATCAGCGACGGCAACATCCACACGCTTGAGCATGGAGGTCAGGACGGAGCCCGGCTGCAAGCCGTTCTGGTTGGAGTCCACGCCGATGCCCAAAATGCCAGCGTCGGCAGCTGCTTGGAGCACACCGATGCCGGTGCCGCCGGCGGCATGGAAGACGACGTCAGCGCCAGCCGACACATGGCTTTGGGTGATTTCGCCGCCACGCACGGGATCATTCCAAGCCGCGCCGGTGGTGCCTGTCATCGCGGTCAAAACTTCCGCGTCCGGCTCGACCGACAGCACGCCTTCGGCATAACCACAGGCAAAGCGGCGAATGAGCGGAATGTCCATGCCACCCACGAAGCCAACGGTGTCGGATTCTGAGGCCATCGCAGCCAGCACGCCAACCAAGTAGGAGCCTTCATGCTCCTTGAAAACGATGGAGCGCACGTTCGGCTGATCAACAACCATGTCGACGATGGCAAAACGCGTGTCAGGGAATTCCTGGCTTACCGCTTCAACAGCCGACCCATGAGAAAAACCGATGGCAATGATCGGATCATGTCCGCGGCGGGCAAAGTTGCGCAGCGCCTGTTCGCGCTGGCTGTCGTTCTGGATTTCGAAATCGACGAACTCGATGCCGGTTTCTTCCTGAAACGCCTGAGCGCCGGTGTACGCGGCTTGGTTGAAGCTTTCATCGAACCGGCCACCCAAATCGTAGACGACAGCTGGGTTGATGTCGTCGGCAAAGGCAGTGCCGGTCAGAAGAGCGCCAAGCGCAGCTGTGGCGAGCAGTTGTTTGATCATGTATTCACCTCCGTTGAGACCCGTATGGGCCTGCCCTTGCCGGTGGTTTTGTTGATTTTTGCAACACCGGCCGAGCGTTAAGCTGATTAGCTTTGAAAGCCGCCCTTCAGGCTGACTTCCAAGAAGCTGGCAGCGACCCTAAGCCATTGGGCGAAGAGAGCAAGAGTTTCCGACATGTGACGCGAGGTGATGGCGCCGACAATCTGCGGGCTAAGTATGGGTCCCGACCCTCGGTTTCAGTGGCGGGGATGAAGGCTGGCGCCAGACTCAGCTGCCAGGGTCAAAGCACCGCGGGTCGAATGGCAGATCGCCCAACTGCCGCTGATCCATGGCCCGGAGCGCGGGATGGGAGAGCGGATCAGCACGATAGTCTTGCGACTCTGAACGGTTATGTTGGCAAGGCTTCTGTTCGGAGGGCGTCGATGCCGACGTTGTGGCGTGCCCCAAGATGTTTTGAATGAGTTTTAGCATAGCTATAAAGCTACGCTCTTTTTCTCCTATTCCAATGGATTTCTTCAGGCCATTGTTTTAGATTTTCTATATGAAAATCCTGAACACGATCCACCTGAACGGCCTGCGCGCAGTTGAAGCGGTCGGACGACACGGCAACCTTTCCGCCGCTGCCGAGGAGCTTGGTGTCACGCCGGGTGCGGTCAGTCAGCAGATTCTCAAGGTTGAGAAACAGTTGGGCCGTCCGTTCTTCGACCGCAACGCTCGTGGCCTGGAACCCACAATTTTGGGTGCGAGGGCGTTGCCGCATCTAACCTCTGGGCTGCGCGACCTTGCCGCAGGCGCGGCGATGATGCGCGAGGCAGACGATGACCGGCTCATCCTCTCCGTACCACCGGTCTTTGCGGCCAAATGGCTGGTCTGGCGGTTGGGACGGTTTCACGACGCCCACCCCGACATCACCGTGCGCGTGGACGCGACCATGAAACTGGTGGATATGCCCACCTCCGATGTCGATCTTTGTATCCGGGTCAGCAACCGCAGATGGCCGCGATTGAAGGCGACACATCTGCTGCGACAGCGGGTTTTTCCGGTCTGCAGCCCCGCAATGGCGCAGCACTTGAAAAGCCCGCAGGACATCACGCGCTTTTCCGTGGTGCGCGACCGGCTTTCCATGTTCGATTGGGATCTCTGGTTCAGAGACGGAGAGCCGCGCGATGCCGACTTACACGATGGACCGACTTTCTCCGATGCCTCGCTTTGCCTGGATGCGACGATAGCAGGCCAGGGTGTTTTCTTGGCCTGGGACACGGTGGCCTCCGACGCCTTGGCCGCAGGCTCATTGGTAGCGCCCTTTGACCGCAAAGTTGCGACGGAGTTCACCTACACTTTGCTGGAACGCCCTGGTGCGTCGAAAGGCAGAGCGATTCAACAGTTCAAGGCTTGGTTGGTGGATGAGCTGCGGCAATCGCTCGGCGATCCCTTGCCCTAGCGATCTACACCCAAAAACTACTTCTGCGCTTTGGTCCTTGCCCGGAACCTGCTAAGGCGCGGCGATGAAAAGCCCGTCCGACCCCGTCCTCACCCTCGCATTTGTGGCGCATGACGCCAAAAAAGAGCAGATGGTGGATTTTGCCAAACGCCATGCCGAGCGGCTGCGCGGCCACAGGATCGTCGCCACCGGCACCACAGGTGGGCGCGTCAAGGACGCGGCGCCACATTTACCGGTTCAACTTCTCAAAAGTGGCCCGCTGGGTGGGGATCAGCAGATTGGCGCACTGATCGCTGAAAGCGGAATTGATGCGCTTTTCTTCTTCGTTGATCCCTTGTCCCCCATGCCGCACGATGTGGATGTCAAAGCCTTGATGCGATTGGCGCTTGTCTACAATGTCCCCATGGCGCTCAACCTGGCGACGGCGGAAGCGCTTTTGACGGACCTTGTCGCCACTGTCCCTGACCGTTAAAGCGGTTTCAAATGCGGCGCTCTGCCGCCCTCTTCGCTGCTTCCTGCTGGTATTCTTTTCAAGGCCCATGCCATGGCTGAACGTCGTCGCCCAGAACTCGTTACCCCTTTCCCCGTCTTGATTGCGGACCTTGGGGGCACTCATGCCCGCTTTGCGCTGGTCAGCGATGCTCATGCCAAGGAACAGGGCTTCGCGCAGGTTCGCACGCGCGAGTTCAGCGATGTGGAGTCGGCCATTCAGGCTGGCGTTCTCGATCAGACGTCGCTGATCCCAAGGTCGGCGATCCTGGCCGTGGCCGGCCCGACCATTGGCGATACGTTCAAGTTGACGAATGCCGATTGGGAAATCGATCCCAAGCGTATCATTGATCGACTTGGCTTCGACTGCGTGATTGCGATCAATGATTTCGAAGCCCAGGCGTTAGCCCTGCCCGACCTGCAGCCTGATGATTGGCATGTGATTGGCACCAAAACACCGTCGCGGCGCGGCACCAAACTGGTACTCGGTCCTGGCACGGGTCTTGGCGCATCGACCTTGGTCGACTCCATGGGGATGTGGATCACGGTCCCAGGAGAAGGCGGTCATGTCGCGATCACGCCAGAAAACGAAGAAGATGACCGCCTCTTTGCGCATCTGACACAGGGTGGCCAGCGCCGTCTTGGTGGTGAGCAACTGGTTTCCGGCGAAGGTTTGGAACGGCTTTACCATGGCCTTGGCGCCATTGATGGTGTGGATGCGCCGCTCGTGAAAGCCGCAGATATCACCGAAGCCGCCAATGCCGGTGATAAACTGGCCACCAAAGCGGTCGAGCATTTCGTTGTTTATCTGGCCCGCGTTGCCCGCGAGCTGGCGCTTGCAGTCATGCCAACCGGCGGCGTATTCATCGCTGGCGGCATACCGCCACGCATCCTGCCGTTTATCGACCGCTCCGATTTCCGCGCGGTTTTCGAGGCGGGTTATCCACACGAGAAAAACCTGCACGAGTTTGCCACCGTGGTCGTAACCCATGAGCGCCCGGCGTTGGCGGGTCTTGGCAGTTTCGCCCGAACACCGACCCGCTTCATGGTGGATGTCGGTGACCGCATGTGGGTTCGTGAGGGCGCCGAGGTCTAACTGCCTCTGTTTTTGGATTGCTTTGTCGGTCCCTTCCAGGGTTCTTCCGGCCAATCGTGTTTGGGATGGCGGGCGCGCATATCCTTGCGCACATCTTTCCAACCCTTGCGCCAGAAGGCTGGCAGATCGGCAGTCAGCGCGATCGGACGTTGCGCGGGTGAAAGCAATTCAATGAGCACCGGCTGTTGGTCGGCGCCGAGCGTTGGATGATCATCGCGGCCGTAAAGCATCTGCGGGCGCACGGATATCGTCGGGCCAGCGGGATGATCGTAGGCAATGCGCGCGCGCTGATCACTGCCAAGCGCAACAGATGCCGGCCATTGCTTGTCGAACGCCTGCGCTTCCTCCCAATCGAGTGCCGCGCGCCAGGCCTTTTCCAAAACGTTGTCGGGAAAGGGCGGCGCTTCGCCACTTTCCAGCAGGGTCGGCAACCAGGCTTCGAGCCGCGTAAGCAGCGCGTCGGACTCACCGCGCGATGCATGAAAGGCTTGGTGGCGGGATAGGAGCGCGCCAGCAGCCTTGTCCCGTGCGGTGAGGCTTTCCAAGTCCTTGCTCCGTAGATGGCTTGCGATCTCAGACAAAGCGTTGAGCCCGGTGCGCCTTGGCCGTGCATCCGCCGCAAGCATCAGAGCACCGATCCGGGTTTCGTCACGCACGCGCACCGACCAGGTAGCATGATCGAACGTCCTGGTTTCAACCCTTGTGATCAGATGGCCGAGCCCGTCGCGCAGTTGGTCTTCGGACAAGGGCAACGCCAGACGGATGTCTGGCACGCGGGCGGCCCCGCTCTTTCGCCCGCCACCCAGATCCAGGACCAACAAGAATGGTTCGCTGGCCAAAGGATGATGGGTTTCCATCCCAGCCTGCATGCCTTGCGCCAGTTTGTAGATGGCGCGTTGGCCGTCATCCTTATCGCGTTTGGCGATGAGGTCGGGATAGGCGTGCAGCAGATGGTGGACCAGCACCGCATCATTGGGCGGTGGCTTCGCTTCAGAGCGACCAAGAAGCCGCGTATGCAGTGTTTTCAGCGCCTTGGCTTGTCGCCGGTCTTGTAGGGCCGCCCGCAATCGTTCCGCACCATCCAATGGTCCACGCTCATTGAGCTCCCCGGCAAGCAACGCCGCCCAGGCCGCATCGCTTTTCCCACCTGCGTTCGCCCGCTCCAGCAGCGCGGCCAGGCGTGGATGTGTCGGAAGCTTGGCCATCCGCGCACCGAACGCTGTTGCCGCCCCTTTGGCATCCAAGGCACCCAAGCTTTTGAGCAATGCTCCGGCTTGCTCCCAGGCGCTTTCCGGCGGTGGATCGAGAAAAGGAAGGCTGGTTCGCTCAAGCGCGCCCCATAGCGCCATATCAAGGCGCAGCTTTGCCAAATCGGCATCGAGAATTTCCGGCCGATCCTCGGCAGGCCGACCGCCCTCTTCCTCGCGCCGCCAGAGCCGGATGCAATCGCCAGGCGCCGTGCGTCCAGCCCGCCCGCGTCGTTGATCGATTGATGCGCGGCTGGCCGGTTTGGTTTCCAGCCGCGTGATGCCACGTACTGGATCGTAGATCGGGCGTCGAGCAAGGCCGGAGTCTACCACGAACTGCACACCAGGAATGGTGATGCTGGTCTCCGCAATCGCACTGGCGACAACGAGCTTGCGGCGGCCGCTTGGGTCAGGCCGCAGCGCCTCATCCTGGGCGCTGCGCGTAACCGCGCCGTAAAGCGCATGGATAGCGACTTGGTTCCCTAACGCCTCACGCAACAGACCGCAGGCGGTCTCAATCTCGCGCTGGCCGGGCAAGAAGATGAGGCCATCGCCGTCAAACCGACGCAGCGCATCCAATGCGACTTCGGTGACAGCCTGAGGCGCAGGCAGGCCGGAGGGTTCGTGGTGCGTTGCGACAGGAAACATCGAACCGTCGCTCTCGATTCTCTGGCACCCGCCGTGCGGCTCGAGCAACACTTGAAATTTTGCGCCATCTACCGTCGCCGACATCGCCGTCAGCCGCAGGTCGGGTCGCAATGCGCTCTGCGCTTCGAGCGCAAACGCCAATCCAAGATCGGCAGCCAGCGCGCGTTCATGCACCTCATCGAACATCACACAGCCAATGCCAGCGAGTTCCGGGTCATCGGCAATCATCCTGGTGAACACCCCGTCGGTGACCACTTCGAGCCGGGTTGCCTGGCCCACCTTGGTGTCGAAACGAACCCGGTGGCCGACAGTCTCGCCAACGCCCTCACCCAGTTCGTTTGCCATCCGACGTGCCGCACCAAGCGCGGCGAGGCGCCGGGGTAAAACCAACACGATCTTTTTCCCTGCAAGCCAAGGCTCATCGACCAACGCCAGCGGCAAGCGCGTGGACTTGCCGGCGCCCGGTGGCGCGATCAGCACCACATGGCCGCCTGCCGCCAGCGCTTTGCGAACAGCCTGGATACTGGCGTCGATGGGCAAGGGAGAATGAGGCGGTGTCGTCATACGTAGCGTGCCATTCGCGCCAGATCAGGCTTTGTCAACCTTAACCCAGCGTTAAACGGCAAGCGCTAAACCGGTCCGACCCATGCGTTCAGTTGGGTGTGTTGCTTTGAGTAAGTTTTCTTGTGGGAGTTGAAGCTATGGCCCGTCGCGATGAAACGCTTTCCATGCGCGCGCGCCTGCTACTCGCTCGCCCCATGCTCCTGCGTGCAGGGTTGCTTGGCCTGTGTATTGGGCTGGTCGTTATCGGCTTGATGGAGAACGTTACGCGTTTTGGATCGCCGGAGGCCTTGCGCTCTGATGCGCGCGTCTCCCCCACAGATCCCAGCGAACTTAGCGATTCGCAACCCTTGCGCGAAGACCGGCTCGACGTGGCCATTCGCATCGATGACGCCAACTACATTACGCTACGGTAGACAAATCCCGTCGGCCGCTAGCGGTCTGGAAACGCACCGTAGTACCCCTATTGGGCAATAATATTGTAGTTTATTTCCAAAAATGCGCTAAGTTGGGGCTAGGAGCTCCATCATGTCGCGCATTCTAGACCAACCGACACCGCCTTTGCCCAATCGCCGAAACGCTTCCAGCAACGCCAGCGAACCTGGATCGCACGCGGTTGATTTGAAAGCGCTTGCGCAGCATTTGGGCCTGTCAAAGGGCACCATCTCGCGGGCGCTCAATGGCTATCCCGAGATCGCCGACCGCACCCGTGCCCGCGTTTTGCAGGCTGCCGCCGAGCTTGGCTACAAGCCGAACCGGGCCGCAAGACGATTGGCGACCGGGCGCAATGATATGGTCTCCTACATTGGAGTTGGCTCCGATTGGATGACGGTCGAGCGGACTTTTCTTGGCGCATTGTCGACCACGCTCGCCTCGCGTGGCTATGGATTGATGGTGTCGCTCGCCGACCGGATGGATCACGCCGAAGACACGATGCGCCAACTCATCGAAGACCGGCGTACTGATGGCTTCGTTTTGAGCGCCGCCTTTCCAGCCGATGCCAGGATATCGTTGGCGCTGGAGCATGGCGTTCCCGCAGCCGTGATTGGGGGAACGTCTGTGCGATCCTCCCACACCGGCGCGCTGCCGACCATTGGGATCAATGACAGCGCGGTGCTCGACGGCCTGGTCGATTATCTCAATTCGCTCGGCCATATGAGCTTTGCCTATTTCGGTTGCGATGCACCTCAGGCGATCCAAGCGCTGCACAGCGAAACGCTGGCAGCGTCCTGTGGTAACCGCAACGCGCACTTCATCAGTAGCACGCGCATAGGATCGGAAACCGATTCCGTGGGAGGGCTACCCCTCTATGACACGGAGACGGCAATCTCGTTGACCGAGCGTGCAACGCGCATTCTCGATAGCAAGCCCCAAGGCCCGACCGCTGTCTTCTGCGGCTGTGAGCGGACTGTCGTCGCGCTCTACATGGCTGCGCGCGATCGCGGGCTTTCTGTGCCGGAAGAACTATCGATCATCGGCATTGGCTCAAGCCAACTCGCCTCGTGGCTTTCCGGCGGGCTATCAACCGTCAGTTGGTCGCTGAGCGAAGCCGGACGTCTTGCCGCTGACTGCGTTCTTGCGCAGGTCGAAGGCACGGACTCGCCGGACCTCAATGCCGGGATCGAGGCAGAATTTGTGGCTCGTTCAAGCCATGGCCCAGCACCGCGGCCAGTGCTCTAACCCGACACGCACGTGGCAGCCTTTGCGCCGCGCCAACCTCTCCTATCTATCTCAACCATTTGTGATGTGCATGTGTGCGTGTCGCCGGGCATGAGTGCGTTCTCGCCCGCCCCGTCTTACGGCTCACCGTTCAATGAAGGCCCAATGTCATGACCGGATCAACCGCTCTTCGCTCTCTTGTTCTCTCCGCCGCACTTCTCGGCGCTGCACCGGCATCTGCCGACAGTCTGGCCGATTTTGACGCCTTGGCAGATGCCGCACGCGGCGAGACCGTGTTCTTCCATGCCTGGTCGGGCGACCCGACGATCAACGCCTATATCGAATGGGCGGGCGATGAGATTGAGGCCCGCTTCGGCATAGAGGTTGAGCATGTGCGGGTGACCGATACGGCCGACGTGGTCGGCATCGTGCTCGCGGAAACCGCAGCAGGCCGCGACAGTGGCGGTTCGGTCGATCTGGTGTGGATCAACGGGGAAAACTTCATTGCGCTCAAAGATGCGGGCCTGCTCTACGCCCCGGATGACGAAGGCTGGGCGCATCGCCTGCCGAACTGGGAGCTTGTTGATGTGGCCGGCAACCCGTCGCTGACCACCGATTTCACCGTTCCGGTCGAGGGCTTTCAAGCACCCTGGGGCACAGTTCAGTTCTCCTTTTATTATGATAGCGAAGCGATCGACGAAACGCCGTCGAACCTGGACGAGTTGCTCACCTGGGCAGAGGCCAATCCAGGCCGTTTCACCTATCCGCAACCGCCAAACTTTCTCGGCTCGACCTTCTTAAAACTTCTGCTTGCCTACACCATCGACGACCGTGATCGTCTTGGTGCGCCTCTACCTGAGCAGGAAGCCGAAGAAGCGTTGGCGCCGCTTTTCGCTTATCTCGATGAGTTGCACCCGCACCTCTGGCGCTCCGGGCGAACCTTTCCTGCGAACCAGGCCGCGCTGCGCCAGCTCTTCGGCGACGGTGAGATCGTCATCGGCTTTGCCAACAATCCAGCCGAGGCTTCCGGCGCGATTGCTCGCGATGAGTTTCCAGCCTCGACGCGATCCTTCGTCCTGGATGATGGCATGATCGCCAATTCCCATTTCGTGGCGATCCCGTCCAATGCCAACGCGCCGCAAGCGGCTTTGGTGGTTGCCAACTTCCTGATGTCGCCGATTGCCCAGTTGCGCAAACAGGATCCGGCGGTCTGGGGCGATTTCACCGTCCTCGACATTGCAGCGCTTGATCAAAACATCCAAGACGGTTTCGCCGCGCTTGATCTAGGTCCGGCGACACTAACGCCTAGCGAGCTTGGCCCAGCAATTTCCGAGCCACACACCAGCTGGTTGACAGCCATCGAAGCCATGTGGGCGGCTCGTTACCAGGGCGGTTAGGCGTCTAGGCTGAGGCTGACTGGGTGCCGAACTGGCTACGCCTTGCGCCGGGCCTGACGATTGCTCTGTTGATCGTGCCGGTGGCCGCCGGGCTGATAGCAGCCCTCCTGCCAGCCTTCGGTTACTTTCCTCCGCTGGGCGGTATGGGCCTGTCGCTCGACCCGCTACGCGACGTGCTGTCGGCGCCTGGCATCTGGCGGTCGATCGGCCTTGCCGCGCTAGTTGGCCTGCTTTCTCCGCTGATCGCCCTAGCTCTTACTTTTCTGCTGCTTGCCTGCGTGTGGGATACCAAAGGCCTGTCGGCCGTCCGCCGTATGGTCGCGCCGCTTTTGTCCGTGCCGCACGCCGCAGCTGCCGTCGGCCTTGCCTTTCTCATCGCCCCCTCGGGTTTTCTATTCCGGCTGATCTCGCCAGAGTTCACCGGCTGGGAGCGACCACCCGATCTCTTGATCGTCAACGATCTTTGGGGCCTCTCCATGGTCGCGGGGCTGGTCGCTAAGGAGATGCCGTTTCTCCTGCTCATGGCGCTCGCGGCCTTGCCAGCGCTGGACGGTTCGCGGCGACGCATGGTGATGGCTTCCCTCGGTTATGGTCGCGGCACCGGCTTTTTTATCGCCATTGCGCCGCAGCTTTACCAACTGATCCGACTGCCGCTGTTCGCTGTGATCGCTTACGCTTCCTCTGTTGCCGACGTGGCCATCGTGCTCGGACCGACAACGCCGGCGCCCTTGCCGGTGCGCATTTTGGAATGGGCGTCCGACCCTGAGCTTGCTACCCGCTTCACAGCTGCCGCGGCCGCGCTGATCCAAATCCTTTTGACCTTGTCCTTGCTCGGCTTTTGGATGCTCGGCGAGCGGGTAGCGGCCCGATTATGGATGCGGGTCACGGCGTCTGGCATTCGCTCCGGTGGTGGCGCAGTGCCAAGGGCCGTCGGCTTGGTGGTTTCCTTGCTGCCGATGCTCGCTATCGCGCTTGGCCTGGTACTTCTCATCCTCTGGTCCTTCGCCGGCCGGTGGCGCTTCCCCGACACCTTTCCCGCATCATGGACATTGCGCGTCTGGGATCAGCTCGGCGGCGGCGCTATGGAGCTCGCTACCACGTCGCTGGTCGTTGCCGTGGTGCCGACTCTGATCGCGGCCATCCTGATCGTCGGCTGCTTGGAAGTAGAGCACGCGACCGGGCGCACCGGCGGCAACCGCTCGCTTCTAATCCTCTATGTGCCCCTGCTGGTGCCGCAGGTGACTTTTCTATTTGGCTTGCAGTTTCTTGGCGTCGTGCTTCGCGCTGATGGGTTGATGGTCTCGGTGATGTTCGCCCATTTGGTCTTCATCCTGCCCTACATGTTTCTCTCGCTCGCCGATCCCTATCGCCGATTCGATCGGCGCATGCTGCAGGTGGCGGCGGGACTTGGCATGGGATACTGGCGGCGCCTGTTTCAGGTTCGGCTGCCCATGATGGTCGGGCCTTTGCTAACGGCGCTGGCGATCGGCATCGCAGTTTCCATCGGTCAGTATCTGCCGACCCTGCTGATCGGTGCGGGACGTGTGCCGACGCTGACAACCGAGGCCGTTGCTCTCTCCGCGGGGGGTGATCGGCGGGCCTTGGCTGTGGCGGCTAGTCTGCAAGCGCTGCTGCCGTTCGTTGCGTTCTGGATCGCGCTTGCCGTGCCGGCCTTCCTTGCGCGCAGCCGCCGCGGCATGCAAACCCGATGAGAATGAAAACGCCGACCACCGACACACTGCGCCTAGATGCAGTGACCATCACGCTTGAGGGTCACACGCTGATCGAAATCAGCGCCGAGGTCGCGCCCGGCGATGTGCTGACCGTGATGGGGCCGTCCGGCTCCGGCAAATCGACGCTCTTGCACGCCTTGGCAGGCTCGTTGTCACCGGTGTTCGAGCTTTCCGGCTCGGTCTTCCTTGGCGACATTGATGTGCTCGCCCTGCCCGCCGAGACGCGGCGCATGGGGCTATTGTTCCAGGACCCGCTGCTCTTTCCGCACCTTTCGGTTTGCGGCAACGTTATGATCGCCATTCCGCGTGCGGTCTCCAAGGCGCGTGGCGAGCGTCAAAACCTTGCCGAGGAGGCGCTGACAGCGATCGGGCTGGAAGGCTATGGCCCGCGCGACCCGGCGACCTTGTCGGGCGGGCAAGCGGCGCGGGTGGCTCTGCAACGCACGCTGCTCTCACAGCCGCGCGCACTGCTGCTCGACGAACCTTTCTCCAAGCTCGACGCGGCGCTGCGCCAAGAGATGCGCCAACTGGTTTTCGATCACGCAAAGGCGCGCAACTTGCCAGTGGTTTTGGTCACCCATGATCCGGCGGACGCTGAGGCGGCTGGTGGCGAAGTCTTCGTCCTAAAGTAAGGCCCCGCGCGCCTGGCTCGGCAGCGCATCGAGCACACGGACAAGTGTGGCCAAGTCCTCATCGCGCGACAGCCTGTGATCGCCATCCTTGATCAGTGTCATCACCACATCCTCGCCGGCCAACACATCCATCAGTTTTAGCGCGTGGGTGTGCGGGACATCGGGATCGGCAACGCCTTGCAGGATGCGCACCGGACAGGCCGTTTCGATCATGCCGTCGAGAATCAGATGGTTCTTGCCGTCCTCGATCAGGGCGCGCGTGATGATGGTGGGTTCAGGGTCATAAGGGCTGGGCTCGACCAGTTGCCCTTCATTCATAATGATCTGCTGCTGGGTTTCTGAAAATTTCGGCCACATTAGCTTTTGCGTGAAATCAGGCGCAGGCGCGATCAGGACGAGCGCCTTGATGCGGCTAGCACGCCCTTCGGCTTTGGCTTTTTTGGCTTCCTCAATGGCCAGCAACAGCGCGATCCATCCACCCATGGAGGAACCGACCAGAATCGTTTCGTCGGACGCTTCGGCCTCGATCATGGCTGCCGCATCCTCGCGCCAGGATCCGATTGTCCCGTCGGTGAACGCACCGGAAGATTGGCCGTGCCCGCCATAGTCGAACCGCAGGCAGGCCTGGCCGCGCTCCTTGGCGTACTCTTCAACCTTCATGGCTTTGGAGCCCGTCATGTCGGAGCGGAAACCGCCGAGCCAAACAAGTGTTGGCGCGTTACCATCGGTTTTCTCAAAGGCAAGCCTGTGCGAGCCACGGTCGAAGAAGGAAGGGGACATGGGATTGGACGCTCCGCGTTTGCATTTTGCGTTTCGTTAATCGGCGGTATAGCAAGCGCCCATCGCTTCGCCAGCCCTGCTGGCCGTTAGAAAGCTCTATGCCTTGCGTGTCCTGCAAATTGTTCCAGAACTTGAAACCGGCGGAGCGGAGCTGACCACCGTCGATATTGCCCATGCACTGGTCGATGCAGGACATGAGGCGTTTGTTGTGAGTGAAGGTGGGCGCATGGTCGCCGACCTGCCAGGCGCCGCTCGGCACATCACTTTACCCGTCGCGTCCAAAAACCCACTGACGATTGTCGCCAACGCCCGGCGGGTTGGTGCGCTCTGCAAACGCGAGAAGATCGATCTCATCCACGTTCGCAGTCGCGCGCCGGCCTGGTCAGGTTTAATGGCGGCGCGCTCTGCCAAAATCCCGTTTGTCACGACATACCACGGGGCCTACCAGGCCTCGAACGGTCTCAAGCGTTGGTACAACTCGGTAATGGCACGCGGTGATGTGGTAATCGCCAATTCGCAGTTCACCGCCGACAGCATTGCCGCGCGCTATCCATTTGCGAAGGATGAACTGACAGTCATCCATCGCGGCACCGATCTGACCCTCTATGACGGTTCTGCTGAACCCTATGATTGGAGCCTGCCCCAAAACGCTCACGTAGTGGTGCAGATCGCCCGCCTCACCGAATGGAAAGGGCAAAGCGTTGCCATTGGCGCGCTGGCTGGTCTGCCGGAAGACGTGCATTTGGTTCTGGCCGGTGATGATCAGGGCCGCACCGACTATCGTGACAGTCTGATCCGCCTCGCCGATCGGGCCGAAGTCGCCCACCGCGTTCACCTGGTAGGCCATGTCGATGCGCCACGCGCGCTCGCCTCGGCCGATGTCTGCATTGTACCGTCAACACAGCCGGAAGCCTTTGGGCGCGCCGCGGTCGAAGCGCAAGCTGCTGCGGTGCCGGTGGTCGTGTCAAAACTCGGCGCTGTGCCTGAAACCGTGCTCGCGCCACCACTTGTCGCCGACGAGGCGCGCACCGGTTGGCATGTGAAGCCGGGCGACCCGATGGCGCTCTGCAACGGTATTCGTGAAGCCCTTGCCCTTGAAGGGGCAGCGCGCGATGCCCATGTCGGGCGGGCAAGAGAGCATGTTCATGCTCGCTTTTCGCTGGACGCCATGTGCCAGGCAACCCTTGCCGTTTACCGCCGATTGGTGCCTTGAGCATCCGATCAGCGGTAAAAAGCGTCCATTCACCCGGAAACCACGATCAAACCCGCTAACTTTGCCCTGTGCAATCTTGCCACAGGCGCGCGCTTGCGGCACAACTCCTCACCCCAAAAGATCAACGTCCTAGGAGACATCACCATTCGCCGTCCACACCGTTCACAAGCCGTTGTCAAAGAAGGCCCGCGCATCAATGACAAAATCCGCTCATCATCCGTTCAGCTGATCGACGCTGAAGGAGACAATCGCGGAGAAACCGATACCCGCGAGGCTCTGGAACTTGCCCAATCCGCCGGGCTCGACCTGGTGGAAATTTCGCCCAACGCCAATCCTCCGGTCTGCAAGATCATGGATTATGGGCGCTTCAAGTATCAGCAGCAAAAGAAGGCCGCTGAAGCGAAGAAGAAGCAGAAGACGGTTGAGGTGAAAGAGGTCAAGATGCGGCCGAACATCGACACGCATGATTACGACGTGAAGATGCGCAACGCCCGCCGCTTTTTTAACTCCGGCGACAAGGTGAAGTTCACGCTGCGCTTCCGTGGCCGCGAAATGGCGCACCAAAACCTCGGCATGGATGTCTTGATGAAGGTGAAGGCGGAAACCGAGGAGTACGCTAAGGTCGAAGCCCATCCGAAGATGGAAGGCCGCCAGATGATGATGGTTTTGGCCCCGATACCGGCCATGGTCGGCAAGATCGACGTCAAAGGCGAACACGAGCCTGAAAATGACGGGCCGGATGACGGCGAGGATTAGAGATTGGAAAAGCCCCGCTTCGGCGGGGTTTTTTGATGACCAGTCGATGAAGGCATGATCAACACCGACCGACTTGTCCTACGCCGTGCGCGTCTTGAGGATGCGCCCGCGCTTTTCGAGGTCTTCGGCGATCCACAAGCCATGGCTTATTGGGACACGCTTCCGCATGCGGACATCACGATTACGGAACGTTTTGTACGGTGGATGGCGACCTCGGACGGCGTCACGAGTGATGATTTCGTCGTCGAACTTGAAGGCACGGTCATCGGTAAGGCCGGCTTTTGGCGCAAACCGGAAATTGGCTACATCCTGCACCGCAATCACTGGGGTAAGGGTCTGGCGAAAGAGGCTTTGACCGTGCTGATCGCCCGCGCTTTCCAACATCATGGCTGGGACCACATCACGGCGGAAATTGATCCACGCAACGAACGCTCACGCAGACTTTTGTTAGGCCTTGGGTTTGCCGAAACGGGTTTTGCGGAAAAGACAATAAAGGTGGGTGATCAGTGGGTCGATAGCGCCGATTTTCACCTCGATCGGCCTTAAGAACCGTAACGCGCCATTCTGCTGCCCAACCCCTTGCCCCCTTGGTTCTTTGGCGGTATAGCACCGCCTTCATCAGCGGGCCGGCCAGTGTTGGGCTGCCGTGTTTGCTGAACCGCTCACGCCAGATTTTATCAGGCTGCGTAACCTTCGCCCGCGCATCTCTTTCGCTCGGGCCAACATGAGACGAGCAAAATGCCCAAGATGAAGACCAATTCGGGCGCGAAGAAGCGCTTCAAACTGACTGCCTCCGGCAAGGTCAAAGTTGCCCAGGCCGGCAAGCAACACGGCATGATCAAGCGGAGTAACAAGTTCATCCGCCAAGCCCGTGGCACCATGGTGATGGCCGAACCCGATGCACGGGTTGTGCGCAAGCACTTCCTGCCGAACGGCTGATCGCCCTTTCTTTCAAAATTCAGTTTGGAGCCTGACCCATGTCACGCGTTTCTCGCGGCGTCACAAACCACGCCCGCCACAAAAAAGTAATCAAGCAAGCCAAAGGCTATTATGGCCGCCGGAAGAACACGATCCGCGTTGCGATGCAGGCCGTGGAAAAGGCGAACCAGTACGCCTACCGCGACCGCCGCAACAAAAAGCGCGCCTTCCGCTCGCTCTGGATCCAGCGCATCAACGCTGCGGTTCGTGAGCAGGGCATGACCTACGGCACGTTCATCAACGGCCTGACCAAGGCTGGTGTTGAAGTGGACCGCAAAGTGTTGTCGGACCTTGCCGTACATGAGCCGGCAGCATTTACAGCGCTGGTCGACCAGGCCAAAGGTGCGCTGGCTTAGGGGCAGGTGGGCTTAAGGGCATTTGGGCCTAAGCCAACCTGGCATTCGATCAAAAGCCCCGCCAGCGCATCGTTGGTGGGGCTTTTTCGTCTCGTCGTGCATCTTGCCAATTTCCACCCCAGCGCTACAACGCCCGCAACCTCCAATCCGTCGGACATCTGACCCATGAGCGAAGCCGCCACCCTTTCCGCCATCGACACGTTGGAAGCCGACGTCATGGGCGCGATCCAATCGGCCGAAGATGAAGCCGCGCTCGAAGCCGTGCGTGTCGGCGCTTTGGGTAAAAAGGGCTCGGTGTCCGAGCAAATGAAAACCCTCGGCAAAATGACGCCGGACGAACGCCAGGTGATGGGCCCTGCGCTCAACGGGCTGAAGGTGAAGCTGACCGACGCGATCAATGCCCGTAAGGCTGCGCTGGAAGACGCCGCGCTTGATGCCCGTCTTGCCGCTGAGACGCTGGATGTCACCAAGCCGGTTCTGGTCGGCCCAACAGCGGAAGGCCGCATTCATCCGGTGACCCAAGTGATTGATGAGATCACGGCGATTTTCGGAGATATGGGTTTTGCGGTGGCCGAAGGGCCAGACATTGAAACCGATGAGCTCAACTTCACCGCGCTCAATTTCCCCGAAGGCCATCCGGCTCGGGACATGCACGACACGTTCTTCTTCAATCCAAAGGAAGACGGCGAACGGCTGCTACTGCGCACGCACACCTCACCGGTGCAAATCCGCACCATGCGCAGCCAAGAACCACCGATCCGCGTGATCATTCCCGGGCGCACCTATCGCCAAGACAGCGATCAAACCCATACGCCTATGTTCCATCAGGTCGAAGGCCTGGTGATCGACAAGGAAAGCCATATCGGCCACCTGAAATGGATTCTCGAAGAGTTCTGCAAGAGCTTTTTCGAACTTCCCTCGGTCACCATGCGCTTTCGCCCGTCCTACTTTCCGTTCACCGAACCGTCGATGGAAGTTGACATCGGCTGCGACCGGTCCGGCAATGAAGTCAAGCTCGGAGAGGGCGACGACTGGCTGGAGATTTTGGGCTGCGGCATGGTGCACCCCAATGTGCTGCGCAATTGCGGGCTCGACCCCGATGTCTATCAAGGCTTTGCCTGGGGCATGGGCATCGACCGCCTTGCCATGCTGAAATACGGCATGCCGGATCTCCGCGCCTTCTTTGAGGCCGATGTGCGCTGGCTAAAACATTACGGCTTTCGCCCGCTCGACATGCCGAGTCTGGTCGGCGGCCTGAGCCGGTAGAGACGGTTGACGAAACCTTTCTGTCCTGTGGCGCATTGTTCAGGGCAGATTGGCAGAGGTTCAAGCCCTTCGCATTAAACTTCCCCTTCAGTTTTCTCGGAGGGACGGGCATGCATTTGGTGATCATGGTGGTTGTGGCGTTTGTCACCGGATACGGTGTAGCGCTCTTCAATGTATCCGAGCACGACCAACGCACTGAACACCTGGTCAGCGAGTTGGCACAGCCGGCGCCGCAAGCAACCCAGGATACGACACGATTTGCGCCCGATGAAGTGCTCCGGCTAGACCACAATGGCCATGCCTTCGCCGACGTCGAAATCAATGGACGGACTATGTCGGTTCTCGTCGACACCGGTGCCACGACCGTGGCCATTCGCGAAAGCGATGCGCGCCGGGCCGGCTATCGGCTGCAAGAGTCTGACTTCACCGTCGCCGTGCGCACCGCCAATGGCATCAAGTACGCTGCGCCGATCATCCTGAGAGACGTGGAACTCGGCTCCATTCGCGTGCGCGATGTTCCGGCACTCGTCAGCCGCGACGACGCGCTTGGCACAAATCTTCTTGGCATGACGTTCCTGAGCCGTGTTGACGGTGTTCGACTGGAAGAAGGCCGTTTGATCCTGGAAAACTGATACACACCGGATCAACCATAACCGCGCTTGGAACCGTCATGCTCGCGGGCTATTGAGTAAACGTTCCGTTTCCTCCCAATCGCGAGTGCCTATGCTTTTCCCAACGCCAGTGCCCGACCTTGAGCCGAACACCGACGCGTTCGAAACCACGCCTTTGGTGAAGCCGACCGGGTTTCGCGAGTACGACGCGCGCTGGTGGTTCGGCCATTCCGCATCCGACGTTCCCGCTGAGCTGAATTTGATGGGCGTGCAGGCGCTTGGCGCTGGGCTCGGCACGTTGATGCACGAGCAGGGCACGCGGCCTGAGATCGTGGTCGGCCATGATTTTCGAAGCTACTCCGCGTCGATCAAGTACGCGCTCATTACCGGCCTGATGGCCTCCGGTATCAAGGTTCACGACATCGGCATGGCTCTGTCGCCAATGGCCTATTTCGCCCAGTTTGAACTGGATGTGCCGGCGGTCGCGATGGTCACCGCCTCGCATAACGACAATGGCTGGACCGGCGTGAAAATGGGCACCAATCCGCCCGTCACCTTTGGACCGGACGAAATGGGGCGTCTGCGCGACATCGTGCTCGGCAACCTCTCTCAAGGGCGGGACGGTGGCGGTTACACGTTCGTGCCGCAGTTCGCCGAGGTCTATCTGGACGACCTGTCACGCGGGGTGATGCTGCAGCGGAAGCTGAAGGTTGTTTGCGCCTGCGGCAACGGCACGGCTGGCGCCTTTGCGCCGCATCTTTTGAGGCGGATCGGCTGCGAGGTTATCCCGCTTGACGTTGAGCTCGACCACACCTTCCCGCGTTACAATCCCAATCCGGAAGACATGGAAATGCTGCACGCCATGGCTGATGCGGTGAAAGAGCATGGCGCCGACGTTGCGCTGGGCTTCGACGGCGATGGTGACCGCTGCGGTGTGGTGGACAATGGAGGCAATGAGATTTTTGCCGACAAGATCGGCGTGATGCTCGCCCGCGACCTTTCCACGCAGCACCCGAACGCGACCTTCGTGGCTGACGTTAAATCCACCGGCCTTTTCCTCACCGACCCTGTGCTTCAGGCCAATGGCGCGCGCGCCGATTATTGGAAGACCGGGCACAGCTATATCAAGCGCCGCGTTGCCGAGACCGGTGCGCTTGCCGGATTTGAAAAGTCGGGCCATTTCTTTTTCAACGAGCCGATCGGGCGCGGTTATGACGATGGCCTGGTGACGGCAATCGCTGTCTGCCGGATGTTGGAGAACAACCCTGAGCGCTCGATGGCCGAGCTCTATCGCGATCTGCCCAAAACCTGGGGCTCGCCGACGATGAGCCCTAAATGCCCCGACGAGACCAAATATGGTGTCGTCGAAAAGGTGGTGGCACGCTTTAAAGCAATGGACGCCAATAGCGAGCAGGTTGCCGGACAAGCGATCCGCGAACTCATAACTGTGAACGGCGTGCGTGTCGTTAGCGAAGATGGCACCTGGGGTCTGATCCGCGCATCCTCCAACAAGCCGGAACTGGTCGTGGTGGTCGAAAGCCCGGTTTCAGAAGCGCGCATGCGCGACATGTTCAAGGCGATGGATGACGTCCTGCGGGAGAATCCCGAGGTCGGCGCGTACAACCAGACCATCTAGGCGGAGCAGGCACAATGCTGACTGTCTTCTCGCCCGATCATGCGCGTCACGACCCGCAAAAGGAGATGGCCGATGGCAAGCTCGTACCCGCGGTGGAAATTCCGCGACGCGCTGAGATGGTGCACTTTGCCGTCACTGAAGCTGAGCTTGGCGAGATCATTGCGCCAGACCCGCTCGACCGGGCGCTCGTCGAGCGCGTCCATGACCCGGCCTATGTGCAGTTCCTTGAGAGCTTTTGGCAGCGCTGGCTTGATGATGGGCGCGACTCGGAGACGACCGATGCTTTTCCCTTCATCTGGCCTGTGCCCGGCCTTCGAAAACTGGAGACCCGGCATCTGGATGGCCTGATGGGTCACTATTCTTTCGATGCCGGCACGCCGATGGGTCCAGGCACTTGGGCAGCGGCCTCCGCCAGCGCAGCCACGGCCCAGACAGCTGCGTCCCGCGTCTCAGGCGGTCTATCCCATGCGTTCGCGCTTTGCCGACCCCCCGGCCATCACGCGATGCCTAATGCCTATGGCGGCTATTGCTTTTTGAACAATGCGGCCATCGCGGCCGAAGTTCTGCGCAAAGGCGGAGCCGGCAAGGTCGCCGTACTCGATGTCGACTATCATCATGGGAATGGTACGCAGGCGATCTTCTACGGCCACCCCGATGTGTTCTTCGCCTCCATCCACGCCGATCCGATGGACGAGTACCCCTACTTTCTCGGTCACGCCGACGAGATCGGCCAGGGCGAGGGGGAAGGGGCAAACCTCAACATGCCGCTGCCCATCGGCACCTTGTGGCCGGACTACGCCAATGTGCTATCCCATGTCTTGGCGCAAATCGAAGCGTTCAGGCCCGACGCTGTGGTCATTTCGCTCGGTCTCGATACGTTCGAGCGCGACCCGATTTCGCAGTTCCGCCTGCGCAACGAAGACTTCTTCACGCTTGGTGCCGCCCTGGGTGGCGTGACCGTTCCAACGGTGATTGTGTTTGAAGGCGGCTATGCCGTAGAGGATCTGGCCGTTAATGCCATCAACACGCTGACGGGCTTTTTAGACCGTCACACCACCGGGTAGGGCAAAGCCCCTCAGCGCCTCGCGCAAGTCCGACGGGGTGGTGAAAAGGATGGCATGCATGCCGACGGCACGCGCACCCTCCACATTCTTTGGACTGTCATCAATGAAGACCGTGCGATCGGCGGGCAGTCCAGCGCGCTCCAAAAGCAGGTGATAGATGGCAGGATCGGGTTTAATGATCCTCTCTTCACCAGAGACCACCGTCACGCCGAACTGGTTGAGAAACGCAAAGCGCTCGCGCTCCCCTGAAAACTTCTCGGCGGAGAAATTCGTGATCGCGTGAACAGGCACGTTCTCGTCCACCAGGCGCTGAAGGATTCCGACCGAGCCATTGATCGGACCTGAAATAGAATCGATCCAGTGGGTGTGATACCGCTCGATCAGTGCGCGATCGTCCGGGAATTGCTTGGCCAGTGCCTCAACGCCTTCCGCAAAAGGGCGCCCGCGGTCCTGCTCCAAATTCCAGGCGTCGAAATCTACGCGCTCAAAAAACGCCGCAATCTCATCGTCACTCATGCCCAAAGGGCGGTAGACCCGGCGCGCATCCCAATCGAGGAGAACGTTGCCGATGTCGAAAACGACAGCATCTATCTGAGGTTCGGCCATGGAAATCTCTCTCCCTTTTGCTAGGCTGGCGCATGTGTTGCGGTGCAGGTTGAACCCGGCGTCTTGCCCGCGACAGATGGGTAGACCAAACCGGATGGCAGTTTCGTGACGATGGCTCAGAAGCCTTTGAAAAATCTGGCCTTTGGCGTTGTCTTGGTGGCTTTTGTATCTTTCTTGGGATCGGAACTTGCTGTTGCGCAGAGCGCGGACAACAGCGTGACCACCCGTCCGCTCGGCCCACCACCGGCCAGTATCACCTTAGACGTTGACCGACCCTCGGCGCCAGGGGGCGAGGTGTTTCGCGCGGGCTTTTTGGCCGATGCGGCTCCCGGCCATCAACGACAGCTTTATCGTCCGTTTCGCGATCATATGGAGGCGGTTCTGCAGCGCCCGGTCGAATTGGTTCCCTTCCGCGATGCGCGCTCATTGATGATGGCCATGCAGCGCGAAGACATTGGTTATGCGATGGCACCGGCCAGCATCTTCGTCGCCACGCATCGCTTGTGCGGCTGCGTGAGGCCGCTTGGCAGCCAACCCAATCGCGATGGGTCCGATGGTGTTTTTGCAGTCATACTCGTTGCTGAAAATGCGGAAGTTGGCGATCTCGGCGACCTTGCCAACAAACGCCTCACACTTGTTGGCGACGGCAGTGTGGTCGCGCATCGCGTGGGGCTCGCGGAGCTTGACCGCGCCGAGCTTGGCTTCGAACCCGATCAGATCACCTTTGCGGCGACATTGGTGGAGGCTGTCGGACGTCTTGAAACGGGTGACGCCGACGCGATCCTGAGCTGGACGCGCCAAGCCGATGGCGCGATCCTCTTCGACCGCGAGCCAGCCAGTGCGCTTTCCGATGAAGCCCGTGCGGACCTACGGATTCTCTGGCGCTCGCGGCCGATGCCAGGGTCAACGCACTTCATCCACACCGGTCTACAGGAGCCAGTGGCCGAAACGCTTCAAGCGATGCTGATCGGGCTGACAGGCACCGATGGCGACGCCTTCGACGCCATCGACCAGGGCAGCGGCCGAGGTTTTGTCGCGCGCCAGATGGTGGACTATGCACCGCTTCTCGACGCGTTCGACTATTGGGATCGCCTGGAGCAAGCCGCCAGATAAGTCTTTTCGGTCAGGCTGAGTGCGCCAGTTTGAAATCGGCCTCAGTCATGCCGATCGGCTTGGCACCTTTGAGGGAAAAGGTCACCTTCACCGCGCCATCGCTTGTTTCCATACCGACGAATGCACCGCCGGCCTTCTTCAAAGCACTCTGCAGGGCTGCACGCGGTAGGGTTGGATCAACGTTCTTTGGACGTTTGGTGACACCTACATTGTCACGCTCCGCCGACACATCGCTAATCGTGAAGCGGACGGACCCGTCGGACGGCTTGCCGGCATCGACTTTCAAGACTGGTTTTTCAGCCTCGGTCTGCGAATAGGCGAGCAGCATCGCCTGCCGCAAGACATTGCGAATGGCCATGCGGTCGCCAGACAGAGGCGGCAAAAACCCGTGCTCAAGATTGCCGGCCACCAACTCGTCGTTCGAGGCTTCCTGGTACCAGCCATTGAGAATGCGATCCGGCAGAAAGCTGAACTCGAACGTGTCGTCGCCGCCCGATGGCGGCTCCATGAGGCAAAGGCAGGATTCCAGCAGGCGGCGCATTTCCTGCGCTTCGACCTTGGCCAGACGCAGGGCATTTTTCGCCTTTTGCGTATCGGTTATCGCGCGCCGCGATTTGTCCAAAATGTCGTCCATCGGCATGATCGCAACAAACCGGTGATAGACTGTCCCATCAGGTCGTTTGACGTTGGCACAGTAGGACATGGAGGTGAAAAAACCGGTGTCAGTGTGTAGCGTGAGCAGCATCGGTTCTCGGGTTTCACCCAGCAGATCGACAATCGGCTGCGGGCGCTGACCGCGCGTGCCAAGTGCCTGGGCGCAGTTGCGGTTCATCCGGCGAAGGCCATCAAAATCATCCTGTTTGAACAGCTCAATGGCCATCGCGTTTGCTGCGATTAACCGGTCCTCGTGGTCATATTGCAAGATGCCGAAACCGAAGTCGGCGATAGCCTTCTTCAGCGAAGAGAGTTCGTCCTGAAAAACCACGGAAACGGAGGTCAGGAGCATGTTCAGCGAACCTGAAATCTGGCCGATTTCATCACGGCGCATCATGTGCAGTTGGTAGGCGTCGGCCCGGTCGGGGTTTTCCACCGCCTGCCGCAGTGCCTTGTTGATCGCGCGAAGTGGTCGGATCACCAGCAGCATCGACGCAAAGATGAAAAGAACCGCCGTCAGACCGGCGATGAACAAAACGCTGAGCCCGAAATTGCGCAACTGGTTGAAGGTCGCCGCTTCGATCGGTTCGGTCGGCAGCCGAACAATCATGTGATGGGCAAGGCCGGTGTCTTCCGGCGAGAGATGCACATCGATCGCTGGCGCATTGGGGCTGGCTTGCACGCCAACGCCAGACAATCGAGCGATGTTAAGATCGAGCGCCGGTCGCTCACCAAAAACCGAGAGCGGCCCCCCGGCGCTGTCGTAAACCACACCGCCCAACAGCAGACCGTCACGGATCATGCGTTCGCCAAGCCGTGTCTTGTGTTCAGCGGTCAGAAAGGCGGCAGGATCCGATGCGTGATACCAGGCCATCCGCACGGTTTCGACGGCACGACCTTCGTTGGCTTTGTGCCAGAAATAGGCGGCAGGGATGAGGAAGATGATCTCGGTGATAAGTACGGCTGTGCAGACAGCGACACCGAACCCCAGCGTCAACCGTTTTGGCCACAATCTTGCAAGCCAGGAGACTTTGCTACGCTTGGCAGCAGTCACAGGCGTCCTCACGAACCATTATCACGCCGTACTCTTACGCGCGATTGGTTAAGGAACGCTTGTAGGCATTCGTCGTGACGACCTAAACACCATGAAATTCAGATGCTTAGGGATGCAACACAAAGACAATGATGATCAACCCAGGTGCCGCTTGACTAGGGCGTGTAGGTGATGGTTTCAGAGCGACGCGGGCGCAGGTAAAAATCATCACTGAGTTCGATGGTTCCGGTGATGGTGTGAGAAGTTGCCGGCCTATGGCTGTAAGTGAGATTGGCCACCACGAGGAAGCTGTCTGGGATCAAGAGAGGCCCGGGAATGGTGTAGGAACCACCAACTGATGGCGCTGCGCCGTTGCGCGATTCTGACCACATGACCTCGGTCGCACCCTGATCGTCGATCTGAACGCCAGCCACCTGAATGGACAGGTTGGCCACATCAAACGGCGCCAGAATCGCTTGTGTGGCATCCATGATGTCATCCATCTCAGCGCCGGTCAGGTTGGTCTGTTGGGTCACAAGATCGGCCAGGGCACTGGCTGCATGCGAAACCTTACGATCAGCGCTCACGCCTTGGCTCAACTCCAACGACCCCAACCATAGCGCGATCATGAAAGGCGCAATCATCGCAAATTCGATGGCCGCCACGCCGCGTTTTTCGCGGCGAAATGATCGGATCCGCCTTGCTACCTTTAAAAGACCAAAGCGGTCGGCTTGGCGCGATTGACTGTCTTGCTCATGCATGGTGATCAAACTCGCTAAAATGGCTCGTTTCGGAAGGCGGTGGTTGCGATAAGAAGCCGCTGCCGTCCGGCAATGTCGGCAGCGTCGAGGCCCATAAAGTTGAAAAGCAACGGCCAGCGATAGAATGCCCGCACAATCACGGTCTCGCCGCCAACGCCTGGCTCGAAACCAAAAGCACCGTTGAAATTACCGGCGCCATCGACGGGTGGCCGCGCAAGATCAGCGGCATCAAAACGTACAACGCGTTGCACGTCGATCGCCAAGCGTTCGTCGCAATCAAACAGGACGCCGATCTCATTGCACATCAGGGCACGGAAACCGGCTTCGTCGATGCCTTGAGACTGGACCTGGCCGGTGCGGATTTGCCGACCGGCCTCCGAGACGCCAGATTCCAAAAGTTGACCGGCCCAAAATACCATCGCCGTTTCGATGATAGCCATCTTCAAAAAGAAGAATGGCACGGCGATAATGCCGAACTCGACCGCCGTCGCACCGGACGGTTGGCGGATAAAACGCTGCGTCAGCGCTCCTATGCCGCGCACCTTGTTGCCAAGTGCCTGAATCATGTTGCCAGCCTCATACAGTCGCTCCGCGACAGCGCACCGAAAGGCACGCAAAGCATCGCGTTGCCATGAGAGTAGGCATGGAAAAGTAAAGCCTTACCTCAGCGAGACGGTAAACAGATGCTCTGCGTCGGCATGAAAAAAGGCTTAAGCGGCGTTAACCAAACGCGGTTGTCATTAAAGTCACGCGCGCGCGCGTGCGGGACAGCATCTCATAGATTGGTCTATTCGCCGCCGCGAACTGCTTCGAGCGCCGCCCGGTTTCGCGCTTGGAACGCGTTCAGGCCGGCTTCGACCATTTCCGGTGCATCGCCCGGTGTTGGTCGAATTTCACAGGTCGGAGCACAAGAAAGCGTTGTGCGTTGAACGCCGCGATAGACCGATACCAGGCTTTGACCACGCACCGTCACCCGCAACGTTTCCTCAGCCAGGACCGCGCCTTCTTCGTCCAACATGACCAAATTGGTTTCGCCGTAGCTTTTGCCGGTCAGAATGATCGTTCCGGGGTCCGGCATCGACGCATCGGCAATAGCGGGATTGCCAATAACAATCGTGGACACGTCACCGACAACGCGCATCACGCGCGCATGATCAAGTGCGAGCACAATTCCACCGAAACTGGATGCCTCGCCTGACATGGACTGGGTCAATCCGCCATCCTGAAAATCGTCCAGGGAGGCTGCAGCGATTTCTGTTTCGATCGGTGTGTCGACCAACCCCTGGACAACGATAGAATCGGCATCAGCGCCAAGCGTAGGCTCTTCCATAGAAGAATCGTGAACAGCAGTTGACGCCGCGCCCTCTGGGGAATGGGGTAGAATCTGGCGAGGAGTGTCGGTGGTACTTGCTGCCAGCTCGGAGGGAAGGTCGGTCCGCGTCGGCTCGCTAGTGTCCACCTTGCTGGTCGACTGCGTAATGATGGGGTCCACGCCATTTCGCGTTACGTCGGTGGCAATGGACGGCAAGGCCGCCGCAATGCCGAGCCCAGCAAGCGAAACGCTCGCCAAAACAACGCGAAATGGAACCGAACGGGAGCCGAAACGCACGATAATTCCTCCAAGAACAACTGGTTTGGAGGATGCAGGGTTTTGGTGAACAGCGCGTTAAGCCCTTCGCGAGAACCCGTTGGCAATCGAAAAGCAGCGCCTTTTCAAGATTTTAGATGACTAATGAACCGTTGCTGACCTTACGACCACAACGCGTTTGGGAAAGTATGAACGGAAATACACACAATGTGCGGCTTTTCGAAAACCCTGCCTTAAGGGGTCGCGCCTATTGTCGAGATCGTTCCGAGCAACAACGCATCGGAGCACATAAAACACAGTGTGTATGGAGTCTGGACATGAAAAAGTTTCTCTCGCGCTTCGTCAAAGACGAATCTGGCGCCACAGCCATTGAATACGGCCTGATCGCTGCTGGTATCGCAGTTGTTATCATTGGTGCCGTTCAGTTGGCAGGTGATAACCTCAACATCACTTGGGGTCTGATCGCCGCTGCAATGCTCTAAAGGCATTGCTGCTAAATTCAGCTTTCAAGAAGGGTGGCGCGTCACAACCGACGCGCCGCCTTTTTTCTTAGGTCGAGGGGAGATTCTGGGGATGGTGTTACAGTTCTTGGTGTTCGGTGTTTTTCCCGGGCTCGTCCTCTTGGCTGCGACGATGGACATGTTCACCATGACCATCCCGAACAAGCTTTGCCTTGCTTTGGTTGCAGCGTTCTTCGCCGCGGCGCCGTTTATTGATCTTTCTTTATCAATCGTCGGTTGGCATGTGTGTGCCGCACTTATCGCGCTTGCGATCACGTTCCTGTTGTTCGCCTCTGGTGTCTTTGGGGGTGGGGATGCGAAGCTGACCGCCGCCGTCGTTCTATGGCTCGGACCGAGCTTGGCGCTTGATTTTGCACTATTGGCCGCCCTGTTTGGCGGCATCCTGACCGCTGGCTTGATGGTGCTTCGCGCCTTCCCATCCTACACAGTGAGTGTCGAAAGTCCTTGGGCGGCGCGTTTGCTTTCCACCGAAGTCGGCATTCCCTATGGGATTGCACTCTCCACTGCGGCAATGATCGTCTTCGTTCAAAGCCCCTGGTTTGCTGCAGCGATCACCCACTAAAGAAAGCAGTGTTTGAGGCCCGGACAACCAATCGCTCAATTCGCTCACCTTCGGTTAACCTTACCTATACCTTTACGGCGCACTCTACGCTCGAGTTTTGCGTGCCATTGGTCGGAGTCTGACCCCATCAGCTGATGCGTGGCGCGCCCTTGCGTTGAAGGGATAGCGTTATGAAGTCCTCGCGAGTGATCGTGTTTGGCGTTGCTGCGGTGGCAGGCGGTCTAGCCTGGCTTGTGGCGGGAAACATTGCCGCACCGCCACCACCTGAAGTCATCGCTGAAGAGCCGTCGATTCCTTCTACCCGCGTGTTGGTTGCGCGTTACGATCTGACAATCGGCGAGCGGCTCAGCCCGTCAGCCATGGAATGGCAGGAATGGCCTGCCGCCAACGTTGCCCAAGCCTTTATCTCTGAGGACACCGACCCAGACGCCTTGCGCGAGTACGACCAAGGCATCGTCACGGCGCCAATCTATGCGGGCGAACCTATTCGCTCACCGGTGATCGCTACGTCAGGCCGCGGGTTCATGTCGGCTATTCTTCCATCAGGTCGGCGCGCCGTGTCGGTGCGCGTTGAAACGGAATCGCGCGCGGCCGGTTTCATCCTGCCCAACGATCGGATCGATGTGATCCTGACGCGCGTGCAGCGCGGAACTTCAAGCGATGGTGGCGATCTCTTCTCCTCTGAGACAATTTTGGAAAATGTCCGCGTGCTCGCCATTGATCAAACGTTCGAAGAGCGGGACGGCGAGAAGTTCGTTTCCGGTGAGATCGCAACGCTCGAGCTATCGCCTGGTGATGCGGAACTGATCGCGCTCGCTGATGAGATGGGCACGCTTTCTTTATCGCTGCGCTCGATCGCTGATTTGGAAGAGGGCGACGGCACAATTGACGAGGATGTCGCCCGCCGCTTGCGCGGTGGTGGTGGTCAAGGCGGCTCGATCCGCATGATCCGCTTCGGCATTCAGGGGGGTTGAGGACAATGACCACACGAACTGAAGGCCCCTACTCAACCGTTTACAAGGACCGCGCCATGCGCGCGATGCTTATGGTTGCGCTCGCTCTCGGTCTGACGATGGCCATCCTTCCGGCCACCACAGCGCGCGCGACCGGCATGGATGCGCTGACGATTACAAGCTTTGGCGAGACCCGCACGCTTTCACTTGGGATCAACAAGTCGATGGTCATCGAGTTGCCCGCTGACGTTCGTGATGTGCTGGTTTCCAATCCAGCGGTCGCCGATGCCGTGGTGCGCACCGCGCGCCGGGTGTTTGTGATCGGGATGGCAGCTGGCGACACCAACATCTTCTTGTTCGACGGCGCTGACCGTCAGATTGCTGTTCTCAATCTCACGATTCAACGCGACGTAACTGGCATCCAAGCGACGCTGGCAGACTTGATGCCGGGCGCTCGAATTGGCGTGGAACCGGTCAATGACGGCGTCATCTTGCGTGGTGTGGTGGAAAGCGCGGCGCAGGCGCAGACCGCCGTTGATGTCGCAACGCGCTTTGTCGGCGAAGCGAGCCGCGTGGTGAATGCCCTCCAGATCGCTGGTGGGGAACAGGTTCAATTGCGCGTCACCATCGCCGAGGTTCAGCGCACTGCACTACGCCAGCTTGGGGTCAATATTGGTGATTTCACCGGCGCAACAGCGCAGCCAGTGACCGCCGGCATCGGCGCTGCGACGCTGTCGGCACTGACATCTAACCCCTTCTCTTTGTCGGGTCAGGCGATTTCCAACTCCGTTCTAAACATCACCAGCAATGGCATATCTGCCCAAATTCGTGCGCTTGAACAGGATGGGATTGTGCGCACTCTGGCCGAGCCAAATCTGACAGCGGTGTCCGGCGAAGCGGCGAGCTTTTTGGCTGGCGGTGAGTTTCCGGTGCCCATCAGCCGGGACAGCCAAGGCAATGTGATCGTTGAATATAAGCCCTTTGGTGTTGGCCTCGGCTTTACGCCGATCGTGCTTGCCGGTGATCGTATCTCACTACAGATCGAAACCGAAGTGTCCGAGCTGACGGCTGAAGGTGCCTTCACCCTGCGCAGCGACAACGGCAATGATCTTTCGATCCCTGGCCTACGGGTCCGACGTGCATCGACCATGGTCGAGCTGCCGTCCGGCGGGTCGATCGTTATGGCCGGACTTATCGATCAACGACTTGCCCAAAACATCGACGGTATCCCAGGGCTCATGAGCCTGCCAATTATTGGTCAGCTGTTCCGATCATCAGATTTCCAACGCTCGCAAACCGAACTTGCCATCTTCATCACCCCCTACCTGACTCAGGCCGTCGCGCGTGATGATCTGGTGCGTCCGGATGAAAATCTGCGACCTGCAAGCGACCTTTCCACTTTGTTTTTCAACCAGCTGATCGAGCAGTACGGCGTGCAGGGTCAAGCGCCTTCAGGCCGGTACCACGGTCATGCTGGGTTCATTGTCCCCTAATGGGCGACATCGTGTGAGGATGTATGCGTATGACCGACAAATCCCTTAACAAAGCCGGACAGAACAAGGTTCTGCGCCTTGGCCTGTTGGGTGCCGCGGTGTTGGCACTAGGAGCGTGCAGCAACATTCACAGCAGCACGGGCACCTATGATCCACGCTTCATGAATTACGATCAGCGCCATGCGCTTAGCCTTCGTCAGCAAGAAGCGACACTGCCTCTGCTCGTCGGCGCCAACGCGACCGGGCTGACGAGCGGAGACCGAACCGCGCTGTCGGGGTTCATGCAGTCTTATTCGGCACAAGGTGAAGGCGCGCTTCGTATCCGCGTCCCGCAAGGCTCGGCGAACGCCCATGCGGCCAGAACTGCTCTTGGCGACATTCACGATGTCGTTTCGCGGTCCGGTGGCAACCCTAGCGCGATCCGCGTCGAGCACTACCAGGCGGGCAACGTGGATGCCCATGCACCTATCATTGTGATTTACGATCGGCTCGAAGCTGTCACGAACCCTTGCGGAACCTGGGCTGATCCGTTCAATCCGGCGCTCGAGCAATCGGACTTCTACAACTTCGGTTGCGCCAGCCAGGCTAATCTCGGCGCGTCCCTTGCTGACCCCCGCGATTTGGTCCGTCCACGCGGCATTGGAAGCCCCGATGCCGGCCGACGTGCCGAGGTCTTGGCCGCGTATCGCCGTGGCGAGCCGACGGCCACCCAACGTTCCTCCGAAGCTGAAGCTGCCGTCGCGCAGGTAGGTGAGTAATGCAGGACGACTATCCAGGCCAATTCCCTTCTGGACCGCCAGCGTTGCCTGAAGGGGCCGACGCCGATGGGTCTCTGGTCGACACCAGCGATATTGCGCCGGTGCCACGGATCACCATTCAAGCCTTCTGCGAAAGCCAGGCCTTGAGCGAAGCTGTCCAAGAGGCTTCCCGTGATCGGCGTATGGCCAAAGCTCATGTTCGCGCCTACCCAGGCGGCATCGCTGCGGCACTGGAATTCTACGCGTCGTCGCCGACGCCGAACCTGTTGATCTTGGAAAACCAAGCGCCAGCGGACCGGCTTCTCGATCAGCTGGGAAAACTGGCCGACGTCTGCGACCCTGGCACGGAGGTCGTCATTGTCGGGCACGTCAATGACGTGCTGCTCTATCGCGAGCTGATCCGTTGTGGCGTGCGTGATTACGTTGTCGCTCCGCTTGGGCCAATGGACGTTGTTCGCCTGATCTCAGAGCTCTACGCGTCGCAATCAGAGAAGGTCATCGGGAAGACTTATGCCTTCATCGGTGCGCGTGGCGGGTGCGGCGCATCAACCATCGCCCACAATGTGGCGTGGACGTTGTCGACCTCTCTGGAAACCAACACGGTAATCGTCGATTTCGATTTGCCGTTTGGCACCGCCAATTTGGATTTCAATCAGGATCCGCCCACGGGCATTGGCGATGTGGTCAACGCACCCGACCGCGTGGACGAGACTTTTGTCGACCGCCTGCTTGCGAAATGTTCAGATCGGCTGAGCCTGCTGGCAGCGCCTTCAACGCTCGACAAGGTGACGGATTTCCCGGAGCATCAGTTCGAACAGGTCACAGACTTCCTGCGCGCATCGGTTCCCGCATCCGTATTCGATCTGCCCCACCATTGGTCCGGTTGGGTGCGCAAGTCACTGATTGATGCCGACGAGTTGGTGATCGTTGCCGCGCCGGACCTTGCGAGCTTGCGCAACGCGAAAAACCTAATCGATGCGGTTAAACAGGCTCGTCCCAATGACGGTCCACCGCGTTTGGTTCTCAATATGGCGGGCATTCCCAAGCGCCCGGAAATTGAGGCGAAAGACTTTGCCGATGCCTTGTGCATTGAGCCGCTGGCCGTGGTCGAATTTGACGCTGAGGTCTTCGGCAATGCCGCCAATTCCGGCCATATGATCGCTGAAGTCGCGCCCAAGCACGAGGCGGTCGCCGCGTTTGAGGCCATAGCCTCAGCCATCACCGGCAAGGATTCGGGCCGGCGGAGCAAGAAATCGGCGTTGCCTTCCATCATGCAGAAGTTTCTGCAGCGCAAAAAGGCGTCCTAAGTCATGTTCGGCCGTCGCGGCACATCGGGTCCAACTTCCACACCTGGCTCCGTCGGGGGCAGCACTTTGCCGCCCGATCCCAGCCCGGCGCCAAGCCCTGCTCAGGCGCCGCGACCTTCCGATTCAACGTCGGCGGCGCCCACAGGTCAAACCGCTGCGGCCACTCCTGATCCGGTGATGCCAAAGCCGGAGCCTGTCCAGGCGACAGCTCCACAGGCGGAACCAGCCCCTAAAGCCCGTCGAGCCGACTACTACGACATCAAGACCGACGTTTTCTCAGCGATGATCGACACGATCGATCTGGCTCAGCTGACGCGGATGGACAACGACTCCGCACGCGAGGAAATTCGCGACGTCGTCACGGAAATCATCGCGCTGAAGAACCTCGCAATGTCGATTGCGGACCAGGAGATGATCCTGGAGGATATCTGCAACGACGTGATGGGTTTTGGCCCATTGGAGCCTTTGCTGGCGCGTGATGACATTGCCGACATCATGGTCAATGGCGCCGACAACACGTTCATCGAAGTCGATGGCAAGGTGCAGCAAACCTCGGTCAAGTTTCGCGACAACCAGCAACTGATGAACATCTGCCAGCGGATCGTGAGCCAGGTCGGCCGCCGGGTGGATGAAAGCTCGCCGATATGTGACGCGCGCCTGCTCGATGGGTCTCGTGTCAATGTGATTGCACCGCCACTGGCGATCGATGGGCCGACGCTGACCATTCGTAAGTTCAAAAAGGACAAGCTAACCCTCAAGCAGCTGGTCAATTTCGGTTCGATTACGCCTGAGGGCGCACAGGTTCTTGAAATCATCGGCAAGGTCCGCTGCAACGTAGTCATCTCAGGCGGCACAGGCTCGGGTAAAACGACCCTGCTGAACTGCCTGACCGCGTTTATCGAACAGGATGAACGCATCATCACCTGCGAAGATGCCGCCGAACTTCAGCTGCAACAGCCGCATGTGGTGCGCCTGGAGACACGCCCGCCCAATCTGGAGGGTGAGGGCACTGTGACGATGCGTGACCTGGTCAAAAACTGTCTGCGCATGCGCCCGGAACGGATTATCGTCGGTGAGGTTCGTGGACCAGAGGCTTTCGATCTTTTGCAAGCCATGAACACTGGCCATGACGGTTCCATGGGTACGCTGCACGCCAACTCGCCGCGTGAAGCCCTCAGTCGCATGGAATCGATGATCACAATGGGTGGCTTCTCGCTGCCCTCGCGCACCATCCGCGACATGATCACATCGTCGGTCGACGTAATCATTCAGGCTTCGCGTCTGCGCGATGGTTCGCGCCGCATCACGCACATCACCGAGGTGTTGGGCATGGAAGGCGACATCATCACGACTCAGGATCTCTTCGTTTATGAAATCCTGGGGGAGGACGCGAACGGCAAAATCATCGGCCGGCATAAATCCACCGGCGTTGGCCGCCCCAACTTCTGGGATCGTGCGCGTTATTACAACGAAGAGAACCGTCTTGCTGCCGC
This sequence comes from Hyphomicrobiales bacterium, assembly GCA_017642935.1. Taxonomy (NCBI): domain Bacteria; kingdom Pseudomonadati; phylum Pseudomonadota; class Alphaproteobacteria; order Hyphomicrobiales; species Hyphomicrobiales bacterium. The sequence goes on from JAEPOK010000002.1 coordinate 196,730, forward strand.
ACTTGATGCGTCGGCTATTGATGATGAGCGTTTGTCCGCATGATGATGGGTGCGCGCCATGTTTGATCCTCAAACTGTGACGATGGCAGTCGGTATTTTGGCGGCGCTTTCGATCAGCGGCCTGGCCTATGCCTTGCTCTCGCCGCTGATGGATCGACAGGACAAAAAAGACCGGATCAACAAAGTCGCGGTCGTCGATCGCCGAGCCGTCCATGCCCGCCAAGCATCGGCCGAAGACGCGGCCAACCGGCGTAAAAACATCGCCTCCAAGCTGAAACAGCAGCAGCAACTTATAGACGAGAAAACAAAGAACGCTGGCTCGAGCAAAGCAACCTTAGAAATGCGCTTAAAGCGGGCTGGCCTCACCTGGAACAAGCGGTCCTTCTTGATGATCAGCGCGACCTGCGGTCTCGTAATCGTTGGTGCATTGATGAGTGTTGGCGCTCCGCTTTATGCCTCCATTGCCGGCGGCATTGCAGGCGCCTTTGGCCTGCCGAACTGGTATGTGAACTTCAAAGGCAAGAGCCGCATGAAAAAGTTCTTGCTCGAATTTCCCAACGCCATCGACGTGATCGTGCGCGGCATGAAGGCTGGCCTGCCGCTCAATGATTGTATGCTGATCATTTCGCGCGAAGCTGCCGAGCCGGTGCGCGGAGAGTTCAAACAGCTTGTCGAACAGCAGCAAATGGGCGTTCAGCTCAATGATGCGGTCGCCAAAATGTACGAGCGTGTCCCACTGCCGGAAGTGAATTTCCTTTCGATCATGATGGCCATTCAAGGTCAGTCAGGCGGCAACCTGTCTGAGCCCCTTGGCAACCTGTCTCGCGTGGTGCGCGATCGTAAAAAGATGAAAGCCAAAATCGACGCGATGTCGATGGAAGCCAAATCGTCCGCCGCCATCATCGCCTGTCTGCCGGTCGCAGTGATCACACTGATCTACCTTTCGACGCCCGACTACATCACGCTTCTATTCACCGAACGGCTCGGCAATCTGTTGCTGGGCGCGTGCGGCATCTTGATGCTCACTGGCGTGTTGGTGATGCGCAAGATGATCAACTTCGACATTTAGGCGTGAGACGGACCGGCCGCCATGGATGAGTTGCTCTACACGCTGACGAACCCGCAATTTCTGTTTGCGATGCTCAGTGCAATCGCTGTCGCCGCCACGGTTTTCACCATTGCGGTGCCGCTCCTGGCGAAAAACGATCTGGACGCGCGCAAGAAGCGCATGGCGGTGGAACGGTCGGCCATTCGTGCACGCGAACGCGCTGCGCTTGCGCGTGAAAGCCAGCGCGGTCCGCGGCCGACGCTGCGGCAGCAACCCAAGCAATACATGCAGAACATCGTCGATCAGTTCGACCTCAAACAGCGCCTGCTGGCCGATGGGACGCGGGACAAACTGGCCCAGGCAGGCGAACGCGGTGAAAGCGCCGTCGTGCGCTACATCTTCCTGCGGCTTGTTATCCCGGTCATTCTCTTCCTATTTGCCCTGGTCTACTTGTTTGGCATTGGCAACTTTGAGCAGCCGCCGCTCATTCGCATTCTCATTGCAATGGTGATCGGCGGCATTGGCACCTACGTGCCCAATGTCATGCTGAAGAACAAAATTCAGAAGCGACAGATCTCTATCCGCCGAGCTTGGCCCGATGCCCTCGATCTCATGCTGATCTGCGTGGAATCGGGCATGTCAATCGAGCAGGCCTTCAAGAAAGTAGCTGACGAGGTTGCGGTCCAATCCATTCCACTAGCCGAAGAGCTGGCGCTGGTGAATGCTGAGCTCGCCTATCTCAACGACCGGCGCAAAGCCTATGAAAATCTCGGCAAACGCACCGGCCTTGAGCAGGTCAAAGCGGTGATGACGTCGCTCATCCAGGCAGACAGCTACGGTACCCCGGTCGGACAAGCGCTCCGTGTGCTGGCGCAAGAGAGCCGTGATATGCGCATGGCGGAAGCGGAAAAGAAAGCTGCCGGTCTGCCGCCAAAACTGACCGTACCGATGATTGTGTTCTTCCTGCCCTGTCTTTTCCTGGTCATCATCGGCCCGGCGATTATCCAGGTGATGGCCCTGGATTAATCTCGCCGCACTCAACGGCGCGGAATATCTGAGACAAAAAAGGCCCGCCGGTTTGGGCGGGCCTTTTCTACGTGGCGTCGAAGTTGCGTTGATCGCCTGGCATCGCCTTTGTGTATTTTACTGATCCACCGCAGCCACTTGGCCCCAGCGGTCGGCCTCTGACAGCATTTGGCGCAGATAGGCGATGTTGGCCTCTGCCTGTTGCGGCGGCAAATCTTGCTGAGCGATTTGCATCGCCTCATCGAACCGACCTTGTAGGCCAACGACCAACGCAAGATTGCCGCGCACGCGTGGATCGACCTGTCGACCTCCTGCGAGCGCTTGGCGAAGCGTGCGCTCAGCCTCAGTCAAGTTTCCTTCGAGCACATAGGACATGCCTAGATTGCTAAGGATCGTCGGCTCGTCTGGCACAATGCGCAGCGCGCTGGCATAGGACTGACGTGCTTCGGCGTGACGGCCAAGCTGATCAAGGATCGTGCCTTGCGCGGACAACAGGCGCCAGTCAGGACGCGCTTGCGTGTGAGCCTGACCTATGACTTGCAAAGCCTCTTCGAAGCGACCTGCAGACGTGAGCGCCTTGGCATAAGCGGCCTGAACTTCGCGGTCACCTTCATTGGCGATCACCGCTCGGCGCAGAACCGCCACCGCCTGCTCGTGCCGCCCAAGCCCTCGCAAAGCGGCTGCATAGTTGAGGGCGGCCGTGCGATCGTTGGGATCGCGGTCATAGCGCTGCTCCCACTGGTTGGCGGCACGGCGCAACTGATCATCGGAAAACAATTCGGCGCGCCCTTCCACGGCAGTGCCATGGGTCGAAACAGCAGATGTGCTGCACCCGGCGACCACCAGCGCCGTGCCCACAAGAGCAAGGCTTGCCAGTTTGCGCCATTGGCGGGAGGGTGATCTGTGGGAAAACGGAACGTTGTTCATGACCAACTGCGCACAAAAAGCGTGGCGGTAGGCGAGCAATACGCGCATCATCCCTTGCCACATGGTTGTCTGCAGCAATACTCCGTTAACCCTAATGAACCCTTAAATCCGCTCGAAATCAGCGCCTTACCTTTGCTACAGCCGCTCCCCCTAAACCAACTCGACTGAGGCTCTTTTGACCGTATCCCTGCCCGATCGCACGGCGCTCGCCGCCCGTCTCCCACTGCCCGACAGCCTTGATGATGGCGCCCCCACCATGCCGCTCTTCTGCGTCACGTCGATGGACCAGGCGCGCGAAGCTCTGGGCGACAAGGACGCGGCGCTGCACAATTGGGCCAAAGCACAAGGATTCGAGGCCAAACCTGGGCAGGTGCTTGTATTGCCGGACGGTGACGGGGCAATCGTCGCGGTGCTGGTTGGTTGCAAAGCCAATGCGGCCGGTCTTGCCGATCCAGGTTTTGCGCTCGGCGCGCTTCCTGGGCAGCTGCCGGCGGGGACCTACACGCTCGAAACACCCATCGCCAATGCCGACATGGCGCTCACGGCATTTTTGCTTGGCACCTACAGTTTCACAACCTTCAAGCCGGCCAAACGCGGCGAGGTGCGCCTTGCCACCGCCGACGCCGCTCGCGAACGCGCCATCACCCAAGCACGCGGCGTCATCTTTGGGCGCGATCTCATCAACACACCGGCCAATCTGCTTGGCCCTGCCGCTTTGGCGGACAGCGCGCTTGGCATGGCCAAAGAGTTCGGTGCGGAGACCATTGTGATTGTGGGCGAGGACCTCCTTGATCCCAACAACCCCTTTCCAATGATCCACACTGTGGGGGCAGCCGCCAACAACGCACCGCGACTGTTCGATATGCGTTGGAACGGCGGCGCAGACGATGCGCCACGCCTGACACTGGTCGGCAAGGGCGTGTGCTTCGACAGTGGTGGGCTCAACATCAAGCCAGGCAATTCCATGGCGCTGATGAAGAAGGATATGGGCGGGGCCGCCGCCGTGCTCGGGCTTGCCCTGATGATTATGGAAGCCAAACTACCGGTGCGGCTGCGCGTGCTTATCCCTTGCGTTGAAAACGCGATCGCCTCGCAGGCCTTCCGGCCAAGCGATGTGCTCACGAGCCGCAAGGGCTTGACGGTGGAGATCGGCAACACCGATGCGGAAGGCCGTTTGGTGTTGGGCGATGCACTGGCGTTGGGCGATGAAGAGGCGCCCGACCTGATGATCGATATGGCGACCCTGACAGGTGCAGCACGCGTAGCACTTGGCCCCGATTTGCCTCCCTTCTTTACCGATCACGATGCCCTGGCAGATGCGATCATGGAAGCAAGTGAAGCGCAGGACGACCCAGTGTGGCGGATGCCGCTATGGGACCGCTACGACAGCGCCATAGCTGGCAAGGTCGGTGACATCTCCAACACGGGCAACATGCCTTTTGCCGGTGCCATTACCGCGGCTCTCTTCCTGCGGAGGTTCGTTGAAAAGGCAAAAAGCTGGGTGCATGTGGACATTTACGGCTGGACACCCTCGTCCCGGCCCGGTCGCCCAGAAGGTGGCGAGGCGCAGGCCATTCGCGCACTGTTTAACCTTGTCGCCAAGCGCTACGCCAAAACCGATTGATTCCAAGGCCCAAAAGGCGGTATCAATTGCGCTTCCGAAACAATTGTCGTGCGGAGCGCGTGTTGCGTTGAGTGGGTTCGCATCAACAGGGTATTCGCCAAGCCGAGGCGTTGGCTTGTCGCCGCAAAAAGCGTTGCGGCTCTGGCATGATGTCGCGCTGACGCGGGTCCGCGGCAATGTCGGTGACCTTACCGAACGGCAGATGTTGATCCTGCTGACAATCTATCTTGAGAACCCACCGCACACGGTGCGCGGCCTAGCCGCCAAACTCGGGGTCACCAAACCGGTTATCACGCGCGCCCTCGATACCATGGGTGCGATGGGCCTTGTCAGCCGCAAACGCGATGAAGCCGACAAGCGTAATGTTATCATCCAGCGCACGGTTGATGGAGCGCTATATGTCGAAGCGCTGGCCGAAACTATTGTTGGTCACGCCGAGGAATTGCGCTGATGCCTGATCGAGCGGCTCCGGCACTTGATCCGCGCATACATCCCTACAAACACGACATCGCCGCCGCCCATCTGAAAGGCGAGGTGGAGGCAGACATCTTTGTTGAGGGCAAACCGCACCGTGTCACCGAACCGCTCACAGACGTTTTGAGCGATCAAATGGGTGAGGCACGAACGAGCCAAGCGCTCTATGGTGAGACCTTCATGGTCTACCAGACCGAGGGCTATTGGGCCTGGGGTCAGTTGATGACCGATGGTTATGTCGGGTGGCTGAGCGCGCTTAGCCTGATTGCCAGCGACGGAACCGATCCAACGCACGTGGTTAGTGCGCCGCTCACCCGCGCGACCGACAAAAGCATCAAGGTGCTTGGCAATGGACCGATGCCCATGGGCGCGCAGCTTCGGGTATCTGATCCGTCAATTGAGATTGGCGGATCATCCGCCAGATTTGCCCAAAGCGATGCCGGCGCGCTGCCCGCCGACCATCTTCGCTCGCTTTCCACACCGGTCCACGATTGGGTCGCTGTGGCCGCACTTTTCACCAACACGCCCTATGTCTGGGGCGGACGATCAGCGCTTGGCATCGACTGTTCGGCATTGGTTCAACTGGCCATCCAGCAGGCGGGCATCGCCTGCCCACGCGACAGCGATATGCAAGAGGCACGGCTTGGCCATCAGGTCGAACGGTCAGATGGTCTGCAGCGTGGCGATCTTGCGTTTTGGCCCGGCCATGTCGGCATCATGTTGGATGATGCCACGCTGTTTCACGCCAACGCCTTTGCCATGGCCACCGTCGCGGAACCGCTCATCGATGTTGAACACCGCATCGGCGAAGCTCGGACAATCAAGCGGCTCGATCAATAACCGGCCTGTCGATCCACCAGATTGTCGAGCGTTTGACCTGATGCGTAGGCGATCAGATTTTCCACCATGCGACCAAGCAAGGATTCTGGCGCACTCATACCGGCCGTATGCGGCGTGATCAGAATGTTCGGCGCCGTCCACAGCGGGTGATCGCATGGCAAAGGCTCTTGATGGAACACGTCGATGGACGCTCCCTTCAGGACGCCATCTTGGAGCGCTTTGAGCAAATCATCTTCGTTTTGATGGCCACCGCGCCCGCCATTGATCAGAAACGGTCCGCCGGTCACGCCATCTTGCGGCAGCTTGGCAAAAAGATCAGCGTTCAAAATCTCGCGGGTTGCCTCAGTGAGCGGCAGCAAACAGATCAGAATATCGCTGCGCGCCAGAAACGCGTCGATCTCATCCAGCCCTGCAAAAACGGGGATTGACGTGTCCGGCTTCGGGTTGCGCGCCCACCCAGCTAGGTCGTAGCCCAACAGGTCGAGCACCGCCGCAACGGATTGGCCGAGCTCGCCAAATCCCATGATCCCAACACGCACATCGGGCGCTGACGTCTGCGGTAGCGGTTTCCATTCTGACCGCCTTTGCGCATCCAAATAGGCAAGCGCCTGGCGGTGGTGGGCGATGACGTTCATCACTGTCCACGCGGTCACGCGGCCCGTCAAATCTGGGTCGATGACACGGATGATGGCGACATCCTCGGCCAAGTCCTGGCGGCGCACCAAATGGTCAACGCCGGCGCCGGTTGAGAGAATGGCCTTCAGATTGGGAAAGTTGGAAAAGAAGCCGTCCGGTGTGTGCCAAGCAACAGCATACTTCACCTGCTCGCAAATCTCGGGCGCTGGCGGCGTCATGCCGTCTGAAAAGATCACATCCTCGCGCGGCACATGATGTTCCAGATGCGCGATCCAGCCATCCGGCGACCAATCGCCGACGGTCAGAACGATCTTTCCGAGGTCAGGCTTGCCCATGTTCTACACTCCCGGCGAGGGGCGCAGCGCCCGGTTTTCTTCTGGCTCCAAAATGTAGGCCCGGTAAGGGTGCGCGGCGAAGGTGCCGAGAATGCGCAGCTCCGCAGAGAAGAACTCCAATTCCTCCATCGCCAGGGCCACATGCTTGTCGTCCGGGTGCCCGTCAATCTCAGCGTAAAACTGAGAGGCAAAAAACTGTCCGCCCGTTTGATAGCTTTCCAGCTTGGTCATGTTGACCGAATTTGTGGCGAAACCCGACAGCGCCTTGAATAGGGCCGCCGACACGTTGCGCACACGGAAAATGAAAGCCGTAACGACCGGACCGTTACCTGCCGGAACACTGATCGGCTCGCGGGCGAGCGTGATGAACCGCGTGGTGTTGTGGTCCTCGTCTTCGATGTCCTCGGCGAGGACATCAAGGCCATAGACCTCGGCGGCCAAAGACGAGGCAATGGCTGCCTGGGTCGGATCATTGCGCTCAGCAATCTGGCGCGCCGAGCCTGCCGTGTCGGCGCCGATAACGGCTTCCAGCCGGTGCTCACGGAGGAATTTGCGGCACTGGCCGAGCGCCATCACATGGCTTTGCGCACTTTTCACTTGGTCGAGCCTGGTTCCTTTGATTGCCACTAGCTGGTGGTGAATCGGAAGAAAATGCTCTCCGGTGATATGAAGCGGCGATGTCGGCAGCAGATGATGAATATCGGCGACACGCCCGGCCACCGAGTTTTCGATCGGGATCATGCCAAGATCAGCCGAACCGTCCTCGATCAGCTGGAACGCGTCTTCAAACGTTGCGCAGGGCACAGGCTCAGCGTCGGGATAGGCTTCTTTGCAGGCGATGTGCGAGTTGGCGCCAGGCTCGCCCTGGAAAACGATCTTCATTTTTGTTTTGCGCAAGGCGCTCTGGTCTTTCAGACCAACCGCTTTGTTGCGCTGTTCCTTACATGTTGCTTGGGGACAGTTGCCGTCTGGCTTCGTCCAGATGCTCCGGCGTATCGACGCCCAGCGGTACACCATCAACGATAGCAACATCAATGCGCATTCCCGCTTCCAGCGCGCGCAGTTGCTCAAGCTTCTCACGAGTTTCCAGCGTCGATGGCGGCAAGCCGACAAAGCGCTCCAGCGCGGACCGCCGATACACGTAGAGACCGATATGGTGAAACAGCGGGCCATCGCCGTGCGGCGCGGTAGCGCGTGTGAAGTACAGGGCGCGCAAATGCCTGTCGCTGAGCGGCGTGCCAACGACCTTGACGACGTTTGGGTCGGTGCGCTCATGGTCGACTGTGATCGGGGTGGTGAGCGTCGCGATATCAACCGCCGGATCTTCCATCAGCATGGCTGCCTTTTGGATGATCGCGGGATCGAGCGTCGGCAAATCTCCCTGGACATTGACGATCAGGTCCATCTGTCTATCGGGATCGAGCGTTTGCAGCGCTTCAAAAATCCGGTCGGAACCCGAGGGATGGTCGGCCCGTGTCATCACCGCCTTGCCGCCATGCGCCTCGACCGCACGCAAGACATCGGCGTCATCGGTGGCCACGACCGGCTCACCCAATCCGGCCTCTCGGGCACGATCGACGACATGGACGATCATCGGTTTCTCGCCGATCATCGCCAATGGCTTGCCCGGTAGCCGAGTGGAGGCCATCCGGGCCGGAATCAACACCAGGGAACGGGGCAATTTTTCGCTCATAGGGGCAGGCCTTTGGATGCGTTCTTGCCATTTACCCCCAGCGGATCGGGCAAATGGTCGCAAGACCCCCCTGTCATCCCTTTGAACTTATTGCAAGGCGGCGGCTTATAGGGTTATCACCGCGACCAATTGCGGGCGCGCACGCGCCTGATCTTTCCGTCGACCACAGCATAGATTGGGATTTTTCGACATGGACGGCTTTGAGCTCAACAAGATTGTGGGCGCGCTTCTGGGATCGGTTCTTGTGGTGATGCTTGTCGGCTTCATCGCTGAGCTCCTCTACCATGTCGATGAACCGGAAGTTGCCGGCTACTCGATCGAGGTGCCTGAAGAGGAAGTCGCCGACGCCTCCGCCGAGGAAGAAGAGATGGTCTCGGTGCTTGATCTGCTGGCGACCGCCGACGTGGCTGCTGGCGAAAGCGCCGTGCGTCGCTGTGCTTCCTGCCACACGTTTGAAGAAGGTGGCGCCGATGGCGTTGGTCCGCACATGTGGGGCGTGGTCAACCGTCCCAAGGGCTCCGTTGACGGCTTCAACTATTCTGATGCCATGGCCGCTGTTGGCGAAGCCGGTGAGGTTTGGGGTTTTGAAGAGTTGGACGGCTTCATCGCCAACCCGCGTGGCTACCTTGAAGGCACGACGATGGGCTTTGCCGGCATTCGCGACGTGGAAGATCGCGCCGACATCCTGGCCTATCTGAACACACTGCAAGCCGAGCCGATCGACCTTTCCACGGTTGCGGCAACGCAGTAGCGCGCCATTCTGGCTGCTCGACATTCGACACGATACGCAAAGCGCCGGCAACAACCGGCGCTTTTTTGCGTTCCTGCGCCAAAAACTCCCTGATCAACGGCGCGTGATCAAACACCCGCCCTCGCCGCCATGCCGCAACTGCGCCATATTCCCCATCACGTTTGGTTTCGAATCATGATCCCAGGTCAGTGGCTGGCACCCTCTTTGCTTTGCCGAGCCTTTGAAGTGGGTCAGGAGCCAATGGAACAACGCGAGAAGGTAGTGCCTCGTGATTTTTGCTAACCGCGGTGGCCTGACGGCCGCTGTCACCAAGTTCGGGCTGGTCGTTGGCGTCGTCGGCAGCCTTGCTTTGATTGCTGCCATTGGCGCGACGGCGCAAGGCGCATCAACCGACAACACTGTTTCAGAGACGCCTGATCCAACTGTTACTGAGCAAACGCTCGAATTGCCTCCGGCGACGTTCGATGATTGGCGCCACGCGGCAACGCTCAATGAGACAGCGCCGAAATACCCCGAGGGTTTTGCGCATTTCGATTATGTCAATCCGCAAGCGCCGAAGGGTGGTGCGGTTCGGATGGCCGATCTTGGCTCCTTCGACAGCCTCAATTTCCTGCCGGCGCGCGGCGAAATCCCGCTCGGGCTTGGTCTTGTCTATGACACGTTGATGACGCCCTCGCTCGACGAGCGCTCGACCGCCTATGGATTGCTTGCCGAAGCGATGCGCTACCCGGACGACTATTCTTACGTCACCTACCGCTTGCGCGAAGAAGCAAGGTGGCATGACGGGGTTCCCGTCACGCCGGCGGATGTGGTGTTTTCGTTCAACGCCCTGGTTGAACACAACCCGCAGCAGGCGGCCTACTATTCCCATGTAACCAGCGCGGTCATCAGCGGTGAGCGCGAAGTGACCTTCACCTTTGACCAGACTGGCAATCGCGAACTCCCGCATATTGTTGGCCAGTTGATTGTCATGCCCGCCCATTGGTGGACGGAGAGCGATGGCGACGACAATATCCGCGACATCACCCGTGGTACGCTCGAGGCGCCGCTTGGCTCAGGGCCCTATCGGATCGCCGAGGTCAATGCCGGTCGCAGCATCACCTATGAGCGGGTGGAGGACTATTGGGCCGCTGATCTCAACGTGAATGTCGGCCACTATAATTTCGACCGGATCACCTATCTCTATTTCCGCGACAGCGACGTGGCGTTTGAGGCGTTTAAAGCCGACGCTTTCGATTTCCGGGTCGAAAACCGGGCGCGCAACTGGGCCACTGGCTACGATATCTCTGCCGTCGAGGACGGTAGGATCGTGATGGAGGAGTTCGAGCAACCCTATCGCAGCCGTGGGCTGATGGTCGGCTTCATCATGAACGCCCAGCGGCCGCTGTTTGCCGACAGGAACATCCGCAGGGCGATGAACTATGTGTTCGACTTTCAGGCGATCAATCGTGGCCTCTTCTTCGACAGCTACCGGCAATATGACAGCTACTTCACTGGCCTCGACGAGTTGGCAAGCTCCGGCGTACCGGAAGGCGCGGAGCTTGCCCTGCTGGAAGAGCTGCGCGAGGACGGTAAGGCGATCCCCGATGAGGTGTTCACCACCCCTTATTTCAATCCGGAAAACGCTAGCCCAGAAGATCGGCGTGAAAACATCCGTACCGCCTTGGAGCTTTTCGAGGCTGGCGGCTGGACGGTGCGCGAAGAGGTCGATCCGGAACAGGCGGGCACCGGCTTCATCCACCGCATTCTGGTTGCCATCGGCTTGCGCTCAGACCCGACGCGACGGGTGATGCGCGATGCGTCCGGCGCGCCGGTGGTGATTGAGCTGCTACTCAACGGCCCAACCCAAGAACCAGCGGCCAATCAACTGGCGCAATCGCTGGAACTTGTGGGCATTGAGCTGGTCGTGCGCATCGCCGACTCCTCGCAATACACCAACCGCGAGCGTTCGCGCGACTATGACATGATCTATTCCGGCTGGGTGCAGTCGACCTCGCCAGGTAACGAGCAGCGCGACTTTTTTAGTTCACGTGCCGCGTCGGTTGAGGGGTCGCGCAACACAGCAGGCGTTGCTGATGACGCCGTCGATGCATTGATCGAGCGGATCATCTTTGCTGAAGATCGTGAGGCACTGGAAGTCGCAACACGGGCGATGGATCGTGTGCTGCTTTGGAACCACCACGTGATTCCAGGATGGGGCGTGCCGGCCGCGCGCATCGCACGCTGGGACCGGTTTGATCATCCTGACGAACTGCCCACCTACGCAATCGGCTTTCCGACGATCTGGTGGTACGATGAGGAACGCGCGGCGATCACTGGGGAGGCCGACGAATGAGCCTTAAAACGCCCACTCTCATTTCGCGCTCGGTGACGCGCCGAACCGTGCTGAAGACGTCCGGCGGCTTGGTGGCAGCAAGCGCGATGCCTCTATCGGCCTTCGGGCAAGGCTCGATGACACGCAGCCACGGCCTTTCCTCCTTTGGGCAGTTGGCGTTACCTGTCGATTACACACATTTTCCGCATGTGAATGTCGACGCACCCAAGGGTGGCACGCTGAGCTTTCAGCCCGGCACGCGGCTCATGAATCAGAATTTCAATACCTTCAACACGCTCAACGGCTTTGTGAACCGAGGCGATGGCGCGTTGCGCATCGAGCTGACGTTCGACGGCCTGATGACCGTGACAGGCGATGAAGTGGATTCCTACTATGGGGTGCTCGCCGAGTGGGTTGAGTTCACCGATGACGGCCTGATCTACGATTTCAAAATCAGGCCCGAGGCCCGCTTTCACGATGGCAGCCGCGTGATGGCGTCGGATATCGCTTGGTCAATGCAGACACTCGCCGAGCAAGGTCATGAAACCCTGAAACCGGCGCTTGCACCGATTGAAAGTGCACAGGCGCTGGAAGAGGATTTGCTGCGCGTCACCTTTGCCGAAGGACGTCCGCGTACCGCGCATCTGGCGATCTTGGGCCTACCCACGTTCTCGCAGCGATTCTGGGACGGCAAAGACTTCGAAGCCTCCACCCTTGAGCCCATCCTTGGCTCCGGTCCCTATCGCGTGGGAGATTTCGAGGTCGGGCGGTACATCGAATACGATCGCGTGGACGACTATTGGGCGGCTGACATGCCCTTTACCCGTGGCACCAACAACTTCGGCACCATCCGGATCAATTTTTTCCGCGACCGTGATGTGGCATTTGAAGCCTTCAAGGCCGGTGAGATGAATGTGCGGCGCGAGTCCGTGTCTCGCCTTTGGGCGACGGCGTATGATTTCCCACGCGTCGAAAGCGGCGAGGTTATTCAATCGACCATCGAAAATGAACAACCCGGCGGGGCGCAAGGGGCTTACTTCAACACCCGTCGCGAGAAGTTTTCTGACCGACGCTTGCGCCAAGCAATCGGGCTCCTATTCGATTTTGAGTGGACGAACGAACGGATTTTCTTCGGGCTCTACAAGCGCACGCAGTCCATGTTCCAGAATGCGCCTTATATGGCTGAAGGACTGCCCAGCGAAGCAGAGCTGGCCATCCTTGAACCCTTCCGCGCCGATCTGCTTCCTGAGACGTTTGAAGAGCCTTATATCCCGCCGACCTCTGACGGATCGGGTTCTGACCGGCAGTTGCTTGGCGAGGCCAACCGTCTGATGCGCGAGGCAGGTTGGAGCCTTGATGGCGGACGACGCGTCAATGCCGATGGCGAGCAGCTTGCCGTGGAGTTTCTGCTCGCTTCGCAGGCCTTTGAACGCATCTATTCGCCCATGGTTCAGAACATGCAGCGGCTTGGCATCGACGCTTCATTACGCATTGTCGACCCAACCCAGTATCAGTCCCGCATCAACAGTTTCGACTTCGACGTCGTCGGGCTCAACCTCGCACCCAATCTCACACCCGGCAGCAGCATGCGCGCCATCTATGGGTCTTGGTCAGCCAACCAACCAGGCGCCTGGAATGTTGCCGGCATCGCCGTGCCAGCCATTGATGCGCTGATCGAGATGGCCGAGGCCGCCGAAACACTCGACGAGCTCTACACAATCATGAGCGCAATGGACCGTGTCTTGCGGCCCTTCCACTTCTGGATTCCGCAATGGCATTCCGGCGCGCATTGGATCGCGCACGAGTCGCGCATTCAACGCCCAGCGACGGTGCCGCGCTTCACGCTGCCTATTGAAACCCATTGGTGGATGGAGAGCTAACGCCGCATGCTCGCCTATATCGTCCGCCGCGTGCTTTTGATGGTGCCCACGATTTTGGGCATCATGGCGCTGTCGTTCGCGGTGGTGCAGTTTGCCCCCGGAGGACCCATCGAGCGGGTGATCGCTCAGCTCCAGGGCACAGACGTCAGCGCGACCGAACGCTTCACCGGCGGCAGCGGCGACTTTTCCGGACAAGAGCAGGATTTCAGCGGCGAGGATGGCAGCGTCTATCGCGGCGCGCAGGGCCTCGATCCGGAGTTCATCGCCGAGCTTGAGCGCCAGTTTGGTTTCGACAAACCTCCACTGGAACGCTTCGCATTGATGATCTGGAACTATGCGCGGTTCGATTTCGGCGAGAGCTATTTCCGAGACGTCGAGGTGATCGATCTCATTGTCGAGAAGCTGCCGGTCTCGATCTCGCTCGGGCTTTGGATGACGCTGCTTTCCTACGGCATCTCTATTCCGCTGGGCATCGCCAAGGCGGTCAAAGACGGCACACGCTTTGATATTTGGACCAGCGCGGTGGTGATCGTCGGCTACGCGATACCCGGGTTCCTGTTCGCGATTCTGCTCATCGTTTTGTTCGCCGGCGGATCGTTTTGGGACCTTTTCCCGCTCACAGGCCTCACCTCAGAAAACTGGGATGAACTGTCCTGGTGGCAGAAAATCCTCGACTATTTCTGGCATCTTACCCTGCCCTTGATCGCCATGGCGGTCGGCGCCTTTGCCACAACGACGCTGCTCACCAAAAACTCGTTCCTGGATGAAATCCGCAAGCAATATGTGACGACAGCGCGCGCCAAGGGCCTGGATGAGCGCACCGTGCTTTACGGCCACGTTTTTCGCAACGCGATGCTGATCATCATTGCCGGTTTCCCGGGAGCTTTCATATCCGCCTTTTTCACCGGCGCGCTGCTGATCGAGACGATCTTCTCGCTCGATGGGCTCGGTCTGCTTGGCTTTGAGAGCATTTTTGGTCGAGACTACCCTGTGGTGTTCGGCACGCTCTATATCTTCTCGCTGATGGGGCTCATCGTCGCGCTGCTGTCTGACCTTGTCTATATGTGGGTTGATCCGCGCATCGACTTTGAGGCGCGGCGAACCTGATGGACGCGCGCAACCCCGCCATTGACGTAGACGTAGAGCCTGCGACGAGCGATGCGCCGGTGCAGATGAAGCGCAAAGGCTTGTCGCCGCTCAATGTGCGCCGCCTTAACAATTTCAAAGCCAACCGGCGCGGCTGGTGGTCGCTTTGGATTTTCCTGGCGCTCTTTCTGCTCACCTTGTTTGCTGAACTGGTGGCCAATGAGCGGCCGCTGATCGTCTCCTACAAAGGCGAGCTGCTTTTTCCGGTGATTGTCGACTACCCGGAGGAAAAATTTGGCGGCTTCTACGCCATCACCCGCTATTACGACCCGTTCATCCGCGAAGAAATCGAGGCCAATGGTTGGATGATCCATGCGCCGATCCGCTACGATCACACCACCCGCTCCTATGCTTCACAGATGCCTTACCCCATCGCTCCGACCTGGATGCTGGAGAGGGAAGAGGCCTGTTCCAATCTTCCCGACGGGCCTGAGGACGCCTATTGCGGGCCAGGCGGTTGGCATTGGCTGGGCACGGATGATCAAGGGCGCGATGTGCTCGCCCGGCTTATCTACGGTTTCCGGCTATCGGTGCTCTTTGGCCTGACGCTGACCATCATCTCATCGGTCATCGGCATCGCAGCGGGAGCTGTCCAAGGTTATTTCGGCGGCTGGACGGACCTGTTGTTCCAGCGCTTCATTGAAATCTGGACATCGATCCCCTCGCTCTATCTTCTGCTGATCTTTTCGGCTTTCTTCGTGCCTGGCTTCTGGACCCTACTTTTCATTCTGCTGCTCTTCAGTTGGGTGGCGCTGGTGGGGCTGGTGCGCGCGGAGTTTTTGCGTGGGCGCAACCTTGAATATGTGCGCGCCGCGCGCGCTCTGGGGCTTTCGGACGTGCGGATCATGTTCCGCCACATCCTGCCCAACGCGATGGTCGCGACCGTCACTTTCCTGCCGTTCATCTTGTCCGGCTCGATCACCACGCTGACCGCGCTTGATTTTCTAGGCCTCGGCCTGCAAGGCGATGCGCCCTCGCTGGGCGAGTTGCTAGCGCAGGGCAAGGAAAACCGAAACGCGCCGTGGCTTGGGCTCACCGGCTTCATGACCATCTCGATCATGCTCTCGCTGCTCATCTTTATCGGCGAGGCGGTGCGCGATGCCTTCGATCCGCGAAAGGTTGAGGGATGAGCGCCCCGTTGCTTCAGGTGAACGATCTCTCGGTGGCCTTTCGCTCCGGAGAGGAAGTCAACACGGTCGTTGATCGCGTCTCCTTCGATGTTGCCATGGGCGAGACCGTCGCCCTGGTCGGCGAGTCCGGGTCCGGCAAATCGGTGTCCGCACTCTCGGTCCTGCAACTGCTGCCTTACCCCGCCGCCTCACACCCCTCCGGCTCCATTCAGTTCGATGGGCAAGAGCTTCTCGGCGCTGACGACAAGCAGTTGCGGTCCGTACGTGGCAATGACATCTCGATGATCTTTCAGGAGCCGATGTCCTCGCTCAACCCGCTGCACAGTGTGGAGCGGCAGGTGGGCGAGGTGCTGAAAGTCCATCAAGGCATGCGTGATGAAGCCGCCCGGGTGCGCACGCTGGAACTGCTTGACCGCGTCGGTATTCGCGATCCGGAAAGCCGCCTGCGCAGCTATCCACACCAGCTCTCCGGCGGCCAACGTCAGCGCGTGATGATCGCCATGGCGCTGGCCAACACGCCCAAACTGCTGATCGCTGATGAGCCGACCACGGCACTTGATGTCACCGTTCAGGCGCAGATCCTGCGGCTGCTGGTGGAGCTCCAGCAGGAGCTTGGCATGGCAATGCTGTTCATCACCCATGATCTTGGAATCGTGCGGCGTTTGGCGAAAACCGTGAACGTGATGCAAGGCGGCCAGATCGTTGAAACAGGGTCCGTCGCCGAGGTGTTTTCCAACCCGCAGCACGATTACACGCAGATGCTGCTTTCCACCGAACCCTCTGGTGCGCCGCTCGGCAAACCGGACGAGGGCATCACGTTGGCCGCCGATGATCTCAAAGTCTGGTTCCCGATCAAGAAAGGCGTGTTGCGCCGCACCGTCGATCACATCAAGGCGGTCGATGGCGTCGACCTTACGATCCGCCAAGGCGAGACGTTGGGTATTGTCGGCGAGTCCGGCTCGGGCAAGACGACGCTGGGTCTAGCGCTCCTGCGATTGACGGAGTCCAAAGGCGCGATCCGCTTCAAGGACATAGACATCACCAGCCATGGCACCAAGCAGATGCGCCCGCTGCGCAGCGAGCTTCAGGTGGTGTTTCAAGATCCCTTTGGCTCGCTATCACCGCGCATGTCGGTCTCCGATATCATCGAAGAGGGGCTGCTGATCCATCATCCGAAGATGGGCTATTTGGAGCGCGACCAAGAGATTATCGCAGCGCTGGAAGAGGTGGGTCTCGACCCTGAAACCCGCTTCCGCTACCCGCACGAGTTTTCCGGTGGCCAACGTCAACGCATCTCGATCGCCCGCGCGCTTGTGCTGAAACCGCGCGTGATCCTGCTGGATGAGCCGACATCAGCCCTTGATATGAGCGTGCAGGCGCAGGTGGTCGATCTACTGCGCGATATCCAGAAAAAGCACAATCTGGCCTATCTCTTCATCAGTCACGACCTCAAAGTCGTGCGCGCCCTCTCGCACCGGATTCTCGTGATGAAGGATGGTAAGGTGGTGGAATCGGGCACACGCGAGGAAATCTTCGACAACCCCAAAGAGCCCTACACCCGCGAACTGATTGCTGCGGCGTTCGACGAGACGATGCTGGCGGCAGAGTAAGCGCAGCTCCAGGCGCAACGGCGGCGTTACGGTCACATCGACCGCTCTGCATCACCGACCCAAAGCTGGCTCTGACCCTAACCGCTCGCGGTCGATGACAGTGCGCTCAATATGATGACCCCAGCGATGATCAGACCAATGCCCAGATAGGCAAAGCCGTCTAGCGACTGACCAAAGGCCAACAGGCCGACCACCGTTACCCCAGCGATACCGCCGCCTGCCCAAACCGAATAGGCAATCCCAACTGGCATGGTACGCACGACAAGCGACATGACATAAAAGGCCAGCCCGAAGCAGACCAGAGTCAGGCCAGCAAAACCGAGTTTGGTGAAACCGTCCGACAGCTTTAGCGACGTCGTTGCTAGAATTTCAATCGCGACTCCAGTCGCGAGTAGGGCCCAGTGCACGGCACGTTCCTTTGTCTTATCGCAGCTTCTGGAAAACGCGCGGATCAACGGCAGCTGCGCCAAACATGCCACCTGCAAGCGCACCGGAAATTCCTGGGCACATCACGTCTTGACCCGACAGGAACAATCCCGGGATGGGCGTTCGCACATTGAATGCCTCCGACAACATGCGGCGCGGCGTGGTTTCGATGCCATAGAACCCGCCATTGTTATGCCCGGTGTACAATGCCGTCGCGAGAGGCGTGCCAAGTTCCTGATAGGTAATTAGAGGCGCAAGCGCTGGAAACTTGTTGGTAAAGAACGCCAGCATTTGGGCTTCAACGCGCTGCTTCAAAGCGGTCCAATCCTCAGGTCGATCCGCCGCACCGCCATCGGCAAACTCGGCAACGGCTGACCAATCTGCCAAGACCATGATGTCGCCGGTATGCTTCTCGCTCGGGCCAGGTTCATGGTCGGGGTCCTTAAGCGAAGGGAATGAGACAAACATGGTGTGGATCGGATCACCCTCGGCACCTGACCAAATGCCATTGCCGTTGTCCCAGGTCTCGAAAAACCAATGGTTGGAGCGTGTCGCGCCATGTTTGGAGATATCGCCCTCAAAACCGAGATAGAGCTCAAAGTGGCAGATCGAAGGCTTGAAGGCAGAAACCTCTTTGGCCCAATCGCTTTGCGCCAGGTCTTCCGGCAGCAAATGCTTCACCGTCTCCCCGGCACCGATCGCTGAAACAATGGTGGGCGCCCTGAACTCCTCGCCCGTGCTTGTCTGAACACCGACCGCTTTGCCATCGTCAACAATCAGCTCGCTGACAGGCGTTGCGGCCCTGGCGCTTCCACCAGCTGCTTCAATAACGGGAACAAGACCCTGTGCGATCGCCCCAGCGCCACCCACCGGATAGGAAGCCCCCTCAAGGTAGTGGCCCATGACAACGCCATGAATGGCAAAACTTGCCTCCTCAGGGCGACCACCATAGGTGCCCCACTGCGCTGACAGGACAGCGGCCAGCTGCGGATTGGTGACCAGGCTGTCGATGACTTGGCTGGTGGTGCGACCGCACCAGCGCTCGAGTTTTCTTCGGTTCCACCAATGGTGCGCAGAACGGAACTGATCGGGCATAGCCCGTTCGGCCCCGACCATCTGCCCGGCCTCCTCGGCGGCCAACAGCGCCTCGAAATAGGCGTCAATCTCCGCTGCATTGTCCGGAAACCGTTCTTCGAGTTCCATCTTGTACGCGTCGGCGGGACGACCAACAGCGATCTCGACATCGTCAGGGAAATGAAGCGTGTCATAGACCGTTCCGACAGAGCGAAACTCGATGGTCCCGCCGCTCAGCCAGTCAAGAATGCCACCGGCAAACTGATCGGGTCCAAACGTGCCGCAATAATGCAGGCCAACATCCCAGGTGAAACCATTCCGGCTGAATGAATGGGTTAGCCCACCGATCGCCTGGGCCTGCTCCAAAAGCAGCACCTTGTGGTCGAAACGGGCTAAAGCCGTAGCGGTTGTCATGCCGCCCATGCCTGAGCCGATGACAATGACGTCGAAGTCGGCTGTTGATTGTGCGTTTTCCATAGAAAACGCGGTAGGCGGTTTTGCGACCCCAACTGTTGACCATTGTCAATGGACCAGGAGCGTAGCGGCAAGATTGGCCACGTGGGCCGTCAGGCCGATACAGCGGTGAGTTGCTCCTGATCAGCCAGGATCTCGAAGGTTAGCCCAGCATGCTCCCTGATCCGTTCGCGCAACAGCTCACCCATGGCAGCAGCTGGTGTCCAAAAACCGCCACCAACAGCGATTTTGCCTCCATCCTCGGCCAGGCAAAGCGCTGCTTCGGTGAGCATCAGCGTTGTTGAGCGTACGCCAGGATCGCCTTGCCCTGTGATGCGCGCCATCAAGACTGTTTCATCTGGCAACTCTCCCACCAGCACCAACTCATATGAGCCGCCCTCGCGGACCTCTTTGCTCGGTCCCTCGCCGGGTTTCGGCAGCACATGGCGTTGAAGCAACTTGCGCGTCGCAGGGATGGCCATGGCGGTCAGAAACAGGCGGCCAAAAACCGTATCGCGCGCCGCCGCCGCCCAGCCGCCGATGCCAGCGCGGGTTAGTCCAGTCTCCTCGTAGCGGAAGTCGCGGCCATACGGGTAACCCAAAATCGCGTTGGTGCGGCGTACCACCTTGGCGTTCATCGGCCCCATGAAATAGGGCTTGGTCCACGCGTTCAGATGGGCATCCCAGGTCACCTCAATCGGCATCATAAGGTCGGGACCGTCCGGTCCCTGGCGCTGGCTTTCGGGGCAGAGAGCGTAAGGGTCTTGGGATAGTCGACCGAACTCAGGGTCGGTTTCACGCACCCGCATCGCGTTGAGAAAACTGGCAGCCGTTCCGCCGCTGAAGCCGCCCTTCATCCGCGTTACACGCGTTGCAACGCGCTTGCAGGGCTGGCCATGCCTCGCCAGAGCCGACTCTTGAAGGAACTGCACGCCGAGATCGGACGGGATCGAGTCATGCCCACACGCATGCACGATACGGGCGCCAGTTTTTCTAGCGGCCAGCTGATGCGTATCGATCATCGCACGCATCCATTGGGGTTCTGCCGTCAAATCGCAGTAGTGCGTGCCGTTTGCCACACAGGCGGCCACCAACGCGCTTCCGTAAAGCGCAAAAGGGCCGACCGTCGACGCAACCACCCGCGTCTGTTTTGCCAGGGCATCCATAAACGCAGCATCGTGGCTGTCGCCAAGCAGCACTTCGATACCGCGACCGGCATCGGGCAAGTCGTTGCGCACTGCTTCGAGTTTGACCGGGTTTCGACCCCCGATGGCCAGCCTCAGGCCGCTTTCCTTGCAGCGCCTTGCCAGATGGTGCGCAGCGCGGCGCCCTGTAGCGCCCGTGGCACCCCACAGAACGATGTCATGCTGGCGCTTGGCCATCACTCCAGCGTCTTCAGGTACCGGTTTTCATCGGTTCCGCCTGCTGCCAAGTGGCGCAACTCGCGCTCGGTCATAGCGTCGACGATGTCGCTTCTATCGGCCAGCACGAAGACCCGTAATCCGTGCAGTACAACTGCGAAGCCCCAACCGATCAATGGCCAGATGAACCAGATGAAACCCGGATCGGTCACCACGTTGATGACAACCAACAACACCATCACTGCGGCATAAACGGCCGCGTGAACAAAGAAACTGTATTTGGCCTCAGCACGCCTTCTGGCCTTGGCGTGGTCCATGGTCTGCGTCATCCTTTTGCCCTCCCGTGGCAATCACATGCGATCGCAGGCGACCAAGCAGTCCTTAGCGGTCTGCATGATGACTTTGGTCAATTGGCGAGCCGGTCGGAAGGTGCGGACTCGCAAATCGGTCGCGTGGGTGCAGCGTGGGTGAAGGCAATGACCAGAGTGAGTCTGCCTCCACCCTGCAGTCTACCCTAAGCTGGTACGGCCTCGGCAGCATATTGCGCCAAGAACTCCGGCGATGGCGGGATCGGCTTGATCACATCGATCAGCACGCCATTGGGGTCTTTGGTGATGAAGTGGCGCTGGCCGAAGGGTTCGTCGCGCAGGGTTTTTAAGATCGGCAGCTCGGCCTTCTGCGCGCGCTCATAGACGGCGTCCGGATCTTCAACTTCGAAGTTCAAGATCAGACCAGTGATGGTGCCGCGACCCTCTTCAGGGATCGTCTCATGGTCGCCGCGCAGCACGGCGATGTTGACCTTCTCATCCTCGCTGGACTGCAAGTGAACGTACCAGTCGCTCTCAAACGTCGGTTTGAAGTCAAGATTCTCGACATAGAAGGCGGTCGTCCCGGCCACATCCATGGTTTGGATGACGGGATAGTACTGAGTGCTTTTCATGGCTTGTCTCCTTTCGCTTTAAAACATACAGTCTGCATGTATCTTTCCTATAAACATACAGGCTGTATGTATGCAAGAGAAAAATGTACGCCGCTCCCGTCCTGTCCGCTCTAACGCCGCCCGCACCAAGGCCACGCGCGAAGCGCTAATCAGTGCTGGGCGGGCGCTCTTCGTGGAGAAGGGCTATGCCGACACCGCAACGCCCGAGATCGTGAAGGCGGCCGGTGTCACGCGCGGCGCGCTCTACCACCACTTCGACGACAAGACCGCCCTGTTCCTGGCGGTGGTGCGGGCCGAGTACGAAGCGGTGGAAGCGGAGATCACCGTGCGGGCAACCAGCGAACCGAAGGACACGATCGATGCGCTGATGCTCGGAAGTGAAGCCTACATGGAGGCGATGCGTGCGCCCGGTCGGGTGCGCCTCTTGCTGCTCGATGGCCCGGCGGTGTTGGGTCGATTGACACTCGACACAATCGATAAGGAAACGTCCGCCGACTCGCTTCGGCTCGGCCTGAAGGCAGCCATGGAGGCTGGCGAGATCAAGCCCCTGCCTTTAGGACCGCTGACAGCGCAGCTCTCGGCCATGTTCGAGCGGGCGGCGCTCGGCGTTGCCAATGGTGATGACGAATCGGAGCACCTTGCAGTTCTAGAGGCGCTACTGACCAGTTTGAAACCTTAGTTTTCCGGCTCAGTTTCGCCGGCAACAATGGAGGCTCGCCGTTAACCTTAACAATTCATCAACACCTGCTATTCTCTTTGTCCTATACCGGCGTAGGGAATAGGGTGGGGACATGAGCGAGCACACGACAGACAATCCATCCTGCATTCACCCAGGCATCCTCCTGTTGGAGGAATTCCTGAAACCGCTTGGCATCAGCCAGAACCGCCTGGCGCGCGATATCGACGTGCCGGTGAGCCGCATTGCGGCGATCGTGGCCGGCCAACGGGCGATCACGGCGGACACGGCGATGCGCCTGTCGGCCTATTTCGATACCAAGCCTGAACTGTGGATGAAGCTGCAGGCGGCCTACGAAATCGCAGTGCTACGCACCGGCGACTGGCCGCGCATCGAAGCGCGCATTCGCCCCTATGAACCAGTGGACGAGCCGCAGCCAGCGCGCCGAGAGGGCGAAGCACAGATGCCACAGGTCGATGATTTCCGCGTGACGGCAGTCAGCTAGAATCTGAGCTAAGCAAGCCTGCGCCGGTTTTAACCAGCGGCAGCGGCTGCCTTTTCGCGTAGCCGCGCAGCCTTCTTGAATTTGGTCATCACGCGCGAGCGCTTCAGCGTCGACAGATAGTCGATGAACAGCTTGCCATCGAGATGATCCACCTCATGCTGGATGCAGGTGGAAAGCAGTCCATCGACCTCCATCTCCTGCGTCTTGCCGTCCAGATCCATGAAGCGCACCCGAGCGTTGGCAGGCCGCAAAACCTCATCATAGTAATCCGGGATCGACAGGCAGCCCTCCTCATAGGGCACGTCTTCGCCTGACAGTTCCAGAATTTCCGGGTTGATCAGCGTCAGCGGTTCGGCCTCGTCTTCGCGCGGCGAGCAATCCGTCGTCACCACGCGCAGTGGTACGCCGACCTGGATCGCAGCCAGCCCGATCCCTGGCGCATCATACATCGTCTCGTACATATCTTTGACGAGCGCGCGCACCTCATCGGTGATCTCGGTGACGGGTTTCGACACCTCGCGCAGCCGTTTGTCAGGGATCACCAAAATCTCGCGAATAGCCATGCAGGGCACTTAAGGGCGAGGCGGCGGCTGGTCAAGCCGGGCACGGGTCAAGCCCTTTGCAAGGCCCGCCCTCACCTCACACCATGGCGTTTGTTCGCGCTTTGATCTAGGGTCGTAACGGACCCGATTCGACCAAAGATTCTTGTTTTGGACCTCACTTTCGAGACCATTCTGTTCACTGTTCAAGGCACGCCCGTCACGCTCGCCATGTTGCTATGGGGCGTTGGCGCGGTGGTGGCGCTGCTCGTGCTGTGGGCGTGGACGGCAACGGCCCGTTTGAAACGGCGCACAGCTGAGATTGAAGCCAAAGCCGAGGCGGAAAAAGCAGACCTCACCCGGCAACTCTCCACCATGGCTGGCGCACAGGCGGAACTGACGGGACGCGTTCAGTCCATGACCGAGATGCTCGGCAACCGGCAGGCGGAGCTTGCCCGTGTCATGTCGGAGCGGATGGACGGGCTCGGTCACCGTCTTGGCCAGTCGATGAGCCAGCAGACCAACCAGACCCACGAAACGCTGCGCAGCCTGCACGAGCGGCTGGCCGCCATCGACACGGCGCAGAAAAACATCACCGAGCTTTCGCAGGGCGTCGTCGCGCTGCAATCCATCTTGGCCGACAAGCAAACGCGCGGCGCCTTCGGTCAGGGGCGCATGGAAGCCATCGTGCAGGATGCCCTCCCGCGTGGCGCCTATTCGTTTCAGCACACGCTCACCAACGGCAAACGGCCCGACTGCGTGATCTATCTGCCCAATGGCGCGCCGAGCCTGGTCATTGATGCCAAATTCCCGATGGAAGGCTGGAACGCGTTTCGCGATGCCCCGGAAGATCGTATCGCCAACCAGGCCGCACAGCGCTTCCGCCAGGATGTTGGCAAGCATGTACAGGATATTGCCGCGAAATACTTTCTGCCCGGCGAGACCCACGAGACGGCTTTCATGTTCGTGCCGTCAGAAAGCATTTTTGCCGATCTGCACGAGAAGTTTGAAGACGTGGTGCAAAAGGCCGCCCGCCAACGCGTGGTGATTGTCTCGCCCTCGCTGCTCACGCTTTCGATTCAGGTGGTGCAGGCTGTTTTGCGTGACGCCCGCCTGCGCGAACAGGCCCATCTCATTCAAGATGAAGTTGGGCGCCTGGTGGACGACATCACCCGGCTGGATGATCGCGTCGCCAAGCTTGCAACGCACTTTGGCCAGGCCCAGCGTGACATTGAGCAGATCCAAACCTCAACCGGCAAGATCACCAAACGCGGCGACCGCATTGGCAACCTCGACGTCGGTCCCGGCGACGCGCCGGAGCGGGAAGTTGGAGAGGTGGAAGCACCGGAGCCAAGACTGCCATTGGCGGGGGAATGAATGAGCGAAACGTTTGCTGATCTGGTCCGGTGCCACGGCATCATCCTGTTCACGGAGCGTTTCGATGCGTGTGTCGCCTTCTATCGCGACACGCTTGGCTTGCCCGTCTGGTTTGAAAAACCTGGATTGGTCTGCCTGCGCTTTGGCGACGGCTATTTGATGGTCGAGACCGAAGGTGTTGCAAACCAAGACATCCCAACACAGGCCAAGCCGGTCAGCCAAAATCCAACGAAGCTGCGGTTTAATGTGAAAGACGTTGAAGGCGCCGCCCGCCTCTTAGAAAGCAAGGGCGTGAGTGTTGAAATCAACACATTTGATTGGGGGACCACAGGCACGTTCCTCGACCCTGATGGAAACATCTGCGCGCTCAAAGATGCTGATGATCCGTTTTTTGCGTGAGATGGTGGTGATGCGAGGGAAGAGCTTATGAAGCAGATAGGCGCCTTGATCTTTCCATGCTTTGAGCTGCTCGATCTCTACGGCCCCTTGCAAATGTTCGGGATGCTCAGGGATGATTTCGAGCTTCACCTGGTGGCCGAGAAGCAGGGCGCTGTGGTGAGCAATCAGGGGCCGTTGTCGATGGCCACCGAAGCGTTCGACGGCAGGCCAGGCTACGACATCATCCTTGTTCCCGGTGGGGCTGGCACGCGGCAAGAGGTGCATAATCAAACCCTGCTCGCATGGCTGGCAGGTCAGGCTGATAAGGCCGAGTACGTGCTGAGCGTCTGTACAGGCAGCGCATTACTCGCCAAGGCAGGCCTCTTGGATGGGCGGCGCGCGACCACCAATAAGTCAGCCTTTGCGTGGGTAACTGACCAAGGTCCAAATGTGGATTGGCAACAAAAGGCGCGCTGGGTGGAAGACGGCAAGTTTATCACAGCATCAGGCGTTTCAGCCGGCATGGATATGACGTTGGGCGCGCTTTCCAAAATGCTGGGTGAACCTGTGGCCCGCGATATCGAACGGTGGTGCGAATACACCTGGAACGACGATCCAAATGAAGGCCGGTTCGCGGCGCATTACGGGTTGGGCTAACCCTCCACCTGCGTGCGCGCCTTCATCGCTGCCGCGAGCGTTCCCTCATCCAAATAGTCCAACTCGCCACCCACCGGCACGCCATGCGCAAGGCGGGTGACCGAGACGTCGCATTGGATCAACCGGTCGGTGAGATAGTAGGCCGTGCTCTGGCCCTCAACGGTGGCATTGATGGCCAAGATTACTTCGTGCACATCGGGCGCGGCAGCACGCTCGACAAGCTGCTCGATCGAGAGGTCATCCGGCCCGACGCCATCCAGCGGGGAGAGAACACCGCCTAGAACATGGTAGCGACCCCGGCTCGCTTTGGCGCGTTCCAGCGCCCAGAGATCAGCGACATCCTCTACGACCACCAGCACAGAATTCTCGCGGCGCGGATCGGTGCACACCGTGCAAGGGCTGACCGTATCGATATTGCCGCAGCGCGAGCATTCCATGACATTGTCGCGCGCAACCGCCATCGCCTCGGCCAGAGGGCCGAGCAACTGGTCTTTGCGTTTGACAAGATGCAGCGCAGCGCGGCGGGCGGAACGCGGGCCTAGGCCCGGCAGTTTGGCGAGCAGCTGAATCAGCCGCTCGATTTCCGGACCGACGGTATGATCGCTCATGCCTGCAAGATCACATCCCCGGCAGCTTCATGCCCGGTGGCAGACCAAGGCCAGACATCATGCTTTGAGTCTTCTCCGCCATCATCTGGTCGGCCTTCATTTTCGCGTCATTGTGCGCGGCGATCAGCAGATCTTCCAAAATCTCAACATCGTCGGGCACCAGCAGCGACGGGTCGATCTTCATGGCCTTTAGCTCGCCCTTGCCGGTCAGTGTGACCGTGACCATGCCGCCGCCTGCCGTGCCGTCGATGGCCTCGTCGGCCATCTCAGCCTGCATGGTCTGCATTTTGTCCTGCATGTCCTTGGCTTGTTTCATCATTTTCATGATGTCCATGGCGGGTCTTCCTCGTCATCTGTGTCGCTGCGTGTGTCGTCGATATCGGGTCCGTCGGTGGTGTCTTCAAGCGCGTCTTCAACCGGCGCGGCGTCCGCGTCCTCCTGGTTGATGCTGCGCACACCGGTGATGGTTGCGCCAGGAAACGCCTGCAAAATCGCTTGAACGGTCGGGTGTTGGCTGGCATCGGCCTTTTTGGCCACCTCACGTTCAGCAGCCAACTCGTTGAGCGTCTGCGCGTCAGCCTGGCTGTTCACAGAAATCATCCAACGCGCGCCAGTCCAGCTTTTCAGCGCTTCGGCCAGATCACCGACAAAGGCCTGCGGCGCACCGGCGGCAAGGCCGATCTCCAACTGGTTATCGCCGAAAGAGACCGGGCGGATGTAGGCGCGGATCAGCGGTGGCAAGGCGCGATTGCCGTTCTTCTCGGCCAGCGCGATCAGGGCGTCCAGATCGCGAAGCGCCACTGGTTGTGGTTTCGCCTCGGCTTTGGGAGCCTGTGTTGGTGCGGGTGCCGGTGACTCGCTTTGCGGTGCCAGAGCCAGTGATGCACGCGCGCCACCGCCATTCGATGGTGAAGAGGAAGGCGGCTGCGGTGTGCTTGTGGCGGTCCTGGAAGGTGCGCCCTCGCCCAGTGCCTTGATGGCCTCATCGGGCGTTGGCAGGTCAGCGACATAGCATAGCCGCACCAGGATCATCTCTGCCGCGATTAGCGGCTTAGGCGCACGGGAAAGTTCGTCGAGGCCCTTCAGGAGCATCTGCCAAGTGCGCGAGAGAACCTTCACCGAAAGGTCTTTGGCCATCTCGGAAAGGCGCGCTTGATTATCGCCGGTCAGAGCGTCGGAGGGATGGTCGGGCATCACTTTGGCGCGGGTCGCCGCGTGGACGATCTCGGCGAGATCAGCGATCAAGCCCGCCGGGTCTGTGCCGCGGCCATAGGCTTCTGCCAGTTGGCCGAGCGCAGCCTCGCTGTCGCCCTTCATGACGGCTTCAAACAGCGAGAGCGTTGCGGCCTGGTCGGCTAGATTGAGGAGATCATGCAGGGACTCCGCCGTGATCGGCGTGTCTTCGCTAGCACCGGTGTGGGCAATCGCCTGATCAAGCAGCGACAGCCCATCGCGCACCGAGCCCTCCGATGCCCGAGCAATCAGGCGAATGGCATCCTCTTCGGCTGACGCCCCTTCGGCTTCGGTAATTTTGGCCAGATGCGCCATCATCAATGGCACTTCCACGCGCCGCAGATCGAAGCGCTGACAGCGCGATAGAATGGTCACCGGCACTTTGCCGATCTCGGTGGTGGCGAAGATAAATTTCACATGGTCGGGCGGCTCTTCCAGGGTTTTGAGCAGCGCGTTGAACGCCGCCGTGGAAAGCATGTGCACCTCGTCGAGCAGGTACACTTTAAACCGCGCGGACACTGGCGAATAGCGCGCCGCATCGGTGATTTCGCGAATGTCGCCGACGCCATTGTGACTGGCGGCATCCATCTCGATCACATCGACATGGCGGCCTTCCATGATCGCTTCGCAGTGGATGCCCATCTGATCGCCCAGCTTGGGAAGGTCGACAGTGGGCGCGCCGTCGCCAGCCTCGGTTTGGAAATTGAGGCCGCGGGCAAGAATGCGCGCCGTCGTCGTTTTGCCGACGCCGCGCACGCCCGTCAGGATGTAAGCCTGGGCGATGCGGCCGATTTCAAACGCGTTGCGCAGCGTCTGCACCATCGGCTCTTGGCCGATCAGATCATCGAACGTCGCGGGGCGGTATTTGCGGGCGAGGACGCGGTAGCCGCTCTCATGCGTGTCAGCGGTGGTGGTGCTGTCGGCCATGCGCGCGCGGTGGTCCTGATCCTGCAAGGAATAAGGGTGGGAGACTGGAACGGCAACCCGAACCGGAAAACTCGTTGGGGCTGCTTCCTTCCGGACCTGACCCGGTTGGCGAGCGGCTCGTCCGCCGCCAGCCTCCCGTCTTCTATATCGTCATCCTGATGGGCTTTGTCCAGTAATCCATGGTGGACGACGGGCATGAACCTGTTAGAGAGCGCCAATGAATGATTTCTACCTCGACGAGCGGCTTGCCGCCGATAGCCTCCCCCTTTGCCAAACCGAGATGAGCCTCTTGCGCGTATCCTGCGATGCGCGCTTCCCATGGCTAATCCTTATCCCGCAGCGCGCGGGTCTGGCCGATCTGGTGGATCTTGTATCCGACGATGAGACCCGCGTGATGGCAGATGTGCGCGCCGCCTCGCTAGCGCTTCGCCAGACAACCGGGTGCGACAAGCTCAACGTCGCCTCGCTTGGCAACATGGTGCGGCAGTTGCACGTCCATATTATCGCGCGCTTTGAGAGTGATGCCGCGTGGCCGGGCCCGATCTGGGGTGCGGGTGAGGCGCAGCCGCTTACCGACCTGCCAGACTGGGCGCTGGACGTGCGCTCGCAGCTTGGGTGGTCGGCATGAGCAGTGTCGCCGCCCTTTTTGCCAGCCTGCCGCGCTTAGAACTTGCCGCCAAAACCGGCTTTTCCGGCGGACGCACCGATCGCCATGGCGACCGGCGTGACGACGCGACGTTCCTGGCCGCCCAAGAGGCCAAGGCCCGCTTCATCCTGTTCGATGGCGCGGCTCTGGTGGAGGGCGATCACGGCCCGAACGGCATGTATCACGCGGCTCTGTCTGATAAGGTTGACCCAGAAACCCGCGTCTATTGCGGTGAGGATGTTGGCGGTCCGGTCTATGCCTACACACTGATGGCCAGTGAGGGCACCGACGATGTCGGCGGCCTGGCCACGACGCCGCCCGCCCAACAACCGTTGCGCCCGTTTGCCGAAACGTTCGACATTTTGGACCATCATCTTGGGCTGCTCGCGGAGGCGGCCTCGCTGACCGGCTGGCATCTGCGCCACCAGTTCTGCGCCAAATGCGGCGGTAGCACGCGCAACGAGCAGGCCGGCTGGCGTAGGCGCTGCGGCAGTTGCGATACGATGCATTTTCCGCGCACCGATCCGGTGGTGATCATGAATGTCGTCGATCCGAAAACCGGCGACGTTTTGATGGGCCGACAAGAGAAATTTGCCGCGGGTATGTTCTCGTGTCTGGCGGGGTTCGTGGAGCCTGGTGAAACACTAGAAGATGCGGTGCGGCGCGAGGTGCTGGAGGAGGCGGGCATTCCGCTTGGCCGCATCACCTATAAAGCCTCGCAGCCCTGGCCCTTTCCCTCGACGTTGATGATGGGCTTTGAAGGCGAGGCGCTGGCGCGCGAGATCACGCTGGATGAAGCCGAATTGGTTGAAGCGCGCTGGTTTTCACAAGAGGAATTGCGGGCGATCGCGCCGAACCCGCGCGATACCGGGCTGATTTCCATTCCGCCGAAACTCGCCATCGCCCGCGCGCTTCTGGATGACTATTTGGGGGTGTAGTTGGCCCTTGTAGAGTCGCAATGCTTCGGACGCGAAGTTTCGGTTGAACCTGTCGAGTGCGTGCTCTGATCCCGGATCGGAAACCTTATTGGCGTCAATGATCGCCTAGCCTCAATCGATTGAAGCAGATCTGATGCTTTGTCTTTTGAAAAAGGTTTTGATGTTGTTTCTGATCAAAACATTCCAAATGAGGACGGGCAGGCTGTTGAAAAAGTCAGCCTTTGAACCTGTTCCGGCGCGATTGACGGTGCTCAATACGATCTTGGGTTTTGCTGGTTTAAAGTAGCTTTTGAAGTTCGCCGGCCTTCCAGCCAATACAGCATCGAGCGCCTTGCGTGTTGTGGCGGAGTTGTTCCATGGCGCCTTGAATCGAACGATGCCTTCCTTGTCGATGATGTAGATGGCGTTGGGCATGCTGCCATAGGCCAAGTGGGCTTCCCCTTCGAGGCCATCGACAAATATCTCGCGCGGGTCATTCAACTCGCTGCTTAGTCGACCGGCGACGGCTTTTTTCTCATCCATTTCAGTATGGGCAGGAATTTTTGCACCGGGGTGAGCTTCTCGTACATAGAGTACGGCATGGGGTAGCCCTTAGCGATGTCCTTCATGCTCTCATGCCGGGTTAGAAACAGTGGGCACGTGATGCTTCCAAGCTCCAAAACAAGGCATTCGCCTTCGAAGTCCAGGAGATTTCGTCTCTTGCCCTCATATGTTTCCAAACTAAAATTTGGAGCCTTTTCTCCGACCTCCGGGCCGTCGGCACTTTGAAGATTGTAATTGTCGGGAGAAAAGGAATCGTAGTTATAGTCAGACATTGTGATGGCTTCCTCGCACGTTGCAATGACCTATTGAGCCACGAATGAACCGTGGGTCATTAAATGACCGGACGGTCATTCAGTGTCAAGCCTCCTGCAGCAGAACAGAACCTAAAGCAACCATCGGACGACAAACTTGAAACAAACGGAAGCGGAGAAGGCACTATCTCGTTCCCAGCAAAGGCGGCGAGACGACATCATTCAAGCAGCGTTGAAAGTCTTTGAAGAACGGGGCTTCCAGGCCGCAAAAATGGCGGAAATTGCCGAGCAGGCTGATGTCGCCAAAGGCACATTGTATCTTTATTTCGACAACAAAGCTTCGCTTATGGAGGGTGTCATTGAAGCCTCTATCGCTCCAAGTCTACATCAGATTGCAGTGGTAGCCGATGAACACGATGGCAGTGCAAGCGAACTGCTCAAACAGCAAATCAAGATTGCCGCTCGTCGTATGGCATCTCGAGAAATGAAGATACTCCTTCGGCATATGATTTCGAACGGCTCTCAAAGCAGCGAAATCATCTCAGCGTATCATGACAATGTCCTGAAGAAAGGTGTCGAGCTCTTTCGGCAAACGTTGAAGCTTGGTGTGGAAACGGGGGAGTTTCGCAAGGAAATGGCGAACGTCGATCCTTTGGTTCTAGTGGGAGGCCACGTGTATATGGCGGTTTGGAAGTTATTGTTTGAAGACATCTCTCCAATCGATGTGGATGCTCTGGTCGAAGATCATTTGGAGATAATTCTCAATGGGCTTCTGAGCCCAAAGTGAACCACGGCGGATGACCATTTCGTCCGCATGCGAACAATCATTCGGCAAGTTTCAACCAAGAAAGACTTTCCTGCTTGGGCAGTGGGTCATCTGTCGCCCTACCAAAAACCACATCCGGCAAAAAATTGGGCCGCCAGAAAAAATGTAGTGTTGGCCTTACCTGGGTGAGAGCCGGCGTGGTCGCGTTTCTACAGGGGAGGCCGGCGGCTCAAGGCGATCCAATCTCGTAGAACAGACGGGGCGCGTGCGGGTCGTCGGACTTCACGCCTAGGGCTATCGTTCCAGCACCGCTGAGGACGACGGTACGACGCAACACAGCCAGTTGCTCGCCAGATTGGCTTACCACCAGGCTTCCCGACGAACTGTGGTCTTCGAACTCCACAAGGCCGTTTGCCAGTCGGATCGTGGCATGCTGTCGAGAGACAGTTTGAACAAGCACCTGAAGGGCGTTCTCAGGCAGACGCCCAACACTCAGAGGCTCGCTTTCGCTGATCTCCCAATGCCGTCCTTGATAGTCGATCACGGCTTTGGGCGCCGCATTTTCCGTGTGATCCTGATCGAGAATCTGGGTTCGATCCCCATCGCCTACAATCTGCAACGAGTAGACGCGCGATGCCTCACGTCGTCCCTTCAGACGAAAAGGCGAGATGCTGACATAGTATCGCTTGCTCGCCAGAGCCAGATTCTTGAAAGCGGCCTCGCCAACCAGCAACTCACGGGGATTGGATAGTGCGCACAACCTGGCTGCTGCGTTTACGCAGTCACCAAAAATGTCGTTGTCGAGGCAAACAAACGTACCCGACTCCAAGCCCGCATGCACTTTTAGGCCGCCCTCGCCTGTGGCCTGGATCATCTCATAGGCGGCCAGATGAGCGTCATTGGGTAGGGCAAACCAACACAATAGGTCATCGCCGGCTGACTTCACAAAGGTGCCCCCATGGCGCGCAACGATGGCCTTAAGGTGCTCCTGAAAGGCGCCGATGATGTTGGCCGCCTGTTGATTGCCCATCTCTTCGTAAAGCGGCGTGCTTCCCGATACATCGGCGAAAAGAACAGCGCCGTTCTTGCTGTCAGGGGTATTGGGCCCAGCGTTCGCCAAGGTCTCGCAGTCCTCGTCCGTCTTCTCCATCAAGCTTGAAAAGGCTTTGCAGGTTTGATCGAGAATGGAAAGAGCCGGGCAAGGTGCCCAATCACCTGTCTGTGATTGGAAAAGGTTCGCCGGTATGGACGCCACGCCCGCCATCACTGAAATAGTGGCTGATGAAATCATGACTGGACCAACCCGCGCCGTTGTTGGTCACACCCTTCAAGACGACGTTGATGTGCTCCGCGATCTCTAGCTAGTTGGGCTCTGTCGTACATCTACAGCCTGGCGCATCTCTGGGATGCCCGGTTGGTGGCGGGTTGTCCCAGGCAAACAGTTTGCCATCGTTCTCGGCATGAGAGGGGCGCACGCGTCCGTCGCGACGAGTCCGCCAATCATAATGTGTTGTTGGGCGCGCCTGCTTGAAGTCGAGCGTCGTCGGCGCGCTCGGGTGGATGAGCCCATAGCGTAGATAGTTGTCAAAGGCTGTTTTGGTCAGGAAGCTGCTGCTGCGCACAGCGATCTCACGGGCTGAGGGACAAAGCCCGATGGGACCACGACCTGCGAGAACGGGGAAAAACGACTGGAGCGTTCCATCGCCATTGCGCTCTCTGAACGGACCGAGGGCATGCTCTGGAGAAAGGCGCAGCCCTTTGCCTCCAACAACCACTTCCTTGGGATGCTCCCTGCTCACCTAGCTGACCCCGGTGAGCAAAGGTGGCTATTGATGGTAGCGCGCGGTAACGCTTTGCCCATGGCGTTTGGTGCAGCGCGGTCAAAACTACGCTGAAGCGCCGGGCAAAAGGCGTAGTGGGGAGATATCAGGCGTGGATGTTACCGTTTGGATAGAGGCCATTGGGTGGATGGCCTCGGCGATCACAATAGCGACCTATGCCATGAACACGATGGTCCCGTTGCGTGTTCTGGCCATGGTCTCATCGGTGCTGTTTATCGCCTACGCAATGATGCTCCAGCTTTGGCCACTCCTGGTCATGGAAGCCATCCTGCTGCCGATCAACGGATTTAGACTTTGGCAAATCCTTTCGCTTCGCGGTCGTCTGGAAGCGATGTCCGAGGATGACCAACCAGACTTTTCCGTTGTCAGACGCTACGGCAAGAAACGCCGGTTCCAGGCTGGCACGCAAGTGTTCGAGAAGGGCGATGCCGTCGACAAATTCTACTTGCTGGAAACGGGACGCGTTCTGATCGAAGAGCTTGAAACTGAGTTGTCCGAAGGCTCCATTTTCGGCGAAATTGCCTTTTTCACGGTCGGGTCAAGACGAACCGCGTCGGCGCGATGTCTTGAAGACGTGCTCGTTTATGAACTGGACAAAGAACGATTTATGCGGCTCCAGTTTGAGGATCCAAGTTTTGGACTAGCCGTCATGCGCATCGTGACCAGTCGTCTGATTTCCAACGGGGCGGCACCTCAAGCGCACGCGATCTGACGTAGCGCTCGACCTCTCCGTTCGGTTCAATCAAACAGGTTTTCCTGCTTGGGCGTTCGGCGGGCATCAACGACACGTTTGGGTTTGGCCAATTTGGGCTTAGCGGCCTTGGGTGATGAGCCATCTGTTCCGCCACCAACAACCGCATCGCGGGTGCCATCGGCCAGTTCGATTTGAACCGCACCGGCCGCATCAAGCGCTGCGACTTGGCGCAAAGGGGTACCAGCGGTATCGCGGATAACGGCAAAGCCGCGATCCAATACCCGGCGGTAGTTGAACGCATCAAG
This sequence comes from Hyphomicrobiales bacterium, assembly GCA_017642935.1. Classification (NCBI taxonomy): domain Bacteria; kingdom Pseudomonadati; phylum Pseudomonadota; class Alphaproteobacteria; order Hyphomicrobiales; species Hyphomicrobiales bacterium. Next base: position 231,302 of record JAEPOK010000002.1, read on the forward strand.
AAGCTTGGCGCGCTGAGCAACCTGATTCTTCCGTGCATCAAAGTGCTGGCCAATAGCCCGCAGCAAACGGGCATCCAATTGGCCAAGGCTGCGCCTGCCATCGCCCACCAGCCGTTGAACAGCACGCGGTGAAACGCGGCTACCAAGGTTAGCCAGGCGGTCCAGCTGCCGCTGACGCCGTTGATCCAGGGCGCGGGTGAGCTTGTCACCTTGGACATACACAGCTTGGCGTCGCTCAGAGAGTCCTTGGGTGATGAGGCGTGGGGTGAGCCGGCCTGCCACACGATCCAGCCTGCCGCGCTGGGTCATGGTTCCGCGTGTGAGAGCCTGAGCCAGGCGCAAACTTGCCTGGTCGAGCCGCTGGCGCGGCGTGGTCAGCAAGGCATCAGGTTGTGGCAGGGCGCGGGTCAAAGCGCGCAGGTCGCGGCGGCGGGTTTCGACCCCTCTCAGGGCTGAGGCGGTAAGGCGGCGCGCGAAATCATCCACGGTGAGCACCAGATCGGCCTTCACCGGCACCACCATTTCCGCCGCGCCTGTCGGCGTTGGTGCTCGCACATCGGCGGCGTAATCGATCAGCGTCCAGTCCGTCTCATGACCGACCGCAGAAACTAGCGGGATCAGGCTTTCCGCCGCTGCGCGCGCGACAATCTCCTCGTTGAACGACCAAAGATCCTCCAAGCTTCCGCCGCCACGCGCGACGATCACCACATCCGGCTGGGGGATCGGTCCGCCCGGCTCCAGTGCGTTGAAGCCGTGGATGGCGTTGGCGACTTCCTTGGCGCTGGTCTCGCCCTGCACCCGCACCGGCCAGACCAGCACATGCGCCGGCGTGCGGTCGGACAGGCGATGCAGAATATCGCGGATCACGGCGCCCGATGGTGAGGTCACCACGCCGATGACCTTCGGCAAAAAGGGCAAAAGCTGCTTCCGCTCTTCGGCAAATAGCCCTTCTGCGGCTAGCTTTTTCCGGCGCTCATCCAGCAGCTTCATCAGCGCGCCGACGCCCGCCGGTTCGATCCGGTCGATCACCAATTGGTAGCGCGACTGGCCTGGGAAGGTGGTCATGCGCCCGGTGGCGATGACCTCCAAACCCTCTTCAGGCTTGAACGTCAGCTTCTGCGCCGTGCCCTTCCACATGACCGAAGAGAGCACCGCGCGGTCGTCCTTCAGATCGGTGTAGATATGCCCCGATGCCGGTCTGCTGACCCGTCCCAACTCGCCACGCACCCGCACATAGCCAAAGGCATCCTCCACGGTGCGCTTGACGGCTGAAGAAATCTCGCTGACGGAGTATTCGGGCGTGTTGGACGGGGTTTCGCTCATGGGATCACCCTGCCGCGCGCAAGGATTCGGAGCAAGGGTCGCGCGACAATGCCCCCCAGGATTGATTTCAAAAGCCAGCGGCTGTTCGTAGCGCATGACCTGCAAGAGGGCGCGGACAATGCTCTGTCGGAGGCGCATGCGCACTACCTGCTGACGGTCCTGCGCATGGAAACAGGCACTAAGCTGCTGGCGTTCAACGGAAAAGATGGTGAGTGGCGGGTTGAGGTGACCCGAGAGAATAAGCGGGCGGGATCGCTGAAAGTGCTTGTCCAAACCCGCCCGCAAACACCGCTCAACGATCTCTGGTTTCTCTTCGCACCGATCAAAAAGGAGCGGATGGATTGGATGGTCCAGAAAGCCGTGGAGATGGGCGCGGGCGCACTTCAGCCGGTGATCACCGAGCACACGCAGAGCCCAAAACTGCGGACCGACAAGCTGGAAGCAAACATCATTGAGGCGGCGGAACAGTGCGGCGTACTGGCGGTCCCCTGCCTAAAACCTCTGCAGAATTTGGCCGAGTTAGTCGCGACTTGGGACCAGAATAGGGTGGTATTCTGGTGCGACGAGCAGGCCGAAGTCGCGACTCCGACCAGAATACTGGAACTTAGTCGCGATAAACCGAAAGCCGTTCTGGTCGGTCCGGAGGGCGGCTTCTCGCCAGCCGAGCGCGAACTGCTTCTCGCCGCGCCCTTCGCCAAACCGATCGCGCTCGGGCCGCGCATCTTGCGTGCCGACACGGCGGCGGTGGCTGCATTGACCGCGGTCCAAATGACCGTTGGGGACTGGCGTTAGGCGGGGCCGAAGGTAGCGTCCATCCGCCTGGGCAAAATCATCCCGAGGGTGATGCCGCGAATGCCGAGGAACAGCAAAAAACTTAGCCAGAGGCCGGTGTTGCCCATCGCCGGGGTCAGCGTATAGGCGGCCAGCAGATAGAGCGCCAGCGAAGCGAGCATCATGTTGCGCATGTCGCGCGACCAGGTGGCGCCGATATAGACCCCATCCATCAGGAACGCGCCGACCCCGACCACCGGCGTCAGCGCGGCAAAGATCAGAAACTCACGACCCAGCGCACGCACATCCTCGGCCGGCGTCATGAAGTCGAGGATCGGCCCGCCAGCGACCAAAAAGAACAACGTGGCGAGCCCGGCAAGCACCGCCGACCAGAGCGCGCAGAGCTTGACCGCCCGGGCGAAAGGCGCGCGGCGTTTGGCGCCGACGGCGCGGCCCGCCAACTGTTCAGCGGCGGTGGCGATGCCATCCAGAAAGTAACCGGCGAGCAAAAAATATTTTTCGAGGATCGCGTTGGCCGCCAGCATCACCTCGCCCTGTTGGGCGGACAGCCGGGTGAAGGTCGCAAACGCGAAGAGCAGCGCAAACGAGCGGATCATGATGTCGCGATTGACGCCCATCATGCGGACCAGTTCGGCGCGGTCGAGCACCTCAGCGCGGGTCGGCCAGGGTGAATTTCTCAGGCGCAGCCAAACCAGGAACAGCCCGAGCAGCACCGCCACCAGTTCACCGAGCACGCTGGCGAAGGCGACGCCGGCGACGCCCCAATCGAAGACCAGGACGAACAGAATGTTGAGAGCGATGTTGGTGAGGTTGAGCACCGTTTGCAGCGCGAGGCCTGTCATCGCCTCGCCGCGGCCCAAGAAGTAGCCGAGAATGGAATAATTGGAGAGCGTGAGCGGCGCGGCGAGAATGCGCACCAAAAAGTAGACGATCACCGCCTCCTGCACGCGTTCCGTGCCGCCGATGAACCAGAGGCTCGCCTGCAAGACAGGGGTTTGGAGGAGGATGGCCATAACCCCGATGCCGACGGCCAAGATCAGTGCGCGGGCGAGGATGGCTGCTTCCTCGCGCTTGCGCCCCGCGCCGAAGGCCTGTGCCACGAGGCCGGTCGTGCCGGAGCGCAGAAAGTTCATGGTGGTGAACAGGATGTCGAAAATGATCCCGCCGACGGCGATCGCGCCGATCAGCGCGGCATCGCCCAGCTGGCCGATGGTCCAAGTGTCGGCAAGGCCCACCAGCGGCGTTGAGATGAAAGCGAGCGTCATCGGCGCAGCGATGGCAAACACCGAACGGTGGGTGACGGGAAAGTCAGGGGTCATAATGGCCTGTGGCTCGGACCGTTCAGCCATGTGGAGCGGTGCCGACGCTTAGGTTTTCTTCTGCGGCAACATACGCATCAAAAGCCCGTCTTTGAGAAAAAGCTGATGGCGCAGCACAAGACCGACATGGCCGATAATGGCCGCCAGAAGGACATAGCCTGAGATGATGTGGACCCATTTGGCGATGAAGGCCAGTTCTTCCCATTTGCCGATGGGGTTTGGCAGACGCCAGACGCCGAAAAGGTGCACGCCAAAATCGCCCGCCATCACGTAGAGATAGCCGGAGATGGGCATCACAAACATCGCGGCATAAAGCACCTGCTCGGCGCGATGGATGAACCGCTGCTCGCCTTTTGATAGGGTCGGCGCCCAATCGGGCAACTGCCCGACCCTGCGGTTGATGAGCCGCGGTATGGCAATGACCAAGGCCAGGAGACCCAAGGATTTGTGCCAGTTGTAATAGACGGCCTGGGTCAGTCCAAGAACGAGTTCCCCGCGCGCCATATCGGTCATGATGTTGCCGCCCACATATTGGAGCGCGAACAAGATGACGATCAGCCAGTGGAAGAGCTTGGTGAGGGCGCCATAGCGCTCCTGTGTGTTGCTAAGACCCACCTTCTCACCCCTTCACTCAGATACACGGCCAACCAAAACCCGGACGCTATATCGGAATGGGAAGGAAGGGAAAGGGGCTTTGGGGCTATCTGGCTTACTCGTGAACGGCCGCCGCTCGTTGAAAGACTTGGCGGGGGACAGCACCACCGAGCCTAGCCGGATCTAAGGCTTGCGAAATGGCCTTGTGCATGCTCGGCGATCAGACAGCGACAGAAATTGTCGCTGCAAGCGGCAATCAATCAAGCCGCAGCCATTCTCCGGCACACATGCGCCGTGACACCATTCTCAAGTGCTTCCACCGCAACGGATTTAAGCACCATTGGCGGATGCCCTCCTTCAAACAAACGCTTGCCGCTACCCACCATCACAGGGAAGGTCCATATGCGAAACTCGTCGATCAGGTCATGCGCCAGCAATGTCTGGATCAGTTGTGCGCTGCCGTGCACCTGCAACAGCAAACCATCCTGCGCTTTGAGCCTGCGCACCGCATCCACGGCGTTGCCCTCCAAAGCTTGGGTGTTGTTCCAAAGCAGCCCTGCCGAATCGTGCGTCACCACATATTTGCGGGCACGGTTGAGACGCTCTGACGCGCCAGAGGGTGGGGCATCCGGCCAGTGCCCCGCGAAGCTATCATAAGTCTTGCGCCCCAGCAGAATGTCGTAAGGCTCCTCCATTGCCGTTTGCAGCACATGCGCCATCACGCCCTCCCAAAAGGGTGTGGCCCAGCCACCTTGATCGAAGTCGCCTGAACGGTCTTCATCTGGGCTGCCAGGCGCCTGCATGACGCCATCGAGCGTGACGAAAGCTAAAACAGCCAGATCACGCACGTCAGGCACCCGCCTTGGCCAAGGAACGGCTAAGGTCAGCCAATTTGTCAAACGCTTGGTTCCAGCCACCGGCGCCCGCGGTTCCTTCGGCCACACCGACATGGACCATGACCATCTGCGTTTTGTCGTCAACCTCGCTCAGCTCAACGATCACCTCGGTGATGTCAGGAAAATCATCCGGCATTCCCATGCTTTGCGGCGGAATGATCGTGCCGGCCTCGTTGCACATGCTTTCGGTGTAGACGAGACGGTTGGGGGCCTTGATCTCTTTGTAGACGCCAGTGAACCACATCGTCATGGATCGCTGTGGGGTTTCCATGGCCATTGAGATCTTGCGCACACCGCCAACGGTCACATCCATCTGCGCCGTAGGGACGGACATGCCCTTGGGGCCGTACCACTGCTTAAAGAGCTCCGGATCGGTCCACATTTGCCAAACCAAGTCGATTGGAGCGTCGAATTCCCGTTCAATGCGGACCCACTCTTGCTGGTCGCTCATTGTTGTCTGTCCTTCTTAGCGTTCAACAGTGTTTCCATCACATCGAAGCGCGCCTCCCAGATTGGGCGGTACTGCTCCGTCCAGTTGGACACGGCCTCCAGGGCCTCCGGTTGCAGGGTGCAAGGTCGAAACTGCGCATCTTTTTCGCGCTTGATGAGGCCTGCCGCCTCAAGCACGTGAATGTGTTTTGAGACAGCGGGCAGCGACATTTGAAAGGGTTCAGCCAGCGTGTTCACCGTGGCTGTTCCCTCTGCCAACCGCGCCAGAATGGCTCTGCGTGTCGGATGCGCGAGGGCCGAGAAGAGCGCATCAAGTTTGGCGTCATCGATCATGCGCCATGTAATAAACTATATTGTTAATTAGTCAATACGTTAAATACAAAGCGGCGATGCCCTCTGATTATGCAGCCCGTCGGCATCGCTTTCCGATGCGCAAGTTCGGGGCGTTGGGACAACTCAGCGCTTCGCGGCACAAAAAGCCCGCGCTGACGTCCGTTAGCGCGGGCTTTTTCGTTTGACGATATCGTCGGATGGTTTCGATGGCGTCGCCTACTGCCCGATCAGACCGGCGGCGTAGGCAATGGCGCGCTGATAATTGCCGCTATCGTTCCACGCCGACAAAACACGGAAATTGGCCGATCCTTCCGCGAAGGAACCGCCAGCCTGCCAACCATTGCGGCGCAGCATGTTGGCTGCGGTGGCGAGTGCGTCGGACGCATTGTTGGGGTCAGCGCGGCCATCGCCATTGCCATCCACGGCAAAGCGGACCCAATTGCCGGCCAAAAACTGCATGTGCCCCAGTTCACCCGAGGGACCGCCGCGGCTGCTGCCAGAAATGAGCCCGCGATCGACAAGTTGCAGGGCCGCGATCGCATCATCTTCAAAGCGAGGATGACGACGGCAGTAGGATGCCAAGGTAACGGCACCGCCGACGATCGGCGTGTCGCCAGTATAGCCGCCCCAATTGGTCTCATAACCCCAGATCGCCACCAGGATCGAACCGGGCACGCCGTAGCTTTGCTCAATGGCCTGGAAAAACCCGGCGCTTTGCCGCAGCCTTTGTTGGGCGCCTGAGACAAAGGAACTCACACTGGAAAACCGGCTCGTCAGAAACTGTTCTGGGCTGCGATGGCGCGTACCAGATTGCGAGGCTGGGTTTGATTCAAACCGCCAGGTGATGCCTGAAAGCCGCGCCTGCTGAAGCGCCTGCAGACCGCTCTGCCCGACGCCGGACGTGGCCGCCTGTTGCGCCAGCTGCTGTTTGTAGGCTTCAAACTGCCCCTGGTTGGTGATGCAGGACGCCGCCAGAGCAGGTGTGGCTAACAAGGCCCCGGCAGCCAACGCCACAGCAGCGAGTGTGGTCCGTTTCGGTGTCATTCCCATCTCCATCAATCCGGATGATCCACGATCAAACTGACCACCACCTGTACTTCAAATCCAACGGTTCATCGATACCCTATTTGAACCCCGTCGCAGCGCACCAGCCCTTCGCTTTCCGGCGACCTCCGCCTATATCGGCGGGAATGTCTTCTCCCCTCCCCATCGTCCATCATCCCGGCTATGTCGCTGAGCTGCCAGACGGCCATCGCTTTCCGATGCGCAAGTTCGGAGCGTTGGCGGAACATCTGCGCGCGGAGGGCCTCGTCCCCGATGGCTTTCACGAGCCGCGCGAGGCGCCCGATGGCTGGCTGCGGCTGGCGCACAGCGCGGCCTATGTGGATGGGGTCAACAACGGCTCGGTGCCGCGCCAGATCGAGAAAGATATCGGTCTGCCGATCACGCCGGAGGTCGGGCGGCGCGGACGGCTCGCCACGGCAGGTACGGTGCTCGCTGGGAAACTCGCGCTGGAATATGGCATGGCGGCCAACACCGCCGGCGGCTCGCACCACGCCCGCTATGAGCAGGGGGCGGGGTTCTGCGTCTTCAATGATGTGGCCGTTGCCGTGCGCGTGCTTCAGGCTGATGGCGATATCAGTAAAGCGCTGATTATCGATCTGGATGTGCATCAGGGCGATGGCACGGCGCGCATCTTTGCCGAGGACCCAAGCGTGATGACGCTGTCGGTGCATGGCGCGCGCAACTATCCCGAGGCCAAGGCGCAGAGTGATGTGGACATCGCATTGGAGGACGGCACCGGCGATGGCGCCTATCTGGATGTGATCGGCGCGGCGATCCCACGCGCGCTGGATGGGTTTCATCCCGACATAGTGTTTTACAATGCCGGCGTCGATCCGCACCGTGAGGATAAGCTCGGGCGGCTCAGCCTCTCCTCAGACGGGCTGATGACGCGTGATCGTTTCGTGATTGCGGAGGTGCGGCAGCGCGGCCTGCCGCTGGCCGCCGTGATCGGTGGCGGCTACGGGCCCGACCATGACGCGGTCGGTGAGCGCCACGCCACCATCCACAAGGCGATGGCGGGGTATCTGATGGATGGCTAGCGGTTGCTACGATCCATGAGCCGCATGATGAACCAAACGGGGATCACCAGCGTTGCGCCAAGAAGGATCCAATCGCCGAACTGGCCGAGCGCCTCGAAGCCGAGGTTCCAAATGCGCTGGAAGAAATCGACAACGAACTCCACCAGACTGAGCGGCGTCAGGCCAAGCGCGGAAAGAACAACGCCAACCAAAAGCGAGATCAGGAGCAGCTTGACGAACACGCCGAGCGGCGACCCTCCAAGGAAACGGTTGACGGCGTTGGACATGTTTGGTCTCCCAATCGGGACAAAGTGCGCTTTTGCATGTGGCAAGCGCCGCACCAACTTGCAAGTCGGGCAAACGATGGCGGGTACATGGTGGCGGCAAACGATGGCAGGTCGATGATGCGGATATTGGTGATTGGCAGCGGCGGGCGCGAACACGCCCTGGTCTGGGCGCTGCAGCGATCGCCAAGCTGCGAGGAGGTCTGGTGCGCGCCGGGCAATGGCGGCATCGACTGTTCGGTGGATCTGGACATCGACGATTTTGAGGCGGTGACCGATTTTTGCGCCATCGAGGCGATCGATCTGGTCGTCGTCGGCCCCGAGGCGCCACTGGTGGCCGGGCTCGTCGATGATCTGGAAGGCAGTGGCACGGCGGCCTTTGGACCGAGCCAGGCGGCTGCACAGTTGGAAGGTTCGAAAGCCTTCACCAAGGCGCTGTGCGACGAGATGGGCATCCCGACGGCGGCCTATGCACACTTCACTGACGAGGCGTCGGCCTTGGTCTATATCGGCAACCGGTCGGCGCCGATCGTGGTGAAGGCCGATGGGCTTGCCGCCGGCAAAGGCGTGACGGTTGCGCAGGACATGGATGAAGCCCGCGAGGCGGTCATGGCCTGTTTTGAGGGCTCATTTGGCGAGGCCGGGGCGAGCGTCGTGATCGAGGACTGTCTGGTAGGCGAGGAAGCAAGCCTCTTTGCGCTCTGCGACGGCGAGCGGGCGGTTTTGTTCGGCGCTGCGCAAGACCATAAGCGCGTCGGCGACGGCGATACCGGTCCTAACACCGGCGGCATGGGCGCCTACGCGCCCGCGCCGGTGATGAGCGAGGCGATGACCGCGCGGGCGATGAAGGAGATCATCGAACCCGCCATGGCCGGCATGAAGGCACGCGGCACCCCGTTCAAGGGCGTGCTCTTCGCCGGACTGATGATCACCGCAGACGGGCCGCAACTTATCGAGTTCAACACACGGTTCGGCGATCCGGAATGCCAGGTTCTGATGATGCGCTTCGCCGGTGATCTTGCTCAGGTTCTGATGGCATGCGCGCAGGGTGACGCCTCGGCGGCGAACTTTCTGTGGCACGATGATCCGGTGATGTCGGTCGTGATGGCGACCAAAGGCTATCCGGGCAGCTACAAAAAGGGGTCGTTCATCGGCCTGCCTGACCAGATGGATGAGGATGTCATGGTGTTTCACGCCGGCACCAAGCGCGATGAAGACGGCACGTTGCGTGCCAATGGCGGACGCGTGCTCAATGTGACCGCGCGCGGTACGACGTTGCAGCAGGCACGCGACAAAGCCTACGCCACGGTCGATGCCATCAATTGGCCGGACGGATTCTGCCGGCGCGACATCGGCTGGCGGGCGCTATCCGACTGATCGTTATCCCGGAGCCGACGGTGATCCGGGACCTGAGAGTGACGTGACGGTTGCAGATCCCGGACAGCGCGCGGCCTTGCTCTGTTCCTTCGGAGCAATCGCCAGCGCGCTTCCGGGATGACATGCTGAATGCAACGTCTAGTACGCGAACTCTTTGAACACGCGATCCAGGTCGCCCTTCCAGCTACCGTGATAGCGCTCCAGCAGGACATCGGCCGGCGTGCGGCCGGTCTCGACCACCTCTTCCAGGGTTGAGAGAAAGATCGTCTCATCATTGCCGGACGGGTTGAGGCGGCTGCGTGCCGTTAGGCCCTTTTTGGCAAGCGCCACCATCTGGTGAGCCAAATCCTGCACGGTGCCATCGCGGAACGGCGCCTTCAGCCCGTGCACCGGCACCTGCTCGCGGATCGATTGTCGTTCCTCGGTCGTCATGTCCATGGCCAGCGCTTCGGCCTCGGCCAACACTGCCTCATCGTAAAGCAGCCCAACCCAAAGCGCTGGAAGCGCGCAGATGCGCGCCCAAGGCCCTCCATCGGCGCCACGCATTTCGATGTAACGTTTCAGCCGCACATCTGGGAATAGGGTCGAAAGATGGTTGGTCCAATCCGACAGCGTTGCTTTCTCGCCAGGCACCGCCGCGTGGGTGCCTGCCATCAGGTCACGGAAGCTTGAGCCGGTCACATCATGATAGGTGCTGCCGCGCTTGATAAAATACATCGGCACGTCCAGCGCCCAATCGACATAGGCCTCGTAGCCGAAACCTTCGTCGAACGCCTGCGGCAAGGCGCCGGCGCGGTTGTTGTCGGTATCGAGCCAGATGTCGGCGCGCGCTGATTGCATGCCGTTCACCTTGCCGTCCGTGAAGGGCGAGTTGGCAAAGAGCGCCGTTGCGACAGGCTGCAAGGCAAGCCCGACACGCATCTTGCGCACCATGTCGGCCTCGTCCTTGAAATCCAGATTGACCTGGATGGTGCAGGTGCGGAACATCATGTCGAGCCCGCGCGTGCCAACCTTGGGCATATAGTTCGCCATAATCGCATAGCGCGATTTGGGCATTTGCGGCGTCTCCGCCAGGGTCCAGGTCGGCGCATGGCCGAGACCCAAAAAACCGATGCCCAGCGGCGTTGCGATCTCGCGCATTTGGGCAAGGTGGGCGTGCACCTCCGAGCAGGTCTGGTGGAGATTTTCCAGCGGGGCGCCGGAGAGTTCAAACTGGCCGCCAGGCTCCAGGCTGATGGCTCCGCCGCCGGTTGGGTCGGCAAGGCCAATGATCCGGCCCTCATCGAGAATCGGCTCCCAGCCAAGCAGACCTTCCATGCCACGCAGCAATTGCTCGATGCTACCATAGCCGCCCTCCGGCGCTTCATAGGGCACCGGGCGATGGCCATTCAATGTAAAGGGGAATTTCTCGTGTTCGGTACCAATGCGGAAAGCGGAGGGAGGTTTCTCGCCGCCTGCCAGATACGCCACGAGCGCATCGCGTCCGCCCAGCGGAGTCGCGTCGTCGCTATCACGTGCCAATGCAAAAAGCCTTTTGGGCTGTGTCTATCGTTGACCGACGATTAAGCCGCTTCGCTGGCTCTGTCGAGACCGTCCATAATTTCGCCGATGAGACCGGGGCCTTTGAACACATAGCCGGTGTAAAGCTGAATCAGATCGGCGCCTGCCTCCAGCTTGGCGCGCGCCGAGGCCGCACTGTCAACGCCGCCGACACCGATCAACGCTTTGCTATCCCCAAGCGCGGCCTTCACCTTGGCCAGCATCGCCGTGGACGGATTGAAAAGCGGTTTTCCGGACAGGCCGCCGGTCTCGCTTTTCTTGGCTGAGCGCAGAGACGCAGGCCGGGCGTTCGTGGTGTTGGACACGATCATGCCCTCAATTGCGCTGTCGCTGATCACCTCAAGCGTATCGGCGAGACCTTCCTCGTCCAGATCGGGGGCGATTTTCACAAAGATCGGGGATATCTCGCCACCGCTAAGCACTGTCTCCCGCGCGTCCAAGGCCTCGGAAAGCAGGCGCGTCAACGTCTCTTTGCCCTGTAAATCGCGCAAACCAGGTGTGTTAGGCGAGGATATGTTGATCGTGATGTAGTCGCCAAGGCGGGCGAACCTGCGAACACCGGTCACATAATCGGCGATGCGGTCCTCGGCGTCCTTATTGGCCCCGATATTGACGCCGATGACACCCGGTCGCCCTCCTTTGGCCGGTAGCGCCTCGAGTCGCCGGGCCATGGCATCATGGCCCTCATTGTTGAAGCCTAAGCGATTGATCAGTGCTTCATCTTCGACCAACCGGAAGACACGCGGTTTGGGATTGCCGGACTGCGGGCGGGGCGTCGTGGTGCCAACCTCAGTGAAGCCGCAGCCCTGCGCCAGCATCTGCATCGGGACCTCGCCGTTCTTGTCGAACCCGGCGGCGATACCGATCGGGTTCTTGAAGGAGAGGCCTGCGAACTTGGTCGCCAAGCCAGGTCGATCTTGCGTGGCCTTTGCGGAAGGGCGCACGAGACCGGCGCGCAGACCCTTCAGCGCCAGCGTATGCGCTTCCTCCGGCGGGCGGGTGAAGACAAGGCGGCGGGCCAGCGGCCAGGGGTCAAAGCTCAAATCTCGATCCCCCAATCGGCAAAGCCGACCAGATCATGCGAATCCGGAATGGGGCGCAGGCCGATCGCCAGGTCGGGCTTCAGATCGGCATAGAGATGAGGGAACAAGGCGCCGGCGCGCGAAACCTCCCAATGCAGATCAGAGCCAAGGGCGTCAGCGTCAAAGGCGATCAGAACCAGGCCGGTGCGTCCGGCGAAATGCTTCTCCAACGTCCCGGCGATCTGATCGCCCGCGGAGAAGTGGATAAAGCCATCGGCCTTATCAACGGGAGCCCCGGTGTAGACGCCGGCGGCTTCAGCGGCGCGCCAGACATCGGCCGATTCAATCTTGAAAATCAGCGTTGTCACGCCGCACCTCGCCTCATTTGGTTCGGCCACGGCGTAGGCTCCACGTCGAAACCGGTCAATCCCAAGCCGGAATTCGGTGATGCGGTTTTGCATAGGTGCGAGGAAAAGTGGAACGTTTCAGGAACAAAGAGGTGCACGCGCAGCCATGATCCCGTTAAGGTTGTATTCCTAAATCGTGCAATTTTACCGACGTGGACAGGAACACATGCCCAGAATACGAAAAAATAGGTCTTCTTTCCTATTCAAGGACCCCATCACCATGTCGCACAATCAGATCTGGTCGGCCATTGATGCGTTGGCGAACCGCCATGCGCTTTCGGTTTCGGCGCTGGCCCGTCAGGCCGGCCTTGATGCCACCGCGTTCAATCGCTCCAAACGGTTTGCACAGGACGGGCGGCCGCGCTGGCCATCAACGGAGTCCTTGTTCAAGGTGCTCGACGCGACCGGAGAGGATTTCGACAGCTTTGCCCAACTGTTTGGCGGCAGTGCGCTGGAAACCAAAGGCCGATCGAGCCGCCGAATCAGCGAAGTTGTGCCGGTGATCGGTTTTGCCGAGGCTGGCGATGGTGGCTTCTTTGATGATGCCGGTTTTCCAGCCGGGCATGGGTGGGACGCCATCCCGGTTCCTGATTTGGAAGATGATCAGTCTTACGCCTTGGAGGTTTCCGGCGATTCCATGCTGCCGCTTTATCGCGACGGGGACATCATCGTTGTGTCGCCGGGGGCGCTGGTGCGCCGTCATGACCGGGTTGTGGTGCGCACCAAATCCGGCGAGGTTCTGGCGAAGATCCTCCAGCGCAAGACCAACAGCCATGTGGAGTTGCACTCGCTCAACAATCAGCATCCCGATCGCAAGATTGCCTTGTCGGATATCGACTGGATGGCGCGTATTGTGTGGGCAAGCCAGTAGGCGTGTGATCGTTCGACGCTGGTTGATTGCCAGTGCACTGCTTGTGCTCGCGGCCTGCTCGCCAGAGGGTGAGGATGCCGCTGATGGTGCGTTAGAAACCACGCCTGTTCCCACGCCGCCTGCGCCAGTTGTTGCTACCGAAACGCTCCCAGAGGTGCGCCAAGTGATCCCTGGCGCTGCCATTCATGCGCCCGAGGCGGGGGCCACGCTGGAACGCCTGCCAGCGCCGGTTGTCGCCCCGCCACCACCGCGTCCGGTGAACCTTGGTATTGTCGTGGTGGAAGAGGCCAATCGATTGCGCACGCGGCGCGGCATGGTGACCTTGGCCGGAACCGAGGCGGTTGCGCCGGATGCTATCTGCCGGTTGGAAGACGGTCGCACGCCAAGCTGTTCGGTCCTCGCCCGCACCGCAGTGCGGCGTCTGGTCGGCAGGCTATCAGTGTCCTGCACGCTGACCCTGCGCGAGGATGCAGGCGAGGATCACCAGGCGTCCTGCACTTTGGGGGAGCGAGATCTTGCCTTGTTGATCGTGGCGCAGGGGTGGGCCTATGCCAATGCTTCAGCCACGGCGAACCTGCGCGCGGCAGAATCAACAGCACGCACCGAAGGGCGCGGCCTTTGGGCCTTTGCGGAGAGCCGGTGATGGCAGAGATCCCGATCACACGATCCATCGCGCTCTATGATGATGAGTTGCACGAAAGCTTTGTGCGGTCGAGCGGGCCGGGTGGGCAGAATGTCAACAAGGTCGCCACCGCGGTGCAGCTGCGATTTGATGTGCGCCAGTCACCCAATCTGCCTGAACGGGTGCGCGAGAAAATCCTGACCTCAGGCGATAGTCGTCTGACAAAGGACGGCGTTTTGGTGATCTTGGCCGAGCGTCACCGCACGCAGGAGATGAACCGCAAGGATGCGCGCGACCGGCTCTTCGACCTCATTCGCAAGGCGGCCCATGTGCCCAAGCGGCGCATCGCGACCAAACCCACACTTGGTTCGAAAAAGCGGCGGCTGGAAAGCAAGACCAAACGCGGCGCTGTGAAGAAAGCGCGCAGCGGCAAGATCAGTTTGGACTGAGAATTTCTGCGACGCCAAAGCGCAGCGAATAAGGCAAGAATCTCAGGCGATCAAAGGTGCTTTGATTTACTCTGGCAGCCACCCCTTCACCTGCACACTTTGGACCCCCATGCTCTACCAAACCGCCTTCACGCTGCTCAATCTGGCCGTTGTCCCGGCTTGGCTGATGCTCCTGCTCGCACCGCGCTGGCAGGTCACGCGGACGCTGGTCCATGGTGGCACCTATCCGGTCCTTTATTGCGTACTGTACGCGGGGTTTCTGTTTGGTCACCTCTTTCTGGGCGCTGCATCAGCTGATGCGAGCTTCACCTCTCTGGAAGGTGTGATGGGTTTGTTCGATCATCCCAATGGTATCTTGCTCGGGTGGACTCACTATCTGGCGTTTGACCTGTTCGTTGGTGCTTGGATTGGCCGCGATGCGCTGCGCCGTGGCATCACGCACTGGTTGGCGGCCCCGGCCATGTTGCTGACCTTCCTGCTCGGACCCTTCGGCTTGCTAATCTATCTGGCGATCCGCTTTTTCCAGGGGAAAGAGCGCTTGAGCTTGGTTGAGTAAGGGCCAGTGGCGCGCTGCTTACGAGCGCTATTGAAACAGCACCTCAAAGAGCAGCTTCACCGAGACCAGCCCCAAGGCGATCTCGATCAGGAGAAAGAAGATCTTTTCGGGCAACAAACGGCTGATCTGGGCGCCGCTCCAGGCGCCCAAAAGCGCAAATGGGGCGAGCCATAGTGCCTGTTGAATGCTCTGCCAATTCATCTGCCCGACATAAATGTAGGCTGGCACTTTCATCCAATTCAGGCAGGCAAAAACGATGGCGGTTGTGCCCAGATAGCTCATCTTCTCCAACTTTTGCGGCAGCACATAGGCTTGGTAGGGCGGGCCGCCGGAATGGGCGATGTAACTGGTGATACCGGCGAGCGTGCCCCAAAAAAGACCACGCGGCACATCGGCTGGCTTCGGCTCGACCTCGCGCTGTGCCAAGCGTTTGCGAATGGTGTTGAAGAGGTAGGAAAAGCCAATAAGGGCCAGCAACAGCTTCACCCCGTCAGCGGGAACCGATGACACCGCAAAGGTTGCGATCAAGACACCAACACCCACGGCAGGGATGAGGATTTTGAGGTTGCGGACGGAAAATGCCTTCCGAAAGAGATAAAGAGCGTAGCAGTCAGCGATGAGATAGAGCGGCAACAACAGGCCTGCCGCCAGAGCTGGATCCATCAAAAGTGACAAAAGAGGGACCGAAAGGATCGCCACAACCGGCATGCCGCCCTTGGACAAGCCCAAAATAAAAGCCGCCAATCCAGCGACAATCCAAAAGGTCATGTCAGGGCTTACCAGGCACAGCTTGCGCGCCGTTGTCGGAGGTGCTGGTGCATTGGACTTCGTTCGAAAGCGGAAAACGCAGGTTGGGATACAGTCCAAGGCAGTGACAGCTTTGGCAGGCGATATCAAATGGTGCGTGGTCAGCAATGCCCCGGTAAGGCTCGGTTAACCACTGTTCGTCTTAGCGGCCGCTAATGCAAGGTCGTTAATCCAGCCCATACGTAGAGTTGCTAAGCCCTCGGCCCGGAACAACCAGAGGGTGCAGGTCCATGAAGGGTATCGTGTTCACTGAGTTTCTCGACCACGTCGAAGCGACGTTCGACGCGGATATGGTGGACGCCATCATCGACGCCAGCGATTTGCCTAGCGGCGGTGTTTACACCGCGGTCGGAACCTATGATCATGCCGAGATCGTCGCGCTTGCCTCTGCGCTTTGCCAGAGAACCGACCAGGCAATGGCCGACGTCATCCACAATTTTGGCGTTTACCTCGGCGGGCGGTTCACGGAGAAGTTTCGCCCGTTTTTTGAGGAGCAAGGTACGTTCTTCGATTTTCTTGGAACTGTCGAAAACTATATTCACGTCGAAGTTCGTAAGCTCTACCCCGATGCTCAGCTGCCGAGCATCGTTCTTCTGGAACATGACGGCACGCGCGGCAAAGTTCTGTATCGCAGCCCGCGCGGCATGGATGATCTTGCGGCAGGGCTGATCAATGCGTCGGCAAGCTATTATGGCGATGACCTGGTCGTTGAGCGGGAGCATGGCGTCGATGACCAAGGTCCGTTCACCCTATTCAGCGTTGTTCGCCTAGCCAAGGACCAAACTTCAGTCGATTTGCTGGCCGGTGACCTGACAGAACGCGACGCGGCCTAACTTCTTCCCTTCGACTCCCTTGGCCAAACCTCTAAAGGCAAGCAAACGGTCACTCTGCATGACAACGCAATTGGACAATGCTAAAAGCTTTGATGACGGTATGCAGGAACCATGCGATCGCTGCGCGCCACAGTTGGAAGCGCTCGAGCGTCGCGCTAGGCGGCAGAAACTGGCGCGCCTGGCAGCCGAAAACCTGCTTGAGGAAAAAAGCCTTGAGTTGTTTCAAGCCAATCGACGTCTGGAACAGCTCAACGATGTGCTTGAAACGCGTGTCTTGGAGCGCACACATGAATTGGAGGCAGAGCGCGAACGTGCTGTTGAGCTTTCTCGGCAGGATCATCTGACGAAACTCGCCAATCGTGCCGTGCTTGCCGAAGAAATGGCCGTTCTTGCGGAATCCGAGCAAGCCTTCACACTCATGCTGATCGATCTGGATGGCTTCAAACAAATCAATGATACCCACGGACATGCCGCTGGCGACACGGTCTTGTGCGCCGTGGCACGGCGACTGCGCGAGACCGCCCCTGACTCGGCTCTGGTGGCGCGGCTAGGCGGCGATGAATTCGCGGTTCTGCTGCCAGACTTGAAAGGTTTCGACGCCGCACAAGGCCTGATGGAGAGACTGCTTTCTGCGATCGGCGCACCGATCAGATTTGCCGAATCTAGCCTGATCTGCGGCTCCTCAATTGGGAGCGCTTCCTTTCCCGATCAGGCTGACACCGTCCGGGACCTACAGATCCATGCCGACTTGGCTCTTTACCAGGCCAAATCGGACTTCGGGCCAAAGGCCGTTTTGTTCTTTCCCGAGCTCGCCCGAATACACCATGAACGCAAGATGCTTGCCCGTGATCTTGGCCAGGCGCTCAACGACAGATCGCTCGCCACGTTCTACCAGCCGATCATCACCTACGCCCACCGCAGCGAAGTGGCCTGTGAGGTTCTCTTGCGCTGGCACCATCCTGACAAAGGCTGGATCAGCCCGACCGAAATTGTCAGCATCGGTGAGCAAACGGGACAGGCGGGACGCCTCACCCGGTTCGTCATTCAGCAAAGCTTTGAAGAGCTTTCGCCGCTTATGCAAACCGACGTCCTTCGCACAGTGACAATCAACCTTACCGCCCGCGACCTGCGCGATGAAAGCCTGGCAGACTTCATTCTGGAGCAGTGCGCTTTCTGCAAGATATCGCCGCAGCGGGTGAAATTTGAGATCACCGAGCATTCGCTTGTTACTGACACCGAGGCAGCACGTGAGAGGATGACCATGCTCGTCGATCACGGTTTCTCTTTTGCGATTGACGATTTCGGAACGGGTTACTCCAACCTTGAGACGCTCCATCGCCTGCCGTTTCGCGTCATGAAGATCGACCGAAGCTTCGTCTCCGGCCTGTTTAGCGACGCGGACAGCCGGACGATCGTCAAGGCGATGATCGATCTTGCACACGCTCTGCGGCTACGTGTGGTTGCCGAGGGGGTGGAAACGCTACAGGAAAGCGAGACCTTGCGGGCCATGGGCTGCGATTATGGCCAGGGCTATCTGTTTGGCCGCCCGCAGCCTTTGGACGCTTTCCTAGCTTTTGTTTCAGGCTATCAAGGCAGCGAACCAACCCTTCCCAACCACGAGGCCGAACAGGGCTCGTTCAGATTGGCCGGTTAAGCAGGGCCGTCTAGCAGCCTAAGCAACCGCGTCAGTGTCGCGCGCCGCACGACGGGCCTCTTGATCCATCTGCTGCTGGCGCTGGCGGAATCGGGCGCGATCCTTCTCTGTGTATTCATCAACGCAATGTTGGCACTGCACGCCCTTCTCATAGGCAGGGTGGTTGCGCTCCTCTTCATTGAGCGGGCGACCACAGGCGCGGCAGAGTATGTGCGCGCCTTCGACCAGTCCATGCCCGACCGAGACGCGCTCATCGAACACGAAACAATCACCGCGCCAGAGGCTTTCTTCGGCAGGCACAGTTTCCAGGTATTTCAGAATGCCGCCCTTGAGGTGATAGACCTCTTCGATGCCCTGGCCGATGAGATAGCCGGTGGATTTCTCGCAGCGAATGCCGCCGGTGCAGAACATAGCGATCTTTTTGTTGTGGAAGCGCTGGGCGTTCTCCTCCCACCAGGCGGGGAATTGCCCAAAGGTGCGCGTGCCAGGATCGACGGCGCCTTCAAAGGTGCCAATCGACACTTCGTAATTGTTGCGCGTGTCGATGACGGCAACGTCGGGCGAGGAAATAAAATCGTTCCAGTCTTCCGGTTCGACATAGCGCCCCACCGCACAGGTCGGGTCGACGTCCGGCTGACCCATTGTGACGATCTCGCGTTTCAACCGTACCTTCATGCGTTTGAATGGCATGTCACCGGCTGTGCTTTCCTTCCACTCCAGATTGGCGAAACCGGGGAGTGCGCGAATATGGGCAAGCACGGCGTCAACGCCAGCGCGGGGACCTGCAATGGTGCCGTTGATGCCCTCCGGGGCCAACAGCAGAATTCCTTTTACTCCCGCCTCATCGCATCGCTGTTTCAGCGGGCCTTGTAGCGCGGCTGGATCCGGCACTTTGGCGAAATGATAGAGGGCGGCGACAGTATGCATGGGCAAGTTCCGTCACGTACGCAGTGTGATGTTGGCGATCTTGTCATCGCGAAACTGAAACTCCGCTGCCGCCGGCAGCGTTAAAGCTTGACCCTCCGTCCAACCATTGGACAGGTCTTTGGCCACGACAGCGTCAAACTGGGTGGTCAGCACGGTGCTGCCCAGCATGGTCACGGATGTTTTCACCAACTGGGTGCGCTGCTTGAAGGCGCTTAAGTCGTCGTGCAGGGCTGCTTCAAATTCGCCCTTGTCTCCGGCTTTGAAGAGCACGCCCGCATCGCAATAGTGCCGATACACAACATCATCGGTGACGTCAGCCATCATCCCCTCAACGTCTCGGGCGTTGTAGGCCTCGATGAAGTCCACCACCATGGGCGGCAGTTTGGGGCCTTTGCGCAGTTTGGGCAGTTTTATCAGCGGCATGGCTAGCCCACCAACTCACCAGCGAGCGCTTTGGCGATCAAAGCGCGGGTTTCCCGCACACCGTAAAGCTCCACGAAGGAACCGAAGCGCGGGCCCTTTTCTTCGCCCAGCAAGATCTGATAGAGCGCGGCGAACCAGGCAATCGTGACGCCGGGGGTGCCATCCTTGTTGGGCTTGTCGTGGTCTGGGAAGTGCGCGCGACCGACATCGTAGACCGCACTTTGCAACGTCTGAGCGTCGGCACCGTCCAGCCCGGCGAGCTTTGCATCAAGGTCTTGCAAGGCCAGACGCTCTTCCTCGCTCGGCGCGCGGTAGCGTTTGTTCGGCGCGACACGATCTTCAAAATAGCGCACCGCCGAGGCGACCAGCGCATCAAAGGTCGGGCTGTCGCCCTTATTGAGCCCATGCGTGTAGCGCGAGATGAAACCCCACAGCACATCCGCGTCATGGGCATTGGCCGCGCTGGCAAGGTTCAGCAGCATCGAGAAGTTGACCGGCAGTTCCACCGGCTGCGGATCGCCTGCATGGATATGGTAGGCCGGGTTGCCAAGCTTCTGGTTCACATCCTGGCGCGGATAGGCGTTCAGATGCTGAAAATACTCGTCCACCGCTCGCGGGATCACATCGAAATAGAGCCGCTTGGCCGTGCGCGGTTTTTGAAACATGAACAGGGCCAAACTTTCAGGCGAAGCGTAGTTCAGCCACTCGTCAATGGAGATGCCGTTGCCCTTGGTTTTTGAGATCTTCTCGCCTTTATCGTCCAAGAATAGCTCAAACACGTAGTGCTCAGGCGGCGTGCCACCGAGCGCCTTGCAGATGCGATCATAGACCACCGCGTTGGTCTGGTGATCTTTACCGAACATCTCAAAATCGACATCCAGTGCTGCCCAGCGCATGCCGAAATCCGGCTTCCATTGCAGTTTGACGTTGCCGCCACGCACATCTAGCGTGACGTCGCGGCCATCCTCGTCCTCGAAAGTCACGGTCGCGTCGGCGGCGTTCACCTCCTTCATCGGCACGTAGAGCACTCGGCCTGTGGTCGGCGAGATCGGCAGGATCGGCGAGTAGGTCGCCTGACGCTCCGCGCCGAGCGTCGGCAGCATGATGTCCATGATCTTCTGGTAGCGCTCCAGCGTGCGCACTAGCATGTCATCGAACTTGCCGGACCGGTAATAGTCGGTGGCCGAGGCGAACTCATAGTCAAATCCAAAGCCATCAAGAAACGCGCGCAGCTTGGCGTTGTTGTGATGGGCGAAGCTCGGTTCACTGCCCTCAAAGGGGTTCGGCACCACCGTCAACGGTTTGCCCAGATGTTCCTCCAGCATGGCTTGGTTGGGCACATTGCCGGGCACCTTGCGCATGCCATCCATATCATCGGAGAAGGCAATCAGCCGCGTTTCCACTTTGCCGCCGGTCAGCACGTGAAAGGCGTGACGCACCATGGTCGTGCGTGCGACTTCGCCAAAGGTGCCGATATGCGGCAGACCCGAGGGGCCATAGCCAGTTTGAAACAGCACCGGATCGGTCTTGCCGGACTTTTCGATCCGCTTGACCAGTTTGCGCGCTTCTTCAAACGGCCAGGCTTTAGCGCGCGCGGCAGCGTCCAGCAGGTCAGGATCAAGATCGTGGGCGGAAAGAAGCGGCGGCATGGGCGGGCCTTTGGCCAAAGGTTGAGGGAAACGCGCGCGACAAACACCTTGTAGGCGCGCGTCGGCGTTCCTAGCTTGGCACCTGACGAAACACAATTGGCAGATCGGGAAACGTTCCCGTCCCCGCTGCGACGCTTGAAGGATCGACGATGTCGGACATTACCGCCCAAGATGCCCTTGTTATGCTGATGGTGCTGGTTTCAGCATCCGATCGGGCGATGAAGGACGAAGAGCTGGCAAAGATCGGTCAGATCGTTTCCTCGTTCCCAGTCTTTGATGGCTACTCGCACGATCGGCTGGTGGCGACATCGGAAACAGCGAGCCTTGCATTGTCCGAGGAAGGTGGGCTGGACTCGGTCGTCAAAGCGATCGCAGAGGCAATCCCACAACGCTTGCGCGACACGGCCTATGCCTGCGGCGTCGAAGTGGCCGCCGCCGATCTGTCGCTGCGCCAGGAAGAATTGCGGGTGCTGCAAATGCTGCGCGACGCTTTGGAGCTCGACAAGCTCACCGTGGCTGCGCTGGAGCGCAGCGCCATGGCCCGCTACCGAGGCCTATAGGCGGGCGGTCAAAGACCTTCGCTCAACCCACCAACTGTGCATCGCCTCGAAGGCAGGCTTGAGCGCCAGCGCGTCATCGCTTGCGCTGTATTCAACGCGTGGTGGCACCTCGGCATAGATGCGGCGCACCACCAATCCATCCTCCTCCAAGGCCCGCAACTGCTTGGTCAGCATGGTTTGCGTAATGCCGTCGATTTCGCGGCGAAGCTCCCCAAACCTCTTTGTCCCATGAAAGATGAGAATCTGAAGGATCGAGAGCTTCCACTTACCGCCTATCATCGAAAAGACGAGAGGGGCTGGGCAGAGGTCGATTGGGCTTCTTTGGTCCATGAAAACCTACAATAGTATCTTTTCGATACTTTAGTACAAAAAAACTGCCTACTTTTCAAACATCATGCATTGGGTAGTCTGCCGGCGCACAAGGAGAACTTTCGCCATGCAGACCAAACGGGACACCAGCCCACTCAACTACGCCGCCGCAATTGATGTTGCTGCTTCGCCGACTCGCAGTTTCGACGCCGTCGCCAAGCAAATGAGCCAGTGGTGGACACGGACCACCGAGGGGCAGATCGAGACTGTTGGCGATCGGGTGAAAGTGATCTTCCCTCCGCATTTCGGCTTCTGGACCTTTGAAGCGGTCACCATCGAACCGCCGCACCTGATTTCCATGCGCTGTGTTGACGCCCGACACAGTGTTGAAGGCCAACCTGAGACGATTGAACAGGAATGGCTGGGCACGTTGGTCCATTGGCAGTTCGATGCTCTGGACAGCGGCACGCGTATCTGCCTCACCCACGACGGTCTGACACCACAGCTGGATTGCTGGGAGATTTGCCAGGACGGCTGGGATCAGTTTTTCAAAGGCAGTTTGAAAGCGCTCTTAGACCGTGGAGAACCTAGCCCACACAGAGCCCCATAGCGCAAACATGCAGCATTCGGTCCCACCTTAGAGGATATTGTGGTGGATGTTCAGTGAGCCAACAGCTTCAACGCGCTGAGCAACAGGCCGAGAGCACCGGTGACCGCCGCGCCCACCAGAACGGCTACAACTGTGCCACGAACGCGCCAACCTATATGGCCGCCGAAATAGACCAGCAGCGCAAGGGCGAGCCATTGGGCAAGCAGCAAAGCGGTCTGGGCGCTGTAGAGCCCCAGCCAGGCTAGAAAAAAAGCGGCGGCGGGCGCATTGGCCGCAAGCAAGACCGTGCGGCTGTGGTGCCAGGTCTTCACCGCATCAGTGAGGCTTAGTTCCTGGCCAGTCCTCAGCATCTGCTCGCAAAGCTCGGCGAAGGCTTTTGCGAATGCCACAGCAACGACGGTTGCGACAAGAACAAGCCCCACGCGACCCGCGTTCTCCACCGGGGGATGCAAAGCCATCAACACGGCCATCACCGAAATCGATCCATACACGACGCCAAACGCCGCCTCATCGATGGCACTAGCCGCTTTGATCGCTATCGGTGTCGGTCCATTTGGCGTCATAATGGGACCCGTCGCAGAATGGTTTGTTCTTCGACAATCCACATCGGCAGAGCGAGTATTTTGCCTTGCTTGCGCCAACACCGTTGAATTCGGCTTCAAGAGCAACATTGGTCACATGGTAGGGGCCGTTCGGCTCAATTCTGATCGATACATCGCCGGTGGTCAGATGCTGTTCAGGCCTGTTGCCAACCGACACGCGCAGCGCACCTGATGGACAAGCGGCTATTACATCGAGGATCTCATCAAGCTTGCCGCCATCGGGTTGAACCCAGGGCTTCTTGCGCGGATTGAAGACGGATGCAGCGCGGGCCTGGCATTGGGCGGCGTGCGTGCACAAAACCGGTGTGTAGCTGATGGTGACATCAACGCCATCAGCTAAACCAGAATAGGTGACCGCGTTGTTGCGCAGTTTGCTGTGATCGGGTGCGCTGGTGAAACCGCCTTTGCTGTGGCTGCCATCGCAAAAAGGTTTGTTGGCCGATAGACCACAGCGACAGAGCGCCATCATCGGCTTTGGTTCAGATACCTGACCCTGCGCGTCAGTCAAACCTGGTCCGTTGGCAACCAGAAGCGGGCCATCCTCTTTCATGGATATGGTTGGGGTGTCGGCCATCGCGCTTCTCCGCTGCTGATTGCTTTATCCGGCCGTCTTGGGCCGGTTGATCCACCAGAGCGGCACACTGAGAAGTATGGTTGAGGCCGAGACAAGTGTCATGACGGTGCCAGGGAAAAAGTTCACGAAACCGCCCAGATCCATAAAAATGAAGTAGCCGACATCGGTAACGCCACCAACAATGGCGGCCGTCCAGATAGCGGTCAGGTTGGCCCGCCAAATGAAGATGGCGGCGATCAGCGTGTACGTCCCAATCCAGAGCAGATTGAACCCGTGCTGGTTAAGGACGGCGCCGACGGCGGGTTGGTAGTCACCCGCCAAGAGCGCTGGGTCCACCGCATCCGCGATGCCAGCCACTGACCCGGCGGTATCCTGCGAAATCGTCATCACGCCAGCGAACATATGCACCAGACCCCACACCACCCACAGAACGGCGGCGATCTTTAATGCTAGCGTCTGGTTCTTTGTCATGATCAAAAACCTCTGAAGTGATGCCCAACCACCGTGTGGCGGGGCTCGAGATGGCGTTAGTTGATATCATCAACTATCATTAAGTGGATTATGTCAACTAAATAGATCATGCCAGATATTGAAACCGCACAGCTGACCGACCGTTTCATGCGCCGCATTCATGCCCAGCTGGGTGCGCGTGCTGGGCAGTTTGACAACCACAAGGTTGGTCCATCAGGCGGCATCTTGTTGTTGACGTTAGCCGACATGGCGCCAGTGAAGATGCATGCCCTTGTGAACGCCATGCAACGCGATAAATCGCAGATGACGCGGGCTGTTCAGGGGTTAGAAGCCAAAGGTCTGATTGAGCGGCGGGACGACCCCGACGATGCACGGGTGAGCGTGCTGGACCTCACGCCACTGGGGCAGAAGGCGGTGTTGTGCATACAGGAAGCGGTTGCGCAGGTGCTGGCAGAAATTCTTACGCCACTATCGGCCGACGAGCAGGAAACGTTGCGAGCGCTGCTGCGGCGCTTGTAGTGCGTTCTTTACGGGATCACTGCGACATCCTCGCCGCTCACAGACCTTTGAGGCGACGGTGAAGGCGCGCTAGCCTATAGCGGTGTGAAACCACACCAGCACGAGGGCCGTGTGCCAGAGTTTTCAGAAGCCACCATCCGCCTTACCGCTTTCATTGGCATCTTCACCGCCATGGCGGTGTTTGAGCAGTTCTTGCCGCGCCGCGAACGATTTCCGGCGCGTGGCCGTCGCTGGCTGACCAATTGGGGCATGCTGATCGTCGACTCCATTGTTCTGCGCATCCTCTTCCCGGCGGCGGCGGTCGGTGTCGCACTATGGGCCGAAGAAGCCGGGTTCGGCCTGTTCAATATCATCGATGTTTCACTGATCTTCGTGGTGATCTTCGTGATCGTGTTTCTCGATTTCGCGGTTTGGCTGGAGCACGTTGTCTCCCACCATTGGCCGCTGCTTTGGCGCATTCACAAGGTGCACCATGCAGACGTCGATCTGGATGTCACGAGCGCCCTGCGCTTTCACCCGCTGGAGATCATCGTCTCCATGCTTTGGAAGGGCGCCTTGGTCGCGCTGCTCGGCGCACCGGCGATCGCCGTTCTGATCTTTGAGATCATCTTGAACGGCATGGCGATGTTCAACCATTCCAACGTCAAGCTGCCGCTCTGGCTAGATCGGCTATTGCGGCCTGCCGTGGTGACGCCGGACATGCATCGCATTCATCACTCGATCATCGAACGGGAGACGAACACGAATTACGGCTTCAACTTGTCGATCTGGGATCGCCTTTTTGGCGTCTACACGCAGGATCCCGTGATGGGTCAACAAGGCATGACGATTGGGCTGGCTGAGCATCAAAACCGGGAGCCGACCGGCCTGGTGTGGAGCCTGGTGTTGCCGTTTCGGACCTATCAGAAGGTCCATGCGCCAGATCCCTTGATGGATGGCGAGGCCGCTAAAGCCCCAGTGGGTCGAGTGGAAACGCCGTCAGCATAATTGTTTCCAAATCGCCTGAGGATTCCAGGCGAATGAGCGCGGCGTTGAGCGCCTGAACGAGTTGTGATTGGCCGCGCGGCACCGCAAAGGCCAAACCCTCGCCAAAATAGGTGACAGAGAAGATCGGCGGACCGACAAACGCGCAGCAATCGCCGGACTGGTCGCTGGCGAGCCAGAACGCCAGGTCGATCCCGTCGCCAAAAGCGTGGCTGATATCTTCGTTTCGCAAGGCGCGGAACAGGTCGGCGGCGGCGGGAAAGGTTGCAATCTCTGCATCGGCATACGCATCGCGCAGGAAGGCCGCGTGGGCCGTGTTCTCAACGACGCCGATGCGTGCGCCATTGACCCAATCAGGGTTCCCAGCGTCGGCGCTGGCGCCGACAAACCGGGCCGCGAAACGGTAATAGGGCAAGGAAAAGGTGAAGCGGTCGGCGGTGTCACGGTCGACCGCCAAGCCCGCCGCCAGCACCAAATTGTTCGGGTCGTCCTGAACGGCTGCGGCAACCTGATCGAAACGGCGCGCCTGTAAGGTGCAGGGCAAATCCAACGTATCGCAGATGGCGCGGATCAGATCGATATGCACACCGGCAAGACGGCCCGTTCCATCCAGAAAGGCGAAGGGCGGGAAATCGTCGGCAACCACGAACCGCAGCACCGGCCCAGGCATCGGCTCGGGCAGCGCGATGCGCGCGCGCGGGTTTATGAAACGCAGATTCGAGAGGCCCATCGGTGCGTTCTCGTCCTGAACGACATCACCCTCTGACGCTGTTTCGACCTGCTGCGCCATCGCAGCCTGGGGAAGCAGGGTCAGCGTGAGGAAGGCTGGAACGAGGAGGCGTAAAAAGTTGCGCACGCGTGCCTGCTTGACTTGTGTGATGGAAGATCAGCCCCCTATAGCGCCCCGCCTCAGAAGCTCCAAGGGCGAATTGAGACCAGAATCTAGGTCGACCTATTAACATCTCTAGGCACTGCCACCGATGCGCAGGTCAGCCAAAGCCGTCAGTGTAGCTTTGGACACGTTTGGTGAGCCTCGCCGCTTGGCAACTTTTTGCGGCTGAGTTTGTGGCGTAGGGGGTTGAGTATGCGGGGGCTTTCGGGCGCTAGCGAAGCAAAGGGGTCGCGTGTATGGCCGTCTAGAGGCTTGGCGCCGGCAAGCTTGGCATCGGCTAGCTTAGCGTCGAAAGGAGCGGCACAAAGCCAGGCGCTCAAAGCCAAGCTCGTCATGCCAGGCAAACCCAAATCCTTTGCCGGCAAGCATCGCGCGCCGCCAAAGCCGCAGGTCAAAAGTGCCATCCCGCCAGGTTGGTCATCGGCTCTTTTGGACCCTGATGCCAGCTTGCGGGCGCTCGCCAACAAAGCGCGCTACATGCCGCTGCGGCGAGCCGATGGGGCGCGCGGCGCTGTCTATGAGGATACGCCAAATGCGCGAGCGACCGTCACGCGGCTGATCGAAAGTCATCCCAAGGCCGCGGAGCTTCTGTTTCTTGCGCCACGCGGCCATGTCCATGCGCTTTGGGCCGATCATCTCGCGCCGGACCTGACCCAATTTTCGCAAACTCATCTCGCCACGACCCAGCCTGAAATGAGTGCGCGCGAAACGCTGGCGCGCCGCCAGACCCTGGCCCTCGTCGCCATCTCGCTCTGCCTGGCGTTTTGGGCACTGCTCGCCGCTCCCAGCTTGGTTGTGGTGCTCAACCTCCTGTTTGGCTGCCTCTATTTTACGGTCGGGGCGGCGCGCATCCTCGCCGCTCTCAGCCCGGTCCCAAGACGTGTGCGTTACAGTCCGTTGGCCCACCGGATGGCAAAAGCGGACCTGCCAATCTATTCGGTGCTCGTTCCGATCTACGATGAAGCGGCGATGGTGCCGCAATTGATTGCGTCGCTTCGCGCGCTGGATTATCCGCCTGATAAACTTGAGATTTTTCTGCTTGCCGAGGCCGATGATCAAGCAACCCTCCAAGCGCTATCGCGCCAAAATTTGCCCGGACACATGGCCGTCATACGCGTGCCGCCCAGCGAACCGCGCACGAAACCCAAGGCGCTCAATTACGCTCTACCGCTAACACGCGGTGCATTCCTCACCATCTATGATGCCGAGGACCGGCCTGAGCCGGACCAGCTGCGCAAAGCGGTGGCGGCGTTTTCCAAAGACAGAGGCGGAGGCGGGGCAAAACTCGGCTGCGTCCAGGCCGCACTCAACGTTACCAACGGACGCAAGACCTTCCTCTCGCGACACTTCGCATTGGAATACATGGCGCTGTTCGATGTGTTTTTGCCGGCCCTGTCACGCCTTGATTTACCGATCCCGCTGGGCGGAACATCGAACCATTTCCGTCGTACGGCTCTGATCAAGGCCGGCGGTTGGGACCCCTACAATGTGACCGAAGATGCCGATCTCGGCATCCGATTGGCGCGGCTTGGCTACACCACACAAATGATCAACTCGACGACCTATGAGGAGGCGCCGACGCGGTTTGGCCCGTGGATCAAACAAAGGGCACGCTGGTTCAAGGGCTGGTGGCAGACCTGGCTGGTGCATATGCGCCACCCGTTGCGCTTAATGCGCGAGCTTGGCGCTCCCGGGTTCTTCACCTTTCAAACCATCATGCTCGGTGTCCTGATCTCGGTGCTGATCCATCCGTTCTTCTTGCTCATGACGCTGTGGGCGATGAGCGGGGTTGGCGGGCCGCTCTACGCGGCGGCCAGCGGTACTGGGCAGGTTCTGATCACGTTCAATCTCGGCAATTTCATTATCGGCTATCTGGCAACCGCCATGCTCAGCGGCGCTGGCGCGGATCGGCGCGGCGTCAAACACATTCTGCCTGTGCTGCTCACCATCCCACTCTATTGGGTTTGCCTATCGGCGGCCGGGTTCCTGGCACTCTGGGAATTGATCCGCCGCCCACACCATTGGAACAAGACGCCGCATGGGGTGGGGTGACAGGATTGGTGTCGGCGCTCTCGGTACTTGCTGCGCAAACGCCTGTCGCTTGTTCCGCCATTCGCTTCGCGATTGGCATGATGGCGGTTGTGCCGAAGGCACAGAGCCAATGCACTGAGGACTTAACTGAATCGACGTCTTTCAATGCGGGCGCTCTCGGCATTTGCTGCGCAAACGCCTGTCGCTTGTTCCGCCAATCGCTGCGCGGTTGGCTATGGAGCGGGTGAAGGGAATCGAACCCTCGTCGTCAGCTTGGGAAGCTGCTGCTCTACCATTGAGCTACACCCGCACGCGATCGCTATGTGACAGAGCCTGATGGTTGGCGCAAGAACGCCGTGTTGGCCTTTTCGTGGACCACCTGATTTGTTCATTATATGACGACAGTCAGTCGAATATTGGCGATCTTATTGATCACAAAAACCAGAACTATATCTGCGCTCAACACGAACCTATGCTGGTAGAGGAGCCGGATATGATCAAAGAGATCAAAGGTCTGCATCACGTCACATCGATGGCCACCGATGCGAACACCAACAATCAGTTTTTCACGCACACGCTCGGCCTGCGCCGGGTCAAGAAGACGGTCAACTTCGACGCGCCTGAGGTGTATCATCTTTATTACGGCGACGAGATCGGAACACCGGGCTCGGTGATGACCTATTTTCCTTTCGGCCGGATGCCACGCGGTGAACGAGGCGCCGGCGAAGTGGGCGTAACAGAGTTTGCGGTGCCGACCGGATCGCTCGCCTATTGGAAAGAGCGGCTAGGCAAGCATGACGTTGTCGACCTGACCGAAGAAACCGCCTTTGGCGAACAACGGCTTGCCTTTGAGGGCCCTGATGGCGACAGCTTCGCGTTGGTGGAAAGTGATCCGCAAGGGCGCACGCCTTGGACTGGCACCGATGTGCCGGAGGATGCCGGCATTTTGGGCTTTCGCGGCGCGCGTTTTCAACTGCGCGATGCGGATGCCACGGGCGAGCTTCTCTCATTCATGGGCTACCAGACAGCTGAATCGGACGGCGACCTCACCCGATACGTGGTCGAAGGTGGCAATGCCGCCGATACAATCGACCTACACGCCGTCGCTGGCGCGCCGTTGGCAGACCAGGGTGCGGGATCGGTGCATCACATCGCCTTTGCCGTTGAGAACCGCGCCGCGCAGCTTGAGGTGCGCAAGGCGCTGTTGGACACCGGCAATCAGGTGACGCCCGTCATCGACCGCGATTACTTCTGGGCGATCTATTTCCGCACGCCGGGAGGGATCCTGTTCGAGGTGGCGACCAACGAGCCAGGCTTCGACCGCGATGAAGACACCGCTCACCTCGGCGAGGCATTGAAGCTGCCGACCCGTTACGAAGACCATCGGGCAAAGATCGAAACGTTCTTACCGCCAATCGAAGACTAGGAGCGCTCACGATGTCAAAAGATTCCTATCACGCGCTCACCACGACGCCGCAGGATGGCAAACCGCTACTGTTTGCCTTTCACGGCACCGGCGGCGATGAGCATCAGTTCTTTGACCTGGCTAAATCGTTGGTGCCGGGCGCTGGCGTCGTCTCGCCGCGCGGCGATGTGTCGGAGATGGGCGCCAACCGCTTCTTCCGGCGGACCGGCGAAGGCGTCTACGACCTGGACGATCTGGCAAAACGCACCGCGCAGATGGCCGCCTATGTCGAATCCTTCAAGGCCGAGCATCCGGAAAGCCCGGTCTATGGATTTGGCTATTCCAACGGGGCCAACATCCTCGCCTCGGTCGTGCTGACCCGCCCTGATCTATTTGACCGCATCGGTCTGCTGCATCCCTTGATCCCTTGGGATCCGGACCCGGTCGAGGGTTTGCGAGGCCGCAAGGTGCTGATTTCGGCCGGTCGTCAGGATCCAATCACGCTGTGGCCAGCCAGCGAGCGTCTGATCACCTGGTTCCAAGATCAGGGCGCAGAGGTCAGTACTGCTGTCCATGAAGGCGGCCATGAACTGCGCGAAACGGAAATCGAGGCGTTAGCCCAACTCCTAACGGGCTAGAAAGCCAACGCTGGCGCGGGTTGATCCCGCGCCGGTCATCCTAAGATGGCACTTCGGTTTTTAGAGCCCACGATCCATGAGCTGCCGGATGTCGGTGGCTGAGGTTCCCGCTACTATGCGGCCAAGCTCCTGATTGCCGCGCAGGACAAGTAAGGTCGAGCGGCGCGGAATTGAGCGACGAACCGCCACCTCGTGCGTCCGATAGGTGTCCCAATCCACACGCACAAAGGTCATCGCCTGATCGTAGGCTGGGTTGGTGGCACGCAAATTGTTGACCACGCGCTCTTGGCGACGGCAGGTCCCACACCAGGTGGCAGAATAGTCGACAAACACCGTCTTGCCTTCATCCAAGGCGCTCTCAATCACGCCAGGCGTATACTCGACGAAATCGGACGCCGAAGCGGCGTTAGGGCCAACGGTTGGGGCCAGCACCAGGGCCATCGCAGACGTGAGAAACAGGCGGCGGTTCATGGCAAATCTCCTCGCATCAAAGGGAAACGGACAGGTCTTGAAGCCAGATCGGCATCACATCCAGCGCCCAGCTTTCGACATAGTGGTGGACGCCAAGCAGCAACATCAGGCCGACGGCAAAGAAGGTTGCGCCAATCGCCGGTTTCGCGCGTTCGGCCAAGGTCCTCAGGCTGTCAGCGCGGGCGCGTATGGTTTCGCGCGCGCCATAACCGATGGCGAGGATCAGCGTCGAAACGCCAAGGGCAAAAAACGTCATGATCAGCGTGACGTAGACAAGGTTCTCGCCCTGCGAGGCGAGCGCGATCGCGCCACCGAGTGTCGGGCCAATGCAGGGCGACCAAACCATGCCGAGCAGCGCGCCCCCCAGGAACTGACCCCGCAAATCGGACGTGTCCATGTCGGCCATGCGGTTGCCGGCGCCAGCGGCCGCGCCAGCCGTCGCCAGTTGGAACCGACGCGAAAAGGCCGGCACCAGCATGACCAACCCGAACGCCATCATGAGGACCGCGCCGATCTGCGCCAGCGATTCCTGGGTCAGCCCAATGGCGCTGCCAAAGGCGGTCACCGTGACACCGAACAGTACGAAGGACAGGCTCATCCCAGCAGCAAGTGCCAGCGGCCCGAAGCGGCTGGCGTTGAGTGCGCCGACCAGCACGATCGGCAGCACTGGAAGCACGCAAGGGTTGATCAGCGTCAGCAAGCCGGCAGCGTAAGCGAAAATCAGGTCCATCATGCTGCATTGCAAGCCAAACGCCGGTCGATCAAGCGTTTGCCGGTCACGATTGGTTTACTGCCACTTGGTGCGGCGGGTGGACAGGCGGCAGGCGAGGCTTGGCAAAACCGCGCGAAAGGAACGCCTGCGAGGCCTTGAAGCGACCGGCGTGCTTACCCATAAGGCTTCAGACAGATCCCGTGCCGGCAAGGACCCAAATGCGCGAACAGGTTGAAGCCTTCATCACCAGCCGCCGCTTTGAGGTGGCGATCACCGCCCTCATCATCGTGAATGCCATTACGCTTGGACTGGAGACGTCCGAAGCGGTCATGGCGCGATTCGGACCGGTGCTTTTGTTCATCGACCGGGCTGTGCTTTGGGTGTTCGTGGTGGAGCTTGCGCTGCGGTTCTACGTTTACCGAACGAAATTTTTTCACGATCCTTGGCGCATCTTCGATTTCGTCATTGTCGGCATCGCGCTTATGCCAACCACCGGCAGCCTGTCAGTGTTGCGGGCGCTGCGCATTCTGCGCGTGCTGCGCCTTGTTTCCATGGTGCCGTCACTGCGTCGCGTCGTCGGTGGGCTCATCGCCGCTTTACCGGGCATGGGTTCGATCACCGTGCTTTTGACGCTGATCTTTTACGTTTTCTCGGTGATTGCGACCAAGCTTTACGGCACCGGCCAGGGCGCCTGCGAGGCGGTAGAAGGTCGGTGCGCGGAGCTTGTTGAATGGTTTGGCACCCTGCCCGCCTCGGCCTATTCGCTGTTCCAGGTCATGACGTTAGAAAGCTGGTCGATGGGCATCGTGCGCCCAGTGATGGAGGTCCACCCTTATGCCTGGACGTTCTTCATCCCGTTCATTCTCTGCACGACCTTTACCGTGCTTAATCTGTTTATCGGTATCATCGTCTCGGCCATGCAGGCCGAGCATGAGGCAACCGCCGAACAGGAACGCGCCGATCTGCACGAAGAGCAGAAGGTGATCTTGACCGAGCTGCGCGCGTTGCGGTCAGACGTGGCGGAGTTGAAGAAGGGATAGGCGCCACTCCCATGGGGCGTCACTCTCGGCCTTGTGCCGGGGGTCCATTTCAATGAGCGCTGGGCACCCGAGTAGCTGCAGACCGATCTAAGGAATGGATCCCTGTGACAAGCACAGGGATGACCCCCGCGAAATTGCTATCGAAAATGCTTCGAAAGCTTCAGACCCTGCGCCTGGTAGTTGGAAACGCCGCCCGCGCCATAGAGCGTTGTTGGGCGCTCGCGCATCGTCTCGAACACCAGCCGGCCGATCATTTGGCCGTGCTCGACCAGAAACGGCACTTCGCGCGAGCGCACTTCAAGCACCGCGCGGGCGCCTTTGCCATCGGCTTCCGGCGCGCCGAAGCCAGGATCGAAGAACCCGGCATAGTGCACACGAAATTCTCCGACGAGCGGATCGAAGGGCACCATCTCCGCGGCGTAGTCCGCTGGAACATGCACCGCCTCGCGGGACACCAAGATGTAGAACGCGGTCGGATCAAAAATCAGGGATTGGGATGCGTCGGCAAAAAGCGGCTCCCAATAGGCCTCGCGATCTAGACCAGCCTTGTCATCGACCTTCACCAGGCCGCCTGGGCGTTTGGCGCGGTAACCGATCAAGCCGTCCTCGCCGCCTTTCAGGTCGATCGAGACCGCCAGACCATTCTGGAATTGCGCTCGCGCGCCTTCAACCAAACCAAGGCGCTGGTCGAGGCTTTTCAGCTCCTTGTCCGAAAGCAGCGTGTTGCCGCAGCGAAAGCGGATTTGCGACAACCGTGAACCCGGCTTCACCAGGATCGGGAAGCTCTGCGGCGCGACTTCCAAATAAAGTTTTCCGGCATAACCCGCGGGGATCTGATCGAACACCGCCCCACCATCGGTGATCACACGGGTGAAGATATCAAGGCGCCCAGTGGAACTTTTCGGATTGGTCGCGGCGCTCACTTCCGGCGGCAGCGCCAGCGCTTCATTCAGCTCCACAAGGTAGATGCAGCCGGTTTCAAGCACCGCACCTTTCTCGAGCGGCATCTGGTGCAAAGCGATCTCGTCAAGTCGTTCAGCGACGGTTCGACCTGCGCCCGGCAGGAAACTCGCCTTGATGCGATAGGCCGTCTGACCGAGGCGCAGATCAAGACTGGCCGGTTGAACCTGATCGTCGTCCAGCGGCGTGGCATGGGAGATCGCACCCGCCGCGACCATCGCGTGGATGTCGTGGTCAGGCAGGATGCCATCGTGGGGGCCAAAGGAGGGAAGTGTGGCGCTCATCGTGCCTGACTGTTTTCGCAAAGCGCCGCGTGAGTCCATCGCGCGAGGGCCACCATACACAGCTGGTTTGTGCTCTCGGGCTCCGGTTTGTTCGATAAAACGGACAAACGTTCGTCTTGACGAACGATATGGCTGTGATAGTCGGTCAGGCAGCCCATGAGGAAGCACCCGATGACCGATCCATCACGCCCTGCACACGCTCTGCGCCCGGAAACCAACCTTGTCCATGGTGGCACCCTGCGTTCGGGATTTGGCGAAACGTCCGAAGCGCTCTTCCTGACCCAAAGCTTTGTCTATCACAGCGCCGAGCAGGCCGAAGCACGGTTTCAGGGCGACGAACCGGGGTTCATCTATTCGCGGTTTTCCAATCCGACGGTGAAGATGCTGGAGGACCGGCTCTGCCTGCTTGAAGGCGCCGAGGCCTGCCGTGTGACGGCCTCGGGTATGGCGGCGGTGACGGCGGCAATGCTCTGTTCGCTGTCCGCTGGCGATCACGTGGTAGCCGCTCGGGCGCTTTTTGGTTCTTGCCGCTATGTGGTCGAAGAGTTGTTGCCGCGCTTTGGCGTCGAAACCACACTCATAGACGGACGCAATCTGGAGGCCTGGAAAGCCGCGCGGCAACCGAACACCAAAGCATTTTTTCTCGAAACGCCCTCCAACCCGACGCTGGAAGTGATCGATTTGCAAGCCGTGGCCGACATCGCCCATGACGGCGGCGCCAAGCTCTATGTGGACAATGTCTTTGCCACGCCGCTCTACCAGCGTCCGATGCAGTTTGGCGCCGATGTCGTGATCTACTCGGCCACCAAGCACATGGATGGCCAGGGCCGCTGTCTTGGCGGCGCCGTGCTTGCCTCGCAAGACTGGATCGACGAGCATCTGCATACATTTTTGCGCCAGACGGGGCCGAGCCTTTCGCCGTTCAATGCCTGGGTGATCCTGAAAAGCCTGGAAACCTTTGCGCTGCGAGTGAACCGACAGACCGATAATGCGTCTGCCTTGGCGGATCGGTTGGCAGAGCATCAAAAGGTGACGCGGGTGTTCTTTCCGCACCGCGAGGACCATCCTGATTACGCCATCGCCTCAAAACAGATGGCACGCGGCGGCACACTCATCGCGTTTGAAGTAGCCGGCGACAAGGCCGAGGCCTTTGCCGTCCTCAACCGGCTGAACATCATCAAGATTTCCAACAATCTGGGTGATGCGAAAAGCCTGATCACCCATCCCTCAACGACGACGCATCAGCGTTTGGATGAGGCCGACCGATTGGATCTCGGCATCCACCAGAACCTGCTCAGGCTCTCGGTTGGCCTTGAGCATGCGGATGATCTTTGGGACGATTTGAGCGCAGCGCTCGGCTAAGGCTTGAACGTCTGCCAAGCCATCAAGATGCGAGCGATGGCCGTCAGCATCACCAAGACGGTGAAGCCATAGGCAAGCCAGGGAAACCAGGCCGGCGCGAGGCAAGCGACAACAAAAACGGCAATGGTCTCGGTGCCCTCGGCCAAACCGCCGGTGAAATAGAGCGATTTGGAGCCACGCCGATCGGTGCTCAGGCCATGCTTTTCCGCCAAGATCGCGTAGCCCAAGAACGATCCACCGTTGATGTAAAAGCTGAAGAGCATCGCGCAGGCGGCAACAGCGTTGGCGGAGGGATCGGCGATCGCAAAGCCCAGCGGGATCGCAGCGTAGAACGCATAGTCACACACGATATCCAGGTAGCCACCGCGATCCGTCTTTTGGGTGGCGCGGGCGACGGCACCGTCCAGTCCGTCGGCAAGTCGACTGGCCAAGACCAAGCCGAGACCGATCCAATAGGCCTGGAATGCGATGGCCAGACCGGCGGCCAAGCCAAGCACCAAACCTATCAGTGTGATGTGGTCAGCCGTCAGTCCCGAGCGGGCAAGACCACGGCCCAGCGCGTTGAGTGGCGGATCGATAAGGGTGCGCATTTGGCCATCAAGCATGGTGGCGAGCTTTCGGTGGTGGCGATGGCTCTCGGTTAGGCGGTCACTGGGCTTGGCGCAAGCAACGCCAGACGCGGCTCCTTGGCTTGTGAACAGGCGTGACAGGCCCTGCCCCGTGTGGGAGACTGACACCTAGCAGACGTGTGAGCCGAGAGGCAGAGAAAGGCCCGGTTGGGTTGGCGCAATGTACCAGGCGGTAACGAAGAACATCCAGGTGACGGTGGAGCCGCAGTTTTTGCCGGATGAGTCCGACGTGGATGCGAGCCGCTTTTTCTTCGCCTATGGCGTGGAGATCGCCAATCTCGGCCGCTCGATCATCCAGGTGCGCACACGCTACTGGCACATCACCGACGGTCTTGGCCGGGTGCAGGAAATCAGCGGTGCCGGTGTGGTTGGCGAGGAGCCCATCCTGCATCCGGGGGAAAGCTATCGCTACACATCCGGCTGCCCACTCGACACGCCGACCGGTATTATGGTTGGTCATTACGGCGTTGAGACGTTGGAAGGCACACGCTTCAAGGTAGAGATTCCGGCCTTCTCGCTCGATGCGCCGTTCTTCGAGCGCACGCTGAACTAGGTCTCCCCAGCTCTCCATGTTCAATCCCGGACCGATCTTTTTGATCATCGGCGCATTGTTGGCGACGCTAGGCGTTGCGATGATGATCCCGGCGCTGGTCGATTTAGCACAGGCCAACAATGATTGGGTGGTGTTTGCGGCGAGTTCACTGGTCACAACGCTGGTGGGTCTTGGCCTGGCACAGACGGGGCGCGGCAGGCCTGCGATCCTATCCTCACGTCAGGCGGTATTGATGACCGTCGGCGCCTGGACTGTCTTGCCGGCCTTCGCCGCCTTGCCTTTGCTCTGGTCGGGCGCCACCCCCACCTACACCGATGCATTTTTCGAGGCGATGAGCGGGATCACCACGACCGGTGCGACCGTTGTGTCTGGCCTCGATGCTCAACCACCAGGCGTCTTGGTGTGGCGGTCCATGCTGCAATGGCTCGGGGGCCTCGGCGTCGTCGTGATGGCGGTGTCGATCCTGCCGATGCTACGCGTTGGCGGGATGCAGCTGTTTAAGACTGAAGCCTTTGATACCCCGGACAAAATTCTCCCGCGCGCGACCCAGATTTCCGGTTCGCTGATTGCCGTCTTTTCGGTTTTCACGCTGCTTTGCGCGATGGCCTACACGGCCGCCGGCATGACCTTTTTTGATGCCATCAACCACGCCATGACAACGGTTGCCACCGGCGGTTACTCCACCCGCGATGCCTCGATAGGGTATTTTCAGTCCGGCGCCGTTGAGTTGACGGGGATCATTTTCATGATCCTCGGCTCGCTGCCCTTTTTGCTTTACGTGCAGGCGCTTCAAGGACGGCCCATGGGCTTAGTGCGCGACAGCCAAGTGCATGTGTTCCTTGTCTTGTTGATCGCCTTTTCCCTGCTCGTCGCGCTGGCGCTCGATCCGCTAACGGCTGAGCGCGGCGTTCTGGCCGATCTGCGTGTTGCGACCTTCAACGTCGTCTCAATCATGACTGGCACCGGCTACGCCTCGGAGAACTACGGCCAGTGGGGGGCCATGCCGGTGATGGTGTTTCTGGTGCTGACGCTAATTGGCGGATGCGCTGGCTCGACCGCCTGCGGCATGAAGATTTTCCGCGTTCAGGTCGCGCTGAAGACCGTTTCTCAGCACGTGCGCCGCCTTGCCTATCCGCACGGCGTGTTCGTCATGCGATACAATGGACGACCGGTGGATGGCTCGGTTGTCTCCGCTGTGATGAGCTTCATCTTCCTCTATTTTTTGCTCATCGGTGTATTGGCCGTCGCGCTGATGGCCATGGACCTTGATCCGCTCACCGCGTTCTCTGGTGCGGCCACTGCCATCGCCAATGTCGGGCCGGGCCTTGGTGACGTTATCGGGCCGGACGGCAATTTCTCGACTTTGCCGGATATTGCCAAATGGCTGTTGGCGCTCGCGATGTTGGTTGGTCGCCTGGAGCTCTTCACTGTTTTGGTGCTTATCCTGCCACGCTTCTGGCAACGCTGACCGCCAGCGGCAGTCGGCTGGAGTTTGGTTTTGTCGTGACTGGATAGATTGGCTGTTTATTCGGCTGGCGTGAGCGCCTGGCTGTTGCTTTCGCCATCATCGGCTAATCGCCGGCCAAAGAATGTGCGCAGCACAATCCCAATATCATCGCCGACCTTGAGCAGCGAGGGCACCAGCACCATGACAAACAGGGTCGCGGTGGCGAGGCCAAAGGTGATGGTGATCGCCATTGGCAGCAAGAACTGCGCCTGAAGCGATGTCTCAAAAAGCAGCGGCGAGAGCCCGCCCACGGTGGTCAGCGACGTTAGAAGGATTGCGCGGAAACGATCTTGCGTCGCCTGTACGGCAGCTTCGGCAACGCCCATCCCTTCCTTCAACCGGTCGTCAAACCGGGAGACTAAGATGATGGAGTTGTTGACCAGGATGCCCGCCAGCCCGAGCAAACCGATCATAGATAGAATGGTGAGCTGGAAGCCCATCACCCAGTGGCCCATGATCGCGCCAACAATGCCAAAGGGGATGATCATCATCACCGCGATGGGGCGCCAATAGCTGGCAAACACCCAAGCCAGAATGATGTACATGATGCCAAGGGCCAACATGCCGCCAAGGCCGAGATCAGCAAAGGCTTCCTGACGCTCTTCGGCACGACCGGAAAAAGTGAAGTCAACGCCATAGGTGTCGGCAACGCGCTGCAAGTCTCCAGCGCGCAATGCAGCCTCAATCTCACTGTTGGTGGTCACTTCGATGTCGACGTCGGCGGTGACGGAAACCGTCGTGCGGCCATCTCGGCGCTGGATGACCGAGAAGCCCTGCCGATCCTCCAGGTTCACCACTTCGGTCAGCGGGACATAAAGGCCAGTTGGTGAGCGCAGTTCCAAGGTTCGCAGCGTCCCGGTTCCGCCCTCGCCTAGGTTTTGGCGCACGACGATGGCGATTTCCTCGTCGGGGAACGGCAGATTGCGTGCCGTGCGACCGCCAACGGCATCACGAATCTGCGCACCGACACCATCGAGAGTGAAGCCCAGCGCCTCGCCACGTTCGGTAAGCGTCAAGATGATCTCCGGTTTGCCGTAGGGCAGATCATCATCGACGCCGGACACCCCGGGAAACTGGGTGAGTGCCTCTTGCAGGTCGGCTGCGGCGGTTTTCAGCGTGGCGGCATCGTCGCCAAGCAGACGGATATCCAGATCGCGTCCTGGCGGACCGCCGCGGCGTTCAAAGATCGAAATGCGTTCCACTCCTGGCAAATCGGGCACGGCGCGTCGCCAAGCACGGACGACTTCGGGTGTGCGGATCGATCGGGCCTCGGACGATGTGAGTTCCACATCGATGGACGCAAAATTGTCGCCGCGATTGCGTCCCGACGAGCCGTAGGTTGCATAGGATGACAGCACCAATGTGTCTTCGTCGGCAAGGTTTGC
This sequence comes from Hyphomicrobiales bacterium, assembly GCA_017642935.1. NCBI lineage: Bacteria > Pseudomonadati > Pseudomonadota > Alphaproteobacteria > Hyphomicrobiales > Hyphomicrobiales bacterium. The sequence goes on from JAEPOK010000002.1 coordinate 271,032, forward strand.
CGTCAACTGTTCATCGGTTGCGCGCAGCGCTTGATCGACACGCGCCAGTGTTTCCAGAGCCGCCGCTTCGGAAACGCCCGGCGTGAACGTGATCGTGGCGGTGATGTTCTCCGCTTCCGGCGAGGGGAAGAACACAAAACCCACATGGTTGCCGCGAATGACGCCGACGACCAGGATCAGCGCCGAGACGCACAAAGCAAGAGTCACATAGCGCCAGGCTACAGCGGTCTTAACGATTAAGCGGAACGGGTTGTCGCGGACCCAGCCAAAGCCGGTATCGAAACCGCGACGGAACCAGCTCTTGGCATTCACATCGTGGGTAGGACTGGTGCGGTCGCGCTGGCGTTCACCGCGCAGACGCCACAGCTCAATCAACCCGGCCAGCGCAAAGGCGGCCAGGGCAATCGCGACGGCAAGCGCTGGTGTTTGGGCGAGCGGGTGGGCGTTGATGATGGCGGCGATCGCACCCAGACCTACTGCACCGGCCAGCGGCGCTTGGTAGAGCACCAAAACCATAGGAGCCGCGAGGATTAGCGCCGTCAGGATCAGGCGCGTCCAGTTGGTGCCGCGTTTCGGCGTCGCGCCAAGCGAATGCGCCAGATGACCTGGCAGAACGAAGAACACTTCAATGAGGCTTGCGATCAGAACCGCGACCACGACCACCGGCAGCACGCCCATGATCTGCCCGATGGTGGACCCAACCAGCAAGATCGGGCCGAAGGCAGCCGTTGTGGTGAGCATGGCGGCAATCACCGGCATCATCATGCGTGTCGCGCCGTTTTCGGCTGCCTCATAGGGTCCATCACCCATATCGAGGCGCGTGGCGGTGTGTTCGCCGACCACAATGGCATCGTCGACGATGATCCCCAGCGTCATGATCAGCGCGAACAGGGAGATCATGTTGATCGACTCGCCGAACACAAACATTAGGCCAAGCGTTGCCATGACGGCGGTCGGAATGCCGACCGCCACCCAGAAAGCGATACGCATATTGAGGAAAACAAATAGAATGGTGACGACCACCAACAGGCCTGTCAAGCCGTTGGTGACGAGCAGTTGAATGCGCTGCTCAACGGCGGTTGAACGCAGATCGTAAATCGCGAGGTTCAGCGACTGGGGGTACTCCAATTGAGCCTGCTCAACCGTGGCCACCATCGCGTCGGCGACGGCCAAAACATCTTGCGAAGCCGAGCGCGACACATCCATGCGGATAGCCCGTTCGCCCTCAACAAACCCTTGGCTCTGACTGCTGTCGTAGGTCTGGCGGATATCGGCAATGTCGCGCAGTTCGATGCGCTCGCCGCTGGCCTCGCCGCGCACCACGATGTGGCCGAGCGACTCGATGCTGTCGGCCTGACTGAGCGCGCGGATTTGGCGCTCTAGATCGCCATCAAGATTGCCCGATGGCAGATCGCGGCTGTTTTGTCCGATACGACCAGCCACATCGCCGATGGTCAGATCAAGCCGGCGCAGCGTTTCTGGGTCGATGGTCACCTCATATTCGGTGTCGCGCATCCCAGAGAAGCTGACCAAGTCGATATCATTGGCGATCAGGCGGTCGCGCAGATCGCGGGCGAAGCTTTTCAGCGCGTCTTCGGAAAAAGGACCGGATATCGCGATACGGCCGACGCGATCAGCGAAATTGCTGGTGGTGATGACAGGCGTTTCGGATCCATCGGGGAGCAAGGTGATGCCGGCAACAGCCTGCTCGACATCGGCGCGAGCCTCGATCATGTCGGTGTCGTCGGTGAAATCGAGCCGCACCGAGCCAGAGCCTTCGCGGGCGTAAGACACGATCTCATCCACCCCGTCGATGAAGCGCACTTCTGGCTCAACAATGGTCAGGATGTTGCTCTCCACATCCTCCGCGCTGGCGCCCGACCACGAGATGGAAATCGTGATGTTCTTCGTTTCGATATCGGGGAAGAACTGGGTGTTGAGATTGGCCAGCCCATAGATGCCAAAAAGCACCATCAGCGCCATGACGAGGTTGGCGGCGTTGGGATGACGGACGAACAGGCTGATCACACCACGCGCGCCAGTTGGGCCTTCATTGAGGCGATTGGCTGCTGTGATGCGCGTTTGTCGCAGGCGCGAGAGGGGCTGTTTGCTCATCTTCGCGCCCTCTAAGAGGCCGGCTGGACGCGGCGGACCGCAACGCCATCACCGGCATCGGTCAGCCGCGAGATCACGATCTCAGCGCCGTTCAGGCTGTTCTCCCCGACCGAGCGCACCAGGGCATGGGCACCATCCCAGGCGACCAATTCTACATCCCGCCGCTGCAAACGGTCCTCAACCACAATGAAGACATGGTCGGTGTTGTAGAGCGCGGTTTCTGGAATGCGCACCGTGCTGTCAAAGGCCTGATCAGCCAACGACACCGAAACGAAGGCGCCAGGGCGGAGGTTGGCCGTCGTCTGCTCGATTTCCAAGCGCCCGAAGAGGGCCACGCCACCCGACGCCGCTGAAATGTCCGCGTCCAGGCGGTCGATTGTGCCGGAAATCTGGACATCCTCACCGCCCGTCGACCAGGTGACGGCTATCGGCCGGCCGATCAGCGGCTCGGCCTCGCCGGCCAAGCGGCCAAACTGGCTATCGGATAGCGTGAAACGGACGTTGAGCGCGCTGTCATCGTAGATTGTGGCGACGACGTCATTGACCGACACCAGGCGACCGATCTCAACGCTTTCGGAGCGAATGACGCCGGTGAAAGGGGCGAGCAAGGTTGTGCGTTCCAAATCCCGCTCAGCTTGCTGCAAGCGCCACTCCAGCCGAGCGATCTGGGCACGCTGTTGTTCCAGTCGCGCTTCTTCGATGCGCAGATTGGCCTGGCGCTGATCCACTGCCTGCTGGCGTTGCGACAGGGTCAGTTGGCGGGTTTCGAGGTCACGCTCCGTCAGCTGTCCGCGCTCGGCAAGCTGGCTGGCGCGTTCCAGATCGCGCTCGGCCAAATCGACCTGTTCGGCAGCGCGCGTCAGCTGATCGCGCTCCAGCGCGGAGCGGGCTTCGGATTCTGCAGCGCGGGCGCGCGCTTCGGCAAGGTTGGCCTGCGCTTCCACAACCGCGCCTTCATAGGAAAAACGATCAATCTCAACCAGCGGCGCGCCAGCATCGATCCTGCGCCCGGCTTCAAGATTGGGATGAACGGCCGTGATCTCGCCAGCGACGAGGGCGCGTAAGTCAACCAGGCGACCTGCTACCACTTCGCCGAACACCTGAATGGTCGGGCTGTGGGTTGCGACCTGGGCGGTCTGCGTCAGGACCGGCACTTGGCGCTCAACCGCCGGTCGTTGAGGCACCTCTGGTCGACTGTCGATCAACCGCTGCATGGCCATGACAGCGCCAGCGATGATGGCAACAGCCAGGAGCGCGGAGATCAGGGTCTTGCCGGCCACCCACCAGGAGGACGGGCGTCGCCGTATTTCCGCATCCTCCAAGGTGACAAGATCAGTCTCGTTATCACGGGTCGGATTGGGATCCGGGTTCAGCATCGCTATAGCTCATGGCGTATCGGGTGGGGGGATACCCTTTTACGCGCCACACCCTGTCATAGATGCGGCAATGGTTTGAGTTAAAGATTGGTCATGTTGTCGGAACAAAAAAGGGGCCGACCATCTGGCCGACCCCATTATTCAGGTTTCTAGAGCGATTCGTAGGTCTTCGGGTCGAAGCGATACTGCTTGGAACAGAAGTCGCACGTCACCTCGATGGCGCCGTTTTTGATCATTCCTTCATCGGGATCCTCGCCAAAGGTTTTCACCGTCGCGTGCACCCGCTCGGTCGTGCAGGTGCAGCGCTCTTGCACCGGCAGGGCCTCGAAGACGCGCACGCCGCGCTCGTGGAACAGCCGGAAGAGCAATTGATCGGATCCGGTTTGTGGATCAACCAGCTCTGCGTCTTCGATCGTGCCAATCAGGGCTTCTGCCTCGCGCCAATGATCGTGCTGATCGACGTCGCCCGTGCCGGTGCCGTCCGCATTGGGATCATCGCCCGGATGCAGATCGCGCACAGGAATACGGCTGGTGTCGCGCGGCAGATATTGCGCGAGGAAACCACCGGCCCGCCATTTGGCCCTGCCGCCATCACCGCGATCCACGCTCTGGGCAACGGCAAGCCGCACCAGGGTCGGGATCTGCTCCGATTGCAGGAAGTAGGCCTGCGCCATTTCCTCAAGGCTTTTGCCCTGCATGGCCACCACGCCCTGATAGCGGTTCATGTGGGCGCCTTGATCGACGGTGAGCGCCAAATGGCCTTCACCAAGAAGCTGCGCCGGATCGGTTTCTCCAGCAGCGACAGCTTCATCCAGGCGTGCATCATCGAACCGGGCCATGGCGCGCACGCTGTCCGGCGTTTGAAAATCGACCACCAAAAGCGAGACCGGGCCGTTGCCCTGGGCCTGGACGATAAAACGGCCATCAAATTTCAAGGAGGTGCCAAGCAACAGAGTCAGCGCGACCATCTCCGCCAAGAGCCGGGCAACGGGCTCTGGATAGTCGTGGCGATCCAAGAGATCGTCGATGGCGCCGCCAAGGCGGATCACACGGCCGCGGACGTCCAAGTCTTCTACCGCAAACGGCATGACGTGATCATCGTCGCCGCCATGAAAGCTTGCCGGCGCGCGCGAAGTCGCTACCGTCGGTGTTCCAGAAAGCCGGGCGGGATCGGTCCCGCCGTATGAAGGGGGGTTCGGTGTCATGGGATGTCTCATCGCTTAGGAGGGAAGGCGCGTTGGAGTACTACGCGCTGTTGCTCCATAAGATAGTATGGCGTGCCTGGAATCCAAGCCGCATCGTCCATGCTGTCGGCCAGCGACGCTAACCCACCAGTCCAAAGCACCAGGCGAGCACGCCTTTTTGTGCATGTAGCCGGTTTTCGGCCTCATCAAACACCACCGATTGCGGTCCGTCGATGACGCTTGCCGACACCTCTTCCTCGCGGTGAGCCGGCAGGCAGTGCATGAACAGCGCATCCGGGTTGGCGCGGGCCATCAGGCGGTCGTTCACCTGGTAGGGTCCGAGCAGATTATGACGACGCTGCGCCTGATCATCGCCCATGGAAACCCAGGTATCGGTGATGATGAGATCAGCGCCTTCGGCAGCCTGATCAGGATCGGTGGTCACCTCAAGTTTCGCGCCAGCGGCCTTCGCATTGGCAACAGTATCCGCATCGAGCGCCATCTCCGGCGGCGCGGCCACCGCGATGGTCATGTCGATATGGGTTGCCGCGTCGATCCAGCTCTTGAGGACATTGTTGGTGTCGCCCGACCACATGATACGCTTACCGGCCAGCGAGCCACGATGTTCCTCATAGGTCATGATGTCCGCCATCACCTGGCAGGGGTGTGAAACCTTGGTCAGGCCGTTGATCACCGGGACCGTGGCGTGTTCAGCAAGACCCTCTAAAAGGTCATGATCGAGCGTGCGGATCATGATGCCGTCGACCATGCGCGAGAGAACTTTGGCCGTGTCGTGAACGCTTTCGCGCTTGCCAAGCTCAATTTCCGCGCCGGTGACCATCAGTGTTTGGCCACCAAGCTGACGCATACCAACGTCAAAAGAGACGCGGGTGCGCAGCGAGGGTTGCTCGAACACAAGGGCCAGCACCTTGCCGTCCAGCGGCTTGTCGGCGTTGCCCGCCTTTTGTGCCTTCTTGCGCGTGTGCCCGTCGGCCAGGATCGCCTGAAACGTGTCGGTGGACAGGGTATCAATATCAAGAAAATGGCGGGTCATGTCGGTCAGCCCGAATAGTAAGAAGCAGGATTGGTGAATCGGTTTGGGCGCGGGCCCTAGTCGCCACGTCGATCGTCGAGGTCGCGCGCGGCCTCTTCCAGCGCGTCCATCGCAAAAGCGATGTCCTCGCGGGTGACGATCAGCGGTGGCAGAAGGCGCACCACATTGTCGCCAGCGGCCACCAAGAGAAGACCTTTATCGCGCGCCGTAGCCACGACCTCGCCAATCGGGATGGCGCATTTCAGCCCCATCAACAGACCCTCACCGCGCACCTCGGTGAAAATGTCGGGGTAAAGATCGATCAGCGCGCCCAAACTCTGCGTCAGGTCGCGGGCGCGGGCCTGAACGGTGTCGAGGAAACCTTCTTCCAGAACAACATCGAGAACCGCATTGCCGGCGGCCATGGCCATGGGATTGCCGCCATAAGTCGTACCATGGGTGCCGGGCACCATGGCAGCTGCGACATCGGCCTTGGCAAGGCAGGCCCCGAGCGGGAAACCGCCTCCAATGCCTTTGGCCACAGCCATAATGTCAGGCTCAAAGCCGAGCCGCTGGTGAACGAACAGATGGCCGGACCGGCCCATGCCGGTTTGAACCTCATCGAGGATCAACAGCACGCCATGCTTGTCGCAGGCCTCGCGCAATCCACGCAGGCACTGGTTGGGCACTGGACGCACGCCGCCCTCACCCTGAATGGGCTCGATGAGCACGGCGGCGCAGTCCTCCCGGGCTATGGCCTCGTTCAACGCGTCATGATCGCCGAAAGCGAGGTTCTCAAAACCCGGCGCCGCTGGGCCGAAACCTTCCAGATAGGATGGATTTCCGCCAGCAGCGATCGTTGCCAGGGTGCGACCATGAAAAGCACCTTGAAAAGTGATGATACTCACCCGTTCCGGTTGGCCCTGATCATAGTGGTAGCGCCGCGCCGTCTTGATCGCGCACTCCAGCGCTTCGGCGCCCGAGTTGGTGAAGAATACCTTGTCGGCAAAGGTCGCATCGCACAGCCGCTGGGCGAGTTTTTTGCCACCGTCAATCTGAAACAGGTTGGAGGTGTGCATCAGCTTGTCGGCCTGGGCCTTGATGGCCTCCACCAGATGCGGATGGGCATGGCCAAGCGCGTTGACCGCAATGCCGGAGACAAAATCCATGTAGCGTCGCCCATCCTCATCAAACAGCCAAACGCCTTCGCCGCGCACAAAGGTCTGCGGCGTGCGGTTGTACGTCCCGTAGAGCGGATTGCTCTCCGGGTCGGTTGATGATGCGCTTGGCTGCGCGAGCATGGATTGCGCCATGGCGGGATGCCCCCTTTGCGGGCTGTAGGCGGATCGGCCTGCCCAGATGGCAGCGCCGATGCCGCGACGGTGGTAAATGCGGGGCCGAGCCCAAAACGGCTTAACTCTAGGGCAGGCTCGGCAATGGCCCAAAAATAAACGGCCCGCAGCGGGCCGAGAGCTTTTCGTCTAACATTTTTTTTGCCCGGACTGTCAATTTCTAAGTCCTTCAAACGACTCAGGAAACCTGAGCTTTTCCCCGGAACGGCTGGAACTTGTTCACTTTTTTTTAACCCCTGACTCTTGTCACCGATTCAACCGCTAGTGTAGCTCTACTGGCGAGGGCCACCAGATATGGTGGCTGGCATTCACCGATCCGGCAAATCGTGGGCTCTGCCCGCAACGGCTCAGCGCACCCTGGCGTGCGCGTGGACAGGCTTTGCCTTCAGGCAATTTGGTGATGCGGAATTGAATTTGAGGCTGGGGCAGGTCGGCGAGCGCTCGGATTGAGCGCCGCTTCGTGTGTGGAGGATGCAACCGATGGCATGGACTGACGAACGCGTTGAAGTACTGAAGACGATGTGGCTGGGCGGCTCAAGCGCCAGCCAGATTGCTGCCGCCCTAGGCGATGTCACACGCAACGCGGTGATCGGCAAAGTGCACCGTCTTGGCCTTTCCGGTCGCGGCAAACCGACCGCGACCGCGACACCTCGCGCCCGCAAACCACGCACGCCGTCGTCAGGCGCGTCACGACCAAGGCGCAGCACCACGTCGACGCGGGTCAGCGGCGGGTCCATGTCGGTGGGCGCTACCGCGCTGAAGACCGATGAGATGGCGGTTGCCGAACTCGATCAAGCGCCGGTTGCGCGCGGCCGCGTCGATCTGGTGCTTGTCGGCGAGAGCCCAAAGCTCTCCATTCAGGAGCTTAACGAAGACACCTGCCGCTGGCCGGTGGGCGATCCTCTGAACGATGATTTCCACTTTTGCGGACGGTCCGCTCTCGAGAACCAGCCCTATTGCGAATATCATTGCGGCGTGGCGTTTCAGGCGCCTAACGAACGTCGCCGGGATCGCAACCGGTAGGTTATCAGCCCACTGGTTCAGGCGGACTGGCGGGCCTGGTTATCCTGAAAACGATCATCGAACGCATAGCCCGCGCCACGCACGGTCCGGATGGGATCGCGGGCGCGGCCCTTGTTGATCGCCTTGCGCAGCCGGCCGATGTGAACATCGACAGTGCGGTCATCGACATAGACGTCGTGCCCCCAAACACCGTTGAGCAGCTGCTCGCGGGAGTAGACGCGCCCCGGGGTGCGCATCAAAAACTCCAAGAGCCGGAACTCGGTCGGTCCGAGGTGGATTTCACGGTTCTGCCGCTGAACACGGTGGGTCTCGCGATCAAGTTCAATGTCACCAACGACAAGCGAATTTGTGATCAATTCCGGGCTAGACCGGCGCAGCAGCGCCTTGATGCGAGCGGATAGCTCCGGGATCGAGAACGGTTTGACGACATAGTCATCGGCGCCCGTCGTCAGCCCCCGAACCCGCTCACCCTCTTCGCCACGGGCTGTCAGCATGATAATGGGCGTTGTGCTGGTTTCGGCGCGCGAGCGAATGCGACGGCAAAGCTCGATGCCCGAGAGGCCGGGGAGCATCCAATCGAGAAGGATTAGATCGAAGGTGCGCTCGCGAAGCCGTGTCTCGGCATCGTCTCCGCGCATGGCGACATCGACATCAAAACCAAGCGCCTCGACATTGTACTTCAAGAGCTCGACGAGCGGCGCTTCGTCCTCAACGATCAGAATGCTCGGCTGCACGGCTTACCTCACCTGACGCTAATTCGGTCGCGGCGTTGTTTCCGGCGTCGCATCGCCCAACTCATCCTGTTTAGGACGGTTGGTCGCCACCATCTCGCCAGTGCGCGTGTAGATCGCGCGCTCGGCAATGTTGGTGGCGTGATCGCCAATGCGCTCAAGATTCTTGGCACAGAAAAGCAGATGCGTGCAGGAAGAAATGTTGCGCGGATCTTCCATCATATAGGTCAGCAACTCGCGGAACAGCGAGGTGTAGAGCGCATCGACTTCGGCATCGTGGCGCCAAACATCTTCAGCTTTGGTGGTGTCGCGCTCAACGAAGGCTTCGATGGACCGCTTGAGCTGGCCAAGCACCAAACGCGACAAGCTATCGACACCGTGGGCCAGCGTGCGTTGATGGATTGAACCATCGATTATGAGAGCCCGTTTGGCGATGTTCTTGGCCAAATCGCCGACCCGCTCCAAATCCTGGCTGACGCGCATGGACGAGACGATGACGCGCAGATCGTCGCCCATCGGCTGACGACGGGCGATCAGAAGCACGGCGTCGCTCTCTACCTTACGGTCGGCGTCATCGATGCGGTCGTCGTTGGAGATGACGCTTTCTGCTTCGTCCGTGGCGCCAGTCATCAGCGCATCCACGGCATCTTCGACAGCCCGCTCGACCCAGCCTGCCATTTGCGCCAGTTCGAGCAGAAGGTCGCGGAGATCGGTGTCGAAGGCGGTGACGATATGCTTTGTCATCGAGGTAGTCCTCTAACGATGCGTGCGTCGCATCCTTTGTATCACGAGCGCCAAAGCGCGATCAGCCAAAGCGGCCGGTGATGTAATCACGGGTGCGACTATCGGTAGGATTGGTGAAGATATGATCTGTGGCGCCGACCTCGACCAAGATGCCGAGGTGGAAGAAGGCGGTGCGCTGCGAGACACGAGCAGCCTGCTGCATGGAGTGGGTGACGATCACGACGGTGAAATTCTCGCGCAGTTCATCAATCAACTCTTCCACCTTGGCAGTGGCAATGGGATCAAGCGCCGAGCATGGCTCATCCATCAGCAACACTTCGGGCGAGGTCGCAATGGCGCGCGCAATGCAAAGCCGTTGCTGCTGACCGCCGGAAAGGCCGGTGCCTGGCGCATCAAGACGGTCTTTGACCTCTTCGAAAAGGCCCGCCTTTCGCAGCGAGGTGACAACGATCTCTTCCAGATCGGTCTTGTTATCGGCGAGCCCATGAATGCGCGGGCCGTAAGCGATGTTTTCAAAGATCGATTTGGGGAATGGGTTCGGCTTTTGGAAGATCATGCCGACCCGCGCGCGCAGTTCAACCACATCAATCGATGGGTCATAGATGTCCTGCTCACCGATGGTGATCTTGCCTTCCATCCGGGCGATATCGATGGTGTCGTTCATCCGGTTGAGACAGCGCAGGAATGTCGACTTGCCGCAGCCCGAGGGGCCGATCAGTGATGTGACCTGGCGCTCACCAATATCGAGATTGATGTCGAACAGAGCCTGTTTGTCAGCATAGAAGACGTTGACATCAACGCCCTTCATCTTGACGTTTTCCGGTGGCGCGTCGGTGATGGTCGTTCCTCCAGGCGTTATGCTTGAGCCCTCTGACGGCGCCGCTGGGGCCACGGGAATGGCGGTGTTGCGTTCCATGGTCTGCGTGGTCGACATATGCATGTCTCCTTGGTGCCGTTTACTCGATACGAGGCGCGCTTACCAGCGGCGCTCAAAGCGCTTGCGCAGGATCACGGCAAGAGCGTTCATAGTGATAAGGAAGGCCAGCAGGACCAAGATGGCTGCTGAAGTCTTCTGGCGGAAGAGGACTTCCGGGAAATCGGCCCACATGAAGATCTGGACCGGCATCACGGTGGACGGATCGAGCGGGGTGGAGGGCACATCGACGATGAAGGCCACCATGCCGATCATCAAGAGCGGCGCGGTTTCACCCAGCGCTTGCGCCATGCCGATGATGGTGCCGGTCAGAATGCCAGGCATCGCCAGCGGCAACACATGGTGCAGAACGGTTTGCAGCTTTGACGCACCGACGCCAAGCGCGCCCTCGCGGATCGACGGAGGGACAGCCCGCAGCGCGGCGCGCGACGCAATGATGATGGTCGGAAGAGTCATGAGCGCCAGCACCATCCCGCCGACCACCGGCGCTGAACGCGGCATGCCGAAAACGTTCAAGAACACCGCCAGACCGAGCAACCCAAAAACGATGGACGGCACAGCAGCGAGGTTGTTGATGTTGACCTCGATGATCTGCGTCAGGCGGTTCTTCGGGGCGAACTCTTCCAGATAGATCGCCGCGGCCACGCCCAGCGGAAACGCCAGGGCCAACGTGACGACCATGGTGAAAAACGAGCCGACGACTGCGCCCCAGATACCGGCCAGTTCGGCCTCGCGGCTCGCACCAGAGGTGAAGAACACGGTGTTGAAAGTGCGTTCAACGCGATCCTGATCGGCGAGCAGATCGAGATAGACGAGCGAGCGGTCATCGAGCTGGCGATTGCGCTCTGGCAATATGATCTCACGGATCGACCACTCATCACCCACCGCATCGGCAGTGCTTTGCAAGGGAATGATCACGTCGCCCTCGATCCCGCTTGCGCTCAATCGATTGGCTTTGACGACGCCACCATTGATCTCCACGAGGATGGAAGGCAGTTCCCGGGAGAGTTCCTCTTCGGCGCCTGGTGCCTCTGACCTGGCGCGCAGATCGGCCAGCTCCGCCGTCAGGTTTTCGATATCGCGACCCAGCGAAACAATGCCGCGTTCAAGAATATTGATCTGCGATTGGAAGAAATCGGTACGGCCTTCCGGCGCGTTCGGCAGGCGCGTACGGTAGGAATCCAAATCCAGGATGGCCCGCTCCAGCGAGCGCTCCTTGGCAGCGAGTTCGCGCGCAACGCCATCGGCCTCCTCAGAGAGAAACTCTTTTACGTCAGCCAGCAATTCACGAAAATCATTGGCTGTGGAGAGAACCTGGATCGTGCCTTCGGTGCCGGTCGGTGATGCGATGCCAGTTGGAACAAAGCGTTGCTCGTCGGAGATCAGGTCCTTGAAATAGAGATCGGCAACATCGTCCAGCGGCACGGTGAAGCTGGTTTGGCCCATCATCGCTTCAGGGTCATCCAGCACAGCTTCACGGACCCGAACCGCCGACCCGGACGAAATCAGCGAGGAGACAGTCCGCTGATCATCGCGGCTTTCGGCAAAGGGATAGAGGCTGCGGATGCCATTGCGCACCACCGCATCATAATTGGCGCGGCGCAGGACGCTCTCGCCCTCATTGTTCGGATCCAGCGTTTCCTGGCTAAGGTCGACCGGGATCGTCACCTGATGCGACACGAAGGCGGGCAACGCCTGGCCGACAATGGTGGACAGCAGCAGCACCAAAAAGAGACCGGCTGTGACAACGGCTGCGATTCCACAGAGCTTGAAACGGAACTCAGAGGCGTAACGCGCCTTCAGCCGGCGGCGTGCCGCCTCGGAGGTGTGCAAGTCGGTGTCGGCAGACCCGCCTGAGGGATCAGAAGCAATATCAGTCATATTGTTCCCTGTACTTTTGCACCACACGCAGAGCGATGAAGTTGAGCGTGAGCGTGACGCAGAAAAGGAGCAGGCCGAGGGCGAACGCGGCGAGCGTCTTGGCGGTGTCGAACTCTTGGTCGCCGACCAGCAATGTGACGATTTGAACCGTGACGGTGGTCACCGCTTCCAGGGGATTGATGGTGAGATTGGCAGCAAGGCCAGCGGCCATTACCACGATCATGGTTTCACCAATGGCGCGCGAGATGGCGAGGATCATGGCCGAGACGATACCGGGCAGCGCCGCCGGCAGAACGACGCGGCGAACGGTTTCGGATTTGGTCGATCCAAGCGCCAACGACCCGTCGCGCAGCGATTGCGGCACGGCGGTTATTACGTCATCGGAGAGAGACGACACGAAGGGGATGATCATGATGCCCATGACAACGCCTGCGGCCAGCGCCGACTCGGAGGACACATCAAGGCCGAACCCCTCGCCGGTATCACGGATAAAGGGCGCCACCGTCAGCGCGGCGAAAAAGCCGTAAACCACCGTTGGCACACCGGCGAGGATTTCCAGAACCGGCTTGGCAACCGCACGCACCGATTTCGAGGCGTAATCGGACAGGTAAATGGCGGCGAAGAGGCCGATCGGCCCAGCGACCAGCATGGCGATGAAGGTGATGAAGAGCGTGCCGACGATCAGCGGGATCGCGCCAAAAACTTCTGGATTGGCATCCACAACCTCACCAGCGCCAGCAAAGGCCGATTGCGGCGACCAGTGCAGACCGAACAGGAAGTCGTGGATCGGGATCATCGTGAAGAAGCGGATACTCTCGAAGATCAGCGAGAGAACGATGCCAATGGTGGTGAAGATCGCAACCACTGAACAGGCGATCAGCAGGATCATTACCGCCCGCTCGACGAAATGACGGGTGCGGCGCTGCGGCTCGATGTTGCGATATCCGGAACGGAACCCAAGGAAAGCGAGCGTCGCCATTACCGCGACCATGGCTATCAATGAGATTGTGTGAAGGTTGCCGTAGACTTCGGCGGCGGCCTCTTTCACCTCATCGGTGAAGCCGACAATGCCGCCAAAGGCGATTGCGCGGGCATCGCGCAAGAACGCTTCACGTGCGGGCAGTGACAGTTCAGCGACCTCATCGGCAAACTGTCCAAGGACGATCGAGTCGAGGATTGGGCCTTGCGCGATCGACCAGATGATCAACACACCCAGCGCCGGAACTGTCGACATGATGGCGAGGTAGCCGCCGTGATAGCTTGGCCGCGAATGCAGCACGCTCGTGCTGGCGCCAGCCACTCGGCGAGACCGCATTGCGCCGATGTAGAGCGACCCGACAAACAGGGCCATCAGCGCCAGAAGAAGCAACCAAAACACGAAAACGCACCACCCGGTTGGAGACCACGCGCGGGCGCGGCAGGTAAGGCATGGGCCTTGGGACCAAGACCGCGGCGCATCTTCAAGGACATGGTCCAGACACGCCAAAAACATTGGAAAGCAGCACGCACCGAGGTGATGCGCGCTGCTGCATTGGATGTGTGGATTACATGGCCGTGAACGGCGTCATCGACTGGACTTCGGCAGCCGCTTCGGCACGGGCATCAGCAGGAAGCGGGATCAGACCACGCTCAGCCAGATAGCCTTCATCGCCCCAAGCGGCCTCAGACGTGTACTCGGCAACGAACTCTTCCATGCCTGGGATCACGCCAACATGCTCAGCCTTCACATAGACGTAGAGCGACCGCGACACTGGATAGTCGCCAGAGGCGATGTTTTCAAACGTTGGGTCAACGCCATCGATGCGAGCACCTTTCACCACGTCGCCATTCTCGGCGAGGAAGGAGTAGCCGAAGATGCCGACGGCATCCGGGTTGGCCTGCAGACGCTGGACGATCAAATTATCGTTTTCGCCTGCGTCAACATAGGCGCCGTCTTCGCGCAGTTCTTCGAAGATGGCTTCGCACGTGTCGCCTTCAAAACCGGCCTCTTCGCAGCCTGGTTCCATCACGAGTTCAAGGAAGGCATCACGGGTACCTGAGGTCGGGGGAGGGCCGAGAACTTCGATGTCTGCTGATGGCAGACCTGGGTCAACGTCAGCCCATGAGACGTTCGGGTTGTCCATCAGAGCGCCATCGTCACCAGGGATCTGTTTGGCCAGCGCGAGGAACAGCTGAGCGCGGGTGAGGTCGAGGGTCGGACCATCGATGGAGTCAGCGACCACGATTCCGTCAAAGCCGACGCGCATTTCAACCGGCGTCACGCCGTTGGCGGTGCAGGATTCCAGCTCCGACGCCTTCATGCCGCGCGATGCGTTGGTGAAGTCAGGCGTGTCGGCGCCAACACCGGAGCAGAACAGGCGCATGCCACCACCGGTGCCGGTGGATTCAACGACTGGCGTTGCAAAATCCGTCTGCTGGCCAAAGCGCTCGGCGACAGCCGTGGTGAAAGGGAACACGGTGGACGAGCCAACAACTTGGATCTGGTCACGAGCATGGGCCGGTGCAGCAACCATGGCGCCGGCCATGGCAAGTGCAGCAACACTGGTGAGGGTTGCAGTTTTCACGATTCAATCTCCCTGATTGATGCTGAGGGCCGGATCGACGCGTGGATTTCTGCATGAAACCCATCAATAAGCGCGCCGCGCGACCGCAGGTGCAAAGCTTGAATGCGGGCGGACCGTAGCCCCTGCGCATGAGGGTTCTATGACAGTTATGTATCAGTCTTGTGACAGTTTAACCGGCTGTTTTTTCTCGTCTTTTATAGATTCGATCGAATCTTTGTGACGCTCGGCCATGTAAGGAAGACGCACGCTAAAGCTCGCACCTTCGCCAGGCTCGCTTTCAACCAGCAGGCGCCCACGATGACGCGCCACAATGTGTTTGACGATGGCAAGTCCAAGGCCCGTGCCACTGGCCAGCGGGTTGCTGTCCTCATGCGCGCGGTAGAAGCGCTCGGTCAGGCGCGGCAGATGTTCCGGCGCTATGCCCGGGCCGTGGTCGCGCACCTGCATCTCCACCATCCGGACGCCGCCTTCGACGGCATCGCGCAGCGCGATATCGACGCTGCCACCGCTGCCGCCATATTTGATAGCGTTCTGCAACAGGTTGATGGCGATCTGGCGCAGCTCACTGGCATCACCGCGCACCGTAGCTGGCGAAGTTGAGGGTTCAACCGCGATGGACACATTTGCGGCTTCGGCGTTTGGGCGAGCCAGATCGACAGCCTCGCGCACCGTGGTTTCGAGATTGACGCAATCGGTTGGCGTGCGGTGGGCGCGCATCTCAATACGGTTGAGCGACAGCAAATCGTCGATAAGAGCTGTCATGCGATCAGCTTGCTGGCTCATGATCGTCAGGAACCGCTCCTGACCAACCGGATCGTTTTTCGCCGGGCCTTGCAGCGTCTCAATGCAGCCACTGATCGAGGCAAGCGGCGTGCGCAGTTCGTGGCTGGCATTGGCGACGAAATCTGAGCGCATGCGTTCGGAGCGATAGGTCGCGGTGTCGTCTTCAATCACGATGACAACAAAGCGCGCCGTCTTGCCTTCGCGCCTGTCGCCAAGATCCGGCAATCCCGAGGTGCCGGTATAGGAAAAGGGGCGGATATGCAGTTGCAGCATCCGCTCCGACGGCACTTTTTCAAGAATCGGCTGGGTGCTGGCCCGACCCTCGTCGAGCGCGGCCTGAACGGCGGCCAAAACATCCGGCTCGCGCAGGCGGAACGAGAGCGGATCGCCTGGCTTGCGGATTTCCATCAACTCAGACGCCGGCGCATTGATGGTGCGGATGATGAGCCGTTGGTCGACCAGGATGACTGGTTGAGGCCAGGCGCGGATCAATTGCTCATAGCTTGGGCGCTTGGAGGTCTTAGGTTGTTTGACCGTGCGGGCCAGGGGCGAGCGCTGAGCGGCCACGGTCCCGGTCACAATCGCCGTCAGGGCCAGAAAGCCGAAGGTGAAGGCTGCTTCAGCACCATCGATCCGGCCGGACACGAGCAACACACAGACAACAACGCCGATCGCGACAATCATCCAGCGCACACGGCGCATCTGCGCCATGAACCGCTCGACCATGCTGATCGGCAGGTCGAGCGACGCCGAATCCGGCGCGTCGCTAGATGTCTGCCAAGATTGATTGTCGGGCGTAGCGGCCATTATCTTGCGTGCACTTGTCACTGTCGCCGCCCATCAACGGGCGAATCAGACCATCGGGTTCTGCTTGAATTTACTTAGCTTCTAGTCGGTGACAGGCACGTGACGCAAATGCGGCGTTTCTGGCGCCGGCGCTTGTCATGGCTGTCGCGCGCGGGCAGTCTGGCACTTTCCCGTTTCTCGCGGTGCGTCTGCGCTGCCCTTTCTGGATCACGATCATGGACTATCCCAGCGATGTGAAAGCCGCGCTTTCCGCCTTCGACCTCGACGACCCAAGCTTTCCTGAAGCGTTGGCCGACTATCAGATGCAGGATGGCGGTTACCCCTATCAAAAAAAACTGAAACGCTCCAAATACGAGGCGCGGCTGGAAGACTTGCAGATCGAGCTGGTCAAACTCCAGCGGCACATGCGCGAAACTGGGCAACGCTTGGTCTCGGTGTTCGAGGGGCGCGATGCCGCTGGCAAGGGCGGATCGATCTTCAACTTCCGCCGCTATCTCAACCCACGCCACACACATGTGGCCGCACTTTCCAAACCAACCGAAACTGAGCGCGGTCAGTGGTATTTCCAACGCTATGTTTCGCACCTGCCGACAGAGGGCAATATGACGCTCTTTGATCGCTCCTGGTACAATCGTGCCGGTGTCGAACCGGTGATGGGGTTTTGCACGCCTGAGCAGCATGCTCAGTTTTTAACAGAAGCCCCAGCCTTTGAGCGCGCCTTGGTGCGCGACGGCATGGTGTTCGTGAAATTCTGGCTGAACATTGGCCGCACAACGCAGATCAAACGCTTCCATGATCGTCGCCATGATCCGCTGAAGGTTTGGAAACTGTCCCCTATCGATCTCAAAGCGCTGTCGAAGTGGGAGGACTACACCAAGGCGCGCGATGAAATGCTGGCCCGCACCGACACAGAGCACGCACCCTGGACGATTGTGCGGATGAACGACAAACGTCGTGGACGGCTGGAGATCATTCGCCACGTTCTCACGCAGTTCGACTATGAAGGTCGCGATGATGGCGTGCTCGGCGCGCCGGATCCTGCCATTATCGGTCTGGAACCCTCCGATCTCACTGACGCCTAAGGTAATTCCATGAGTTTTAAAGCAGGTCTGGTCGGCTATGGCGCTGGCGGGCGCATCTTTCACGCGCCACTCCTTCAGGCGGCAGGTATCGATCTTGCCGCCATTGCCTCCAGCCGAGGCGACGAGATCGCGCGCGACTATCCTGGCGCAACAGCCTATCCGACTGCGCAAGACTTGTTCGGCGATACATCGCTCGACCTTGTGATCATCACAACGCCGTCACCAACGCACGCCTCGCTGGCCATCGAGGCTCTGCAGGCCGGACACAATGTGGTGGTCGACAAGCCCTTTGCCGGGTCGGTGGACGAGGCCAATCAGGTGATCGAGGCGGCCAAGACAGCCGGCAAACTGGTCAGCTGTTTCCAGAATCGGCGCTGGGACAGCGACTTCCTAACGCTGAAGGACCTGATCGCACGCGGCGTTCTTGGCGATGTGCACCACGTGCATTCCAGTTTTTCGTTCTACAAACCCGAACCGCCGGCCAGCTGGCACAATCAAGCCCTCAACGCTGTCGGCATTCACTTCGATCTGGGCACGCATTTGCTTGATCAACTGGTGCAGCTCTTCGGTATGCCCGACTGGGTCGAAGGTGAGGTGCTGACCCGACGGCCCAAAAGTGGTGTGCCTGACCGGTTGCATGCGCGGCTCGGCTATCCGGGCGTTCGGGCCATTGCTGAAGCCGATATGTTCTCGCCGGAGCACGCGCCACGCTTTGTCGTGCAAGGCACCAAGGCCGGTTGGCGCAAGGACTTTATGGATGGCCAGGAAGCGCAGTTAAAAGCTGGCATGAAAGCGCATGAGCCTGGGTTTGGCGTTGAAGCGCCGGAGAATTATGGCATGCTGACGACCTACCCCGATGGGGTCAAAACCGCAGAACGCGTGTCGCTTCTCAATGGCGAGCATCACACCTTCTATCGTTTGGTGCGTGAGGCCATCCAAAACGACACGCCGCCACCGGTGACGGGCGAAGAGGTGCGCGACGTCTTGAAGGTCATCGAGGCCGTGGTTCAATCGGGCGTAACGGGTCAGCGGGTGACGCTGTAGCTTGCGCCTGCGCCCATATGCGCTAAACGAGCGGCATGACCAAAACCACGTCCCCTTATGCCGACCAGATCGAGCAGCGGCGCACCTTCGCCATCATCTCGCACCCCGATGCCGGTAAGACCACGCTGACCGAAAAAATGCTGTTCTTCGGTGGCGCCATTCAGCTTGCCGGCGAGGTGAAAGCCAAGGGTGACCGTCGACGCACCCGTTCGGACTGGATGGATATTGAGCGCCAGCGCGGCATCTCGGTTATGACCTCGGTGATGACGTTCCGCTACGAAGGCAACATCTACAATCTGCTTGATACGCCGGGCCACGAAGACTTTTCCGAAGACACTTACCGCACGCTGTCGGCCGTTGATAGCGCCATCATGGTGATCGACGCCGCCAAAGGCATTGAGGCGCGCACGCGCAAGCTTTTTGAAGTCTGCCGCCTACGCGACATCCCGATCATCACCTTCATCAACAAGATGGATCGGGAGAGCCTGCACCCGTTCGAACTTCTGGAAGACATTGAAAACACGCTGGCGCTCGACCTGACGCCGTTCAACTGGCCCATCGGGCAGGGCAAGACCTTCGCCGGGCTTTACGACATGCGTCAAAGCGCGATCCGGCGGATCGACAATCCTGCCGGCGAACTGGAGAAGGTGAACGGTCCGGAAGACCCCAAGGTCGCCGAGCTTTTCAACGAGCATGAGCGCGAGACAGGCGTTGAAGATCTCATGCTCGCTTTAGAAGCCTCCAAACCCTTTGACGCCGACGCTTTTAATGAGGGCCATTTGTCACCAGTGCTATTTGGCTCGGCACTGCGCGAGTTCGGCGTCAAAGACCTGATCGATACGCTGGGCGCCATCGCGCCACCACCGCAAGGCCTGGAAGCTGACCTGCGGGAAGTCGCGCCAAGCGAACCGGCCATGACCGGCTTCGTCTTCAAAATTCAGGCGAATATGGACCCCAATCACCGGGATCGAATCGCGTTCATGCGCGTGTGCTCCGGAAAGCTGTCACGCGGCATGAAGGCGCGTTTGGCGCGAACCGGCAAGATGATCGGTTTGCACACACCGCAGTTCTTCTTCGCACAAGACCGAGCATTGGCTGAAGAGGCCTATGCCGGCGATGTGGTGGGGATTCCGAACCATGGCACGCTGCGCATTGGGGACACGCTGACCGAAGGTGAAGTGCTGGCGTTTCGCGGGGTCCCAAGTTTTGCGCCGGAGATTTTGCGCCGTGTGCGGTTGGAAGATCCGATGAAGGCGAAGAAACTGAAAGAAGCGCTGCAACAATTGGCCGAAGAAGGCGTCACGCAAGTGTTCACGCCTGTCGATGGATCGCCGGCGCTGGTCGGGGTTGTTGGGGCGCTTCAACTTGACGTGCTCAAAGACAGGCTGATGGCTGAATACAAACTGCCGGTCGATTTCGAGATGGCACGCTTTTCGCTGGCCCGCTGGGTGGTTTGCCAAGACAAAGCCGAATTGGCCAAGTTCGAGAACCGCCACCGCGCCTCGCTCGCCACCGATCTCGATGGCGCGTTGGTGTTCCTTGCGGCCTCGGAGTTCGACCTCACCTATGAGGGTGATCGATTTCCCGGGGTTTCGTTTGTCGATGTGAAGGATTACCAGCGCGAAGGTATCGCCGCCTAACGGTCCGCAGTTACGCGTAATTGTACCGACACATTTAACGCTTTTGGAACCACCTTCAATTACCAGTTGCACACCGTGATTACTTGGTGTGCGCCAATTGTCGATGAGCCCAAACGGCCCAAATCTTTCCAGCCTCGTGTCGAGCCATGCGCTTGCCGATGCCCATCGGCGAGCCTTGGAGTCGCATTCCATCGTTTCGATGAGCGACACCAAAGGCGTCATCACCTACGTCAATGACCGGTTTTGCGAGGTTCTGGGCTTTGCCCGCGAAGACCTGATTGGCCAGAGTTATTCGGTCATCAACAGTCGTCGCCAATCGCCAGAGTTCTTTGCAGAGCTTTGGTCGACGGTGAACTCCGGCGAGAGCTGGGAGGGCGAGGTCTGCAACCAGACCAAGGACGGTCGCTTCATCTGGTTCGACAATATTGTGGTGCCGCTTTACGACGATCACGGAAACGTTACCGGTCACTTCAGTGTTCGCAGGGACATCACCAAACGCAAAGACGCCGAGGCGGAACTGCAGCGCAATGAGCAGTTCCTGTTGGATGTGTCTGAGATTGCGCAGGTCGGCGGATGGTCACTCGATCTGCAGTCGGGATCACTCTATTGGTCCGATCAAACCAAGCGCCTGCATGATGTTCCACTGGATTACCAGCCGAAGATCGCGACGGCCATCGAGTTCTACGCCCCTGAAGCCCGGGCTGCGATCACCAATGCAGTGGAAGCCGGCATAGGCTCTGGCGAAAGCTGGGACCTTGAGCTGCCGATGATCACGGCGACAAAGCGCTCGATCTGGGTACGCGCCGTTGGCCATGCGGTGTTCGAAGACGGCCAAGCCGTGCGCCTCCTTGGTGCATTCCAGGACATCACCAAACGGAAATTGGCCGAGGATGTTCTGCGTGATGAGGTCACGCAGCGCCATTCAGCCGAACAGCTTTTGCGCGATGTGTTGGAAACACTGCCTGACGCCGTGGCCGCCTATGACGATGATGATCGGTTGATCGTCTGCAACTCGGCTTACTTGGAAACCTATGCGGCGTCCGCCGAGGCCATCGAGCCAGGCGCCACATTTGAGAGCATTTTACGGTTCGGCCTGGCGCGCGGGCAATACAGCGATGCCGGTCGTACGGCAGAAAGCCAGGAAGCCTGGCTGAAAAAGCGTTTGGAGAACCATCGCAATCCCCCCGACCAGCTCACCCAAAGACTGCATGACGGAACGTGGTTGCAGGTGCGCGAGCATATTTCCTCGGCTGGAACCACCGTTGGCGTTCGCACCGACATCACTGGCTTGAAGCGCGCCGAAACCGAGCTACGTCGGTACGCGGAAACCGACCAACTGACTGGACTTTTGAACCGCCGCAGTTTCAGCCTGCGCTTGGACGCGCTGCTTGATGAGATGATGCAAGGCGGGCGGACCAGCGGCTGCGTGGCGCTGTTCGACATCGACCATTTCAAGCCGATCAACGATGCCTATGGCCACGATGTGGGCGATGAAGTGCTTGTCGAGCTCGGCCGACGCCTGCGTGCGGTGCTTGGGCCGGACGATTTCGCGGCGCGCCTTGGTGGCGATGAGTTCATCTTCGTGCTCGCCGACCGACCAGACCGCGCTTCGTTTGAGGATGTGGTCATCCGCTTTTTTGAACGTTTGGGCGCACCGATCATGACCTTGGCCGGCAAGGTATCGGCGAGCGTTTCGCTTGGTCTGGTGGAGCTCAACGACGCGGATCTGACCAGCCGCAGCCTGATGAAATATGCTGACCTTGCCCAGTACCGCGCCAAGCAGGAAGGCCGTGGGCAATGGTATTGGTTCTCCGGCGATGATGCCGCCGACCATCGCCAGGAAGTTGAGCTGGCCAAAGCGCTTGGCGCTAACCTGCGCGAGATCGCATTCAATCTGATGCCGATCGCGGGCGCTGATGACGGCGCGGCGCTTGGTTTCTCTGTCGATCCATCCTGGTCGCATGAGGGCAAAGTATACGACGCCGATGCTCTGTTCCGCTTGGCGCAGAAATCAGGCCAGGTCGCAAACCTCTTCACCCAAGCCATGGAAACGGCGATGGCGGCCATTGGCGATGCCCAGGCGCGTGGCGCCGAAACCGGCCAGTTGTGGATCAGTTCAAGCGCCGACCATATGAAACTGGAGCCGTTCGTCTCCACCGTAGAACGATTCCGCACGCAAAACGGTCTCGATGCGCCCTCGCTCACGTTTGCCGTCGATGAGGCTGCGCTGACCGACCGGTCGGCTACAGCTATCGAGAAGACCTTCCTTACCCTCGGCGAGCATGGTTACCGCGTGGCGATCGACCACTTCGGCTCGCATGCCTCATCCTTGGCGACCATGGAACGCCTTGGTGTGCACGCTGTTCGGTTTGATCCAACGCTTACCGATGCGCTTGCCGATCCTGAGGCCGATGATCGTTTGGTGCGCGGGTTGGTGGCCATGGCGTCCGCGCTCGACATCGATATTTTGGCCTGCCACGTTGCCGATCCGCGCCACGCTGCGCGCCTTGCCGATCTCGGATTTGCCGCCCTTCAGGGCCCGCTCATCGGTGACCCTGTCGGAACCAATGATCTTGCGATGCATCTTGTCGAGACGGCGCGCCGTCGTCTCTCGTCGGTGCTAGGCGATCGCACCATGGGATCGGACAAAAGCGCTGCCTAGCGGGCGCTGCTTCTCGCCCTCGCTTCGGCGGCCTTCAGCGTGTTGGCCATCAGCATGGCAATGGTCATCGGGCCAACGCCGCCAGGAACCGGCGTCAGAGCGCCGGCAACAGGTTGAACCGCATCGAAATCAACGTCGCCAACCAGTTGGCTGGTTCCAAGGTTTTGATCTTCGATGCGGTTGATCCCAACATCGATGACCGTCGCGCCAGGCTTCACCCAATCGGCGCCAACCATTTGCGGGCGCCCGACAGCCGCCACCAAAATGTCGGCACTGCGTGCCAAACCGGCGATATCCTTGGTGCGGCTGTGGGCGACGGTGACGGTGGCGTTCGCGGCCAAGAGCAGATGGCTGATCGGTCGACCAACGATGGTGGAACGACCGAGCACGACGGCCGATAGTCCTGACAGATCCTTGCCATGGACAGTGCGGATCATGTGCATGATACCCGCCGGGGTGCAGGGGATCAGTGGGTTGTCGATATCGCCGGAGGCCAAGCGGCCGGCATTGACCGGATGGAAGCCGTCAACGTCCTTGGCTGGATCGATGGCGTTCAGCACTGCATCAGCGCTGATATGGTCCGGCAAGGGAAGCTGAACCAAGATGCCGTCAACGTTGTCGTCGGCGTTGAGCTGATCGACGGTCGCCAATAGTTCCTCTTGCGACAGTTCGGCAGACTTGCGGATGGTGACTGAATGGAAGCCGCATTTGGCCGCCATTTTGCCTTTCGAGCGCACATAAACCTGGCTCGCGGCGTCCTCGCCGACCAACACCACGGCCAGGCCCGGTTGGCGCTTATGCTCCTGCGTGAAGCGCGCCGCAACGTCGGCGACGGCATCGGTCACGCCACGGGCAAGCGCCTTTCCGTCAATGAGATTTGCTCGATCGGCCAAGATGTTAGTCCTTATCCAACAGGGCTTCGATCAGGCCTCGCGTTGAGGGGTCGAAGGCGGCTGCGAGGCGGCGATCGGAAAGCGCCGGCGTGATTTGTTTCGCCAACTGCTTACCAAGTTCCACACCCCATTGGTCAAAAGCGTTGATGCCCCACAGCACGCTCTCGACGAACACTTTGTGCTCGTAAAGCGCGATCAGTTTGCCAAGCGTCTCTGGGTCCAGGTGGTCATATACAATCGTCGTGGAGGGCCGATCGCCTGGGAAGGTGCGGTGCGGTGCCAAACGATCGATCTCATTCGGTGCAATGCCGTCTTCGACCATTTCCGCACGGGTTTCTTCTAGCGTTCGCCCAAGCGCCAGGGCACGGGTCTGCGCCAATGCGTTGGCGAGCAGGTGCGTGTGGTGGACGTCGGCGCGACCTGGCACGGCCTCACCAACGACCGACGTGCCGACCAGAACGTCAAGCCCGACGACATCGTGGCCCTGATGGAACAGTTGGAAGAAAGAGTGTTGGGCGTTGGTGCCTGGCTCGCCAAAAACCAGCATACCAGTCGCATCCACTGTGGCAGTGCCATCGATCCGCACGCGCTTGCCATTGGACTCCATGTCCATCTGCTGAAGGTAGGCCGGAAAGCGCGCCAGACGCTCCTCATAGGGAATGACGGCATGGCCAACCAGCCCTTGGCCGTTGCGGCGCCAAACGCCGATCAAGGCGAGAATCGCCGGCAGATTGTCGGCAAGCGGCGCCTCGGCGAAATGCAGGTCCATCGCATGGGCGCCGGCCAGAAAGGCCTCGAAACGGTCGGCGCCGATTGCGATGGCCAGCGGCAGCCCGATGGCCGACCACAGCGAATAGCGTCCGCCAACATAGTCCCAAAAGCCGAAGACTCGCGCCTCGTCGATGCCAAAGGCTTTGGTTGCCTTGGCATTGGTGGACAGCGCGGCCAGATGCCCTCCAACGCCCTCCTCTCCTACCGCTTCAACCAGCCAGGCGCGCACGGTTTCCGCGTTCGTCAGCGTTTCCAGCGTGGTGAAGGTTTTTGAGGCGACCAGAACCAACGTGCGCTGGGGATCGAGGCCCTTCAGAACGTCCGTCGCGTGTGCGCCATCGACATTGGAAAGAAAATGCACCTGAGGCCCATCGCAAAATGGCGCCAGCGCTCGAACCGCCATGGCCGGTCCAAGGTCCGACCCGCCGATCCCGATATTGATTACATGGGTGAACGGTTCGCCATCCGATGCTGTAATGGCGCCAGATCGCACACCCTCGGCGAACAGTAAAAAGCGAGACTTTTCAGCGGCGATTTCATGCCGAACGTCTGACGGCGCTGCTTCGCCGCCGCGCAAAGCTGTGTGCCGCACCGCGCGGTTCTCGGTGGCGTTGATCGGGTCGCCACGCAGCATGGCATCGCGCATGCCTGTAACGTCGCGATCTTGGGCAAGTGTCAGCAGTTGATGCCAGGCCTCCTCGTCGAGCTTCTCCTTCGACCAATCGATCAAAACGCCGCAAGCAGTTCGGCTGAAACGGGAAAAGCGGTCCAAATCGTCCTGCAGAAGGCTGCGAAGATGCGTTGCGGCCATCCGCTCGGCATGCGGAGCCAGCAGGTCAGACAAGGATGTTTGCTCAGACATCGGAGGTCCGTTTTTTCGGAATTTGGAAGTGCTCCGGGCGTGTTTGCATGGCCGGTTCCTGAGGGCAAGCGACAACACGATTGGCTCAACGACAGACCGCGGAAATGGCAGCCGGCTCACTAGAGAACATGCCGCTGCGTAAACCTATGAAATCGCCGCCTTTTTCATCCGCCGTTCACCAGTCCCTAAGACTTGTGTGGAAAAGCTGGTGAGCTGATGGAGGACACTTGACCGATACGCTCGTCTCGCTGGTGCGGCAACTGGGGCCACGCGACCATCTCCGATTCCCGGAGCTGGCACGGATCAGTGCGTGCATTGACGGGTACGCGGACGGCGCTCCGCCCTCCTTGGAAACCTTCATCGCGGCCCTTGGTGATCAAGCTGAACAAGTAACGATCGCCTATGAACGCGATGATGGTAGCTACCAGTATCGGCACTTTGGCGAGCATTTGGCGAGCGATGCCGGGTTCGACATGACCGGTAAGTCGACCGCCGATTTCGACACCATTACACGCCATCACATCGAAGCCAGCTTCCAAGCGACCAAAGAGAGCGGTGTCGCTTTAAGCACCATCATGGAGGCGGCCCCCGGTTCGCTGGTGAACAGTTGGCAGCGCGTCGTTTTCCCCGTCGAACTCGACAGCGGTCAGCACATGCTCACTATGGTCAAGCCGCTCTTCAAAGCACTGGACGCTATCCATGCGCGCCGCGATGACGTGGCGGTGTGCGTGGTGCCGCTGCGCGCATCGGCCGACGAACGCGCCTACTCGTTGGCGACCACTGAGCCACTTGAACGCTATCTCGGCGCCATCGACCTCTCGCCGATCGAGGCCTTTGTCACAGGCGTCGACATGCCGGCAGAAACGCCTGCTGTCGGCACACTGATTGCCACTCAGTCGCTTGAACTGACCGATGCAAAGAGTCATCCGCTGGCGCTCGTGCTCGACATGGTGCACGGGTTTACGACACCGTTCCTGGTGGTTCTGAACGCGACGGGGGCGACGCAGACCAACGATCAGCTTCGCTCCACCACCCATCTGCTGAAGGCCAGTTTCGAGCTCGGCCGGCTTGGTTCGTGGATCAACTCTGGGCGCGAAGACGGCCGGTTCCGGATCGCCCAGGAACTGGCAACCATGATGGGCGTGACCATCGATCGTGATGGGCTTGTCGACCTGGAAGAGTTGCGCGCGCTCTACGACGATGATTTGCGCGAGGCGACACAGAAAGCGGTCGAAGATTGCTGGGAGAACGGCACCAGCTATGTGCTTGAAGGCGGGATGACCCGCACAGATGGCGAGAAGATCCAGGTGCGCATCTCCGGCAGCCCGATGCGCGACGAGGCCGGTCGCATCATCAGCCTGTTCGGCTTGGTTCAGGACATCACAGCCGAACAGGCGGCGCGTGACCAGTTGCGCGAAAGCGAGGAACGTTTTCGCGATTTTGCTGCATCGGCCGGCGACTGGTGCTGGGAAACCGACGAGAAACATCGGTTTGTAGATTTCACCCAAAGCATTGATCCGGCGAGCCGTGAACTACAGGCGAAATATGTCGGCAAGACGCGTCTTGATTTCCGCGTCGTCGAAGAAGACCGGCACATCATCGAGGCCCATTTCGAGGATCTGGAAGCGCGCCGCGAGTTTAGCGACTTGGTCTATCGGATTCACTCCGAAGCCAATGACGACCAGATCTATACGCTGCAAATCTCCGGCAAGCCCCGCTTCGACGATGACGGCACCTTCCTTGGCTATCGCGGTACGGCCCGCAACATCACCGACAAGGTCGAGGTCGAGCACGAAAACCGAGAAAACCAGCTGGCGCTGAAAACCGCGCAGTCGATCGCCAAGCTTGGGCACTGGATCACCGACATGAACAGTCGGACGACACGTTGGTCGGACGGGCTGATCGCCCTACTCGGGTTTCACACCGATCCAGCCAAGGCTGAGCAGGAGGCATCAGTCAACGCAGACATTGACCCTAACCAGTTTCAGATGCCGTCCTGGCGTGAGCTCCTGTCGCGCATTCACCGCGACGACCGCACCGCCTTTAACGCCTGCCTACGTCGCGCCGCCGATGGCGAACGGGTCGAGCCGCTTGATATTCGCTACTTCCTGCCGGAAGCCCGTTCAGCCCGCCATTTTCGCATCATGATGCGCTTGAAAGAGGCGACCTCCAGCCACGGACCGCAATTGATGGGCGTGGCGCAGGACATCAGCACGCTCAAGCGCGCCCAGGAGGAACTGGAAAAGCGCAGTGCCACCCTCTCCGAAGCCCAAGAGATGGGCGGCATCGGCGATTGGCAGTTTGAGCTCGCAACCGGAAAGGTGACTTGGTCGAAGCACCTCTACACTATATTAGGTCTTGATCCGGAACAGTTCATTCCGACGCCAAAAGCCATTTTCTCGCTGTGTGGACCGGAGGACTGCGAGGCTATACGCGCTGAACACAGCGCTGCCTTGGAAGGCAAACCGTCCTCCAGCATCGATGTGCAAGCGCGACGCGGTGACGGCACGTTCGGCTACTATACGATGATGTCCAAACCGCTTTTCGACGAACATGGCGCGATCAGCGGCCTGTTCGGCACGGTGCAGGACATCACCGACCGCAAGCATTCTGAAAAACAGCTGCGTAACCTTGCCTTTTTCGATCCGCTCACCGGCCTTGCCAATCGCGCGCTGTTCTCGCGCGAGTTGCGCGATGTGATGTTCGGTGTGCAGGCCAAAGGCGGGTCTGCGGCGCTGTTTTTGCTCGACCTTGATCACTTCAAAGAGGTCAACGACACGCTCGGCCATGCCGCCGGCGATGAGCTTTTGCGCACCGTTGCCCGCATCTTGAAAGAGCATGTCGACGATCGTGGTTTTGTTGCCCGCTTGGGTGGCGATGAGTTTGCCGTCATCATTCGCAATTATCGCAGCTATGATTGCCTCAATCGCTTTGCCAACAGCATCGTCGACCGGTTGATGGGCGTTCTGAAGCTGGAGCGTGGCGAGGTGCTGACCGGCACGAGCCTTGGCATCGCGCTGATCCCCCAGGATGGTGGCGATGCGGAAGCTGCCCTGCGCAATGCCGATTTGGCGCTCTACATGGCCAAGGATGAGGGCCGGGGCAAAGCGCTGTTCTTCACACCCAATATGAGCCATTCGGTTCAGGCGCGCCTCAACCTTGCTCGCGATCTGCGTTTGGCGATCGAGAATGATGATCTGGAAACGCGTTACCAAGGGCAAATTCATCTGACGACCGGCAAGGTGGTTGGGTTTGAGACCTTGGTGCGTTGGAAACATCCGGTGCGCGGCTACATCTCACCAGCCGAATTCATTCCTGTGGCCGAAAGTTCGAGCCTCATTTGCGATATCGGGCTTTGGGTGCTGCGCGATGCCTGCCGCACCGGCAAGGCATGGCTCGACGCCGGGGAGCCCGAGCGGATGATTTCGGTGAACGTTTCAGCCGCCCAAATCTGGCAGTCGGACTTTGAAGATGACGTCATCGCAATCATCGAAGAGACCGGTTACCCGCCACGGCTGCTTTGCCTGGAGCTGACCGAAAGTGTGTTCGCCGACCATGGCGAAGGACGGGTGCGCAAAGCCCTGGCCCGCTTTAAAGAAGCTGGCATTCGACTTGCCGTTGATGACTTTGGCACCGGTTATTCCTCGCTGGGCTATCTCAACGACCTACCCTTTGATGAGCTGAAAATCGATCGCTGCTTCGTTGCCGGCGTGCATCAAGCGCCGGAAAAAGCACGGCTCCTGCAAGGCATCATCGCGCTTGGTCGCGGCCTTGGCATGAGCGTAATCGGCGAAGGCGCTGAGGAGGATGGCGAGATCGCGATGCTGCGCGCCTATGGCTGCGACCTGGTGCAGGGCTTTGCCTATATGCGCCCTGAAACCGCCGAGGAAGCGTTGGGCTGTGCCGAGCAGTTGGAGTTCCGCCTCGCCGAAGCTGCCAACCAGCTAACGGTTGTGGGCGAACCGCTCAAACAAACGGGTTGAGATCGCTGCTTCAAGATCGCCGGCCGCTGGAATAACCGGCCCTCGCTGGGCACAAATGCGTGCGGCAACCGCGACGGCAGCTTCAGCGATATCCACCAGAGCCTCGAAGGCTGCTGTGCGCGCTCGCAACGCTTTTGCGTTTTCCGGTCGCGATGCCCAAGCGATCAGCGTCGCCTGGAAGGAGTCACCGGCGCCCACCGTGTCGACGACCTCGACCTGCGGCGCGACGATTGTCTGCCGCCTATCGCCGCGAATGACCGTCACGCCTTGATGGCCCAGCGTCAGGTATACCGGCGCACCGGTGAGAGTGGACAGGTCGCGAGCATAAGCCTCCGGATCAGCGCCTGGCGCCAGAAACGCGATGTCTTCATCGGACAGTTTGATGATATCGGCGCGCCGATAGAGCGGATCGAGACGCCGACGCCAGACCTCGACATCGGGATCGACCATCGGGCGCACATTGGGATCGAGCGTCAGCAGGCTGTCGGCGGGCAAACGTTCCACCAGAGTTGCCAACGTATCGGCCAATGGCGGCGTCACCAGGCTGTAAGACCCTAGGTGCAGCAGGCTCGGCAGTTGCGGCAGAACGGCCAGATCCTCCAGCGTGATGTCCACATCCGCCGTCGATTGGCCGTAATAGCTGTAGGTCGGCTGACCATCCTCAGCGAGCGCGATCAGCATCAAGGGCACGAGGTTTGGCTTACGGACGATGGCGTCAGCGCGCACGCCAGCGGCGGTTAGGATTTCCGCTTGGCGATCGCCCATTTGACCTTCGGCGATCCCACCAAAAAAACGAGGTGCGAATCCTAAACGCCCAAGCCCGCACGCGACGTTGAAGGGTGATCCGCCGGTGACCGCATCGAGCCCAATCTGCGAGGCTTCTGCTGCGCCCATCTTGGGGAACACATCGTAGAGTGCCTCGCCAGCAATCGTAATCAAGGGAACGCCTCCTTTAGCCGACCATGCGGGCAGGTGGCAGACCTTCTAAACGTCGCACCACCGAGCGCAAGGCCCTGGCGCGCGGGATTGACGACTGACTGGGCTTTTGGCTGCCAGGTCGCTAGGGTCGCGTCAAAGATTCCCCAGGAGCCAAACTTTGACATCCTCCACGCACACGCTTTCGATCGTCTCCGATTTCGTCTGCCCATGGTGCTACATCGGCAAGGCGCGCCTTGACGCGGCGCTCGACAAGATTCCCGCTGAGCAACGGCCGCAGTTGCGCTATCTGCCGTTCAAGCTGAATCCGGCTATGCCCGATGAAGGCATGGCGCGGGCGGACTATCGTGAGCAGAAATTTGGCTCGCTTGAGCGATCCGAAGAGCTGGACGCGCAGGTCCGTCAGGCCGCCGAGGAAAGCGGCGTCGCCATTCATCACGACAAGATGGAACGTACGCCCAACACGGTCAAAGCGCACATGCTGATGGCGATGGCATCGAGCCTAAAGGGCGAGAAGGGTGATGCTTCGATTGCCCTGGCCGACCTGCTCTTCAACGCCTATTTCACCGAGGGCGAAGATATTGGCGAGGATGAGGTTCTCTTGCGCCTTGGCGAAGAGGCCGGCCTGCCGCGCGAGGTTGCCTCGGCAGCCCTAAACGATCAGGAACTGCGCTCAGCCACCGACAATCTTGCAGATGGGCTCGCCGGCCAAGGCGTAAACGGCGTGCCGACGTTGCTACTTGATCAACATTTTTTGATTTCCGGCGCGGTGCCGAGCGATGATCTTGTGCGGATCATTCCCGAAGCGATTGGGATCTTGGAAAAAGCCGGCACGTAGTTCTTGCCGCAACTGTTTTACCACCCACATCCGCCAAACATGCAACGCGCCACGAGGCCTTTATGACCAGCAATCCGTTTCTTCAAGACTGGCAGACCCCGTTTGAGGTTCCGCCCTTTGCCGACATCACGGCGGAGCATTATGGCCCAGCACTGGACAAGGCCTTTGAAGACCATCTGGCCGAGGTCGAGGCCATCGCCAGCACCACCGATCCGGTGACCTTTCAGAACACCATCGATGCCCTGGAACTGGCCGGTGAGCTGCTGCGCAAAACCTCGGCTGTCTTCTACAATCTGGCGGGATCGCACACCAACGATGCGCTGCAAGCCCTGGAACGCGAGCTTGCCCCCAAAATGGCCAAACACAGCCAGGCGGTCAGCCTGCACGAAGGCCTGTTTGCGCGCATCGAACAATTGTGGGCGACCAAGGACACGCTTGACCTGTCCGGCGAACAGGCGCGGGTTCTTGACCTGACGCGCAAAGGCTTTGTGCGCGCTGGCGCTCTCTTGGAGGGCGCGGAGCGAGAACGGATCAAAGAGATCGGCCAGCGGCTTGCGGTGCTTGCCACCCAGTTCTCCCAGAACGTACTCGCCGATGAGCAGGTTGAGGCCCTCCACCTCACCGACAAGGTCGATCTGGCTGGCCTCGCGCCGTCGCTCGTGGCTGCAGCGGCTGAAGCGGCCAAGGAGCGCGGCAAGGAGGGGTGGGTGATCACCCTCTCACGATCCTTGATTGAACCATTCCTCATTCAATCGACGCGGCGCGATCTGCGCGAAGCAGCTTTCGCGCAATGGACGTCGCGCGGCGAGCGCGGCGGCGAGACCGACAACCGAGCGATTGCCCAGGAGACGCTGGCCCTACGCCAAGAGCGGGCAAAACTTCTGGGGTATGAGACTTACGCGCACTACAAGCTTGAAAACGAGATGGCCAAGGATCCGTCGGCTGTGCGCAGGCTGCTCGATAATGTCTGGGAACCGGCGCGCGAGATGGCGCTTGCCGACCAAGCCAAGCTCGAAGAACTCGCCGCTAGCGAAGGCGCCAACATTCAGTTAGAGGCCTGGGATTGGCGTCACTTCAGCGAGAAACGCCGGCAGGCGGAGTTTGCGATTTCCGACGATGAGGTGAAGCCCTATTTCACGCTCGATGCGATGGTCGAGGCTGCTTTTGCGACGGCCAATCGTCTGTTTGGTCTCTCCTTTAAGCAGCGTCATGACATCCCGACCTATCATGAGGACGTGCGAACCTATGAGGTTCTTGGACCGTCCGGCGAGCATGTGGCGGTGTTTTTGGGAGACTATTATGGACGCATGTCCAAGCGCTCGGGCGCCTGGATGAGCGCCTTTCGCGGCCAGCGAAAACTGGGGGAAGACGTCCGCCCGATCATCGTCAATGTGATGAACTTCGCCAAGCCGCCGGCAGGCGAGAACGCGCTGCTGACGCTCGATGATGTGCGCACCTTGTTCCACGAGTTCGGCCACGCGCTTCACGGCATGCTGTCGAATGTGACTTACCCCTCGGTGGCCGGGACATCCGTCGCGCGGGACTTCGTCGAACTGCCCTCTCAGCTTTACGAGCATTGGTTGATGGTCCCCGACATTTTGCGCGAACACGCGCGCCACGCGCAAACTGGCGAGGTCATTCCCAACGATCTGATCGAGCGTCTGACGGCGGCGTCTAAATATGATCAAGGGTTTGTCACGGTGGAATATGTCGCTTCGGCCATGGTCGATCTCGACATGCATGATGGAACGACTAACGGGGCGACAGATCTTCTGGCCGCTGAGGCGCAAACGTTGGAGCGCATCGGCATGCCGCGCGCCATCACCATGCGGCATCGCAGTCCGCATTTTCAGCACATCTTTTCCGGTGGCAGCTATGCGTCAGGCTATTACAGCTACCTCTGGTCGGAGGTGATGGATGCCGATGCGTTCGCTGCCTTCAAGGAGGCCGGATCGCCGTTCGACGCCAATGTGGCCGACAAGCTCAAAACCTACATCTTCGCTGCCGGCGGTGCGACTGACCCTGCCGACCTTTACACCGCGTTCAGAGGGCGGATGCCGACGGTGGATGCGTTGCTGGCAAAGCGCGGGCTCGACAAAGCCGCTTAGCCTGCTCGGCTAATAAAGGTGCGGCCAAAGAAAGAACCATCCGGTGACGGTGGCCGCCGATAGTACGGTGCCGACCGTCACGCTTTGCGCCATCAAAGGCGCGTTGCCGCCAAGCTGTCGAGCAAGGATGTAGGACGATGTCGCGCCCGGCACGATCGTGGCGAGAAGCCCCAGCGCGGTCAGTTCACGCGGCAAGCTGACAGCGAAAGCAAATGACAAGAAGAGCGCCGGCATCAGCAGAAGCTTAATCACGCTCGACGTGGCGATGGCGAACACCGATCCTTTGCCGGAGATGGGGCGCAGCCCCGCACCAACGGCAAACAAGCCCATGGCGATCGCGGCGGTGCTGAACCAACCAAAAGCGGTGTCCACAGGCCCCGGCCAATCGATCTGCAACGGGTTGATCGCCAGGCCAGCAGCGCAGGCCAGGATCAGCGGATTTGTCGCCAGCGCCTTAACCAAGGACGGCGCCTCGACGCCCTCTTCCGGAGCCCCATAGCGCGCAAGAATCGACACACAAAGAATGTTGATGGTGATGATCATCAGCGCCATCGGCACGGTGATGTTCTGCACGCCTTCAGCGCCATAGACCGCAAAAGCGAGCGCCAGGACGATGTAGCTGTTGAAGCGCACCGCGCCTTGAAACCCGCTGGTCGCCGACGGACCATCCAGACGCGAGCGCGTGTAGAAGATCCAGGCCAGGATCCCAACGGTCAGGTGCGTGCCGGCGAGCAGCAGCGCCAGTGTCCAAACCGAGGGATTATCGAAGCTCGCGGTTGAAAGGTTAGAGAACAGGAGTGTCGGGAAGAACACCACATAGGTGACGCGCTCAACGCCCGCGACATGAGCGTCGCTCACCAATCCAACCCGCCGAATGAGGAAGGCGAGGGCGATGACCAAGATGACAGGAAGGAGGGCCGAACCGACCACGGCAGGTGACATGGCTTCGCCCTAACCGATGCGCCCGGTGGGCGCAATTGCATGACCGTTAGGGCCACCTTTACTCCGCCTGCCTACCGTCACGTCATCACGCACTTCACCACGGGGACTGGCGATGCTTGGCACGCGCACACCTTTTCAATGGGTCATGCTGGCCTTAGCCCTATTGCTCGGGCTGGCGCTGGTCGCGGTTCTTGGCTTTCGCACGCTCACCGAGGCAAGCGGCACCAACTCCTATGCTCTGATCGCTGAAAGCTTTCTGACCGGCACACCCTGGGCCTCGGCCTGTTTCGACATTGACTGCGCCCAGTTCAAAGGCCGCACCTATATCGTCTTCCCACCCTTTCCGGGTGTCATGGCGATGCCGCTGGTGGCGCTCAATGGGATTGAAACGACCGGCTTTATGCTGATCGGACTGGCAGGGCTTATCCTCTCATTGTTCTTATGGAAGCGCATCTTCGATGCCTTCGAGATGGAAGGTGAGGTGCAAATCTGGCTGTTGATCGCGCTCGCCTTTGCCAGCCCGCTTTTCTATGTCGGCCTGCGTGCCGACGGCGTGTGGTTTTTCGCACAGATTGTCGGGTTTCCGCTGCTAACGCTGGCGCTGCACGAGGCGATCTATGGCCGGCTAGTGACCGCTGGAATCGCGCTCGGATGCGCCCTGCTTTGCCGGCAGATGTCGGTGTTTTACGCCCCGCTCCTGCTTTTGATCGCAATTGGGCCGTCGGCGCCTCTCTTTCGCATGGACTGGTACGATGTGCGCGAGCGGTTCGGCTGGGTTCTGCAGATTGGGATTCCTGTTGCCATCGGCCTCGCCGGCTACTTTGCCTACAATTATTGGCGGTTCGGCGATCCGTTGGAGACCGGCTACAGTTTCATCTTTTACGATTTTGCGCCCGATCCGGAGACCGGCGAGACGCCTGTGTTGACAGCGCGCGTGCGCGACCATGGGGTCTGGTCGTCGGCCTATGTGCTTTACAATGCGGCCTATCTGCTGGTGCAGGGCTTCGACATCACCTTCGACGCCGCCAAGAAGCTCAACATCACCGGGCTCGACAATGGCGGGACAAGCGTTTTTGCCGCCAGCCCTTGGCTGTTGTTCCTGGCCTTCACGCCATGGCGGCGACTGGCCCTGTTCTGCCTGCTGATTATCGCCGGGTTTGCGACGATGCTGCTCTTCTACCACTCCAACGGGTTCACCCAGTACAACACGCAGCGTTACATCTTGGATTGGCTGCCAGCGGCGTTGCTGATGCTGGCGTTGGCAAAAGACAAGCTTGCCGAACACAAGGATGTTCTGGCGCTGTTGGTGCTCTGGGGTATGGCGCTCAATGTGGTGACCGTTACCGTACTCGCGCTGACCGTCGGCGCCTAACCAATCAGCCTTTACGTGCGCTGCGCTTTGGCGAATGTGATGCGGCTGTGGCCAAGATAGTTGGCGACGGCGCCGACCGCGATGGCAGTGCCATGGGCAAATGCTTCCACATAGGCTGAAGGGCCAAAAATCCCGGCGCCAAGGCGTTCAAGGCCCATCGCCGTGCCCAAAACAACGCCTGCGCCTACAGCATTGACCAGCAGGAACGCAGGCACCTGCGCCTTCCAGTCCATGTGCTGACCCGGCCAAACTAGATGACGGTAGAGCAGGAAGCCTGCGGTCATGCCGATGGCGTACGCAACGATGATTGCCGGCTCAAAAGGCATGACGAACGACAGCCCAATACGCGCGAACCAATTGATGGCGGCGGCCGTGCCGCCGCAGAGCAGAAACCGGACAATGGCAGACGACTGGATGAGATGCGTCAGGCGATCCACGGCAGCGCCTCCAGTGCGAACCCGCCAAAGATCGCGCCGCCAAAGGCGAGGCCGAGCATCAGGCCAAGGGCGAGGCTTGCCTTGTCGTTGAGGGCAAAAGCGACAGGATCGTCGTCCAGCTCGCCGCGCTGGGACACCAACCAGATGCGCCCGAGCCAGAGAAAGAGCAGGATCGGCGTTGCCCACAAAAAGCCCGGCGCGGTGTACATGGCCGCGTGGAAGGCTTCTGCGGTGAGGTAAAGCGAGAAAAGCACGACGGCCGACATGGCCGCCGCCAGACCGAGCGCGAGAAGCATAGGCTCGTCGCGGGCAATGTAACCACGACCAGCCGTTTTGGTCTTACCGTGCAGCGCCATGCGCACCACTTCGGTATGACGCTTGGCGGTGGACAGTGATAAAAAGAGTGCCATGGAAAACACAAACAGCCAGGGCGAAATGACCGCGCCGATGGCAACAACGCCGAGAAACAGGCGAAGCGTGAACAGGGTCGCAAGGACCGCGACATCGAGGATCGGCACGCGTTTGACATGGAATGAGTAGGCCAGTGTGATCGCCGTATAGAGCGTGACCGTGGCGAAGACTGCCCAGCCCGCGGCAGCGGCAAGCGCGAACCCGGCTAGGGCAAGGACCGGCACAAGCATCAATCCTTCCCCAATGGGCAGAGCGCCTGAGGCAAGCGGACGGTTTCTTTTGGTCCAGTGACGTCGGTCGTCAGCCAGATCGAACAGATCGTTGAGCAGATAGGTCGCTGAGGCCACAAAGCCGAGGCCGAAAAAAGCAAACAGAGCGTCACGCCATGCCGCCAAATCGGTAGCCATGCCAGCTAAGAAAAGCGGAATGAAGATAAGGGCATTTTTCGCCCACTGCTTCACGCGCGCGGCCTTGATGAGCACACGGGCGGGATGCTTGGCGTCGTTGAGGAGCAACATGGGCTTGCCAAGCTGTGCTAAGGCCTTTGCGGTCTTCGGCTGCAAATTGACGCCTACGGCGCTTTGCGCGCGCGCCCAGACGACAAGATCGGCCTTGCTGTCGCCAGCATAGATGAAGCCTTGCGGGAACCGTTCGGCGAGGCGTTCAGCTTTTGAGGCACCCTTCAGGTTCTTGGTTCCATCGGAGGCGAAGACCTCGCCAATGAAGGCGAAGCGTTTGGCGACGCGTCGCGCCATCAACTCGTCCGACGCCGTCGCCAACACCACGCGGCGGCCACGGCGCGCCTCGCGTTCGGCCAACTCGACCACGCCATCGTGGGCCGGAATGGCATCCAGATCGTCGGGCGCATAGGGCGCAAGCTTTTGCTTCAGATAGGCTTTGCCGCGCGCCAGCCAGAGAATGGCTTGGAACAGGATAAACGGGTTACGGCGCAGCGCCGCCACAAAACACTCCACCAAGAGGTCGGAGCGCAAGAGCGTCTGGTCAAGATCAAGCACAAGCGGCTGATCGAGCGGCGCATTGTGCACCGAGCGACCATCATGCAGCGGGTCGTTGGCGGCCGCAGGGCGCAAAGATACGCTTTCAAGGGTGACCATTGTGATCCTGTCCCGGTCAGAAAAACCTAGCGGCACCCTGCCACGCGACACCCCAGCATTTGCCTGACAGGCAGCGTTAAGATCGCCCTAATCCGAGCTAGGGTTTCCGGTCGGTTTCCAGCTTCCTTCAAATGCGAGAGATCGGACTCAATCAGGTTCGACGAAAGACGTAGGTTAAGTTTCCGGAAGCGCTACCGAAACTCTTTGACAGTCGTACCTGCTTGCCGCAGGTTCGCCTTCTGCGCCGGGCTGGCATGACCTTTCAGCCCGCACGACTTGCTTCTCTTCGGATTGGAATCGCCGATGTTCGTTTCACCCCTTTCCTCCAGCGTGCACACCCGTCGCCAGCTTGGCGGCGACCCGGATTGGTGGCGCGGCGGCGTGATCTATCAGATCTATCCGCGCTCGTATTTGGACGTGAACGCGGACGGCATTGGCGATCTGTCCGGCATCACCTCACGGCTCGACTACATCAAGAGCCTGAACGTCGATGCGATCTGGATTTCGCCGTTCTTCGTCTCGCCAATGGATGATTACGGCTACGATGTTGCCGACTACAAGAATGTCGATCCAATGTTCGGCTCGCTTGAGGATTTCGACGCTCTTCTGCAAGCTGCACATGACCGCGACATTCGCGTGCTCATCGATCTGGTGATTTCGCACACCTCCGATCGTCATCCCTGGTTCCGCGAAAGCCGGGTGGATCGCAGCAACGCCAAAGCCGATTGGTATGTCTGGGCCGACCCGAAACCGGACGGCACACCGCCGAACAATTGGCTGTCGATTTTTGGCGGCTCGGCCTGGGAGTGGGACTCACGGCGCCGGCAATATTACTTGCACAATTTCCTGACCTCGCAGCCAGACCTCAACTTCCACAATCCCATCGTCCAGGAAGCGGTGCTCGACGCGGCCCGCTTCTGGCTGGAGCGTGGCGTGGACGGCTTCCGTCTCGACACGGTGAACATGTACTTCCATGACGCGGAGCTGCGCGACAATCCGCCCGTCGAAGAGGGGATGAAGGTCAACGGCATCCCGGAGCAGAACCCCTACGGTTTGCAGCAACCGATCTACAACATCACCCGGCCGGACAATCTGGTTTTCCTGGAAAAGATGCGCACGCTGCTGGACGAGTATCCAGCGACGACGACCGTCGGTGAAGTGGGCGCCGTGCTCGACATGTACGACACGCTGGCCGACTACACCGAGCAGGGCAAGCGCCTGCACATGGCCTACTCGTTCGATTTTCTGGATCGCCAGTTCTCAGCGGATTTCATCCGCCAGGTTGCCCAGCGCATGGAGAGCAACCGCAACAGCTGGCCGAGCTGGGCCTTCTCCAACCATGACGTCGAACGGGTGCTTAGTCGTTGGCAGCTTGGCCATGAGCAGGATCGGGCCGCGCCGCTGCTGATCGCGCTGCTGACCTCGCTTAAAGGCACGCCCTGCATCTATCAGGGTGAGGAGCTTGGTCTGACCGAGGCGATCGTGCCGTTCGAGAAACTGCAGGACCCCTACGGCATCCGCTTCTGGCCGGAGTTCAAGGGCCGCGACGGCTGCCGCACGCCGATGCCATGGAACCCCGCCGCGTCGAATGGCGGCTTTACAGAAGGCACGCCGTGGCTGCCGGTGCCGCCGGAGCATGTCGCGCGCGCCGTTTCAGTGCAGGAGGCCGATGATCGGATGCCGCTGCGCCATGTGCGCCGGTTCCTGGGCTGGCGCCGCGAACAGATGGCGCTGCTGCGCGGTTCGATGACGTTCCATGACACGCAAGGCGACGTCCTGGCCTTTACCCGCGACTATGAGGGCGAGCGCATCTTGTGCGTGTTCAATCTCGGCACGGCGCCTGGCAGCTTTGCCACCGGCGGCTTCGGCCCGATCAGCCCGATTGGCGGGCACGGCTTTGGCGGAAAGCTCGACGGCATGGGCATCTCGCTTGATCCGCTGGACGCGTTCTTCGCCACCTACACCTAATTGGTACTGGTTCGGCTGGCTAAGCCGTCAGCCGGCTGGTGCCGAACTGAAGATCGTGCAGCGCGGCGTAATGACCGCCATGGGCCATGAGCTCGTCATGGGTACCCTGCTCGACGGCGCGGCCCTGTTCCATCGCGATGATCTGATCAGCGCCGCGCACGGTGGAGAGCCGATGGGCGATGACCAGCGTCGTGCGGCCTTCGGAAAGCCGGGCCAGCGTCGCCTGGATTGCGTCTTCAGAATGCGCATCGAGTGCCGAGGTCGGTTCGTCGAGCAACAGGATCGGCGCGTCGCGCAAGAAAGCCCGGGCGATGGCGATCCGCTGGCGCTGACCGCCTGACAGCAAGGAGCCAAGTTCGCCCACCGGCGTCTCATAGCCGTGCGGCAGCGCAGTAATGAAGGTGTGGGCTTCTGCCCGGCGCGCGGCTTCTTCGATAGTGGATTGGTCGATATCCGGCAGACCAGCACGAATATTGTCGGCCACCGTACCATCGAACAGATACGCATCCTGCCCGACATAGGCCATGGACGCGCGCAAGGAAGACGACGAGAGGGTTTTCAGGTCCTGCCCATCGATGGTGATTTGCCCAC
Source organism: Hyphomicrobiales bacterium (assembly GCA_017642935.1). NCBI lineage: Bacteria > Pseudomonadati > Pseudomonadota > Alphaproteobacteria > Hyphomicrobiales > Hyphomicrobiales bacterium. The sequence continues at coordinate 311,214 of JAEPOK010000002.1, forward strand.
CGTCTGGATCCCAGAACCTTAGCACCATCGCCATGACAGTGGATTTGCCGGCGCCCGACGCACCGACCAGCGCCGTGGTCTTGCCGGCAGGTGCGGTGAAGATCAGCCCCTGCAGGACAGCGTCCCCGCCAGGATGGTAGCCGAAGCTCACCTGATCGAAGGTGATCTGCCCTTTCTCAAGCGCAAAGGGCTTGCCAGTGCCGGCCTCACGCTTCGATGGCGGACGGTCGAGGAAGCCATACATCATACGCACGCCGACTAGGCCGGCTTCCAGCGGAACGCGCAGATTGGCGAGCTTGCGAGCTGGCTCGTAGGCGAGCAGCAAGGCCGTGACGAAGGAGAAGAACTCGCCCGGAGACTGGCCCTGTTCGATAACCCGGTAACCGCCATAAAAAATGACGATGGCGACCGCGATGCCGCCCATGGTTTCAACCAGCGGCACCGGCCGGGCCTGATAGATGGCGATCTTGTCGGCAGTCTTGCGCAAATCATCGATGGTGCCGCCGATGCGTCCGCCGAGTTCGTCTTCCATGCGGAAGGCTTTGACGATCCGGAAACCTTGGGCGGTTTCGCGTACATAGTTGCCTATCTCGGCGGTTAGCGAGACCTGGCGCTTGGCAATGCGGCGCACGCGACCCATCATTTTCTCGATCAGGAAGGCCATGATCGGCAGGGCCACGATCATCGAGAGCGACATGATCGGGTCTTGGATGATCATGACGATCAACAAGCCAATCAGCGACAGCACATCGCGTCCGGCGCCGGTGACAATGAGATTGAGGACTTGGCGGGCGGCGTTGGCATTGTTGGCGAAGACGGCGGCAATTTCCGCCGAAGGCTGACCCTGAACGAAGCCGACATCCTCTTCCAGGAGCCGCTTGAACATGCGGTTCTGTACATCGGCGACAATCGAATTGCCGATGCGGGCCATGATGACCATCTGGAAATACATCGACGCGCCCTTGGCGAGGTAAATCACCACCACCGCCGTGCCGATAAAGATCAGCCATTCGCGCGAACGGTTGATGAAGACCTCATTGATGAGGTCGCGCATCATGTAGGCGGTGAGAGCCGTGGCCGCCGCCGCGACGGCCATGAAGAAGAACGCTAACGCATAGCGCCCGACATAGCGTTTGCCGGTGTCGAGCAGCAGACGCTGCAAGACCTTCTGGCCGTCATCGCTGGCGACGGATATGCGCGTCGGCGCAGACGCTGTGCCAGGCATAGTGCCAGACTTGGTACCAGACATGGGGTCGGATGCGGTCATCACGCCCGCCTTAGGCCCCTGCGCGGCTCAGCGCAAGTTGGGGCAGGCCTTATCACGGTCACATGATGTATCAGAGCGTGGCGTCTAGCTGCTCATCGCCGGGCAACGCCACGCGCCACGTTCGCGCTTATTTGTAGAGGAAGCTGTGACCGTCCGCGTCGAACAGGTGCATCTTGTCGAACGCGCCAGTGAGGTTCAGCGTTTCTCCCTTTTTCACATGGGCAATGCCAGGGATCTTGGCGATGATGGAAGCTTCGCCTTGCGCGGCAGGCTTAAGGTACACAACCGTCACCTCGCCCAAGCGTTCGGAGTAAAGCGCTTCGCCGGAATAGATGACCGGGTCGCCTTCCTGGGCCACGACAAAATCTTCCGGGCGGATGCCGAAGGACACGGTTTCGCCGGCTGACGCATCGGTCTTGATCGGCACCACAACTTCCTCGCCATGGTCGAGCTTGATGGTCGTGCTGTCGCCACCGCTGATCACCTTGGCGCTCATCAGGTTCATTTTCGGCGAGCCGATGAACTGGGCAACGAAGGTGTTGCGGGGTTTCTCATAAAGCTCCAGCGGCGTGCCAACCTGACCGATGGTGTGCGTGACGTTGTTGAGCACAACGATGCGTGTAGCCAGCGTCATGGCCTCGACCTGATCGTGGGTCACGTAGATCATGGTCGAATTTGGCATGTCCTCTTTGAGCTGCGCGATCTCAATGCGGGTGTCGACACGCAGGGCCGCGTCGAGGTTGGAGAGCGGCTCATCGAAGAGATAGACCTTCGGGTCCCGGACGATGGAGCGACCGATGGCAACGCGCTGGCGCTGACCACCAGACAAGGCCTTGGGCAAGCGTTCCAGATACTCGCCAAGTTGAAGGATGTTGGCAGCCTTTTGGACGCGCTGGTCGATCTCATCCTTGGGCATTTTGGCAAGGGTCAACGCGAACGCCATGTTGTCGTAGACCGTCATGTGCGGATAGAGCGCGTAGGACTGGAAAACCATCGCAATGCCGCGCTTGGATGGCGGCACTTCGTTCATGCGCTCGTCGTCAATGTAGAAATCACCGCCGGTGATGCTTTCCAGCCCAGCGATCATCCGCAGCAGCGTGGACTTGCCGCAGCCCGATGGACCAACGAACACGATGAGTTCGCCGGTCTTGATATCGAGGTCGATATTCTTGAGGACTTCAACCTTGCCGTAGGATTTGGCGACGTCCTTTAAGAGTAGCGATGCCATGGTACTCTTCCCCCTGAAACTTTCTTATCGTTTGTTACGCAAACGCTCAGTGAGCGCGCTTGGGACTTATTGCCGGCGGCTTCCTCGCCGCCGGCTATTATTTGACCGAACCGGCGAGTAGCCCGCGGACGAGATATTTCTGCATCGCAAAGAACACCACGAGCGGAACGGCGATACTGACAAAGGCAGCCGTCGCGAGAATTTCCCAATTGCCGCCACGTGTGCCCAAGAGCTCCACGATCTGGTTGGTCATCACCGTGGTTTCACCCGTTGCGTCGATCAGGAACACCTTGGCGACGAGCAGGTCATTCCAGGTCCAGAGGAACTGGAAGATGGCGAAACTGGCGAGCGCCGGGAAGGACAGCGGCAGAATGATCTTGGTGAAGATCTGGAAATCCGTCGCGCCATCCACTTTGGCGTTCTCAATGATGTCCTTGGGCAGACCCACCATGTAGTTGCGTAAGAGATAGATCGCCAAGGGCAGCCCGAAGCCGGTATGGGCAAGCCAGGTGCCGAGATACCCCTTGCCAATACCGATCTCCAAATGCAGGCGGAGCAGCGGGATCAGCGCCAGTTGCAACGGCACCACGAGCAGCGCCACGACCATGGCGATCAGCAGCGCACGGCCGGGAAAATCCATCCAGGCCAGCGCATAGGCGGCAAAGGCTGCAACGACGATCGGGATGATCGTTGCCGGAATGGTGACGGTCAGCGTGTTGAAGAACGCTTTGGCCATGGAGTCGGTGCTGTCGCCTGACAGGAGAACCTGCTCATAATTGTCCAGCGTGAAGTCAGGTGGCGCGGTAATGGTCGCGAAGATGCGTTGACCGCGACCAGAGATTTGCTCGTCATTGCCGCTCCAGGCATAGTTGCCTTCAGCGTCGACGGTGATGGTTTCACCATCGCCGAGGTCGGCGGTGTCGCCCGCCTGGTACGTGTCGATCGCACGGGACGACACGCCCCATGCGCCAATGGTGGCTCCTGATGCTTCGTCATCAAAAACATTGCCAGCAACCAAAAATGTAGTGCCATCAGCGCCGCCGGCGACCCGGTTCTCATCGGGATCAGCGGTGCGGAAAACCACGTTTTGCTCAGCGGCGGTGAGCGAGGCCCACCAGCCGGACGAGTTGATCTGGTCGACCGTGCGGAAGGATGAAACAAGCAGGCCGACGGTTGGGAAAATCCACAAGAGCACGAGTGCAAGGGTGGAGAGTTGAACGGCCCAGGTAAGGCTCGATTTGGTTCCGGCAATAGCGGCCATCAGCGCATCTCCTTACGGGCGTTGTAGACGTTCCAAATGAGGATCGGACTGACGAGCAACATAATGATGATGGCACTCGCCGATCCAACGCCCCAATCATTGGCGCGGAACAGCTTGTCGAACATGTAGTTGGCAAGAACCTGCGTTTCCCATTGACCGTTGGTCATGGCGAAAACGATGTCGAAGATCTTCAAGACGACCAGCGTGATCGTCGTCCAGACCACCACGATGGTGCCCATGATCTGCGGCACCTTGATTTTGAAGAAAACCTCAAACGGGTTGGCGCCATCGACGATAGCCGCCTCAACGGTCTCCTCAGGAATACCGCGCAAGGCCGCCGACAAGATGACCATCGCAAAGCCGGTCTGGATCCAGATCAGAACAATCATCAAGAAGAAGTTGTTGTAGAACGGGATGGTGAGCCATTGCTGCGGTTCGCCATAGGGCAGTTCAGCGCCGAACAGGTTCAGCGTGGCGCCCAAGGCCTGAAACGCCAAAAACGCGCCGCCGACCACGAAGATGAGCCGGAGCAGCTGCATGAGGATGCCGCCGGTCTTGCCACCGGTGAAATAGGGTTTCACCAACAGATAGGCGACGTAAAGGCAGAGTCCGGCGAAACAGAGCAGGATGATCGCGGGCAGAAGCTTCAACATGATGAAGCTGCCCGAGCCGCCGTCAAACTGTAGCCAGACCGCGTTGAGCACACCGATCTGCGCCTGTTCTTCAGGCCGGGCGACGTAAATCAGTCGGAAGATCACTGCGGCACCAACGAAAGAGATCGCCATCGGCATGAAGATCAGCGATTTGGCAATGTTCCCCCAGGCGAGGCGATCGGTCAGCTGTGCGGCGAGCAGCCCAAAGGCCGTCGAAAAAGCCGGCACGACCAAGAGCCAGAGGAAGTTGTTGGTCAGCGCTTCCCAGAATTTCGGCTCGCTGAACATCTGATTATAGTTGGCAAGGCCGACGAAAGCGCCGCCGGCGTCGCGATCCGTCAGAGAGAGCCGCAGCGTCTCCACGACCGGATAGGCGAGATAAAGCCCCAGCGCGAAAATCGCCGGAAACAGAAACAACCAAGGCCGGACCATATTGGCGCGCGATATATTGCGCCCAGCATTCTTGCCCGTCGCCGGGAAGATGACTTTGTCCAGAAATTGGTTGGAGAAATAGAAGTAAGCGACGCAGCCGCCTACCCCGACAATGATCGTGATCAGACCCTGAATGGCCGGATTCATGGCTCCCCCTCCCCTTTTGATTTTTGGTTCTTATGGGGGCTGCCCAGCGGCGGATTGATGCCGCCGGGCAGTCCAAATGCGTCAGGCGTTAGCGAGCCTTAGGCTCGGCGCGCTGTCTTATTGCAGCGCTTCCCAGGAAGCCTGGATTTCAGCAGCAACCGCCGCCGCGTCGTCGCCGCCGGCATAGTCAACCATGCCGGTCCAGAACGAACCAGCGCCGACACCACCTGGCATCAGGTCCGATCCGTCGAAGCGGAAGGTGGTCGCCGAGAGAAGAATGTCGTTCATCTTGGCAACGGTCGGGTCGACGAACACATCGGTGTTCACGCCGGTGTGCGGTGTGAGGAAGCCGCCTTGGGCCATCCATACTTCGTGCGCGATCGGCGTCTGCATGAATTCGATCAGACCGTGGGCAGCAGGCGAGTCGTTGGTGATCGCCCACAGCGTGCCTGCGCCGAGAACCGGCGAACCGAGATCGGCTTCTTCATACGCTGGGAAGTAGAAGAAATCGACGTCTTCACCCACTTCGGTGCCATCAGGGAAGAAGGCCGGGATGAACGAAGCCTGGCGATGCATGTAGCACTGCGGCGGGGAGTCGAAGAGACCCTGCGGGCTGTCGCGGAAGTCGGTGGAGGCAACGGCGCCAGCACCACCAGCAACATAATCATCGTTGCGGGCGAAGTAGCCGAACTCTTCAATGGCAGCGACGATGCGCTCATCATCGAACGGAATTTCGTTGCTCACCCACTGGTCGTAGACGTCCGGTGTCTGGGTGCGCAGAAGCATGTCTTCCACCCAGTCGGTTGCCGGCCAGCCGGTTGCGCCGCCTGAACCCAGACCGATGCACCAAGGAGTCTCACCATCGGCGACCATCTGGTCGGTCAGCTCTTTGAGCTCTTCCATGGTTTCGGGCACTTCGTAGCCGGCATCTTCGAAGTTTTCCGGCGAGTACCAAACCAACGATTTCACATCGACTTTGTAGAAGAAGCCGAAGAGATTATCCTCGCCGCTGGCGTCGGCATAGGTGCCCAGATCAACCCAGGACTGACCGGCGGCATAGTTCTCGCGGATCCATTCGCCGGTGCCATCAGCCAAAGGTGTCAAGAAACCACGCGAGGCCATGTCGGAAGCAAGGCCGGGCTGCGGGAACACAGCAACGTTCGGGGCAGAGCCGGCTTCGGCGTCCACCATGATCTGCTGCTCAAAACTGTCGGAACCGACATAACGCACATCAGCACCGGTCGCTGCCGCGAAGTAAGCCAGAACGCTCTCTACAACAGCTTGGTCAGGACCAAGCCATGGGCCGAAGACGGTGAGCTGTTCGCCGGAAAAGTCGGCAGACGCTGAGAATTCTTCGTAACCGCCCCAGCTGAAGTCGCCGGAACCCGGTGCAAAGGTCAGGTCTTGTGCCGATGCTGATGTTGCGCCCATCACGGACAGGGCCACACCTGCAAGAAGCAGTTTTTTCATTGGTCTCTCCCTTTGTGCCGGGTCTAATGTCCGGCTTTAAATCCCGCCCATTCAGGCGCACTGAAAGCGCTTCCGGAATAGGTTAGCTCACCATCACCGTTCCTTCCTCATTCTGTCAAGCGATTTGCGCGAAACAAAAGCTGCGCCCTCTTCCCTTTGGGAAAGAAACGCCGCCAAGCGCCAAAGCGGTTTCAACTGTTGATCGCCTAGCGGCGCCCGGTTTTGTTTGCGTTTGGACCTTGGGCGCCCTATGGGCAGCGTGGTTTTGCCCACCCGACGCGCAAGGACGCTTCACCCATGACCTTTCCGCACGCCCGCGCTGATTTTCCCGACGGTTTTGTATTTGGCACCGCCACATCGGCTTATCAGATCGAAGGTCACCGCTTTGGCGGCGCCGGCCAAACACATTGGGACACGTTCGCCGCAACGCCGGGCAATGTGGTGCGCGGCGAGAACGGTGCGGTTGCGTGCGACCACTATCACCGATGGGCCGATGATCTTGACTTGGTGGCCGGTGCCAATCTCGACGCCTATCGGTTCTCCACCAGTTGGGCGCGGGTGATGCCTGATGGCGTGACGCCTAACCCTGAAGGCCTGGACTTTTATGACCGGTTGGTGGACGGGATGCTGGAACGCGGCATCAAGCCGATGGCCACGCTCTACCATTGGGAACTTCCCTCGCCGCTCGCCGACCAAGGGGGGTGGCGCAATCGCGACATCGCCGACCGGTTTGCCAATTTTGCCACCTGCATCATGGGTCGCATCGGTGACCGTATGCATAGGACCGCGCCGATCAACGAGCCCTGGTGTGTGGCTTGGCTTTCGCACTTCATGGGCCATCACGCGCCTGGCCTGCGCGACATCCGCGCCGCGGCCCGCGCGATGCATCACGTGCTGCTCGCCCATGGCAAGGCGACACAGGCGATGCGCGCTCTGGGGATGTCCGGGCTCGGCGCGGTGATGAACCATGAATATGCCCAGCCGGTCGACGAGAGCGAGCGCGCGCAAGAGCTCGCACAGCTTTATGACGGTTTCTACAATCGCTGGTTTCTCGGCGGCATCTTCAAAAAGGCCTATCCGGACGATGTGCTGGCCCATCTGGGCCCGCATATGCCCGAGGGCTGGCAGGATGATTTTGAGACGATTGCCCAGCCGCTCGATTGGGTCGGCATCAATTACTACACGCGCAAGCTGATCGGCCCGGACGGGTCCGACCAGTTTCCGTTTCTGGAAGAGCGCGATGGGCCGCTGGAAAAAACGGCGATGGACTGGGAAATTTATCCCGACGGCCTGCTGCACTTCCTGCGACACACGGCAAGCTACACCGATCTGCCGATCTACGTGACCGAGAACGGTTTGGCGTCCTACGATGTACTCAAAGATGGCGCAGATGGGGAGAAGGTGGTGCAGGACGATCAGCGCATCAGATACCTATCAGATCATCTCGACCGCGTAATACAGGCACTCGCCGAAGGAATCGATGTGCGCGGTTACACGATCTGGTCGCTGCTCGACAATTACGAATGGGCGCTTGGCTACGAAAAACGGTTTGGCCTGGTGCATGTCGATTTCGAGACCCTCGACCGCACGCCCAAAGCCAGCTGGCACACGCTGAAAGAGGCTTTGGCTTAGGCTCAGCAGCTAATAGCGATAAGACAGTCGTGCGCGCACCACGTCTTGGCTGTGCTCGCTTTGAAACGACGCGCCGAGAGTTAGGTTTTCCTTGGAAAAGTCGTAGCGCAGAAGCTCTCCGCCCAGGGCAATGTTGCGCGTTAGGCCCCACTCCACGCCAGCACCGATCACGTGGCCGTAGCGCGTGTCCGATGAGCTCGCCGTCGCCGAGGTCGTTTCGACACCGGCCACCGCGAGGCCGCCGGTTCCGTAGATCAGAAGATGCCCGAAAGCGTAGCCGACTCGGCCGCGTACCGAAGCGGACCAGGGAATGGAAATTTCCAGCGATGTTACGCCGACCCGCGGGCGGGTGAAGTTGGTCAGCGACGCATCACCCTCGATGCCCAGCACGACGTTGCTCACCTGCAGCGATCCGCCGGCGTGGACACCGCCCAAGAAGCTTTGTTTGTCTTCCAGCAAACCGTCGACATTGTCCCAGCTGTCAACAAAGCCAAGTCCGGCATGCACCCCGGAGTAGAACCCCGTCCAGCGTGGCGGTCCATCGCGCACGATTGTCGGCTGGGGTGCGGCCTGTTGGTAGGCGAGCTGGTCAGCAGCGAGCGCTGGCGTCGACAGGCAGGCTGAAGCAGCCAGCGCAAGCGAAAAAAGTGAACGATGCACGGTTGATGGCCCCCACGGCTTCGCTGCGCTCAGCGCGCAGCAAGTGCCCGTGATAAAGCCTCGTTCACCTTGATGGACCGTTCAGACCGTCAACAGCGCCCGTGCCGTAACGGAACAGGACGCTCCTACAACCCTTCTACCACCTGCTGCATGGCCGCGCTGAAGCCCGTTGTGGTGGGTGATCCACCCTCGGTGCCGCGTCCGCCGCCAAGGCCATGCCGCTGCAGCGCGTCGGACACTTCATTGAACCCACGTCCAGCATAGTCGCGCACCTGCCCAGCGACGTGGTTACGCCCGCTCTCAGCCAGCTGCTCAGCGTATTGCCGAACCGTCGAATCAGAGATCCAGTCGGTCAAATTGTTGCCGCCAAGCTGATCGCTGATCCAGGCTGGTACATCCGGCGGACCGCCAAGGCCTGCGGGGTGATCTCCACATCGCGGCTGCCCTTGGCCATTAGCCCATCAATGTGGAGATACCAAAAGAGACTGGCGGCTTGCGGGTCGTGGCGCCGCGAGTGACCATCGCCGGCGATACTGGTGAGTCGAAGTTCTGTACCGTCCTGTTCGGTCCTATTCGCGCCCTGGGCAAACGCTGACGTGAGGTTGAGCCGATCGCGGAGCAAGCATACTTCGGCGCCATCGAGAGCCAATCCCTTGCGCGCCACATCTTCGTGGATTGCCAGTCCACCTAGGAAGGTCAATCGAGCCTGGACATTCAGCGTGGTGGCAAGGCTCATTTCGCCGTCGGTCTGATCAACCAAATCTGAAAGCAGAAGTGCCGATTGATGGCCGCTATGGCCCTAAGGTCAAGGGCACGCTAGTCGGTAGATCGACACCACTCTGTGATGACCGTCACGGTTGCGCGGCACAAGCGAAGACAAGGGCGCCAGGTGCTAGGCTTGGGACTGGCCAGCCATATCGTTGAGGATTGGACAATCGGGACGATCGTCGCCCGCGCAGGTCTCTGCCAAGGTCGCAAGCGTGGCGCGCAAGGCCTGCATCTCGGCGAGCTTGGTGTCGATCTCGCTGATCTTTTCCAAGGTCAGCGCTTTGACGTCGCAGCTCGCCCGGTGGGTGTCGTCGTAGAGGGAAAGAAGCTGGCGACACTCATCGATCGTGAACCCCAGACCGCGCGCCCGCTGCAAAAAGGCCAGGCGATGCACGTCCTTTTCGGCGTAGTCGCGATAGCCATTGTCGGCGCGACCTGGACGAACAAGGCCGATTTCCTCGTAATAACGGATGGTTTTTGGCGGCAGCTGCGTGCGCTCTGCCGCTTCGCCAATGTTCATGGTGCAGTCTCCGGTTCGGCCGCAATCATGTCAAAGCCATCGTGCGGGAACAAGGCGCCGCGATCGCAAGCGATGGTGCACGCGCTGGGAAAGGTCCGACTTTTACAGTTGTCGCTCTCGGCGATCGCTTCGCAATCACCTGTCGCTTGTTCCGCCAATCTCAGGCGATTGGCTATGGCGCACCCGAGAGGATTCGAACCTCTGACCTCTGCCTTCGGAGGAATTAATAGCACCTATCCGAAACATGCGATAGAGCACGTCTTTATGCGATAATGCGTTGAAAGACGTTGTTTTTCTGAAGCGCTCCGCCGAAGTCTCTATCCGAATACAGGTCGCGATTTCCGCCCTACTGCTTACGCAGTGCTTACGCGGGACCGGCCGGAAAGGTGCGACTTCTCATGCCAAAACTCACCAAGCGCGTCGTGGACGCCGCCGAAGTCCGAGAAATGGATTACGTCATCTGGGATGACGAACTGCCCGGCTTCGGGCTGCGTGTCTTCAAGTCAGGAAAGCGCAGCTATGTTCTCCAATACCGGGCTGCCGGTCGATCGCGCCGCTATAGTATCGGCCTTCATGGCATCTGGACGCCGGATACGGCGCGGAAGGAAGCAAAAGTCCAACTTGGCAAAATCGCACAAGGCGAGAATCCGGCGGAGGCCAGGCAGGCAGATCGCAACGCGATTACTGTCAGTGAACTTGCCGAACGCTACATCGAAGCGATGGACGCGGGCCTTATCATGGGCAAAGGCGGTCGCCCTAAGCGACCATCGACGATCTACGTGAACAAAGGCCAGCTGCGTGGCCACATAATACCCCTCATAGGACAGCGCCGCGTTCAGGATCTGACCAAGGCCGATGTGACGAAAATGATGAACGACGTCATCGCCGGGAAGACTAAGGCGGTTAAGAAAACGAAGAAGCGTGGCAAATCCGTCCTGCGCGGCGGCCGAGGCACGGCCAGCAAATGCGTAGGTCTCACCGGCTCGATGCTCACTTATGCGATCAGCATGGGGATCATCGAACACAATGTTGCTCACGGGATAAGGAAGCCCAAGGATCAAGTGAGAGATCGCAGGTTGAGCAAGGACGAGTATCACAAACTTGGACGAATGTTGAAAGAAGCGGAGGAAAACGCCGACCTTGCTTGGACTGTCGGGATCACCCGCCTCCTAGCTCTAACTGGTTGCCGCCGCGGTGAGGTCATCGCCCTGAAATGGAGCGAAGTGGATTTTGAGAACAGCTGTTTGCGCTTGGAAGACTCGAAAGAAGGCGCTTCCGTCCGACCAATTGGTTTGCCGGCAATCGAGTTGCTGGAAGCCCGTCGCAAGACAGCGACGAGCGATTTCGTCTTTCCGGGCAAACGTGGGGCGGATACCTATGGCGGCCTGCCAAGGCAATGGCGGAAGATGTTCGGCGATTCCGAACTGTCAGACCTCACAGCTCACGTCTTGAGACACAGCTTTGCTAGCATCGCGAACGATCTCGGGTTTACCGAGAGCACAATCGCCACGCTTCTTGGCCATGCGACCCACTCAATCACGAGCAAGTATATCCACTCCCTCGATAGCGTACTCATCATGGCGGCCGACACAATCGCCGGTTACATAAATGGATTGCTCGAGGGAAACGAGTTCAAGCAAACCGCCTATGCGTTGGATCGAACATCCAGAACACAGGCCTTGGATCGTTTCTTGGCGCAAGCAGAGAGGCGTGAACCCAACGACGAGGCAGTTGCGATTTAAGACTTGGCCTTAATTCGCGCGCGGTGTTGCGCCAGTCTCGATCGGTGGTCATCTGTAAGCGGAATTTGCGAATGCCATCGCAGTTCATCACGTCCACGCTCGCTAAGGTTGGGAGAAAACTCCGGCGTTCCATCGTCTCCAAACGTTACAAGCCCTCGGTCAAATGCGGCATCCCAGAGGGCCGACAGCAACAAGCCGTTGTGGACGTCAAGTCGATCTGCATCGCTTTCGCATTCGCTCCAGGGAACGATGTGTGAAGCGCGAAGCAGTGCGGGGTCTGTTATTCCCGTCAAAGGACAACGGCCTTGCCAGTAGTCCATTAGGCTCTCTCTAAAGATGTTCTGTCCGATGCGCTGAACGACCAGGCGCTCCGCCTCTGTCGAGCGTGGAAGGTCCCTGACTTTTGTCTGAAAGGTGCGCAGCGGCCTATCCGGCAAACTCGCCGCCAGCCCGTAAACCTGCGGAAGAACCTCGTATAGCTCGCGAAGATCCTCAAATTGGAAACGAGCGAGGCCCGGACCGTCGACCGGCACTAGATTCAGGCGGATCTCCTCGATCACACCGCCATGGTCAAGCGCCAGGAACCAAGGACCTGACGCCCCTCTTGAGGCTAGCCAAATTGTTCCCTGCGCTGTCGTCGACTGAAATGCCGTCCATCCGTTGTCCTCTTCAAGCCGACGCCGAAAGCCGTGCCGCTCGGCCGCCTTCTGGCATTCGGTTGAGACGATGAAGGATTGTGGGCTTTCGATCATTTTCTCACAATGTCACAGGTCGCGCCGCAGAAGGCGGGCCGAACCGGGTGCGCCCCGCAGCACCACCCGACGCCAGGGATCACAATTGACTTCTTGCGGCGGTTTCGTCGTGGTCGTCACGACGTACTGAAAAACAGCACCCGCAAGCTCTTCCTCAAGCTGTTTCAGAAGCTGGAAATACTCATCGTAGATTGTTTGACCCAAGTCGGCTTCACGCGGACTGTCGTGGATCAGAAACGCAGGAATGCGCGTTCGCCCCTCAATACTCAAACACAGGCAGGAAAGATCGAAGGCGAGCACCTTCAATGACTCGATAGCCGCAGTCCGTCGGTCTCCTCCTGCCTCGACGCTGATTTCAAGACCCTTGCCAGTTAAACGGATTGTGCCTTTGACATCACCACCAAGAAGACGGCGAACAATTGCTGAGAACTTCTGCGAAATCGCACCAATGGTCTGCGCCTGCTTGTCCTCGAAGCCGCGCACCTGCTCCCGCACACGCTGCAGCTCACTATCAGCGGAGCTAATCGTCGTCTTCGCGGCAGCAAGCTCATCGAAAAGTTCTGCGCAACGTTGTGCGTCTTCGACACTGCGGGTCGCGGTTCGCCAAGTCGTATTGCGGGCGTCTGCCGCCTCTTCTAGCCTGCGCACGCGTTCTTCTGCTTGCTGAACATTTTGGACGGCGAGCGCTATCTCAGGTTTTGTGCTTTCGATCTCTGTTCGCACACCGGAGACAACTTGCGCTTGAGCCTCAACCTCTTGCCGCTTCGCATTCCACCGCGCTCGACATTGCGCAGCGTCAGGAAGCCGATGGGACAGCTTACAGCCTTCAGCCAAGGCTGCATCGAGCGGAACTTCGCAGATCGGACAGATTGGACTTGCGGCTGTTTGTGCGGCCGCAGACAGCCCTGGAATTTCGCTGTTCAGTTGACTGAGAATCTTTTCTTCCAGCGGCAGTTTTACCTCAAGACCTGCTACTTTGAGTTCTGCCTCGCGCAGCGTCGCTCTTGCCGCCTTAAGTGAGTTCCGTGCCTCCGATAGTTCGGAAGGATTGCCGGCAGGCAACTTGGCGGCGGCCGCGAGTCGCTGCCTCGCGGCTGACTTCAGGGAGTCGAGACGAAGAGGCATCTCCGGGAGTGACGTATCGCTCAGGCCAAGATCGCTCACGAGCCGATCAACGCGGCGGGTCTGATCCCACTCAAGAAATGAGCGCTGCCGTTTCGCCTCTTCCAATTGTCCTGAGATCTCCTGCTCCCGGCGTCGAGCGGCTTGCTCGTCCTCGGTGATCGCCATCAGAAAGGCGCGCATCGCAAGAAGGCGCGGTCCCTTCGCATCCCCACTCGCCGGCTGCGGCGCGTCGGACCCCGATGCGGGCGAGCGCCAATCCAGCACGTCGTCGAAGCGGCATTCCTGATCGCGAGACGCCCAAGCGAGCGCGATAGGCCAAGCGTGTTGGCCTGAGGGCAACCTCGCTAACTGTGCCGTGCCTTCACCAAGTACTGCGGCGTCTATGGCTTCGATAAGCGGCTCAATGCCGGTTGCCGCATCTTCCATCGTCGCGACGGCATTAAGATCGCCGTCCTTGATTGCGAAGTGTTTGCGTTGGGCGCCTAGCGGCCGCACGACCGCCCAACAAGCCCCGTCTAGGATCACTTCGGCGCCGACGACTCCATTCAATAACGTCGTCGAGATCGCATCCCGCTGCACCTCGTCAGCAAAACGGACTTCGCCAAGACAATACCTCAGTAGGCGGCAGAACAGCGTCTTACCGCTGCCGTGCCCAATAGCGCGCACGTCGCTGTTTGGATCATCGGCTCCGTCCGGAGACCAAACGATGTTAAGGCCCGGCCGAAGCTCAATGTCGCGGATAACCTCACCACCCGGTGCCTCCCATATCTTCAGCCGACGCACCCAGAGTCGAGGCTCATTGAGGCCTTGCGGTACCTCTACGCTCAAAGGCGGAACCGGGAAGAGGTCATCCTGTTGCAACATTGCCGATCCAGTCCCGAATTTCGTCGGGTGCTGCCTCTATGGTCGTATCGATGTCGAGATTTCGTAATACAGTGAGCGCGAATTTGGCCCGTCCCTCTGGCCAGCCGGCTGTGTCGAAAGCCTCAAGGCCTGTTCCGGGAGCCCAGGTTCCTTGAGCCAGATCTTCGATCAGCCGGCCATTCCCGCGATGGTTCGTGATCGCGGCATTCCATCCTGGCGTCGTGCGCGCTTCAAAGCCGACGACATTGCCAGTATGAGGTTCAGCCTCCTGGCCCACCAGCCGCCGCCAGTCTTGCTGATCCTGACCGGTAAGTAGCGACGTCAGTAAATGCGGCTCAAGCATCATCACGGCCGCGAGACGGATAGTCCGGATCTCTGTTGGCTCATCCAGCGATTTCAGAATAGCCGCAAGCGCAGCTGTCGGATCATGCTGCGATGACGGCGCTGCCCGAGCCCAGATCGCATCGGGCAGCTGTTCGAGCGACGGGAGTTGGATGGGTTGTTCGGCCCAAGGTTTTCGGGATTCATCCGCGCCATGACAAAGGCTGATATCGGCAGGGGGCGGCGATAGCGGCGTCTGGTAAGCTACCCCTTCGGCTTTGGCTTTTGCCATCGCGTCGTAGGCTTCAAGCACGAGCCGTTTTGTACGGAACTCGCCGTGATCGCGTTCCTCGTACTTTCGAAGAACGGTGAAGGAATCGAGGAGCCACTCTGCTTGTTCACGGTTTAAGGAGTACAGGTGCAAAACAGCGGCATCAATTTCAGCCTGCAAAACTGTACGGCGGTAAGCGTCCCACTTATAGGGAGGCGTTTTAGTGCTTATGCTGTCCGACAGGCCCTTGAGTTCCCAACTTGTATAAAAAAGTTCGAGCGCTCTGCGGTTTATCCAATCTCTAGTGGGCTCTCCCAACCAGGCCATTGTGAGATCAAGCGTCGCCTTGGACAGCATAGGAAGTTGTTCGACGTTGAAAAACGACATCCTGTTCGACTTCTGTCTCAAGGCGTAATCGACAACTAAAGTCGAAAGAAACGTAGAAAGAGCAAGTTCATCAGCTGGTGGCAAGCTGGAAACTAGAAAAGGTGACGTGTCACCTAACCCCACTTTTGGTGCAATCGTGCCTACGAAGCTCCGTTCAGTAGGACCAACATCTCGCCACGTGTAAAACCACTCGCGATCTGAATCCTTTTCAAGTAATTCTTCGCACAAACGAGCATCGACCCAATAGCGAGGCTGCACGCAATACTCTGCTAACTCGTGAAGGCTGTCAGGCACTCTTGGCAAGACGCCTTTATTGGCCTGTTTTTGAGATTGGTTCTCGTAGGTGCCGTATCGATGATCGAAGTGCCAGTACATTTTGCCTTCGTAAAGGGGATATACCTTCCTTCCATCTGTAAGCACTGCCAGCGCGCCGCGACGCTCTTCAATTATTGGCGCAACGTCCTGATGGTCGATGAACTGCCCAGAATCAGTCGCCATATTGAAAAGCGTTTTGAACGTGAGCTGCCAGTCATTACGTACTACCGTGTTTCCGTCCTTTTCGATCAGGATTGGCGCGGCAGTGTGGATTGCCGCAGTAACCTTGGCGTCTCTGGCCCAACGAAACGCTGGCAAGTTCAAAGTGTTCGGGTTGATCGCTCGAATTTCATCGACGGTTAGCGAATAGCGCTTTTCGGGATCAGCGATTTCAGCGGGTTGCCGAATATGGGCAGTGAACCAGGGTTGCTCGACTTTTGCTGCAGACCCACCGAGTGTTAGTAACCCGAATTTTGTTTCGTTGTGGACCGCTCTGAATATTTTCTCTTCATTTTCAAATCCATAGAAAGACACTAGAGATTTTTCAGATAGTATGTGCCCGAGAAATTCTCTGTAAGTGAAGCCAACGACCAATCCATTTGGAATGATTAGGCCGGCTCGTCCAAACGGGTGAATAGCTTGCCGAGCTAGATCGACAAACACTGCGTACGTGTTTACCTTCCCCGGGCTACCGAATGGAAACCTGCCGCTGCTCTTGTAGAAGTTTACTTCGGCTGCGGTGCTTCGAAGAGCGTCCTGCCACATTTCATATGCTTCCGGCTCCTCCAGCTGCAGTCTATTGATTTTCTTCTTTCGTTCCGAAGCGTTCTTCGCGGTCGCAATTTCTGGGTGCGACAACGCGAAAAGCTCCTGCTCCTGGACCTCAACCCGTTCCCAAGGTGGATTGCCCAGCACCACGTCGAAGCCACCGCGTTGCATGATGTCGGGAAACTCCAGCGGCCAATGAAAGGCGCGGGCTTTGCGGGCGGCGTCGATACTGTTTGCGAAAAGCGGGCCGAAGAGTTGCACACCCCGCAGCCATTCCCAGACCGCACCAGAAGTCGGCACGGTCTCTGCACCCCGGCGCGGCAGGCCGTCCGGCCCGGCATGTGGGTCGTCTTTCGTCTTCGGCAGGAGGAAGGCTGAGACGTAGAGATCGCAGGCGGTCTCCAGCGTCCAGGCAGTCGCACCTTCCGCCGTCAGGGCATGCAGCTTCTCAGCTTTTGCCTCGATCTGCCGGACCGTGTTTTCCGGCATGGCGCGCAGGCGCGCAAACTCGCGCATAAAATCCTGCTGGCGGTTGAACCCGAAGCCGCTGTCGATCTTTTCGCGCTCTTTGACTTCGCGCTTGTTCTTGTCGCGATAGTATTTGGCGATCGTCTTGTCATCGCCCGTCAGCGGTTTGTAGGCGGCATCCGGAATGCCACCTTCCAGAACGGTGAGATCAAACACGCCTAGCAGTGCATCACCACAGCGGATTTGCGCATCGAAGAACCCAAGCGGCAGGCCGGGATCGACGGTTTCGATCCAGAGCGCGACCTTGGTCAACTCCACCGCCATCGGGTTGCGGTCCACCCCATGAATGCAGGACCGCGCGACATCCCGCAGCGCATGGCGAAAATCCTCCTGCGCCGGTGTGCCGTCGGCGCGAATGCGGGCGACGCGCGATGCGATCCGGCGAGCGGCCGCGAGGAGGAAGTGTCCTGACCCGCAGGCTGGGTCGATGACAGCGAGGTTCAGCAGCGCGGCTTCTGGATCTTCCGCCTCTGCCTCAGTCTTGTCGAGAACAGGGTCGAGCGCGGTGTCGAGCAGCGCCTGAACGAGGCTGTCGGGCGTGTAGTAGGAACCGGTGGTCTTGCGCTGATTGCCCTTCTGCTCGGCGGCGTCGGACGCAAAGACCAGCGACTTGCCATCATCACCCAGCTGGGGCTGGAGTTCGAGCAGGGATTCATAGACCGACCCCAATTCCTCCGTCTCCATGGCACGCCAGTTGACGGGCGACATGCCGGTTCTTCCCTGAAGCCAGGACAGGCGATAGAGCGCCTCCATGAAGGCGCGGTTGCGCAGCTTCGCCGTTTCAAGGCTTGGCAGCATGTTCGATCCAAAAAGCCCGCCTAGCGCAGGCAGCGCCAGCGCCTCCTGTCCGCCCGCCAGTGAGCCGAAAATGATCTTCACCCCCTCATAGCGGTCATGGTGGCGGTCCCATGTCGCCCCGCGAAAACACTGAGCGCGAAGATGGGCCAGGCTGTAGCCGTCCGCATAAAGCTTGCGGGCCTCAGTGCGAGAAACCTTCGGATGCAGAAGGTTTCGGTCTTCCGCCACCATCAGGAAGATCAGCCGGTAGACGAGACGCAGCAGCTCGTTGAACCACTCGGTGAGGTTTTGCTCGCCTGACTGAAGCTTGGCCGCGAGCGCCGGATTGGCCTCAAGGAAGCCCGAGCCAAGTATGTTGAGGGCGAGTTTGACCTGCACCGCAAGCCGATCGCGCGCTACCTCTCCCTCTTTCGTGCCCGTTTCCCGCCAGCGCTCCAGCGCACAGTCGGTGGCGGGGGCACCCGCATTCCCAAAACGGCTGCGGCAGATGAGGAGCCAGAGCAGACCGAACGACGCAGCATCCTCGTTAGAGAACATCTGGGCAAGGTCCGCTTCTATGAATGCGGGGCGCGTCAGAGAGGCGTTGTCCCGCATCAGACGGATGACGACGCCATTGGTTGCAAGTCCCCAAAGGGCATCATCCTCTTCGTTGAGATAGTCCTGCAACGCAAAGGCGGGCGAGCGGGAGCGCTCGACCGAGAGTGTGGGGCTGCGTCGGTCAAGCCGGTCTTCATCCGGCGGCACGACGATGACAGGAATCCGATGACCGCCAGCGGAGAGCGCGATCAGCCCTGCGCCATCCTCAATGTCATCAAACCCAAACGTCTCCTTGAGGAAGGCCTTCACGAAACGGCACGTTGCGTCGGCAGAGGGATTGCTCAGCTTGCTGAAGGCATCAAAATGCGACTGGCCGACCCGGAAGGCGGTGGAAATTTCCTCTCGAAGCGTCAGACCCTTGCGGACGCCATAGTCTTCCGGGCTCTGTTCGGGCGCAGCGCGCTCATCAATCCGCGCCAGCATGGCAGGCGCGATCAGATTGCCTTCGAGGCTGATCGACGGCCAGGCGGAAAGGTCGGTGACAGGACGACGGGCCATGCTCAGGCCTCGTCCGGGATCAGAACGAAGAGCCCGATCACATCCGGCGGCAGCACCGCTTCAACGCTGACCCTGGAGGCGGAACCCGCTGCGGCGCGCAGGCGTGCATGGTCTTCGACGAGTTCCTCTGCTCGTTGCCTGATAAAGTCCGCAAGTGGACCTTCAAGCATCGCAGGAAGCTCAGCTTTGGCTGCGTCAGAGAGGCGTCTACGCGCGATGTCTGCGAGGTCAGCAGTCGCCGGCGTGCCGAGCCTGTCGCGGACCTCGTTTCCGGACGCAATGATGGTCTGGCCCTGTAGCGCGACAAGCGCAGCTTCCTCCGCAAGGAGAAGCCTTTCCTTCCGCGCATGAATAGTCAGCTTGTAACGGATCCGCAGCAAAGCAATGCGCGTCATGACGGACACCGCTGGCGTCGGCCAGGCGCCAACGCGGCCGATCCCAAGATCGGGCAACGATTCAGGTTCGAGAGAGGCTTCGAGGAGGCTTTCCGCCAGAGAGGACGTCAAGGGATGGGTCCGCGTCAGAAGACTGGTTCCCGAAGGCGCAGGTTCAGCGGTGGCAAGCCTCACCGAGTCCCTCAGTCCGCGCTGATCCAGTTTTTCTTTCAGGCTCGGCTGCAATGCGTGGACATGGGCGAGATGGACGGCGCCCTTCTTCTCGAGCGGTACACCGAATTTCCTCAGGGCCCGGTCAACAAATACCCTTGCGTCATCAGGCGAGCCGAGCAGGTCTTTCACCTTATTCCATTCCGGTGCGACTTCACCCGGCTTCATGGCGTTCTGGGCAAATCGCGCGCGTGATTTCTTTTCATTCTCGCTGGCATCGCGCCACCGCGCCTCAATGGCGCGCGTGCCGTCATCGAGCCTTAAATCGAGAGCGAGTTGTTGTTGCCCGCTGCGACGCAGCATCATCGACGCCATCAATGCGTCTGTGACCGCTCCCCGTTCTTCCGGTAGTGGAACGGTGACCCCGGTTGCTTTCCTGATCTCTTCTGCTTTTCGCAAGATGACGTCCAGAACCGCGCCGTCGATTGCGCTGTCGGGCGAAAACATCATGATTGACCGAACCAGTTCAGCAGGCTGACCAAAACGGTCAACGCGGCCCTCTCGCTGCTGGTGGCGCGTCGGGTTCCACGAAAGATCGTAGTGAACCACGGTGTCGAAAAGTTGCTGGAGGTTGATGCCTTCAGACAGGCAATCGGTGGCCACGAGAATTCGCTGCGTTTGCTTTTGTGAGTCTTCGGACGCCATTTCGGCAACCCGGTCACGGCGCTCATCAGGTGTCAGTTCACCAGTCACCGCTTCAACTGTGAGTTTGCCAAACGCCTTGCGTAGCCGTTCCTTCACGTATTCCGCGGTTGCCAGGTATCGGCAAAACACGACCGGGTTTACCCCATCTTTGATTAGAGGTTTCAAGGCGCTAACGAGCGCATCAATTTTTGGGTCTGGCTCGGCTGTAAGCCCTTCTGCTCTATCAAGCAGCGCAAGCAGTTCAGGGTCTGACGTGAAGACCGTACCCGGCTCGAGGTCAACGGCATCTTCGTCATCGCCGTCTTCATCGTATATCTGGGGTTCGAGGCGCTCAGTCTCATTGCTGGCGCGGTTCCTCAGGGCACTGAGCGCAGCAGCCGGTGACGACCCAACGCAGCGCATAAGCGCGAGCGTTCCCCAGAACGCCAACCTTTGATCGCGTCGCTGACTCCCCGCGCGTGACACCACGCCAAGGCAGTAGTCGATGACCGCCTCCTGAAAGTCCAGGTGCGGTCCCGTCAGCCGATAGGAAAACTCCGTGGTCTCATGTTTTGGAAAGGAACGCGTCTCATCCCAGTCACCTTCAATCAGGTCCACACGTCTGCGCTGAACAAAATGCCGCGCGAGGCGCTCCCGATAACGCACGTTGTCAAAGTCTGCGCCGGCGAACTCACCATCGATTAGTGATAGGAGCCTCGCGAAAGCCTCTTCATCGCCCGAATGCGGCGTTGCAGTCAGCATGATCAGGCGACGATTGACGTCTTTTGCAAGCCCCTGAAGGAGATCGAAGCGCTGCTGTTTGCCCTTGTGGGTGCCGACGCAGGCGTGAGCCTCATCCACAATAACGAAATCGGGGCAAGCCCTTGCAAATCCGTCCCGCCGTTTCTCTGCTTTAATGTAGTCAAGACTGACGACCGTGAAGGGAAATGCGTCAAACAGCGTCTGGGCCAGGGGCAAATTGCGTTCAAGACGGGCCGCTGTTCCCGAGGTCACCGGGACCGCATCAATCCCAAACCGGTCCTTGAGCTCAACGAGCCATTGATCCACGAGGTGCGGCGGGCAAAGTACAGAAAAGGAGTCCACCTCGCCCCGGTCCATGAACTCTCGCAGGATCAGTCCGGCTTCGATGGTTTTTCCAATCCCCACATCGTCAGCAATTAGAAGTCTCGGAACCTGAAGCCTCAGAGCCATTAGCAAGGGGACAAGTTGATAAGTACGAGGCTCGAAAGCCAGATGAGCGGCCGACCTGAACGGGCCGGCGCCCCGACGCAGTGTAAGTCGAAGCGCGTCGCTGAGCAGGGCCGCCTTCGATTGAACGGTTGGCACCGCATCAGTCGGCAGGTCGAAACGAGCAGGTTCCACTGCCGTCAGTTCGAGTTCAGGGTTGAGCAGAACGATGTCGTTTTCGTTCCCAGAAAGCGGACGCAATGCCAGTACGTCACTATCAGGTGCAGGAAGTGCTACCCACTCCCGTCCTCTTGCCCGGACAAGATCTCCCGGTGACACGTTGAAACTCATGCGTCACCCCCCAACAGTGTCACCAGCTTAGATGGCAGACCATCGTCAGGACTTGAGGGCAGTGAGACGATCTCCCAACCCTTTTCCAGGGCCTCGCCTGCCACCTCATTGGTCACCGGTTGCAGAGTTGCCGCAACACGATGTGTTTTCCAGCCGAACTCGATCTTTGAGTCACCGAGTTCGAGATGCAACGTATCTGGTTCTGGCAGATTGGCTGCAGCAAAGGCATTGAGCCATAAATGAGCCTCCGCGTCCGGCTTTGTCCTTTGCAGAACAATTGTTTCGCCACGGGCGAGGTCAATCAGAAATTGCTTCACTTCATCGCTCGCGCGATCAATCTGCTCGTGATCGGGCTGATTGAAATATGAGAGCAGGCACCGATAGCAGCCCCTAACGCAGGCCTCATGGTCTGCATTAGTGAGCAACGTGGCATCACCTGCGCCAATCGCCTTGTCGATATTTTGAAAGTGCATCAGCTCAAGCGCCGTCTTGGCCACCAGCGCGATTGCCTTAGGGTCATCGATGAGACGCGTCAGAACGCCCGCGCCGCCTTCGGTCGCCTCATAAGCAAGCATCGCCCGGCGATTGTCCCGTGCAGGCAAGGGCTCGCCCAATACTTCGCCTTCTTCTAGCTGGTAGACGACCTCGATCCCCCTGAGCAGGGCATGCTGCAGGGTGGTGATCGTTTGAGGAGCATAGGCTTGCGGATCTGTAATCCGGAACAAAAGCGCGTTCTTGTGGTCCCTGACGATCGGAACAATCCGCACAGGCCTCACAACGTCCGGCGCCGCGTCAGTCTCCGTGTCTTCGTCCTCGGACTTGGCCCAATATCCTGTTCTTGGGTCAATATAGAAGCCGAAGACGGTTTGATCCCGTCGGCGCTTGAGCCCTTTGTTCAAACGACTGATCTCGGCGCTGTTGGCATACTGCAGCGCCAACAGACTTTTCTCACCACACCGGAAATCAGCATCGGTGACCTGAATCTGTCCTTCCTTGCGAGGCCAAGAGAAGACCGTCTGAATGTCAAAACCCTGGCGCACCCGCTCTTCATCATTTGCCGAAATGCGCTCGGTCGGCATGGCCTCGACATTGTCGATCCGCAGTGTCTTCTTGATCGGCACTTCCCCGGCCATATGCGCGTTGCAGCCATGGCAACGTTCCACCTCATTTTCATGGCAAGCGCCACAATCCTGGCAGATAAAGATATCCTTTGTTGCGAGCTCCGAACCGTCACCACCTCGTGCTTCCGGGGGCAGCTTCGCTTTCATGACGCGATAGGCGCGGCCCTCGTGATAAATCAGACTCCGTGGGCCAAACTCGGAAATCGCCAGGAACCGAGCCCGCGACAAAAACGATCCGGTTTTGTCTTCACCCGGAATAAAAGCGTAAAGTGGCAGTCGCGGAAAATTATAGCCCGGCAAAAAGCCCTCAGTTGCTAGATACCGGTAAGAGTAGAAATCCGAACCATTCGATGCCTTGCCTTGCTCAAGGATGGCGATCTGATCACTCGCCTGAATTTGCGCCGACTTGATCTTCCGTCGATCAGCTCCTGAGAGTCCTGCAATCTCTGATCGAGCATTGGCTTCTGACAGTTGACTGCGCGCTGACTTATAGAGGTCCCGCCATCGACCAAACGCCTGGTCAAACGACTTCGGCGCCTCCATGGCCACCCTGAGGACGAAGTCATCGGCATCATCCATCCATGTTGGGAGTGCTCCGCCATCAGCCGCCAGAATGGCATGCAATACGCGCTTCATGGGTACCATTGCGGACGAAACGAGCGATGGTTTGCTTATGGCGCTCAGGATGTCGCCTTTGAGCCGGAATTTCTCCGCTTGCAGATCGAGTATCTCCGGGATGTCCGGAGACAGGGCCAGCTTAGATTCTGCAAGCCAGACGGCATGAAGATGAGAGCGAACGAGTTCCTCATTTGTGATGTCGAGAGCTGGGGGCCTCACAACGCCGGCAACCATATCGTTGCGGCGATCAAAGAAATACTGATCGTGCGGCGATCCTGAAGCACAATACGCGACCACCACCGCAGCCTGACCAGAGCGCCCGGCACGTCCTGCGCGCTGCGCATAGTTGGCCGGCGTTGGCGGCACGTTTCGTAGGTAAACGGCGTTCAGTGCTGAGATATCAACACCGAGTTCCATTGTCGGGGAGCAAAAGAGCGCCGGAAGGAATTGGTCTGACTCACCTGTCGCCTTTATCTCGGTTCTGTATTCAGAACCCTGCAGATTGCTCTGGTCGTCGTTTTCGAACCGGAAGCGCCATTCGCGCCACTCGCGCTGTTTTTGAGCTACCTGTGCGGTGTGCTCCCGGCCTTCCAGCCCCCAATATGCGCTCCGCCCCAGGGCGAGATCGCTCGCAATGGAGAGATATAGGTTATGGAAATACTCATTTCCCCGCGCAGCCACGTCTCGTAGCGCATCCCCTGGCACGAGCCTGACAGCCGACGGCGTAAGCCGCCAGCCCATGACATTTGTGTCAATTTCGACGGGAACAACGAGACCTTCATCGGAAAGAAGTTCGAGAAGGCGTCCGAGAAAATCCAGGTAGTCATTTTTGCCCAGTTTTGTTCCGATGACGCTATTCTTGTTGATCAGTCTGGCGATACGAGAATTATGGCCCGCGCGTAGGAGCGTTTGTTCTTCGCGCAGGCTGACCACGCCCTTGCCGGGTGCGCGCTGAACCAGCGCAGACCTCCCGCGAGGCTTTTCCTTACTGTCGATGGCCCAGGGCGAACGGAGCAGCGATCTGGATTTCTGCGCCACGCCGTCGAGCACCGCGAGATCCAGAGCCTCTGTGTTGACTGCAAGACCGGCGAGCATTGCGCTGAGCAGTTCTTTGAGGAGTTTTTGCCGTTGGTCGGCGGAGACTTCTCCCAACTCCGGCAGCACAGCCATCATTCGTTCGCGGTCGTTGGCAATTTCCTCGAGACCAACAAATCGCACATCAATCAGATTGAGAACTGAGAGGCTGGGATTCGTGTAACGCCACCCGCGACGGAGATCTGTCCAGACTCGATGGGCAAGCACTTTGGCGAGCGCGCGCTGTGCATCCTCACGAATAACCGCACCTGCAGATGGATCCAGCATCCAATGAACCCGCGCCCCTGCATTGGATGAGATGAAGCCAAGCGCCTTGACGACCCTGAGGCCGAATTCATCCTCGCTCAGGCCGTCATGGCCATCGTCAAGTATCGCCCGCAATATGGCACCGCGTAAAAGGCTGACAAAAAGAAAGTCATTGAAATGACCGGACTGAAGCGCCGCGTCCTGCCGATTATCCGTAAATCCGAGAAGCTTTCGCTTCGTATCCGGAACCCCACTCTCGGCCGAATTCATCCATTCTAGGGCGCTCGACACCAACAGAGTCGTCGCCGAGCTACGGCCTTCACCCGATAAGCCAGCAAGTTTGCTGCGTTCCCGCATGCCCTGATTCGGTTCATCCTGACAGCAAAGGCAAAACGCGAATTTGCCCGGCACAAAGAAGAACTCCCGGCCGCCTGAACTGTGACGTCCATCGGTTTCAACAAAAAAGGAAATAGGAGCACGCGCTCTGCGATAGGACCGCAACCGCTCCACGCCATTGCGTTCCTCAAGCCAGCTTTCGGGAAACGTGCTCAGGTCTCCGTCGAATACAAAATCGGCGTCGCCTTCTGGCACGGGGCAGAGATAACCAGCGACCTCAGAACCGTCTTCTGACTCAAGCGGAGTATCGTCGATGCCTCGCGGCAGAAATCTCGTATGGCCGTCATCGTCAGTCTTCGTAACGACATGATATTCGTGACCGCAGTTTCTGCAGAAGCGTGTTGGATACAGTCGGTTGCCGGGCGCGTTTGGATCCTCCAGCTGCCCTTCAAATAGGATGGTTCTCGGATGTTTTGTAAGCGTCGCGAAGACCTCACCAGCGCCGGAGATAAAGCGGTGAAGTTTGAACGCGAGAAATGCCCGTTCTCCGCTTCCTCCTCTCTCACACTCCGGGAGGCTGACCTTGGTCAGGAAATCCTGGAGAACACCTTTACATACCTCAGAGCTTGAGCCGCTGTCTGCGACGAGGCGATCAACCGCACTTTGGAAAGGTACCGGCTTTTGTCGTTTGAGCTCGAGCCCATCATCAAGACCAAGAGCAAGCTCGGTCCAGACCGCCAATGGATGCGTTCTGAGTGTCTGATCATCCAAAACATCGGGAACGCCGTCAGCAAGAGCCGATGGCAAAGCAGAAACAGCTTCTGCCAAACTGATATTATCACTCGTAGCACGCTGAAGGGACTCATCAATAACGGCATCGGGACCGATATCCGCGCCGAACAAACGGGAGGCGACTTTTGCCACAGCAACAGCTCGGCTTTCATCTGATCCCTCGGATGCCATCGTGGCCGAAGTACCGATGCAGACAGGCGCCCTGTCGGGTGCGCATCTGTCTCGAAGTCGCCTGACAAGAACGGCAACGTCTGCACCTTGTCGTCCCCGGTAGGTATGCAGCTCATCCAGAATAATGAATTCCAAGCCGCTCGCATTCTCGACCACTTGTGCGTCAAGCTTATCCTGACGCGTCAGAAGGAGCTCAGCCATCATATAGTTTGTTAGAAGTATATCCGGTGGATTGTCCGCAATCTTCTGGCGCTCTTCCTGACTTTCCTGCCCGGTATATCGCTTGATCACTGGGCGCATTTTGTCCGGAAGGCCCGACTGGCTGATGAATTTGTCGATCTCCTTCAACTGGCTATTTGCCAGCGCGTTCATCGGATAAACGATGATCGCCCTTGTTCTTCTTGGTTTTCCTGCGCGCAAGGCCCGGATAATCGCGTCCACCACCGGCACAAAAAAGCACATGGACTTTCCCGATCCTGTGCCGGTCGTCACGACATAACTCTTGCCCGCTTTCGCCTTTGCGATTGCTTCGGCTTGATGCCGATAGAACGTCATGGGAGCATCGCCGAAACGAAACACTTTGCCCGTGGCCTCATCCAGATCGCCCGACTCTACAAGTTCATCGATATTCTTGTCCGACCGATAACGGGGATTGAGTGACAACAGTGCCTCGGGCCAGAAACGCCCTTCGTTATACTGGCGATCAATTTCAGACCTCAGATCTTCCGATCGAATTGAGGTGAAGGAGCGTGAGAACTGCTCATAGGTTGTTATAAGGTGCTGATCGAATTCAAAGGCTTTCATTTACTACTGCGCCCCCATGAGAAAAATTTCTTTTTGATACTTCCCTTTCTTTTGGCGGAGAATGGCCATGATTTTTAATACGGTCCGTTCTGACCTGTTCGCACGGTACATTCATTTTGACGACCATAAGCACGAGAGTGGAACCGCACGCATATTTTCTGCGAATGGAACGACTTGATCATGGTCATAGAGGACGATCCCCTGAACGAACCGATCTCCACATGCCTCTGCGAGTCTGCGAATTCCTGAAAAATCGCCTGCTGACACTGTAGCCGATGACTTCACTTCGACACCGACAACTTCTCCGCGCCTGTTTTCGATAACAACGTCGACTTCATTCTTATCCTTGTCTCTAAAGTGGGAGAATGAACATCTCTGTTCGCTCCAGGTGGCTATCTTCTGCAATTCGCTGAAGACAAATGTTTCCAAGATTGCGCCGAATGACGTTTTGTCCTTGTGGACAACATCTGGAGAAATATCGCGCAGTGCAGCAAGTAAGCCAGCATCCAAGAAATGAAGCTTCGGTGATTTAGTCAGGCGTTTCAGCTTATTGGTAAACCACGGTTGCAGGGTTTGAATGATAAACAGGCTCTCGAAGACGCGGACATATTTCTGGGTCGTCACATGATTGAGATTTATTGCGCTACCAATGCCGGAATAGTTCACGAGTTGTCCGGAATGCTCGGCCAAAATGCCGAGTAGCTTTGGCATGATCGCGAGTTGTTCGATCTGTGCGATATCACGAACGTCGCGTTGAACGATTGCGTCCACATAACCATGATACCAGTCCTGCCTACGAGCCCATTTTTGGCGATCAAGTGCCTCGGGATAACCGCCCGCTAGAACCATCTCGATGAGATCGTCACCAATTATTGTGGTCTCGACCGTTGGCGCAGCGCCATTGAATGCGTTGTCCAGAAACGTCGACTTCGCACCCTGAATCTCTGAACGAGAAAGTGGAAGGAGCTTCACCACCTCCATTCTGCCGGCAAGAGAATCGGCTACCTTGGGAACTGTCATAAGGTTGGCAGAGCCAGTGAGAAGGAACCGGCCTGGGCTCTTGTCTTTGTCTACCTCTGTCTTGATAGACAACAGTAGCTCCGGGGCACGTTGGATCTCGTCTATGACCGCCCGTTCAAGGCCGCGCAGAAATCCCACAGGATCCTCGGTTGCGGCCGTCATGACAGTCGCATCGTCTAGGGTGAAGAATGGGATATCTTCAGCAGCTATGTCGGTGGCCAACGTCGTTTTACCGGACTGTCTGGGCCCTGAGATCAGTACAACGCGTGTATCAGTCAGCGCCTCCTGAATTCTATCCTTCACAAAACGATCGTACATTCACGGCCCTTTACTTTCGACCAGATGAAAGTACGCACGCGACCATCTGAAAGTCAACGACTGACTGATTGAAAGTGGTAAGCCGACCATCTGAAAGTCGGACGCAAGATCGCTCTTGGTTCCTTGAGGGGAAAGCCTTCCCCTGAGACCGAGCCTGTCGTCTCGTCCGACCCCTTCTGCGGGGAGACCCCGCAACGCCCCCTAAGAGTGAGAGGCCTGCGGCTGTCGCCGTGACGGGTTTGGAGGTCGAGAGAGAGGCTCTCGGACCGCCCGTCATGGAGAACAGCCATGACAGCGATTGAGATCATGAACGGCCGCCCCGAGAGCGGCGGCTACAAGGTGGATGTGTCCCGCGGTGGGCACAACGGGCGGGTGTCGTCCGGATGGTTTTCCCGGCCCGACGACGAGAAGTATCTTTCGCTTTCGGACCTCTACGCCTCAGTGAAAGGCCGCGCCGAACAGAGCAAGACCCGAACGGTCGAGAGCGCCGCGATCCGCGTCGAAGCCCATCGCGACGATCCGGAAAAGCTGGCGCTCGTCCTTCCGGACGCCGAAGCCCCAGTCGCGCCGACCCATTGGAGCTTCGGCCAACTCGCGAGCCTAGTCGGCGCCCCGGCCGCCTATCTGCGCCAGCTTCCCGCGCCGCTCGCGGGCATCAACCTCCAATACGGCCTCACCAACCATCGCGCCGAGCAGGTGAAGACGATGGAGGTCGCAAACGGCCGCACCGAACTGCGCGCCGTCACCGGCCCGGACTATGGCCGCATCTACGACCACGAGCTCGTGTCGGCCGTCCAGCGGATCGCGGGCGACGGCGTCGGCGACACACGCTGGAAGGTGCCGGGCATGCTCGACTGGTCGACGGGTGTCTACAACCCGATGGTCGACGTCACCAAGGAAACGACCACGCTCTACGCCTCGGACCGCGACGTCTTCCTCTTCTTGGTCGACGATATGAATCCGATCGAGGCGGGCACGCTGCCCGACGGATCGCCTGATCTCTTCTTCCGGGGATTCTATTGCTGGAACTCGGAGGTCGGCGCGAAAACGCTCGGCATCGCGAGCTTCTATCTCCGCGCGATCTGCCAGAACCGCAATCTCTGGGGCGTCGAGGACTTCCAGGAGATCAGCATCCGGCATTCGAAGTACGCCGCCAACCGCTTCGCGCACGAGGCGGCTCCGGCGCTGGCAAACTTCGCGGATTCCTCGCCGCAGCCCTTCATCCAAGGTATCCGCTCCGCGCGCGAGCGGATCGTCGCGCGCAGCGACGAGGACCGCACCGACTTCCTGCACAAGCGCGGCTTCTCGAAGGCGGAGACCGGCAAGATCGTCGAGACGGTGCTGGCGGAAGAAGGCCGCCCACCCGAGAGCGTCTTCGACTTCGTCCAGGGCATCACAGCGGTTGCCCGTTCCAAGCCGCAGCAGGATGTGCGGCTCACCATGGAGACCCGCGCAAAGAAGCTTCTGGAGGCCGCCGCCTAAGTCCGGCGTACCGCTTCTTCTCGACCCGCCGTCCACGGTCCATCGCTTCCGAAGAGGAAGAGGTGGGCCGTGGTTTTCGTGACGGGTCTGGAGGTCAGAGAGAGTCTCGTGACCGCCCGTCGCGGAGACATCCCATGACGAAGTCCAAGAAGATCACCCTCAGCGCCTCGCGCGACATCCCCTTCAACAAGCTGGTGCTCAGCCAGTCCAACGTCCGGAAAGTCAAGGCCGGCGTCTCGATCGAAGAACTGGCCGAGGACATCGCCCGGCGCACGCTCCTGTCGTCCATCACGGTCCGGCCCGTGCTCGACGATGACGGCGCAGAAACCGGCATGTTCGAGATCCCGGCCGGTGGGCGTCGCTACCGCGCGCTCGAACTGCTCGTCAAGCAGCGCCGGCTCAACAAGACCGCACCCGTGCCCTGCATCGTGCGGACGGATGGTCTGGCGGAAGAGGACAGCCTCGCGGAGAACATCCAGCGGGCGCCGCTGCATCCGCTCGATCAGTTTCGCGCCTTCCAGGCTATGCGCGAGAAGGGCAAGTCGGAGGAGGAGATCGCCGCAGCCTTCTTCGTCTCGGTCAATGTGGTCAAGCAGCGCCTCAAGCTGGCCGCCGTCTCGGCGACACTGCTGGACGCCTATGCCGAGGAGGAGATGACGCTCGACCAACTCATGGCCTTCACGGTCAATCCCGATCATGAGCGCCAGGAACAGGTCTGGGACGCGCTCAAGCAGCATTACAACAAGCAGCCCTACGAAATCCGCCGTATGCTGACCGAAGGCGCCGTTCGTGCCTCCGACCGGCGGGCGCAATTCGTCGGCCTCGACGACTATATCGAAGCGGGCGGTGAAGTGCTGCGCGATCTCTTCCAGACCGACGATGGCGGCTGGCTACAGGATGCGGCTTTGCTCGAGACGATGGTCACCGAGAAGCTGAAGGAGGACGCGGAAGCCATCCGTGCGGAAGGCTGGCACTGGATCGAGGTCGGCACCGACTTTCCCTACGGCCACACCTACGACCTGCGGCGCATTCGCGGTGAAGCCGAGCCGATGAGCGAGGAGGAAGAGAAGACCTACGAGGCGCTCAAGACTGAGTACCACAAGCTCGAAGACGACTACGCCGAGGTGGATGAACTCCCCGAGGAAATCGACGAGCGGCTCGGCGAAATCGAGACGGCGATGGAGGCGCTCCAGAACCGCCCGATCCGGTTCGAGGCCGAGGACTATGCCATCGCGGGCGCCTTCGTCAGCATCGACAGCTCCGGTGGTCTGCGCGTCGAGCGCGGCTATGTCCGGCCCGAGGACGAACCGGCCGTCGAAGCCGAGGACAATCCCGACGGCGAATATGTCGATCCCGATGCGGACGATGCAGTCGCTGACACTTCCGATGCGGTGACAGATCAGGATGAGGAAGACGATGACGACAGCACTAAGCCGCTGTCGGACCGGCTCGTTTGCGAACTGACCGTCCATCGCACCATGGCGTTGCGTGATGCGCTGGCGAATGATCCGCAGCTGGCGATGCTCGCCTGTCTGCACACGATGGTCCTGCAGCTCTTCTACCAATACGGCCAGGACAGCTGCATCGAGATCAGCCCGCGCTCCACGCAGTTTGGATCGCAAGCGCCGAACCTCGGCGAGGCGAAATATGTCCAGTCACTCGATCTCGCGATCGAGACCTGGGCGGGCAATCTCCCGAAGCAACCGGAAGATCTGTGGGAGGTGCTGACCGAGTGGGACAGCGACAGCCGCGATGCGCTCTTCGCCCATTGCGTGGCCATGACCGTCAACGCGGTGCAGGAACCGCATCACCGCAAGCCGCGCCAGATCGCCCATGCCGACATCCTGGCTTCCACTCTGGGCCTCGACATGGTGAAGGCGGGCTGGACGCCGACGGCGGACAGCTATCTCGGTCGCGTGACCAAGGCGCAGATCCTCGCCGCGGTGCGCGAGGCGAAGGGCGACAAGGACGCCGACCGCATCGCCGGACTCAAGAAGCCCGACATGGCCGAAGCGGCCGAAGAACTGCTGGCCGGCACGGACTGGCTCCCGCAACCGCTGCGTACGGTTCCGCTTGCGGATGACGCCGACGAACCGGAATTCGAGATCGTCGATGATGGCGATGTCGCGTCGGAGGAACCCGCCGTCGAGGACGACGAAGAGGCGCTCGCACTCCAAGCCGCCGAGTGAGGGCACAAAAACAGGCGTTCGGCGGCTCTCGGTCGATGGTTCGAACCAGCCGATTGGGTGATGATCAACCTGTCGCCGAAGCCGCCTTCGCCCAATTCTTCGAGCAATAGGCGACCGCCAACCGAGGGAGACCTTCCCCCAACTCCCTCGACCCGGGGCCTGTCGGACGCGGCAGGCCCTTTTTTCTGCGCATCATTCAGGAGACCGACATGGACAGCACCGCCGCAGACCTCTCGCAGAAGCTTAGCCGCGAGGCGGAAGCTGTGTGCCGCCAATATCTCTCCAATGGTCGAAAGCATGGCAACTACTGGATCGTCGGCGACGTCGACAATTCGCCCGGCCGCAGTCTCTATGTACGGCTTGCCGGACCGACCCGCGGCAAGGGCGCGGCGGGCAAATGGACCGATGCTGCCACCGGCGAACATGGCGATCTGCTCGATCTCATCGCCGCCAATCTCAACCTCTCGACGCTGCGTGACACGCTCGAAGAGGCACGACGCTTTCTCAGTCTCCCAAGACCGGAGCCACCGGCAAGAGAGAGGCAGTCACCGGCTCCGCCCGGCTCGCCCGAAGCGGCACGGCGACTCTGGGCGATGGGCCAGCCGATCGCGGGGACGTTGGCGGAGCGCTATCTCTCTGCACGCGGATTGAAAGACCTTCGACGCGTGAGCGCGCTTCGGTTCCATCCGAACTGCTACTATTGGCGGGAGGACGCGAATGCGAATGACCCACCCGAAGCCTGGCCAGCCTTACTCGCGAAAGTCACTGACACTGCCGGAACGCTGACTGGTGTGCATCGGACGTGGTTCGATCCGCAGACGGCGGACAAGGCTCCGCTCGATCCCAACCGCAAGGCGATGGGCAACCTGCTCGGTCACGCCGTCAGGATCGGATCACCGACAGACGTCCTCGCTGTCGGCGAAGGCTTGGAGACGATGCTCTCGTTGAGACAGGCACTTGCCGGTCTGCCGATTGCTGCGGCGCTGTCCAGCAATCATCTCGCAGCGTTCGATCCGCCAACCGATCTTCGCCGACTCTATGTCGCCATCGACAATGACGCGGCGGGACGGGCGGCGTTCGGCACGCTGACCGATCGCTTCGAGGACAGTGGCCTGCACCTCTTGCCGCTGCGACCCATGCTGGACGATTTCAACGGCGATCTCCGGAAACACGGCATCGACGAGATGCGCAGTCATTTGCGTCCCCAGCTCTTGCCGGTCGATGTTCCGACCTTACTCGCGGTCGAGACCGACTGACGCAGAGAACCGATCGCGTCAGTTGGACAGGCGATAGAGCCCTCGCCACGGAGCCGCGCCTGACGGCCTTCCCGAGAGGGGCGAGCCAGAGCGGAACCCGCCCGTTCCGGCAATGGCTGCGGCGACACCGTTTTCCGCCGCCGAGGACAAGCCTCGGCTTTGCATCGCGATCCAAAACGGCGCCGCCTCCGCCATCCTCCGCTGGCGCTCCGGTCCCGCTGCCGCGGGATGCAGGCCCGGTCGCGCCCCGCTTTCCGTCGCCCATGAAGGCCGCGCGAGGCGCGGTCAGCTACAAGGAGGCCTACTCGCCCATGACCCAGCACGAACCCGAAACCCGCTCCGCCACAGCCCTCGTCCTCGACGAACTGCAATTGTTCGGACATCGACCGTTTGCCGACGAACCCGATCCGCGGCCACTCCCAGACGCCGGAACCGTCGAAGGTGCGATCGCCGGCATCTTCGACGCACTCGTTGTCGCCCTTGGCGACACACGGCTCGAACCCGACCTCGAAGACCTGCTCTGGTCCACGACCAATGTCTTCCACCGCATGGCGATCCGGATCGACCGCAAGCTCGACGACAACGAACAGGCGCAGCGGCGCGCGCAGCGCAGCCAGGACGGGTCAGAAGTCCGCTCGGTCGAACTGGAACGCCTGATCGCCGAAGGACTGACGCTCACCGAACAACGCAACGCCTATGAGGGCATGCGTGATCTCGCTGCCGAGCATTTCGAAGCGCATCTCGGCCAGACCTGGCATCCGCGCTCGGGCAGCCACGTCAATCGCAAGCACATGACCGCCGCGATGATCGACAGCCGCGACTATCTCGATGCCAAG
Organism: Hyphomicrobiales bacterium; assembly: GCA_017642935.1. NCBI lineage: Bacteria > Pseudomonadati > Pseudomonadota > Alphaproteobacteria > Hyphomicrobiales > Hyphomicrobiales bacterium. The sequence goes on from JAEPOK010000002.1 coordinate 345,270, forward strand.
CGCAAGACTGAACTCGAACCGCTGATCCCGACAGGCACCAAGATCGCCTTCACCGGCGGGCAGGACGTCGCCGACACCGCAGCCATCTGGGCCGCACTCGACAAGGTCCGCGCCAAGCATGACGATATGGTGCTCTTTCATGGCGGCTCGCCCAAGGGCGCCGAACGCATCGCGGCCTGCTGGGCCGACAATCGTAGATGCCAACAGATCGTGTTCAAGCCGGACTGGACCCGCCACGGCAAGGCCGCGCCGTTTAAGCGCAACGATCTACTCCTTGAGACGCTACCGATCGGTCTGATCGTCTTCCCGGGCTCGGGCATCACCGACAATCTCGCCGACAAGGCCAAGGTGCTCGGCATCCCGCTTTACGATTTCCGCGCAGCGAAAGGCGGGCGTCATGATCCGTGATGCGCATATCGCATCGCGATGCGCTGCACGGGAATATTCCGTGAACACCGCCAATGTGTTATGCTCAACCAGTGCCGTCGCGGTGGTGGAGGCGCAGCCCATGAGAGGAGGCCGCCCATGTTCATATCCGCATTTCTGAGCGTCATCGGCCTCGGTTTCCTCGTCTGGGTGCTGTTCGCACTGGCCGTCTACGCGCTGCCCGCCTTCGTCGGCGTAAGCGTCGGCATGTATGTCTACGACACCGAAGCGGGCGTGATCGCGGCATTGGTGGCTGGCATGTTTGCCGCCGTCTTCACCTATCTCATCGGCCAGATCATCTTCGCCAAGGTTCAGTCTGTCCCCATCCGCCTCACCATTGGCGCGCTCTTCGCTGCGCCCGCAGGCGTCGCCGGATTCTCGGCGATCAAGGGCCTGTCGCAGATCGGCGGCGCTTCCGAAGGCTGGACACTGGCCTTCGCGATCATCGGCGGAATCGTGACCGCTGGCACCGCTTGGGTGCGGATCGCCAGCCTCGTCGGTCCCATCGGCGAGGACGATGTGCAGCACACAGACGCCATTCAGGCGAGCCCGTTCGCGAACGATCACTGAAACCCCGCCGCCAACGACGATGCGGCGTCACCGTATGGGGCGAGACGGTTTGACGCTCGACCAAGAACTTTTGGCATGACGGGTCTAATCTCGTTCGAGAGCCTGGACCCAGCTCAGCACATCTCACATGCAGCCGAAACGCGGTGGGAACGAGCATTCTCGGATTGCGATGAATGTCCAGCGACGACCCCGCTCTGCGCCGTTCTGCACGCCAGAGCCCGTCTTTCTCCGATCGACATTGCCGATGGATTGCCCGGTCCGACGGTGGCGGTCATTTCTCATCCCATGCCCTCGTCACCCGCGTCCGTCACGGCCTCTCATTGGGCTGATCTGACCGGGATCGGCTGACGCCTCGACCGTCTCAGCCGCAACGCCGGGTTCGGACTTTCTTCCCCTGGGCTTTGCCCATTCCTCGCGGGACGACCCTGATGGGTCCAAGAAAGACCGCCCCCGGCGTCCTCCGCTGGCGCTGCGGGCCAAGGGCTGCGTCGACGGATCGTCCCGGTCCTGACGATCGCCATCGAGACCGCGACGGGCTCGGGATCGAAAGCCAAAGGAGAAATGACATGGCCACCATCGGAACCTTCAAGAAGACCGGCAACGAATACGTCGGAGAAATCGTCACCCTCAACGTGCAGGCGCAGAACGTCCGCATCGTCCCCGAGGACAGCACCTCCGGCGAGAACGCTCCCTCCCACCGGGTCTTCGTCGGCCGCGCCGAGATCGGCGCAGCCTGGTCGAAGCGCTCGAACGAGAGCCGCGACTATCTGAGCCTCAAGCTAGACGATCCGAGCTTCACCCAGCCGATCTACGCGAACCTCTTCGATGACACGGTCGTCGAAGGCGGCGACGAGACCTTCAGCCTCATCTGGTCGCGGGCGCGCCGCAAGAACGGCGACTGACCACAGCGACTTCAGCCTCGCCTGGGAGACCGGGCGGGGCTTACGTCTGTTCAGCGCCCTCCGAGGCGCTTTCCTTCAACAAAAGATCCGGTCGCACATCCAGTGCCAATGCGGCGTGCCAGAGGGTAATGATTGTAACGTTCTGCTGGCCGCGCTCCATCGAGCTCACGTGCGCGCGATCCACGCCCATCTTCACGGCAAGCGCTGCCTGGCTCATGTCAGCTAAGGTTCTGTAGTGCTTGAGATTGTTCCCAAAAATCTGCCGGATATCCATCCGACGACAAAAGACCTATCGCGTATTTTAGTGCGACGTACTATAATACGCGCTCGATACGGCACCGTTCAACAAACCGACGCGGAGATCCAGCTCTTCAATTGTGGCACCGTTGGCGGAACCGCAAAAATGAGGCATTAATCATATGGGCGCAGGCTAGCCCGCTGGGGGACTAAATGAACGATAAGAACAGTATTCGGTTTGCCGACGCGCCTCCCGACAGCGACCACCTGACCGACTATGACCGTGCCCAGTTCAAGCTCTACGCACGCCTGCTCGACGCTGAAGCCGACGGAGCCACACTCTCGGAGATCGCGCACTACCTGTTCGGGATCGATGCCGAAGACGAACCCGAGCGTGCGAGACATGTACACGACAGCCATCTCGTGCGCGCTCATTGGGTCGCAGAGCAAGGCTACCGTGAGCTTCTGACCAACGCCTGAAGTCGCAATAAGCGAGCATGCGCGCGATGCCTTACGCGCATCGCCCTATGCCATCCGTCTCCCTACGCTTTCCCGTTTAACGCGAGCATATTGCTGAGTCCAAAGCGTCTGACGCTCGGCGCGTAACAGTTGGAGAGCGGATATGCCGACGAACTGGCGAGACGAAACCGACTACGATTACATCGAAAAACTCGATGCCTCCGGCCTGGCCTGGGAATGCCTTAGGCGCAATCCGGACTATCGGGCCGCGTTTCTGAACATGACCGAGAACGAGGCGGCTGCTTGGGGGTTACGATTTCCCGGTCGATCCTGAGCTAAAGGCAACGGATGCGAAACTCTACTGGCGACCTTCTGTTGCACCAGCCGTGACGTCTTTGATGACGGCCAAAAATCTCTGTGAGGCCGAACACGCTGTCTTCGATCATATCATCCTTGAAACGAGACGCGGCACCCATGGTCGCTACTGGTCGTGCATTCGTACCGGATTGATCGTCGTTTCGGACGACGCCTTGACCGAAGATCGCCCCCGCGCCGTGATCATCCCTTTGACGCCTGACTGGTCCATCAGAATCGCCACGGCAGAGCGTCTAAGGCGTCTCTGGCGCGGTCAAACCTCGCGCGCTCTGTTCACCCTTCAACGGCGTAAACGCATCGGTCATGCGCTGCGCACGAACGATGCGCGGCAATCGGGGACGCGTCTGCGCGACATTGCGGTGACTTATTTCGGCGCACGACGGGTCGCTGCCGAACCTTGGAAGACGAGCGCTCTGAAAGCACAGGTTGCGCGCCTCGCAAACTACGGTCGAGCACTTGTCGGTGATGGCTATCGCCAATTGCTGCGTGGCAAATCAACGGCCCGTTCGCATCGCAAATAGCCGGCATCTGCGTCCCAACGGACATCTTCCAAAGCAAAATCCAGGCTACAGGAGCGCACCCAAGAGGGGGTGACGATTTTTCTTCTGAATCTTCGTCATCCCTCCCAGGCGCTCTTCTCCGCTTCTCTGGCCGCGAGCCGTCCCTTGCATCCCGCGACGGACCCACGATGACCAGAGGAGACCCCGATGCCCGATCCCAATGCCGGCCTGCCACCGCGCTACCTCAGAACCCCCGAAGCCGCCCGATTTCTCGGTCTGTCCGGCCGGACGCTCGAAAAGCACCGCACCTACGGAACAGGCCCGAAGTATTCCAAGATCGGAGGCCGTGTCGTTTACGCGGTCGAAGATCTGCAAGCCTGGGTCAGCCGCGGCGAGAAACGCTCGACCTCGGACGATACGGGCGACACCGTCCTTCCGGCCAAACGGCATGCCGCGATCTCGCCAGCCTATAGCGGCGAGAAGCGCTCATGAGAGTGCGCACGACCATCGAACTCACATGGATCGAAGGCCGCATCGAACGCTGGCTGCGCTTTGGTCGGATCGTTCAAGAGGTGATCAAAAGCCGCTCAGTTCGCGTCGTCGGCGTCGATCCCGGCAGCGTCTTCGCCTTCGTCCGCTGGGCCGCGAACGACTACGGCACGATCGAGAGCCGGATCGACATCCTGCAAGCCGCACGTCCGGGCGAGCGCTATTCGACAGTGCCGTTCGTGACGCCCGGCGGGTTGTCTCTGTTGCGGCTTTCCGGATGGCCCAAGGTCGAAGCTGTGCTGCTCACAATCGACCAAATCCAGGCTGAAGAGATCGCGCCAGAAGACGTCTGCCCGGACCATTGGCGGCACGTTCATAACCGCCTCAGCTGCAATCTCGAGCCGCGCCGCTACACGCCTTTCCGGCATGACGCCTGGCTCAAGAGACGGGCGTTGGCGGCATGAAACGCGCACGCCCATGGCTCATCATCGGCAGCGCCGGTATCGCCCTGATCGCATTCTCCGCGGTCGTCCGCGCCAACCCGATCCTCGTGTGGAACGCCTCGGCCAGCGTGCCCATCGGCTTCTATGCCGTGCAGCCGCTCGACAGGCCAACTGTCGGCGATTTGGTCGTCCTGGAGCCGCCTTCGCCGCTCGGCGACTGGCTCCTGGAGCACGGCTATCTCGGCGCCGATGTCCCGCTCGTCAAGCATGTCGCGGCACTTCCCGGACAGCGTGTCTGCCGCACTGGCGTCACGGTCAGCATCGACGGCACGACCGTTGCGACCGCGAAGGAGCGCGACCGCTTCGACCGTCCGCTGCCCGTCTGGCAGGGCTGCCAACGGCTCACCGACGATCAGATCTTCTTCCTCAATCCCGACACCGAGGCGAGCCTCGACGGACGGTATTTCGGGCCGCTTCCACGCGACACGATCATCGGCCGCGCCGTCCCGATCTGGACGCGGGAGGGCTGACGCGATGGCTCTTCTTCTTCCTTCTGGCCGTCGGCTTTTCGCCGCTTCCGCGATCCTGATCGCGCTTTCCGGTTGCGCCAATCCACCCGCGGCTGACGCGCGGGATACGGTTTCCCGCTCCGCTCAAGCCGTTACCCCAAGCTCCGATATCGACGCTTTCATTGCAGAAGCGGCGCAACGCTTCCGCATCCCCGAGCGCTGGATACGGGCTGTCATGCAGGCCGAGAGTGCGGGCAATGCACGCGCCGTCAGCAGCGCCGGTGCGATGGGCCTGATGCAGATCATGCCCGGAACCTGGGCCGAGCTTCGCACAGCCCATGGTTTCGGCTCGGACCCGTTCGACCGTCGCGAGAACATCCTCGCGGGCACGGCCTATCTGCGCCAGATGTACGACCAGTTCGGCGCGCCTGGGTTTCTCGCGGCCTACAATGCCGGCCCCGGTCGGTATGCCGAGCATCTGCGCACCGGGCGCACCTTGCCGCGAGAAACGCGCCGCTATGTTGCAGCGCTTTCTCAGGAACTCGGCTTTTCGAATGCAGCGCCATTGCAACCAGTGCGCACTGTTTCTGCTGACCGATGGCAAGCTGCCCCGCTCTTTGCGCCCGTCTCAGCGTCGAGTGAAATCCAGGGCAGTGCAGAGCCGGACCGCGCATCATTCGATATGCGGACCGCCGACGAACTGCGCCCCTCGCGTTCACAGACTACCCAATCGAACCCGCTTTTCGTCTCCAGAACCGAGGAGCCAGAGCGATGATCGCACCGATCTCGCTCCGCCTTGTTCCGTCGTGCTGCCTCGTATGGAATGCGGCAGACGGAGGGTTGCAGCCGACATCAACGACGGGAGGGCAAGATAAAAGGCCGGACGCGCGGTGGCGCTACGGCGTTGTTGTTGTTGGGCTTTTTGCGTGCTGCGCACTTGGCCACAGTGCTGCACATAGAGTTATCTCACTGATTCTGCGTCCTTTTCACCGTGCCATGCCTGATTTTGTGGAAGTCGCCGCATGAAACAGCGCGATAACGACATCCGCATCAGGCCGGGGCGCATCCGCGACAAAGGCCCGTCAGCCAAACGCGCCAAGAGCTTCGTCGGACAGGTCATGCGCGCCGCGAAGAAGGCGGGGCATACCGGCAGTCATTTCAGGACGACCGGCGGTCGCGCCGGTCGGTCGACCTTCGGGCGCGGGCGCTTCGTAAGAGTCTCACGCGGCCTCGCACGGACGCAGCGCCGGGTCGTGGTGAATGCGCGGATCGTTAGACATCGCGGTCAGACGTTTCGCTCCGCACCGCTCGCCAAGCATCTCGACTATCTGAAACGCGAGGGCGTCACCAAGGACGGTCGCGATGCAGCCATGTTCGACAAGGAGTACGAGCAGATAGACGACCGCGCCTTCGCTGCCAGCACCGAAGGCGACCGGCATCATTTCCGTTTCATCGTCTCGCCCGAGGACGCCGGGCAGATGGAAGACTTGCGCGCCTTTACCCGCGATCTCATGGCCCAGGCCGAACGCGATCTCGGCACTGAGCTCGATTGGGTCGCGGTCGATCATTGGAACACCCACAATCCGCATGTCCATGTGCTCGTGCGCGGCAAGGCCGATGACGGGAAAGACCTCGTCATCTCGCGCGATTATATCAGCCGCGGTTTGCGCGGGCGGGCGGAAGAACTCGTCGAATTAGAACTCGGACCGCGCAGCGAGAAGGAGATCGGCGCCGGTCTCGACGCGGAGGTGAAGGCCGAGCGTTGGACCGGCCTCGATCGTGCGCTGCGGTCCTATGCGGATGACACGCTCGGCGTGGCTGACCTGCGCCCCGGCGCGCCCGATCTCGACGACAAAGAGCTCAAGCGCCGGATGATCGGGCGCGCTCAGACGTTGGAGAAGTTTGGCCTTGCCGAAAAGCTGGCGCCGTCCGTCTGGCAGTTGAAGCCAGGCATGGAAGACACATTGCGCGAGATGGCTGTGCGCGGCGACATCATCAAGACGATGCATCGGGCAATTGGCGGTCGGACGCGCGCGCAATCCGACTTCGCCATCGAAGGTCAGCCCGACGATCCGATCCTCGGAAAGCTGGTCGATCGCGGTTTGCACAACGAACTCTCCGGCGAAGCCTATGCGATCATCGACGGCGTCGATGGACGCCTCCATCACCTGCGATTCCGCGATCTCGAACTCACCGGCGACACGCCTCTCGGCGGGATCGTCGAGACGCGGAGCTGGACCGGGAAAGATAGAGGGGCGCGACGCCTGGCTTTGGTCGGGCGATCAGACATTGTGCTGGAAAAGCAGGTCGGCGCGGACGGCGCGACCTGGGTGGACCGACTGGCGCTCGCCAAGACCCGCGCGCCACTCGCGCACAGCAGGTTCGGCGCCGAGGTCCGCGACGCTTTGGAGAAACGCGCTGAGCACCTGATCGGCCAGGGCCTCGCGACGCGACAAGGTCAGCGCATCACCTTCGCGCGCGATCTTTTGAAGACACTACGCCACCGCGATCTCGATAGAACTGCGAGCCAAATCGCCGACGAGACCGGCCTGCCATTCCGGAAGTCTGGCGACGGCGAGTCCGTGGCTGGCACTTATCGCCAGCGCCTCGATCTCGCGTCAGGCCGCTTCGCCATGATCGACGACGGGATGGGCTTCGAATTCGTCCCCTGGAAGCCCCAGCTCGAAAAACATCTTGGCCAGACCGTCTCGGGCACCGTCACGGCGGGCGGCGGCATCGATTGGTCGCTTGGCCGCAAGCGCGGCCTGTCGATCTGACCCTGGAGATCCCTATGACCTCGAAGAAACACGCATCGCCGGCCACCGCCATTCTCTGGGGTCAGATCCTCATCGTCTCGACCGTCGCGCTGCTCTTCGTCTGGGCGGCGACGCAATGGGTGGCGTTCCGGCTCGGCTTCCAATCTGAGTTGGGCGAGCCGATGACGACGATCTTCGGCCTGCCGATCTACGCGCCGTGGAACTTCTTCGCCTGGTGGTACTGGTACGACGCCTATGCGCCGCGCGTTTTCATGGAAGGCGCGATAATCGCCGGTGCGGGCGGCATCGCTTCTGTCGGGGTCGCGATCTTTCTTTCCGTATTGCGCGCCCGCGAAGCAAGCAACGTGACGACCTATGGCTCCGCGCGCTGGGGCACCGAGAAGGATATGCGCGCGGCGGGATTGTTCGTCGACGATGGCGTGGTCCTCGGACGCCACAAGTCTCGATATCTTCGACATGACGGACCCGAACATGTGCTCTGCTTCGCGCCGACGCGCTCCGGGAAAGGCGTTGGGCTGGTCGTGCCATCGCTTCTAACCTGGCCGGGCTCGGCCATCGTCCACGACATCAAGGGGGAAAACTGGCAGCTCACGGCGAACTATCGTTCCCGCTTCAGCCGCGTACTGCTCTTCGATCCAACCGATCCAAGTTCGGCGGCCTACAATCCGCTGCTCGAAGTGCGGCGCGGCGATAGCGAAGTGCGCGACGTCCAGAACGTCGCTGATATCCTAGTCGATCCCGAAGGTCTGCTCGAACGGCGGAACCATTGGGAGAAGACGAGCCATTCACTTCTCGTCGGCGCGATCCTCCATGTGCTCTATGCCGAAGCGGACAAGACGCTCGCCGGCGTCGCAGCGTTCCTGTCCGATCCCAAGAGACCGATCGAGTCGACGCTCGCCGCCATGATGCGTACGCCGCATCTCGGAAATCACCCGCATCCGGTCGTCGCGCAGGCCGCGCGGGAACTTCTGAACAAATCCGAGAACGAGCGCTCCGGTGTTCTCTCGACGGCCATGAGTTTCCTCGGGCTCTATCGCGATCCGGTCGTCGCCAAGGTTACGCGCCGCTGTGACTGGCAGATCGACGATCTGGTGACCGGAGGCAAGCCAGTGACGCTCTATCTGGTCGTGCCGCCTTCGGACATCTCGCGGACCAAGCCGCTAATCCGACTCGTGCTCAATCAGATCGGCAGACGGCTCACCGAAGATCTGCCTGCGAAGCGCAGCCACCGCATGCTGCTGATGCTCGATGAGTTCCCGGCGCTCGGGCGGCTCGACTTCTTCGAGAGCCAACTGGCTTTCATGGCAGGGTACGGGATCAAGGCGTTCCTGATTGCGCAATCGCTCAACCAGATCGAGAAGGCCTACGGGCAGAACAATGCGATCCTAGACAATTGCCATGTCCGCGTCGCTTTCGCGACGAATGACGAGCGCACGGCCAAGCGGGTGTCCGACGCGCTCGGCACTGCGACCGAGATGCGGGCGATGAAGAACTATGCCGGGCACCGGCTCTCTCCCTGGCTCGGACACCTCATGGTCTCGCGGCAGGAGACCGCAAGACCGCTACTCACGCCCGGGGAGATGATGCAGCTCCCGCCGACGGACGAGATCGTCCTTGTCTCCGGTGCGCCGCCGGTCCGCGCTGAAAAGGCGCGCTATTATGCCGATCCGCAATTCAAGGCGCGGATAGCGCCGCCACCGGATCGCGACGCGCGAGCTGAGAGCAAAAGGCTAGCGGCAGACGATTGGAGCGACCGCGAACCGATTGTCGCGCCGCCACCGAAGAAACGGAAATCAACAACCGACGACACGGATGGCGGCATCCGTCGGCAACCCGACCTGCCGGAACACGAAGACATCGCCCCCGAACCAGCGTCTGCCCGCAGCGAGTTCGCCGACCTCGACGACGAGCCCGAGGACGATGCGCAACGAGCGAAAGCCATGCGCGACCGGTTCGGTACGGTCGCGCGCCAGGCCTCGCTCGACCCCGATGACGGGATTGAGCTCTAGGAGGTGGCCGTGAAGAAGGAGCGCCTGAACGTGTATTTCGATCCGGCTCTATCGGGTGAGTTGGACGCGTTGGCTGCACGTCGGAAGGTCTCGAAATCGCAGATCGTGGAAGCGGCGCTTGCCGCGTTCCTTTCGCCCGACGGTGCCGATCAGCGCGAGGCCGCAATCGTGCGACGTCTGGATCGACTTACCCGCGCGGTTGAGCGACTGGAGCGCGACCAGTCGATCGGAAACGAAGCGATGGCGCTCTTCGTGAAGTTTTGGCTGACGACCACGCCGCCATTGCCGGACGAGATGCGCGAGGCCACACAGGCCTCGGGCAAGGAGCGTTATGACGGGTTCGTAGAAGCGCTCGGGCGGCGACTCGCAAAGGGCAAAACGCTCAACAAGGAAGTCTCGGAGGACATCCGCGAGCGGCCATCCACTGTCTGACGCCATCGCGACTTCACACAAATTGCGCTTGTCCCTGCCTCTCCACGCCGCAGCACTACTACGCCCTCAAACCTGTTGCGAATGATGCTTTGGCGGTCTTCTTGATCGACCCCGTAACCAGATGCGGGGCCGCGAATGACCGTCCACACTCTCAAGTCAGCAGCGATCGAGCGCGGCTCCCGCATGCTCCGCACGGCGCTCGGAGCCGACATCGCGGCCTGGCTCGACGAAGCCGCCGTCGTCGAAGTGATGCTCAATCCCTGCGGTCGTCTTTGGGTCGACCGGCTCGGCGAAGGGCTCTGCGATACGGGCGCGACGCTTACTGCCGACGATGGCGAGCGGATCGTTCGCCTCGTCGCCCATCATGTCGGCGCGGAAGTCCATGCCGATGCGCCGCGCGTTTCCGCTGAGTTGCCTGGGACAGGCGAACGCTTCGAGGGATTGCTGCCGCCTGTCGTCGCGGCCCCGACCTTCGCGATCCGCAAGCCCGCCGTCGCCGTCTTCACGCTCGACGATTATGTCCACGCCGGGATTATGGATGAGGTCGCAGCCAACGCGCTGCGCGAAGCCGTCGCATCGCGGGCCAACATCCTCGTCGCGGGCGGCACATCGACCGGCAAGACAACGCTCACCAACGCGCTCCTCGCCGAAGTCGCCAAGACCTCCGACCGCGTGGTCCTGATCGAAGATACCCGAGAGCTTCAATGCACGACGCCTAATCTGGTTGCGCTGCGCACCAAGGATGGTGTCGCAACCCTGTCTGACCTCGTGCGCTCATCGCTCCGCTTGCGCCCGGATCGTATTCCCATCGGTGAGGTGCGCGGGTCAGAAGCCCTCGATCTGCTCAAAGCCTGGGGCACGGGTCATCCCGGCGGGATCGGGACCATCCACGCGGGCTCAGCCATCGGTGCCCTGCGTCGCCTCGAACAGCTCATCCAGGAAGCCGTCGTCACCGTCCCGCGGGCGCTCATCGCGGAGACCATAGACGTGCTCGCCGTCCTCCAGGGGCGCGGCAGCGATCGCCGCCTCGCGGACCTCGCCCGCGTCACGGGGCTCACCGCCGAGGGCGATTACGCGCTCCACTCCCTCCTCACCCACCCGAAAGGAACCGCCCCATGACCACCCGCCTCAATCTCCTCTATCCCCGCTGGCCTATCTATGTCAGCGCAGTCGCGATCGGCTTCCTGCTCGCCGCAGGACAGGCCGAGGCGGCAGGGTCCGGCATGCCTTGGGAAGCCCCGCTTCAAGCGATCCTCGAGTCGATCGAAGGCCCAGTCGCCAAGATCGTCGCGGTCATGATCATCATTATCACTGGGCTGACGCTTGCGTTCGGAGACACATCGGGCGGCGCGCGCCGGCTCGTGCAGATCGTGTTTGGTCTGTCGATCGCCTTCGCCGCATCGAGCTTCTTCCTCAGCTTCTTCTCCTTCGGTGGCGGTGCTCTCGTATGAGCGACGCGACCGATATCCCGGGCTTCACCGCGCCGGTCCATCGCGCGTTGACAGAGCCTATCCTTCTGGGCGGCGCGCCGCGAGCCATCGCGATCGCCAACGGCACCATTGCGGCCGCCGTGGGTCTCGGGCTGCGGCTCTGGCTGGTCGGGCTCGCTCTCTGGGCGATCGGTCACATGCTTGCGGTCTATGCTGCCAAGCGGGACGCTCAAATCGCCGATGTCGCGCGCCGTCACCTCCGTTACCCGACCTGGATGGGGGTGTGAGGAGATGATGCGTCTCGCCGAATATCGCTCCAAAGCCGCGCTGCTCGCCGATTTCCTGCCCTGGGCCGCGCTCATCGGCGAAGGCGTGATCCTCAACAAGGATGCCAGTTTTCAGCGGACGGCGCGGTTCCGCGGTCCCGACCTTGACTCCGCGACACCCGCCGAGCTTGTCGCCACCGCTGCACAGCTCAACAGCGCCTTGCGCCGTCTCGGTTCGGGCTGGGCGGTCTTCGTCGAAGCGCAGCGCATCCCGGCGCGCGACTATCCGCTCTCGGAGTTCCCCGATCCGATCTCGGCGCTGGTCGATGCCGAGCGCCGCGCGCAGTTCGAGGAAGCATCCAGTCATTATGAGAGCCGGTATTTCCTGACCCTGACCTGGATGCCGCCCGCGGACGATACGAGCCGGGCGAGTGGCTGGCTGTTCCAGGATGCACCGACCAAGGGCGCCAACCCGCAAGAACACCTCGCGGCGTTCCGCTCGCGCTCGGACCGGTTGCTCGATCTCTTCGAGGGTTTCATGCCCGAGGCAGTCTGGCTCGATGATGAGGAAACGCTCTCCTATCTGCATTCAACGATATCGAGCCGTCGGCAGAATGTTCGCGTTCCCGAGACCCCGATGCATCTCGACGCCTATCTGGCGGACGAACCGCTCGTCGCCGGACTGGCACCGAAGCTCGGCGACGCCTATCTGCGCACGCTCTCGATCGTCGGTTTTCCGACATCAACCTGGCCTGGCCTGCTCGACGAGCTTAACGCGCAGGCCTTCGAGTATCGCTGGGCGACACGCGCCATCTGTCTCGACAAGACCGACGCGACCAAGCTCTTCACCCGCATCCGCCGCCAATGGTTCGCCAAGCGCAAATCGATCGCCGCGATCCTCAAGGAGGTGATGACCAACGAGGCCTCGACACTCCTCGACTCGGACGCCGACAACAAGGCGCTCGATGCCGATGAAGCCTTGCAGGAACTCGGCTCCGACATCGTGGGTGCAGCCTATGTCACCGCGACGATCACGGTCTGGGACGCGGACGAACGCGCGGCGGACGCCAAGATCAAGCTGGCCGAGAAAGTCGTCCAAGGCCGCGACTTCACTTGCATCCCTGAAACGCTGAACGCCATAGAAGCCTGGCTCGGATCGCTGCCTGGCCATCTCTACGCCAATGTGCGCCAACCGCCGATCTCGACGCTCAATCTCGCCCATATGATCCCGATGTCGGCGGTCTGGGCCGGGCCGCAGCGGAACGACCATCTGGACGGTCCGCCGCTCTTCTACGCCGAGACGCAAGGGGCGACACCGTTTCGCTTCTCGACCCATGTCGGCGATGTCGGCCACACGCTCATGGTCGGTCCGACCGGCGCGGGCAAATCGGTGCTGCTGGCGCTCATGGCTTTACAGTTTCGCCGCTATGAGAACGCGCAGATCTTCGCCTTCGATTTCGGCGGCTCGATCCGCTGCGCGACGATGGCTTGTGGCGGGGACTGGGAAGACCTCGGACTTGCGCTGTCGGATGAAGACGACGCGGTCCAACTGCAACCACTCGCGCGGATCGATGATGCGGCCGAACGCAGCTGGGCGCAGGACTGGCTCGCCGGGCTACTGGCCCGCGAAGGTGTGACGATTGATCCGGTCGCGCGCGATCATCTCTGGTCGGCGCTCACCTCGCTTGCCTCGGCACCAGTCGAAGAACGCACGTTGACGGGTCTGTCGGTCCTCCTGCAATCGAACGATCTCAAACGCGCCCTGGCGCCGTACTGCCTCGGCGGTCCTTTCGGCCGCTTGCTCGACGCCGAAAGCGAAGCCCTCGGCAGTGCCGACTTCCAGGCCTTCGAGACGGAAGGTCTGATCGGCTCCGCTGCCGCGCCCGCCGTCCTCGCCTATCTCTTCCACCGGATCGAAGCCCGCCTCGATGGGCGGCCGAGCCTGATCATCGTCGACGAAGGCTGGCTCGCGCTCGACGACGCGACCTTCGGCTCGCAGCTGCGCGAATGGCTGAAGACGCTGCGCAAGAAGAACGCTTCCGTCACCTTCGCCACCCAATCGCTCGCGGATATCGACGGCTCCGACATCGCGCCTGCCATCGTCGAGAGCTGCCCGACCCGCATCTTCCTGCCGAACGAGCGGGCGTTCGAGCCGCAGATCGCGGCGACCTATCGCAGCTTCGGGCTCAACGACCGGCAGATCGAGATCATCGCAAGAGCGACGCCCAAACGCGACTATTACTGCCAGTCGCGCCGCGGCAATCGGCTCTTCGCGCTCGGTCTGGGCGAAATCGCACTCGCCTTCACCGCCGCGTCTTCCAAATCCGATCACGCCGCCATCGATGCGATCCTCGATGAACACGGGCGTGACGGCTTCGCCGCCGCCTGGCTCGCCCGCCGCGATCTCGGCTGGGCCACCGACCTGCTCGGCCCGTCCAATGACGTGATCGCGCCCGCCCCATCCACCACCCCAGAAGCCAATGACGACAAGGAGAAGACTGATGTTCAAAACAAAAACACGTAAACTCGCCGGCCGCGCCGCCGCAGCCCTGTTGCTGTCGAGCGCGGTGGCGATGACCCCCGCGACCGCGCCGCCCGCCCACGCCTTCTTTGGCGGCGGTTTCGGCGGGATCGTCTACGACCCGACCAACCATGCCGAGAACCTGCTGACCGCCGCGCGGACGCTGGAGCAGATCAACAACCAGATCGCCCAGCTCCAGAACGAGGCGCAAATGCTGGTCAACCAGGCGCGCAATCTCGCCAGCCTACCATATTCTTCGCTCTCGCGCCTGCAATCCTCGGTCCAGCAGACGCAGCAACTTCTGGGCGAGGCGCAGCGGATCGCTCATGACGTGGCGACGATCGACGAGGCGTTTACCCAGGACTATGGCGCGGCTGCCGCGCGCGGCGATTTCGACGAGATGATCGCGGGCGCACAGGACCGCTGGCGGACCTCGGTCGCCGGGTACGAGGACGCGCTGAAAGTGCAGGCCGGTGTCGTCGGCAATATCGAGACCGCCCGCACCGAGATGCAGGCGCTCGTCGGCCGCAGTCAGGCCGCAACCGGCGCCTTGCAGGCGACCCAGGCCGGCAACCAGCTCCTCGCGCTACAGAGCCAGCAGATCTCCGACCTGACGGCCGCGATCGCTGCTCAGAACCGCGCCCAATCGCTGGAAGCCGCGCGCGTCGCGACGGCCGAAGCGCAGGCGCGCGAGAACCTCGACCGCTTCCTCGACTACGGCTCCGGCTACGAGCCGACCACCGTGCGGATGTTCCGGTAGGCCGCGATGAAGCTGACAGCCGAGACCACGCTGAAAGGCATCGCCATCGCCATGGGTGCCATTGCCGCGCTCATGGCTGCGATCGAACTCCAGCGCGCCCTTGAAGAGGAGCGTGCGCCCGAACCGGCAGCCGTGGTCTCGGACGATCCGCTCCGGGAGACCCTCCAGCGCTGCCGCTCGCTGACTCCGGAAGCGCTCGGAGCCGACACCGAGTGTCAGGCCGCCTGGGAGGAGAACCGGCGGCGCTTCTTCGGTCTTACCTCCGACAATCAGGACAGGGAGTGAGCCATGGGCGATGTCGGCGTCATCGATCGGTTTCTGGAGGTCTTCACCACCTATATCGACAGTGGGTTCGGGCTGCTCGGCGGCGACGTCGCCTTCCTCGCGACCACGCTGATCGTCATCGACGTCACGCTCGCGGCGCTCTTCTGGGCCTGGGGCGCCGATGACGACATCATCGGCCGTCTCGTCAAGAAGACTCTCTTCGTCGGCATCTTCGCCTACATCATCAGCAACTGGAACACGCTCGCCCGCATCGTCTTCGAGAGCTTCGCCGGTCTGGGCCTCGTGGCGACCGGCGGTGCGTTGGGTGCAGGTGAGTTGCTGCAACCCGGACGCATTGCAGCCGTCGGCCTTGAAGCAGGTCAGCCGATTCTGGAATCCGTCGCCGACCTGATGGGGTTTGTCTCGTTCTTCGAGAACTTCATCCAGATCTCGATCCTGCTCTTCGCCTGGATCGTGGTCCTGCTCTCCTTCTTCATCCTCGCGATCCAGCTCTTCGTGACCCTGATCGAGTTCAAGCTCGCGACGCTCGCGGGCTTCATCCTCGTACCCTTCGGGCTCTTCAACAAGACGGCCTTCATGGCCGAGCGCGTGCTCGGGCTCGTCATATCGTCTGGCGTCAAGGTGCTCGTGCTCGCCGTCATCGTCGGCATCGGCTCGACCATCTTCGGTGAGTTCACCGCCGGGTTCACCGGCGAACCGACCATCAACGACGCCATGGCCGTGGTCCTCGCAGCACTGTCGCTGTTGGCCCTCGGCATCTTCGGCCCCGGCATCGCCAACGGCATCGTTTCGGGAGGTCCGCAACTCGGCGCAGGTGCTGCCGTCGGAGCGGGCCTCGCAGCAGGCGGCGTTGTCGCAGGCGGCCTCGCAGGAGCGAAGATTGCCGGGGCCGCTGGTGGCGCAGCATTACGCGGCGGCACCGCTGTCGCAGGTGGGGCCTCGACCGCTTTCAAGATCGGCGCGGCTTCTGGAACCTCGACAGCCGGGAAAGCCGCGAGCGGCATGGCCGCGGTCGGTCAGGCCGGAGTAAGTACCGCTGTCAGCCCGCTCAAGCGCGCGGTCGGCGACAGTTATCGCACGGGCTCGCGAGCCGCCTTCGAAGCCACTGGCGGCAAGTTCAGCAATTCCCCGTCGTCCATGCCGACACCCGCAAATGACGGGCCGCCCGCCTGGGCGCGCCGCATAAAGCGCCAGCAGAGCCTGCAACACGGCACCGCCGTTGCCGCCCACGCCATCCGCTCCGGCGATGGCGGCGGCGCGGGCACAGCCATCAGTCTTACGGAGAGATCATGAGATTCAAACGACCCAGCGTGCGATACGCCAAGACCCCCAAACCCGTTACTCCCTACCAGAAGGCCGCCCAGGTCTGGGACGAGCGCATGGGCTCCGCCCGCGTCCAGGCCCGCAACTGGCGGCTCATGGCCATCGGCTGCCTCGCCACAACAGCTACTTTCGGGCTCGCGCTAGTCTGGCAGTCTACACAAGGCACGATCGTACCCTATGTGGTCGAGGTCGATCGCTTGGGAGCCGCCCAGGCCGTCGCGCCCGCCACCGCCAATTACCGCCCGACCGATCCGCAGATCGCCTTCCACCTCGCGCGCTTCATTGAGAATGTCCGCCAGGTTCCCGCCGACCCGATCGTGCTCCGGCAGAATTGGCTGCGCGCCTACAACTTCACCACCGACCGAGGCTCCGTCGCGCTCAACGACTTCGCCCGCGAGAACGACCCATTCGCCCGCGTCGGCGAGGTCCAGGTCACCGCCGAGATCTCGAGCGTCATACGGGCCTCTGACAACAGCTTCCGCGTCGCCTGGACCGAGCGTCGCTACGTGAACGGTCAGCTCGCGGGCACCGAGCGTTGGACTGGCATCCTCAGCGTTGTCGTCCAACCGCCCCGCGATGCCGACCGCCTCCGCAAGAACCCCCTCGGCGTCTTCGTCCACGCCATCAACTGGTCAAGGGAGAACGCCCAATGACAAACTTCGTTTGTTCGAAAAGACTTTTGGCAGCAGCCGCGACAGCGGCACTGCTCAGCGGCTGCGCCACCTTCAAGCCGCCCGAGATCAGCTATGATGATCCGGTCGCCGCAACGCTGGTCGCGGAACCGGCGCGCCCCGTCCGGATCGTCGAGACACCCGAGCCTTTACCGCTGCCGGGCCAGCTCATGCGGGTCGATGCAGACGATCGTCCGGCGGAAGCGTCGGAACCGACCGAGCGGGTGAACAACGCCAACGCCGCCGCCCGGATCGAACCGGTCCGCGATGGCTTCATCAACGCCGTGCAGCTCTACCCCTACAGCTCGGGTGCGCTCTATCAGGTCTACACCTCTCCGGGCCAGGTCACAGACATCGCGCTTCAACCAGGTGAAAGCCTCGTCGGGTCCGGCCCAATCGCGGCGGGCGATACCGCACGTTGGATCATCGGCGATACCGAGAGCGGGTCCGGCGATAGCCGCCGCATCCATGTGTTGGTGAAGCCGACGCGACCCGATCTCGTGACCAATCTCGTCATCAACACAGATCGACGGACGTACCATCTCGAGCTGCGTGCGACGCCACAGGCCTATATGGCCTCGGTCTCATGGCAATATCCCGAAGACGAACTGATCGCGCTCCGCCGTCAGAACGATCGCGCCGAAGCGAGCCTCCCGATCGGGCGCAATGTCGATCTCGACGACCTCAACTTCCGCTACCGCGTCAGCGGCGACCGCGCGCCTTGGCGGCCCCGCCGCGCCTTCGATGACGGACGGCAAGTGTTTATCGAGTTCCCTCGCGGGATAGGCCAAGGCGAGATGCCGCCGCTCTTCGTAATCGGCCCGGAAGGGGACGGACAGCTCGTCAATTACCGCATCCGCCGCAACTACATGATCGTCGACCGGCTCTTCGCCGCCGCCGAACTGCGTCTCGGAGACCGCCAGCGCGTGGTTCGGATCGTGCGGACCGATGGGGTCCGGCGTTCTGACCAGCGCGAGGAGCGGGTGGTTTCCGCCTGGCGTCCGGATGAGGGCCGCTGAGCCATGACCGGGACCGAAGACCAGCAAGCGAACGAACGCCCCGAAGAGCCGCCCCGCACCGAACAGGCCATCGCCAAGGAACTGCGCTTGCGGCCCGATCCGCCACGGGTCATGCGGCTCTCGCGCAAAGCCGTAACCGTCCTGACCGTCGCAGCCGGGCTCGGCATCGGTGCGATCCTAATCGTCGCCCTGCAAGGTTCCGATCCAGGCGATGGGCCGTCAGAACTCTTCTCGACCGAACGGGTCCAGGAGGCCGAGGGGCTTTTGGGTCTGCCGCGCGACTACGCGTCGGTTCCACAGCTCGGGCCACCGCTTCCGGGAGAACTCGGGCGGCCGGTCCTGTCCGCGCAGCGGCGGGGTGAGCCCGTGCCCGTCGTCCCCGCGACCGGTCCCACCGTCGATCCGGAGGAACAACTTCGCATGCAGGAAGCAGAGGCGGCGCGGCTCGCGACGCTGTTTGCCGATGCGAGATCGACCGGCGCGGGAGCGGCGCGCCCACAGGAAGTAGCCGGAATATCCCCGCCGCCCGGGCTACAAGGTCTCTTCCCGGCATCTGCGGGACAGGCACGGCAACCTGACACGACGGAACGACAGGAAGCTTTCCTGAATCGCGAGGTGGACCGACGAACGACTGCGGCGGATCGGCTGCAAAGTCCACCGAGCCCCTACGTCCTGCAAGCGGGATCGGTCATCGAAGCAGCGCTCCTGACCGGGCTGCGCTCCGACCTTCCCGGGCAGATCACGGCTCAGGTTACCGCCAATGTCTATGACAGTCCGACCGGGCAATTCCTGCTCATCCCGCAGGGCGCGCGGCTACTCGGCGAGTATGACAGCCGCGTCGAGACTGGCCAGCGTCGGCTGCTACTCGCATGGACGCGGCTCATCTTGCCCAGTGGAAGCTCCATCGTTCTCGAACGCCAGCCCGGCACAGATCAAGCTGGATATGCGGGGCTTGAGGATGGGGTCGACAATCACTGGGGGCAATTGTTCCGCGCGGCTGGCCTCGCGACGATCCTCAATATCGGCCTCGAAAGCGGCCAGGACGATGACGGCGATATTGCGCGTGCCATCCGGGAGGGCACACAGGATACGGTTGGCCGTGCGGGCGAAGCGATCGTTCAGCGTCAGCTTGGCATCCCGCCGACGCTCACGATACGGTCGGGTTTCCCGGTGCGCGTGATGGTCAGGCGCGATCTGATCCTCGAACCGCAAGGATATACCCGATGAGCAAGCTAAAGCTGGGCGATATCCGTGACGACAAGCCGGTCAAGCTAACTGTGGAACTGCCCGCTCAGGTGCATCGGGATCTGACCGCCTATGCGGAGATATTAGGTGCCGAGAACGGGCAGACGCTCGAACCCGCCAAGCTGATCGCGCCAATGCTGGAGCGGTTCATGAAGACCGATCGGGGATTTGCAAAGCTCAGGAAAGAACGCCGTTCCGCTTCGCCTCAATCCTTGCAAGGCTGATGAAGCGGCGGAGCGCAGGGTTGTCATTTTCGGGGCGCCATCCAAGTGAGAACGGTACGGGTTCACAATCACTTATGGGAACGAAAGCCATGTCTGGATAGCGGGCAGCTTCAATCTCTTCTGTGAGAATCGAAATACCGAGCCC
The DNA here is from genome assembly GCA_017642935.1 of Hyphomicrobiales bacterium. Classification (NCBI taxonomy): domain Bacteria; kingdom Pseudomonadati; phylum Pseudomonadota; class Alphaproteobacteria; order Hyphomicrobiales; species Hyphomicrobiales bacterium. Next base: position 365,287 of record JAEPOK010000002.1, read on the forward strand.
TAGTCCAACAAGGCCCAATATCCCCTCCTTTGAAAGATGTTGGCGAACAATTCTCGCCGTACGCCCGACGGTGGACACACCACGAATGATTAGGTCATGTATATCTGGACCAGCTTTGCTTGAGCTGACAAGAAATGCCTCGTTCGCGATTTCACACCAACTGACGTTTGTTGCAGATGCGAGAGGATGCTGACCCGATAACGATACGTGAACTTCACTGATCCATACTGGAAAACAATCACCGTTCAGGGCCAAAGGTTTCCCGATCGACAGGACAGCGTCTAGACTTCGATGGCTCAGCATCGAAATCAGGCGTTGCCGCTCTGCTTCAACAAAGTGAAGTCTGATGTCCGGATGTTCTGACAGGAGGCTATCAATCAGACGGCGTTGAGGCCCACATGAAAGCGGGGCCATGGTGCCAATCCTCAGTACTCCGTTTTCGGCGGCACCATGTGCCTGTGCACGATTAACGGCGTTCTTCAAATCCTCCATTATCTCGTGCGAGCAAGCCACGAACTCGGAGCCGGCATGCGTTAATCTGGCACCCGTGGTTCGGCGCTCGAACAAAGATACCCCGAGAAGATCCTCGAGCTTCCGAACTCTGCGCGAGACTGCAGATTGCCCTAAGCGGAGTTGAGCGGCGGCGCGATGAAAGCTGCCGGTTTCAGCGACTGCCAAAAGCACTTCCAGATCACGTCCATCTACACCTTGTAGAATGGTCGATATTGGGCCGCCGTTCCGTCCCCAGAGGCTGGAGCCGTTCACAGTGCTTACTCTCCTGGCTTTGCTTGGCGCAGGTTGATCACCAGCGGCACGCTGTCACCGCTTAAGTTCAGGACGTAGTCGATCGTGCGGGTCATATCCCCCATTGGGATCGGCGCCTGATCGCCCATGTCGCCCGCTGCGATTTCCTCGACGACTTCTGGCGTCGCAACGTAGTCAGGGTTAATCAGCGTCGTCGCGATCCCGAGTTTTCGGAGCGAAAGGTTGAGCGCTTCGCCGGCGCCTTGGAGCCCAAATTTTGCGGCGGTATTTGCGACTTCCGGAGAGGCGGTGTTTTGAACCCCCGACATCGACCCCATCAGGATGATCCGTGGATTCGGAGTCTCGCTGAGATTCTTCGCGAGGCCCTGGGCCAGCAGAATCGGCGCAGTCAGGTTGACAGCGATCATGTTCAGGGTCTCTTCCACAGGGCTGTCGAGGAAGCTGTATTCGTCAGTGAACGCGCCCTTTTCCCAGACGCCTCCGAGGAACAGAAGACCATCGAGCGGCCTGTTTCCGACCGCGGCCTTGACGGTTTCGATCCCTTTGACCGAACCAACATCTGCCTCGATCCACGTCCCGACGCTTGAAGGGGAGCGCGAGACAGAAAGCACTTCCGCACCTGTCTCCGCGAGGTGGGCGGCCGTGCCGCCGCCGATACCGCGGCTGGCTCCGATGATAAGATAGGTTGGCATGTCAAAGATCCTTTTCAGTTTGGTGGGTGGATAAGAGGCTCATGGTGAGCACGAGAACGGGCAGCACGATGAGCGCAGCGCAGAGTGCAAGCGTTCCCGCAGTGTCGATGATCAGGCCAGCGGCGAACGGACCCAATGCAGCGCCGAGTGTGTAGGCAGCCACAGCGATTGAGGTGAGTGTCGCGACGGGCAGGCGCTCACGTGACCCTGCAACCTGGATCATGGCGAGCGTGTAAAGCGCACCCCCTCCCGCACCGATGAGGACGGCAGCGCTCCACATCAGGATCGGGGCATAGGTGGCGGCGCCCAAGGCCCCCACACCGAGAATGATGGACAGGAGGCAGAGGATGGTCGCCGACTTGAAGTGGCCGCGATCCGCCATCCAGCCCAATGGCAGCTGTGCTGCAAGGGCTCCGATCGCAACAGTGCCAACCAATGCGATGGCAGCTGCGGATGGAAGTCCTGTCTGAATCGCAATGTATGGAAAGACGCTGTTGAGGCCGACCTCGAACACACCGCCGACAAACGCCGCGGCAAGTATTGCGCCGTAAAGGCCGAACGCCCTCAAATCGAATTTGACCGCATCAGGCGACGCCGAGGCCCGATGTTCCTCGTTTGGCGCGAGAAGCCTGATCACGAGCGCCGCCGCCACCAAGGCGACGGTCATGACTATGACCGGCTCCGAGTCTGACGACAGCACGACCGGCAAAAAGGGACCGGCGGCGAAAGCGAGGCCAAGTCCCGTCTGATAGAGCGCCGTTACAGTCCCCAGCCGATCATCCGGCGTGCGCGACGCAATCAGCGCTTCGGTCGAAGTCCACGTGAGCGCCGATGCGCCGCCGAGAAGAAAAGCCAGGATGAGGTAGACGATTAGGCCTTCAGAACCGACCGCCAGAAGGCCGGCGGTGGCCAACAGTCCGATCCCGGCAAACGAGAGTCCAAGAAGGTGCGCGCCTCGAAGCCCAAATTTTGAGAGGAGTCGGGGCGTGATAGGCGAGATTGCGAGGATCGCGATAAACGGCGCCATTCCATAGGCCGCGACCATCGTCGCAATTGCACCGCTTTCGCTCAAGCGGACGACGACGAGAGGCGTCAGCATGGCGAACGGCACGACATTAACGATCGTCGCAAGCCCCGGAAGCCATATATCTCGTTGGATGTCATGCATTGCGATTTTCAAACTCCTTGGGAACACATTTGGGTTTGGTCCGGAGTTTGAGTAGACGCGACACACTCGACAGCTTGTCGAGTCTTGCTTTACAATAGAGAGATGATGGAACTCGACAGGCTTGATGGATTGACTGTCTTCATGGCGGTGGCAGACCGAGGCAGCTTTGCTTCGGCGGGAGCGCAATTGGACTTGTCACGGTCGGCCATCAGCTTGGCGGTGCGGCGGCTTGAAGACCGACTGGGCGTCACGCTCTTTACACGCACTACTCGTAGCGTCGGCCTGACCGAGGCAGGGCGTCAACTTTACGAGCGCGCACGACCTTTGCTCACGGAACTCGACGCGAGCCTTTCGGACGCCGCTGATCTCGGTTCGGGGCCATCGGGCACGTTGAGGATCACCGTCCCTCGGATCAGCGTACCTCTAGTGATCGAACCGATCCTAGCCGAGTTCGCCCGAGAGGCTCCCAATGTGACGCTTGAAATCGTCGCGCAGGACGGGCTGGCGGACATCGTCCAGGATGGGTTCGACGCAGGCATCAGGTTGGGCGATCAGATCGAGGCAGACATGGTCGGCCTCAATCTGACTGGCCCGCTCCCGTGGCAGATCGTGGCATCGCCCGACTATCTTGCGGAACATGGCGCGCCGGAAAATCCCGAAGATCTCGCCCATCACGCCTGTATCGGCTATCGTTACACATCCTCGCCCAGCATCTATCGGTGGGAACTGCTTCATAATGGACGACTGACGCCGTTTGCCGTGCGAGGGCCGGTAATTGTCAACGACTTCGCGACAAAGCCTGCCGTGGCCCGGCAAGGTCTTGGTCTCGCCTATGACCTGGCATCCACCTTCGAAGAGGACGTGCAGGCCGGTCGACTTGTGCCTGTGCTCGAAGCCTATGTTCAGACGTCGGAAGGCTTCTTTCTCTACTATCCGCATCGGCATCAGGTGCTGCCGAAACTCCGTGCGTTTATCGACGTGTGCAAGAAACACCGCCGCGCCTTGACGAGTGCTTGATCAGGCAGTTCTAACCGGAAAAAACTCCTTCCTTCAGGAATTCGAGCTCCTCCGGCGTGCTTTCACGACCCAAAATCGCATTGCGATGCGGAAAGCGTCCGAACCGCAAAATAATGTCTCGGTGCCCTATGGCGGATTTCAGATCCTCAACACCCTGCGTTCTCTCGGTTTCGGCGACGGATAGGTTCTGATCGCCGAGATTCTCGGAGTGCATCAACGGCATGATGATAAACTCGCTCACGTCGCTCCGCATACGCCGATCATCGCCGCGCGCGATGACGCGATGGACGATCACTACTGCCTTGGCGTCGCAGGCATACGCCTCTGGCGAACCACGGTGGATATGCCGCGAGAACTGATCGAGCACGATGACAAGGGCGAGTGCGGCGTCGGGGTGCTCCGTTTCCCAATGATCGAACTTCCCAGCGGTGGCCTGTTTATGCAGTTCGCCAAATCGCTCCGAGATCTCGGCATCGAAGGCAGGGTCCTTTTTCCACCATCGACGAGGGCCAGCTTCCGCCCAGAAATTCAGAACACCATCTGCAGTCAAACCCAAATCGCACCTCGGAACAATATCGGTTTTCATTATAGGACAACGTGTAAGTTAATGATGTGTCAAAGAAAAACCAATGATCCTGCGGACTTCACAATTGGTCCCGGCGAAACCGCTTAAGATGCTCATTTCGTTTCCGCTGAAGCCCAATCTACGCAAAAGATATTCGCATGTAGGAATACGCATGAAAGCATCATTTGCTTACGCAGAATTCCCGCGTAAGCACCGCGTAAGCAATAAGGCTCAACAAGTGAAAAATGCTATATATTTGATTTTGTTAAAAAAATTGGCGCACCCGAGAGGATTCGAACCTCTGGCCTCTGCCTTCGGAGGGCAGCGCTCTATCCAGCTGAGCTACGGGTGCATACCGTTCGCGAGATGCTTACGCCATGCTTACGCGAGATTTTCGGCTCGTTGAAGAGCGAACCCGATATCCGCTCAAGCCGTTGTTTAGTCACTTCTTTCTTCCAGCACCTCTCGCCATCGCCAGACTTGACATCCGCCTTCGGAGGGCAGCGCTCTATCCAGCTGAGCTACGGGTGCGAGCGCTGCGTGTGTAGCTGATTGCTTCTGGCCATTCAACTGGTCAGACCGCAAAGGAACTGTGGGCTGGGCCACTCCTCCTGGGAAACGATTGAGGGGGATCTTGATCGCAACCTCAGCCCTTATGCCCTAACGTCAACACCAATATCAAAGCGCGGAAGGCGCGCGCAGATGTGAAGGATTGTCACCGCATGGGCGCTCGCGACTTGGCGTGCTAGGGCCTAGGATGCTTTCCCGTAAAGGGCCAGCAAAACGGCTCGCTCTGCGCTGCGTTCCGTGTTTGTTCGCCCGCAATCCGCGATTCTGCATGCCGCACTGTCTAACCCCTGCCGTCCACTCTGTTCCAGGCGTCCTGTCGTGTCGCTAGACCCACGTCCTCGCCGCCGTCTTTTCGTGCTGGCGCTTTACGCCAGTCTGATCGCCCTCGGATGGTGGATCAGCATGCAGTGGGACCGCCTTGAAGGCACACAAATCCAAGCCATGGATCCGGCGATGATGTTTCAGATCGTTGCCGTCGCACTCATCGTTTTTGTCATCACGTCCGCCATGCCCTTCATTCCAGGCGCTGAGATCGGCTTCGGATTGATGGTCATCTTTGGCAGCGAGGTCGCGCTGCTTGTCTATGCGGCGATGATCAGCGCGCTAACCTTGTCCTATTTGATTGGCGCGCTGGTTCCTGCTGAGTGGATCGTGAGGTTCTTCCGGTATCTTGGGTTCAGCCGGGCAACGCAGCTAGCCGAAGAGCTGGCGGCGCGCGAACGCCACATGCGGATCGACTATTTGATGGCCAATGCGCCGCCGCGCTGGGTGCCGATGCTGCTGCGCCATCGGTATCTGGCGATGATCGTGCTTTTGAACATTCCCGGCAATTCATTGGTCGGCGGCGGTGGTGGGCTTGCGTTGGCGGCGGGCATGAGCGGGCTGTTCCGCTTTCATCGGTTCTTTTTGACGCTCCTGGTTGCAGTGGCCCCGGTGCCCTTGTTCTTTCTTTTGGCCATGTAGCGCGATCGCTGGTTCGGCGACCGGCATGATGCTTACCACTTCGTTAACCGGCAACATGGGATGGTGAGCACCAGCCAGATTAACGAGGTTGCCATGGCTCAAAAGGCCCAAAACGCCCGCGCCAGAAGACAAGATGCGCCGCCCTCATCGCGCGAAATCACGCCAACTTCAGGCCTTCAAGGATGCCCCGCCCATCGCGGCGCAAAGGCCGTGGACGTTCCCCAAGAACCGGACGCCAAAACGTCGACTTGCGGTCTGACGCTGTACCAAATCCACGAGCGCGCCCCAGAGATTCGGCCAGCGCGCAGCCAGCGCCCCTGGATGGATGCAACGCCCGACCGCTTCGCCTATCGGTGCCTGCCGCTTTCCATCGCCAATGCCACCGGCTGGGAGATGGTGTTGGACGTTGATCTGCGCGCCTATTGGACAGGCGGTGATCAAATCGCCGATCTCAAGGTCGAGGCGGTGCACCCGCAAGATGCAGACCATGTGGAGCAAGTGGCCGGCTCCCATTTCGGGTCAGGCATTCTCACCTTTCACACCGGCTACATCATGCGGACCTCGCCCGGCTGGGGACTTTGGGCGCGTGGCGCGCCCAACAGCATCAAGGACGGGATCACGCCCTTGGACGGGTTGATCGAAACCGATTGGCTGCCCTTTCCTTTCACCATGAACTGGGTTTTCACGCGGCCAGGCATGGTGGAATTTAAACGTGGTGAGGCTTTTTGTTTTGTCACACCGACGCCGCATCACAGCCTGGAAGACATTCAGCCGAACATCGTGCCTTTGGCGATGAACCAACCGTTGAATGCCGACTATCAAGGCTGGTCGGAGGCCCGGACCCGGTTCAATGAAGGCCTTGCAAAAGGCGATCCGGAAATGGTGAAACAAGGCTGGCAGCGCACCTACATGCACGGCAAGACGCTCGATGGCGAAAAAGTCGCGCTGAAGCACGCCTCAAAACGCAAGATGAAAGCGCCCCAGAGCCTTTGACCTTCACGACAAAAGCCCGCTGAACCTGAAGCACAGCGGGCATTGTTAGGCATGATGATCGCGCTCTACTGCGTCAGGCGGAGCCTGCGAATGTCCGCCGCGATATCGTTGAACGCCGAGACCAGGTCAGCTGAGTCCGAAGCCTGGAAGAACATGTCGGCCTCGGTCGCGCAGTCCCGGTAGAGATTGCGCAAGCTCGGCGGCAATCCGCCCTGCGGGTCGAACATCACGGTGTAGACCATGATCTCGCGACCGGTGCGTTGCACTTCGTTGCAGACTTCGCGCAGTTTCCGGTCAAGACGAGCCTGCGCCTGGTTGCGATTGTTGCCGAGCCTGCCACGGCGCAGATAGCCATAAGCGCCATAGTCTGCCCTGTTATAGCCGTTGCGTTGCTCGGTCACATCGTTGATGCCATCGGTCATCAAGATGATGATTTTACGCGTGTTATCAGGGTCATAGGGTAGCCCCTGGGTGAAGGGTGCGCCTGGCGAGAGAACCCGCCAACCCCAAACCATGCCAAAGGCAGAGTTGGTGCCTGAGGCGCCCACCGAGCGCAGATTGTCGATGGCCGTGTCCAGTTCATTACGCGAGCCAGTCAGGGGCACAATCGGCTCCGGACAAGCGGCATTGGGGCCCTGCTCGATAAAGCTTGTGTAGTCGGAATCCGGGGCATTGCCCGTATCGTCCTCATTGTATTTCCACACGAAGAACTGACGATCCCAATGGCCCCAGCTACGTAACCAACCGGGCCGCAAATTGTTGGTACGAAGATAGTCGTTGCGTGAATGCGCCCCTGGGTTGGAACCGTTCACGCCATCACGTTCGTCTGGCCACAGGTAGGGTACCCAGCGGGAGTCTGGGTTGCCACCTGGTGGCGTATCAGCTGTGTCAAAGGGCTCCGGTCGAGCTTCAACGCAACCCGCCCAAGGCTCTTCCATGGCGTCGAACAGATGAAAATGGTTCACTTCCGCCGGGCCACGATGTGCGCATCCATCGGCCTCATCGGCGACCGGATACGAGTTATCGGGCAAGTCGCCATAGGCCCATGGACCAGCCCCATAGCCGAAATTGCCGCTGGCCTCAGCCTCACGCACACCAATCAGTTCGTCCGCAACGTTGGCAACGACCACGCCGGCACGATCAATGAATGCGAAGCTGCGATCGACAACCATGTCGAGCATGACCGCATCCGCGCCGGCATCTTGCAGGTCGGTGGAGGCATATGCGTAGTCAAGCACCTCGCCATCAACGGCACCCCAGTCTGAGCCCCCAGCCGGCGGGGGCGGAGGAGGTGGAGGAGGTGGCGGTGGCGGTGGCGGCCCCGGAGGCGGGGGCGGCGGAGGTGGAGAGGGCGGCCCCGGGGGCGGGGGCGGAGACGGCGAACGCGGAGGCGGGGGTGGCGGTGAACAGCGACGATCGCGCATGCGCCGATTTTCGAAGTTCACGCCATGAAACCGAGCGTCGCCTGCCACATCCATCCAACCAAGCTGTGTCGGGCCATTGCCGATGTTCACGGTGTAGCGATAGGGCACGAGCGCGATGCGCGCCTCGTTGGTGGTGGCCTGTCCGTCAAAGATGATGTCGACAAAATCGCTGGCCGCCGTGCGTAGCGCCGGCATGTGTGAGCGCATGGACCCGGTGACGTCGAGAACGAGAGCGATCTCGGTGAAGATGGAGTTGTTGACCGCCTCGGAGGTGACCGCCCAATCCACATGTTGAATGCCGACAACCTCCAGCAGAGTTGTGTCGGTGCGACCGGTCACGTCAACGCGAATGCCGGTGCGCTCGGGGTTGACGACATAGGTGAAGGGAATGCCGACAAGGTGAGACGGCAGGTTGGCATCCAGATAATCGCGAATGGTTTGTTCGACCTGCGCGTCGCTGCCGCGCAAGGCGCGCACGCCGGCGAGGGCGGCGCTGTCTGCGGCGGCAAGCGTGTGCGTTCGATCCTGCGAGGCTCGCGAATAGTCCAGCGAGGCGCCAGCGATCCCGATGACCGGAATCATGACCAGGCCGAAAATAATCGCCACGGCACCAGAATTGTCGGAGCGGAAGGTTTTCAGCTGGCTTGTGCCACGAAGCCAGGCGGCCTGCGTAAAAGCGGTCGTGGTTTTCAGAATCGAGCGAAGAGCGGTCATGGTTTTTGAAGCCTCAAAGTGCCTTGTGACGGCACGTTTTTCTGGCTTCAGTGAACCAAAAGACTTCTAAAATCTTACCAATAGCGCCAACGGCTTGGTGATTGCGTTAGCGGACCGTTACCGCATTCAACCACCAAACCGAATTGCTGTGACCCATGCAACGCTTGGCGGGCGAGCCGCTTTGATGCGGCACAAGAAAATGCCGCGCGGAACAGATCCCGCGCGGCGAAAAAGGATGTCTCGACGGTCAGTTGCGAGTGCTAGACCGCGCTGGCGATCCAGTTCGAAAGATCGGTTTTGGAACCAGCACCGACCTTTTGCGCAACGGGCTGTCCGTCCTTGAAGGCGACCAGCGTCGGCATCGACATGATGCGCAGCGCCTGGGCGGTTTGCTGGTTGTTGTCGACATCGACCTTGGCGATTTTCACCTTGCCGTCCATCTCCTGCGAGATGGCATCAAGGTGCGGTGCGATCATCTTACAGGGACCGCACCATTCGGCCCAAAAGTCGACGATGACAGGGATATCGGACTGCAAAACTTCGCTTTCGAAGGTTGCATCGGTAACAGTTACGGTGGCCATAGGCACATACTCCGGTTGGACCCGCGCCCGGTTTGGCGGCGCGGAATCAGATAGGGTTCATGGAGCGAAGGTAGGAATGCCGCTGTTGGGCGTCAACAGCGCGCGCCATCACGGTTTGCTGAAGTCGCCGGTCAGCGATCGCGATTGATACCAAGACGTTGCGCGGTTGCGTTGATGGTCTCCGGCGCGATCCAGTCAAGGCGCGGCTCCCCTGTCCACAGCAAACCACAGCGCACCAGACGGGCGGGAAACAGTCGCGACAAAAGACCAGAATAGAGCGCGATTTGGGCCAGATAGTCCGGAACAACTTCATTTAGTCGCGACAAAGGCGGTGTGGTCGCATTGGTCTTAAAGTCGACCGCCCAGACCTCGTCTTCGTTTACCACAAGCCGGTCGATCGTGCCGGTAATTTGGCGCATGTCGCCGCTGGTGTCGCGCAACGATCCGCGCAGCGGCACTTCAGCGCGTGATGTCGGACCGAACAGCGTGGGCGCCTCGGCCATGGCATGAACGGCAGCGGCTTGGTCGCGGGCCTTTGTCACAAATTGCGGATCGTTCGCCGAGTCGAGCGCGCGAGCCATCGCCTCGGCCTCATCTTGTGTCGGCAGGCGCGGGCTTTCCAACAGGCGGTGGACAAGCGTGCCGAAGAGAAGCGCCTCGGCCTGACCATCCTCCTTAAGGCTTTCAACGGTCCTCAAATGGCGGTCGGCGGCGGCTAACTCCGACCAGTCGGTTGCCGATGAGGCCAGATCCTTTCGCGCCTGCGATGGTCGCAGTGGCGCAACGGGCACGGGCGGCGGGGTCGGCTCCGCCAAAAGACGATTCAGCGCAGTTGTATCGGGCGCCTGTTTGCTGCCTGAACCTCCGGTTTGATCGAGTTCTTCACCGCCATCCGGCCAAGGATCGGCCCGCCAGACGCGCACAGGCGCGCCCTCGGGCAAGCCCTCCAGATCGCCGACTTCACGCGCCTCCGGGCCAAGGGCTTGGTCGATCAAATCGTACCAACAGCCGGTTGGCGGATCGGTCTCGCTGGTCATGTGACCTGTGACAATAAGCTGGTCACGGGCGCGGGTCATGGCGACATAAAGCAGGCGGCGATACTCCTCCAACTGGCGCTGTTTGCCAGTTTCTTGAATGGCCGCATAGGCGCTCGCACGCGTGTCACCGGCCAGCAGAACCAACGGCGGTTTGGCCTGGTTGGTGGACCCTTCCTCTTCCACCGTTTCCACCACGCCCGACGGCGCGCGCGGCAGGCGGCAGGTGTCGACCAGAAAGACCGTGCCGGCCTCCAACCCCTTGGCGCCGTGCACGGTCATGATCCGCACCTTGTCGGCGCGCGCTTCCATGTCGCGTTTGATATCGAGTTTCAGCCGCCGCAGCGTGTCAAGGAAGGCTTCCAGATTGGCGAGACCGGAACCCGGCCGGGTTTCTTCGGACCGTGCCAGACGTAGCAGTTCATCCAACGGATCGCGAGCATCCTCGCCAAGACGGGCAAGCATCTTCTTGCGACCGCCATCGCGGCCAAGCACAGTGGAAAGGAAGCTGAAAGGCGAAGCAAAATCGGCCATGGCCCGCCACCCGGCAACATCCAGCGCGGCCTGGCGAATGGCCGGATCATCGGTCGGTGCATAGAGTGCATCGATCAGAAGGCCCTGCCGATTGGCGCACAAAGCCTCAAGCCTTTCATCGGACAGACCGACAAGCGGCGAGGTCAGCAGGCAGGCGAGCGAGAGATCGTCTTCGGGCAACAGCACCGTCTGCATCAGCGCCATCATGTCTTCGACCGCGATGTGCTCGGTGAGCAGCAAACGATCGGTGCCGGCAACGGCGATGGCGCGCTGTTTCAACGCGCGGTTGATCGCGTCGGCCATCGCGCCGCGTGTGCGCAGCAAGATCAAAACGTCGCCGGGGTTCTGCCCGCCATCAACCAGGCTGCGCACGCGTTCGCCGATGGCTTCGGCCAGTTGCAGATGCGGCGCGGGCAGCGCATCGATCGGCGCGGTCCAATCCTCTGGTTCGGGTTCCTTCTTACCCTTGATCACCGGCCAAAGCTCGACCCGGCCTCGGGCCTGGCGAAAATGCTGGTGGTCGAGGCCGATATCCTGCGTCACGCCCTGCAACGCCTCGGCGCGCGCAAACACCGTATCAACGGCGGACAAGACATCACGGGTGGAGCGGAAGGAAAGCAGCAGAGACAGCCGCCCTTCAAAGCTGCTGCCGCCCTGCAACGCCTTGGTTTCCAACGCCCGGCGCGTGCCATCGAACTGGCGCGGATCGGCGCCCTGGAAGGAATAGATCGACTGTTTGTCGTCGCCGACGGCAAAAAAGGTCGGCGTCACACCATCCTCCCGCCGGCCCTCACCATCGAAGAAATCATCGGTCAACGCGCGAATGATCGCCCATTGCTGGGCGGAGGTATCCTGCGCCTCATCCACCAGCACATGGTCAATACGCTGATCGATCTTGAACCGCACCCAGGCTTGCGCCTGCGACCGCGTGAGCAGGGCGGCGGTGCGGGCGATCAGATCGCCGAAATCCAGCGTTCCGCGCGCGGTTTTCAGCGCTTCGAAACGGTCAAGCACGGCAAGCGCCACGCGCATGAGATCAGCGAAATCGACATGGGCCTTGAGGGCCAAAACGCGATCTTGCTCGGTCTTCAGCCAAAGCCCGACATCGGGAAACTGGTCTCGGACCTTGCCAGCAAAGTAGCTGCCCTCGACTTTGCGCGGCTTGCCGTCGCCGGTCAGAAACGCCTCGCGCCAGAGCGCCTGACCTTCTTGCGCGTCGGCGGTCGACCAGGCCCGCAGCAAGGCTTCGGCCCGTATGGCATCGCGCGCGGTTCCAACATCACGGGCCGTCTGCACCAAGGCCTCAACGCGCGCCTTGGTCAGGCTGGCAGACGATTTGATCGGATCGCCCAGCATCTGACGCGCCGGTTCAACGCGACCATTCTCCAGGCCAAGCATGGCCGCATGCAGGTCGATGAGGTGAGCCAGGCGGGCCTCGAACCCTTCTTTCCCGGCTGCATCGAAGGCGCGGATCAGCGCGTGGCGCGCCCGCAGCACCGCGTCCAGATGGTCGCTCACCGTGCTATCGGCAAAGCGCGCGGCCATGCCTTCAAACGCCTCGGTCAACGCCGGATCGCGGCCTCGTGCGGCCTTGGCGATAACATCGGCCCGGGCGGCCTGCATCAGCGCGTCAGCGTCGCGATCATCCAGCACGGTGAAGGATGCGGCGACACCGGCTTCGAGCGGAAACTGATGCAGCAGCGACTCGCAGAACGCGTGGATGGTCTGAATTTTCAGGCCGCCAGGCGTTTCCAGGGCACGGGCGAAAAGCCCCCGTGCGCGCTGCAAGTCGCGCGTGGTCGCTTGGCCCTGAAGGTCTTGCAAGACGTCGCCCAAGTCCTGGTCGGGCAGACGGGTCCAGCGCGCGAGTTCGCTGAACACCCGGCTCGCCATTTCCGCGGCGGCGGCCTTGGTGAAGGTCAGGCAAAGCAGGCTTGCCGGGTCCTGCCCGTCCAGCAGGAGGCGTAAGACCCGGCGGGTCAGCACAAAGGTTTTTCCGGCGCCGGCGTTAGCGCTCACCCAGGCCGACCCTTGCGGATTGGACGCCTTGGTTTGAGCCAGGCGCGTTGCTTCGGGCACCGTCGGAGTGAGGCTCATGGACCGTCGCCTGCGGATTCATCGGCGGCGCGCCATTCCTTCACGCGCGCCAACTGATGGTAGGGGGCCTGGTCGCGGGCGCGCTCCGGTCGAAGGAGCGGCGTAAACGGTGCACCGAGAAGAAAGGTCGCCCATAGGGCTTCCAGCTTGGCCATCGCTTCGGCGGCCAGCTCACGAAGTTCTTCAGCATCGTCGAGGGACGTCACCTTGAACGGGTCGCGGTTGCCGCCGGTTTGGACGTAGCGGGCAGCGCGCGCCGGGTGCGGCGAAACGTCCCTGAAGCCGCCTGCGCCAAGCATCGCGACGCTCAAAGGCAGTTGCGGAGCAAAGGTTTTGACCTGGGCAAGGCTTGGCGGATTGCCGGTTTTGAAATCCAAGATGGTGGCCGTGCCGTCGGCGTAAAGGTCGATCCGGTCGGCGCGACCCGTTAGGCGGCACACCTGCCCGGTGATCTCAAGATCGAGAGCACCGGAACGCTCCGGGATGCGCCTTTCTAGGCCGGCCGACCAGTCACGCTCAGCCTTAAGGTAGGGCGGCAGGACCCGCGCAATGCGCTGGGCCCAGAGCGCTTGGATGTCCGGAAACGGCTCAAGCGCTTGCAACTGACGCTCCGCCTCGGCCTGCATGGCGGCAGGCCAAGCCTCTGGTGGCGTTTCGTTGAGGGTCGGTGCCAGCGCCTCGAACAGGGCATGGAACAGCGTGCCGCGCTCTGCCGGGCCAGGCGGAAGGCCTAATCCCGGTGCCTCCTCCAGCTTCAGCACACGGCGCGCATAGACGGTGTAGGGGTCGCGGATGAGGGTTTCTACCTCGGTGATCGACAATCTGGTTGGCGGCACCTTGGGTTTGGGTTCGGGTCGCGGTCGGGGTGACATGCGGGCTGGGGCATCCCAGGCGCTCGCGGCTGCCAGCAGCGGAGCGGCGCGAGCCCGCATTTGTTGGCCGGTTTCTTCGGGAAGAAACGCGAGCAGACGCTGCAGCCAACGCGACGGCACGGTCGGCGTGCCATCGACCTTCAGCGCGCGGGTGAGCGTGACCTTGGGCTGGCCGAGCGCCTGTTCCACATCGTGCGCGGATAGGCCGATACGGCGCTCGGGGATCGCCAAATCCATGCCGGCCATCATGGCGCGCGATAGGAAGGGGCTGGCGGTCGGCAGGTTCGGCCAGACCTTCTCGTTGAGGCCGCCAAGAATGGCGTGATCGACGGCCTGCAAGCGCGCTTCCAGCGGTCCCCAGATGTGCAAGCGCGGATCGGCCGGTCGTTCCGGACGCACCACGGCTTCCGTCAGCAAAGCCTCCAACAATGTGGGCGCCTCATGGCTTGCCGTCGACAGCCCGACGGTTTCGGCGTCGCGCAAACCAAGGCGCAGCGCGGCCAGCGCTTCTCCCGCCGGCCCCGAGTAGAGCGGACTGGGCGCGGTCTGATCATCGGTGGTCGTGAGCGTTTCGCAAGCGGCAAAGAGGGCTTCGGTGTAAGCGGCGAACGGCGTTTCGGCCGCGTCCAGAAAGGCCAATGCGGCGAAGGCTGTTTCCAAACGGTCGATGAGCGCCAGGGCGCGGGCGTCGTCGTCCGGTCCCAACTGACCTCGGATGGCGGGCACACGGATGGTTTCGTCATCGCGTTCAGCGGCGCGTTGCCGGATTACATCGCGCAGCGGATCGAGACCAGGCGCCAGTGCCAATCCGCGCAGCGCCAACCTCTCCAAAAGACGAGCTTCGGTTCTGGTGGAGGCGGGACTCTGTCCAAGAGTGCAGAGCGGATGCTTCAGGAGCGCGAGGAGCGGGATTGCTGCAAAGCCGGATTTCCAGGCATCGGCAGCCAACATCATCAGTCGGGCCGGTGGAGTTTCACGCAATGGCGTGCCGGCGCTATCGTCACTTGAAAGGCCGAACCGCTCCAGTTCCAACTGCACCCGGCGGGCGATATTACGATCAGGCGTTACCAAGGCGACGGTTTCTTGCTCGGCCAGCGAGGCTTTCATCGCCATCGCGATGGCAAGACTCTCGTCGCCTTCGCTTGCCGCTTCAAGGACGGTGATTGGGTCAAAAGCGCTTGTCGCGTCAGGACGCAGCGTTGGCCAGGCGGATGTGCTTGTGGCGGGCAGGAAAACGGCCGAGACCAGCGTCTGCCGTTCCGGCGATCTGCCCGCCAGTTCGGTTACATCGGTCCGAGTGGCCTGTATGGTGGCGAGCAAGTTGTAGAGGCCGTGCTGCGGATGGCTGGCGCTTTCAGGCGTTTCTTCGCCAAGGCTGTCGAACGCGGCATCAGGCATTGTCTGGTCGAGACCTGGCAGCACGACCGCGCCATTGGAGGCCCGAGCAATGGCCGTGAGCAATCGCGCGGTGGCGGGGATCGAACCGGTCGAACCGGCAGCGATAACAGGCCCAGCATGGTCGCCAGCAAGAATGCGGGCGGTGCGCGCATCAAGGAGCAGACGGCGGCGCGTGGCAGTATCAACCATGCCTTCCTCGGCCAGGATGGATGGCCAATTCTGTGTCACCAGGGTGAGCAGAGTGAGCGTCAGTTGCCAATAGGCGGCGTGATCGTCGGGCACCAGATCGAACAGCGCCTGCCAGTCGCTCTCTTCGGTCGCGACCTGATCGATCAGATCGGCCAACGCTTTGGCCAGGTGCGCACTTTCGGCCACGGACTGGGGAAAGATCGGTTGTTGCGCGACGTTCGTGTCGGTCATCGCGCGGCGCATAGCTTCGCCGGCCGTGCCGATGAGGCGGGTTAGGATCAGGCGACGTTTGAGCGTGGGCATGGTGGCAAGGTTGGGCGGCTCCAAGGCCTCGCGGTCAATTGCGATCTGGTCCGGATCGCTGCCCTGCGGGATCAGAAACTCATCCTCGTCGGCGTCAGCCAGCGTTCGGATGGTTGGCAGAAGCGCGGTGCCGCCCAGTTCGTCGGTCAGAACCTCGGCGAAAGCACGGGCGGCGCGGCGCGTTGGCAAGTAGAAGGTGGTGTCGATGCGCGCCAGCGGATCATCGACAGGACCGACGTTCAGCGCGCCGCCAAGCCAGCCTTGCGCGAGCTGGGTCAGAAAGGGCCTGTGCGATCCAATGGTGTAGAGATTGAGTCTCGCGGACATGTCGCCCATCTGGCGCGAGGCGCCTAGAGCTGTCCAGCCTGTTTCAAGGCTGTTTCAGCGGTCGCGATAGCATCCGGTGTGCCGACCGTGAGCCAGAGACCGTCCAGCACGTGGCCGTAAAGGCGGCCGGAGGCGATGGCGCGGTCGAAAAGCAGGTTCAGCGAGAAGGGGCCATTCGGCAGATCGGTGAAGATCGCAGCGCTCATGATCGCGGTGCCGGTGTAGGTGTAAGGCACCGGCTCCGCGCCGCGGCGGATCAGCTGGCCGGAGGCGTCCCGGGCGAAATCGCCCGGATGGGCTTCAAGGCCGACACTCCGCTCGCGCCGCACCAACAGCAGAAGCATGTCCATCTGCTCCGGGTCGAACCGGGTTGCCATGTTGGTGAGCGCTTGATCATCGCCGATCCAGAAACTGTCGGCATTGGTGGCAAAGAAGGTTGGTCCGAGCAGCCGCAGGGCGCGGGCGATACCACCGCCCGTCTCCAGAAGCTGATCGGTCTCAGGGGACAGGGTGATGGCCGGAACGCCTTCTCGCGCCGCGCAATGGGCTTCAATCTGGTCGGCCAAATGGTGGGTGTTGACGACGGCCTGGGTGACGCCAGCGGCAGCAAAGGTGTCGAGCACGCGGTCAAGCATGGTCGCGCCGCCGACATTGACGAGCGGCTTGGGCAAGGTCTCCGTAATCGGACGCATGCGGGTGCCGAGCCCTGCGGCGAGCACCATGACCGGATGCATCACGCTTCCTCCGGCAGAAGCTGGTCGTAGAACGGTTTGAGCGTCGCCAGCGCAGGGTGTTTCAGGCATTGGCGCATATAAGCTTCGACGCGCGGCAAATGCTTCAAATAGCCGGGCTTGCCATCGCGGGCATTAAGGCGGGCGAAGATGCCCAAAATCTTGGAGTTACGCTGGGCACCCATCAACGCGACGCGGGCCCGCAACCAGTCTTCATCAGCACCGGACTTGGCCAAATAGACGTCGATGAGTTGATCCTGCAGGTCAGTCGGGACCGTGACCCGGGCATCGAAAACCAGCGAGGCGATGTCATAGGCCGGTGGTCCGAGCAGCGCGTCCTGAAAATCGATGAGGCCGATGCGATCGTTGCCCGATGCCTCCGGCTGCCAAATAATGTTCGGCGAGTGATAGTCGCGGATGGTGAGCGTGCGCGGTTCCTCGTCGAGCGGCGCCAAGAGGTTCTGCCAAGCAGCGAAAAAGCCAGCCCGGTCGAAGTCGTCGGCTTCAACACCGCGATGCGGTACATACCAATCGGGGCAAAGCGAGATCTCGGTAAGAAAAACCGGCAAATCGTAACGATGAAGCCTGTGTACGCCATCGCCAGGAACCAGCAGTCTCTCTGACCATGACGATCCATGGACGGCGGCCAGCAATTCCACCGCTGCTTGGTAGCGAACACGGATTGGGTTGCCCCCCGCATCAACAACCGTAGCGTCGCCAAGATCGTCGAGCAGCACGAGGCCTGCGTCGAGGTCAGCAGCATGGATCGAGGGGGCGGCAAAACCGTTGTCCCGAAGTGCCGATCCGACCGCCACAAAAGCGTGGACACTTTCGGCCAGATGGACCAGTTGGCTGTAGGGCTTCGCAGCCTGTTTCACCTCGCCTGTGTCAGGCTGCACGGCCGGGCCATCGGGCTGCCGGGCGGCATCCATCACGATCAGCGGCTCATTCGCCAAGCGCTCATACCGGCGGGTGGAGGCATCGCCCAACAAGCGTTGCCGCGTTGCCTCTGTCCGGTTTGCGGTGCCCAGAAATGCCCGGATGGCAAGGCTGCGGTCGATCCGCTTCAATAAGGCGTCAGGGCCTTTGAAACGCAGGCCCCGCGCCCGCTCGCCCTCCATCGCGAAATAGAGCGTTATGGCATCGGCAAAAGTTCCAGCGCCGGCTTGACCTGGCCATTCGACCAGGCGGATGGCCGGATCATCCTCGTCATCCAGGCCAAGCTCGACGATCTCAGACGGGTCAGAGAGACGATAAAGGTCGGCATGCAGGACCGGCGGGTCGGCCTCATCGTACCGCTGCACCAAGGTATAGGTGGGCGAGGGCACCTCAAGGGCGGGGTCCTTGGCAAGTGCGCGAATGAAGGCGCGGGCGAAGGTGGTTTTGCCGGCGCCCAGATCACCATCGAGACGGATCACCCAGCCGGGCGCCGCGACCATGGCGATGTCCTCGGCCAGCTGCTCGGTCGCGGCATCGCCAACAAGCTTTAAAGGGTCGCTCATGCGGGCTTATTCGGCGGCCTGGTCAAGCGGCGCGGACTCTTCAGGGTTGAGCGGCAACACACAGCGCACAACCGTGCCAAGGCCCTCGCGCGACCAAAGCTGCATCGTGCCTCCATGAAGCTCGACCAGCGCGCGCGACAGGGTCAAGCCGAGCCCGGCTCCATTGCCGACCGTGTTCTGGCCGGTTTCAAAGGGCTCGAACGCCGCCTTGGCCTGCGCCGTGTTCATGCCACGGCCCTGATCAATCACGGACACCACGACGCGCCCACCGTTGGCGCCTTGTTCACGGCGGGTTTTGACCCGCACTTTTGAGCCAGGACGGGATGAGGCGACAGCATTCGATAGGAGATTATAGAGCACCTGCCGCATGCGCGTCTCATCGACGACCAGTTCGGGCACGGCCGGGTCGAGCACATGATCGATCGTGATGCCGGCGTCGAGCAAGCGATCTTTCAGGCCGAGTTCGGCATCCTCCACCAATTTCAGCGGTGCAATCGTATCGAGTGATAGCGTCAAGATGCCGGCGTCGACGGTGGCAAGGTCAAGAATGGAGTCGACCAACGCCACCAGCGACTGGGTGGAGGAGAGGACGAAGTTCAGATAATCGCGCTGACGCTCGTTGAGCGGGCCGGTTTCTTCGTCATCCAGAAGCTGGGCGAAGCCGATGATCGAGGTGAGCGGCGATCTCAGCTCGTAGGAGACGTGCTTGATGAAGGTGGTTTTGATCCGCGCGGCTTCTTCCAGCGCGGCATTGCTCTCACGCAACGTGTCCTCAATGCCGACAGAGGCGGTGACATCGTTGGCCGTCAGCATGGTCGCGCCACCTGGCAAAGGCGTTGCGATGAGATCGATGACGCGCTCATCGGTAAGGCTCATGCGGCTGATGATGCCTTCACGGCGCTGGCCGAGCGAGCCGACTAAGCCCACCAACTGATCGATCACCCGGCGATCACGGGCGAGATCACGGATCGGCGCGGTGATGTCTTTAACGTGCGCGCCGATCTTCACCTCGTCAGGCGACAGCTGCCAAAGCTGGCCAAAGGCCGGGTTCACCAGCTGCAATCGCCCGTTGGAGCCGAACACCGCCACCCCTTCGCGCAAGGCATCGAGCGTCGCGGCGCGCACCTGCGTAAGAGCAGTGAAGCGGGACTTCAGCTCAACCTTTTCGGTTTCGTTTTCAAACAGCCAAATGGCACCGCCATCGGCGTTCGGCGCGGTGATCACGCGCAGGAAGCGGCCATCATGCAGTTCCCAATCATCGGTGATCGGTTCGCTGGCCGTGTAGGCAGAGGTGAACTGCTCGCGCCAGCCGCGATGGTTGCCACTTTCAGGCATCTGGCGGGTGGACTTGATGTAGGTGAGCACGGTCGATTCATGCGGATGCTCGTCAAGCACACGACGCTGGAAGCCGAAAAGCTCCGCAAAAGCAGCATTGTAAAAGGTAACGTGGCGTTCGGCGTTGAAGACGCACACCGCCGTGTTGAGCGCGTTGAGCATGCGTCCTTGGATTGCGTGCACGTCCTGCAGAACTTGCTCGAAACGGGTCTGATCGCTGACCGGCACGGCGTAGCCGGCGGTAACAACGGTCCCGGCCTTGGTGGTCGAGCGCAGATGCACCAAGCGATCACCATCGCCACTCTGGCCGGCATCGGCCGGCTGGCTGTTGGCGATACGCCCGCCATCGGCATGGATCGCGTCGATCTCGCCCCACTGCGTCTTGTTGCCGACGACGCTGCGCGCCGAGACGATTCCATCGGCTGCTGATTTCACGCCGCGCTGTTTGAAAGCATCATTCGACCAGGAAACCAATCCGGCAGTGTCAGCCGTCCAAACCGGGAAGTCGACGGCGTTCAGAAGCTGTTTCAGATGGTCGCTTTCGGCTTCCAAATTGGCGCAAAGGTGCAGGGCGTCGGCAAAATCGCGCTGCAAACGTGACAGGTCGCGCAGGCGGATCACAAGCTTGGCGCCAATCGGACGGCCATGGATGTTGATCAGCGTACCGCCCTTGGTGCGCACATCAAGGTCGATGCGTTTTCCGGTCTGGCGCAACTGCTCAATCGCGTGGCTCAGTTCAGCGACATCGTCGGCCTCGATCCAGCGCGCGAAATGCGGCAAGTCTTGCGGATCGTCGGGCATCGCGGCCTGTTCAGCCGGGCAATAAAGAACCGTCGGCTCGCCGGACTCAGTCAGCATCATCAGCCCGTCGCCGGACGTGTCGAGAAGACTTTGAGTGAGATCCAATTCGGCCCGCAAGCGGGTCTCACTTACCGCGCTTTTCAACGCCCGACGCTTGGCGCGGCGCAGCGCAACATAGCTCGACACAGCGAAAACACCGGTAAAAAGCGACAGGCCGATCAAAGCTGCGCTGCCCATGGCGAGCATCGGACCGCTCATCATGCCATCGAGAATATGGGTGTGGGGGGCTGCGAGGGGATCAGGCGCGGTTTGGGCTCGTGACCCGGCTGGCAGGGCAGCGAACAGAGCCGTCGTTGCAAACAGAGTTGCCGAGCGCACAGTCGCAGTGCTTGTGTAGTGACCCGCCATGCCTGTCCTGTCTTGCCAGCCTCTTGCCAGCCCTTTGCCAACCCAAAGGACAGACTTCAGCCCTCGCGATCCGAGCCGCGCGGTATCGAATCACTGACAAGGTATAGGCAGGTGGACTCCTCTGGGGAGTGAACAAAGCGCAAACATAGAAATCCGCCACCACAAAAGTGATGGCGGATTCATGTGCGTTGCCGAAGGTTAAGCCGGCTAACGAGCATTTTGGCTGGGACGCGCTCCGTTCCTCGCTGGACGCTCGGAACAACCGGCATTCCTCTGGCTCTGTTCCTCGCTGGACGCTCGGAACAACCGGCATTCCTCTGGCTCTGTTCCTCGCTAGACGCTCGGAACAACTGCGGGTCTAGTACCGGTAGGCGTCGCCTTTGAATGGGCCTTCGGGCTTCACGCCGATATATTCGGCCTGCTCGTCCGAGAGTTTGGTTAGCTCGGCGTTCAGCTTGCCAAGGTGCAGCATGGCAACCTTCTCATCCAAGTGCTTGGGCAGAACATAGACTTTGTTTTCGTACTGGTCGCCGCGCGTCCAAAGCTCGATCTGGGCAAGCGTCTGGTTGGCAAACGATGCTGACATCACAAAGCTCGGGTGACCGGTGGCGTTGCCGAGGTTCACCAAACGGCCTTCGGACAGCAGGATCATGCGTTTTTGGTCGGGGAACTCGATGAGATCGACCTGCGGCTTGACGTTCTTCCATTTGAAGTTTTTCAGGCCGGCGACCTGAATCTCATTGTCGAAGTGACCGATGTTGCAGACGATGGCCATGTCTTTGAGATCACGCATGTGATCGACGGTCAGTACATCCTTATTGCCGGTCGCCGTCACGACGACGTCGGCGCGCGGGGCCGCCTCTTCCATGGTCACGACTTCAAAGCCGTCCATGGCGGCCTGCAGGGCACAGATCGGGTCGACTTCGGTGACCAGAACACGAGCACCAGCGCCAGCCAAAGACTGGGCGGAGCCTTTGCCGACATCGCCATAGCCGCAGACGATGGCGACCTTGCCGGCGAGCATCACGTCGGTGCCGCGGCGGATGGCGTCCACCAGGCTCTCGCGGCAGCCATATTTGTTGTCGAACTTCGACTTGGTGACACTGTCGTTGACGTTGATGGCTGGGAACGGCAGCTCGCCACGCTCTTGCAACTGATAGAGGCGCATCACACCGGTCGTGGTTTCTTCGGACACGCCCTGAATGTTCGCTTTGACCTTGGAATAGAAGCCTGGCTCTTTGGCGAGGCGCTTTTTGATCTGCGCGAAGAGATACTCCTCTTCCTCGCTCTTAGGATTATCGAGCACCGACGGGTCGGTCTCGGCTTTGGAGCCCAAGAGCACCAGCATGGTGGCGTCGCCGCCATCATCGAGGATCATGTTGGCTGTTTCGCCATTGCCCCAATCGAGGATGCGGTCGGCATAGTCCCAATATTCTTCCAGCGTTTCGCCTTTGGTGGCGAAGACCGGGATACCGGCAGCCGCGATGGCGGCGGCGGCGTGGTCCTGGGTGGAGAAGATGTTGCAGGAGGCCCAGCGTACTTCGGCGCCGAGCGCGACCAGCGTTTCGATCAGAACCGCCGTCTGGATCGTCATGTGCAAGGAGCCAGCGATGCGGGCGCCTTTGAGCGGCTGCGCATCGGCATATTCCTCGCGGCAGGCCATCAGGCCCGGCATTTCGGTTTCGGCAATGTCGAGCTCAGTGCGGCCCCAGTCGGCAAGGGCGATGTCTTTGACGATGTAGTCGTTCATGGAAAATCCTGCAGGTGGGAGGTGGGCATGGCCCGCATTCCGGACCGGTTGCAGGGGCGTTTATCACCAAGCCTCAATAGATGCAATGCAGATATAAAGATGTCTTTATATTGTTACGTGAGAGTCAACGTACCCTTAAAAAACCCGCGCTCCGTTTCCGGAGCGCGGGTCGTGGTGTCTTGAGGTTTCAGGTCCGCCGCGAAAATCGCTGGCCGTTAAGCTAGGCCTTCAAACAGCGCCGTCGAGAGGTAACGCTCGGCAAAACTTGGAATGATCACCACAATGTTCTTGCCAGCATTTTCAGGCTTCTGACCCTGGCGGATCGCCGCGACCAAAGCTGCGCCGGAGGAAATGCCGACCGGCACGCCTTCCAGGCGGGCAACATGACGCGCGGTTTCCAGCGCCTCCTCGTTGGAGACGGTGACGACCTCATCATAAACGCTGGTGTTGAGCACGCCCGGCACGAAGCCCGCGCCAATGCCCTGGATCTTGTGCGGGCCGGGATTGCCGCCGGACAAGACCGGTGAATCTTCCGGTTCTACAGCCACCACATGCAGGTTCGGTAGGCGTGGTTTCAACACTTCTGACACACCGGTAATGGTGCCGCCGGTACCGATGCCGGAGACCAGAATGTCGATCTCGCCCTTCGTGTCGTTCCAGATTTCCTCCGCCGTCGTGTCGCGGTGAATCTGTGGGTTGGCCGGGTTCTCAAACTGTTGTGGGATAACGGTGCCAGGAATTTCGGCAGCCAGTTCGTCGGCGCGAGCGATGGCGCCCTTCATGCCTTTGGCCGCTTCGGTGAGTTCCAGTTCGGCGCCAAGCAAGGCCAGCATCTTGCGGCGCTCGATGGACATGCTCTCCGGCATCACCAGGATCAGCCGCACACCACGCTGAGCGGCAGCGAAGGCAAGCGCGATGCCGGTGTTGCCAGACGTCGGCTCGACCAGAACGGTGCCCTCTTTAAGCTTGCCTTGCTCGGCAAGGCTATCGAGCATGGCGACCCCGATCCGATCCTTGACCGAGGCAATGGGATTGAAGAACTCAAGCTTGGCCAGGATGTTGGCGGTGACGCCCTTGTCTTTGGCGAGCTTGTCGAGACGGACCAACGGCGTGTCGCCAATGGTGTCGGTAATGGAATTGTAGATGCGGCCACGGCCAGGCGCCGGCGCCTCGGCTTCAGTGGTTTTCAATGCTGTCACGCCCATGACGGTTCTCCTTGAATGAACTTGCCCGCAATCTAACCCCGCCAGCTGCCACTCACGAGCGATGGACGTGCAGAAATCAGTCCTATCAAGGATATTTCATTCCTCCAAAAATCAGTTTGGAAAAATGCCATTCTGTTTTGGCGTCAAATTGTGGCGCCTCATGCGATTTTCATCCGGTTCCTGTTGAGCCGAAACCGCCCGTCCCGCGCGTCGTTCCGTAGAGCTCATCGACTTCACGGAAGCTGGCTTGAACCACAGGCGCAACGACCATCTGGGCAATGCGCATGCCGCGCTCGACGGTGAAAGGTTTTGCGCCCAAATTCATCAGGATGACGTGAATCTCACCGCGGTAATCAGCGTCGATCGTGCCAGGCGCGTTGACCACCGTCAGCGCATGCTTGGCGGCAAGACCTGACCGAGGGCGCACTTGCGCCTCATGCCCATCTGGCAAGGCTATCTTCAGTCCCGTTGGAATGAGGGCGTGGGTACCGGGTTCTAGAACCGTGTCCGCCTCGACCGCGGCGCGCAGGTCGGCACCGGCAGACCCCGGCGTCGCGTAGGATGGAAGGGGCAAGTCTTCAGCGTGCGGCAAACGCTGGATCAGAATGTCAGCCATGCGCGCCTTTGGTCAGATCGTCGGCTAACCGTGCAATAAGTTTTTTGGCCACATCCTGCTTGCTCATTGTCGGCCAGGGTTCTGCGCCTTCGCGGGTGAGCAGTGTAACGGTGTTGGCATCACCGCCCATCACGCCACCCAGCGCCTTGCCCTCTGGCGGGGCGACGTTGTTGGCAACAATGTAGTTGGCGTTCTTACGCACCAGCTTATCCTTGCCATGCACTTCCATGTCGGCGGTTTCGGCGGCAAAGCCCATCACAAGACGCGGTCGGTTCGCACCCATAGCAATGGTTTTCAAAATATCCGGATTCTCAACCAGCTGGAGTGTCGGCGGGCCAGACCCGTCTTTCTTGATCTTACCCGCCGCCGGGTCGGCAGCGCCCCAGTCGGCAACGGCTGCAGCGAAAATGCCAATGTCGGCCGGCAAGGCTTCCTGCGTCGCAGCCAACATCTCCTTGGCCGTCTGGACCTGGACCCGGTCTACGCCAGCGGGTGCATTGAGCTTGGTCGGGCCGGAGATCAGCGTCACGCGTGCGCCGGCGTCATAGGCGGCCTTGGCGAGCGCATAACCCTGTTTGCCGGAGGAGCGATTGGCGAGATAACGCACAGGGTCAATAGGCTCGTGGGTCGGGCCAGCGGTGATCAGTACATGTTTGCCAGCAAGCGGTCCTTGCGTCCGGTCGGGCACGAAATGGGCTTCGACAGCCATGGCAATGTCCATCGGCTCGGCCATCCGGCCAACGCCGCTTTCGCCGGTCTCGGCCATCTCGCCGGCCTCAGGGCCGATGAAGGCGATGCCGTCGCCTTGGAGTGTTTCTGCATTACGCTTGGTCGCTGGATGATCCCACATTTTCGGGTTCATCGCCGGGGCAATCAGCACATCAGCGGTGGTCGCGAGCAGAACCGTGCTTGCCAGATCATCGGCCAAACCATGGGCCATCTTGGCCATGAAGTCTGCCGTGGCCGGTGCAACGACCACCAGGTCAGCCTCGCGTGCCAGGCGAATATGGCCGATATCCTGTTCAGCATCGCGGTCCCAAAGCTCGGTGAACACCAGCTCGCCGGAAACCGCGCCCAGCGTCATCGGGGAGATAAAGCTGGTGGCGCCTTTG
This sequence comes from Hyphomicrobiales bacterium, assembly GCA_017642935.1. Lineage (NCBI taxonomy): Bacteria > Pseudomonadati > Pseudomonadota > Alphaproteobacteria > Hyphomicrobiales > Hyphomicrobiales bacterium. The sequence goes on from JAEPOK010000002.1 coordinate 390,953, forward strand.
GTCATCACCACGCGCACACGCGCACCACGTTCGCGCAACCGGCGCACAAGGTCCGGCGTCTTGTAGGCGGCGATACCACCGGTGATGACCAACAGAATGGTCCGGCCAGACAGAGTTTGATCGATCAACATGGGTTGAGGTGTAGCCAGATCGTTCGGTGTTGTCATCCCGGCCACCACGCACCGCGTGTGAGCCGGGATGACAGGGACGATTTGGATCAGTCCAGTATCGCGACCAATGCAAAGGCGATGATGCCGAGGCCGAACAGAATGGGCCACACGTCGAACTTGGTTTTGGCGTTTGTCGCGACCGTTGTTGGATCGGCGGGGTCCAGCGCCTTCAGGACCCTTTCGAACCGATGCAAGACATCCGGTGCGTCGGTGGCAAGGCGGGCCAGCGTCGAGACGGCTTTGGCCGCGTTTTCCGCCTGGCGAACCGGAGACAAATTGCTGCGAATCCAGCCGGACACAACGGGATCGGCAGTTTTCCAGATGTCGAGATTGGGGTCGAGCGTGCGCGCGACGCCTTCCACCACAACCATGGTCTTTTGCAGTAGGATAAGCTGCGGCTGGGTGCGCATGTCGAACAGGTCAGTGACTTCAAAGAGCTGTGTCAGCAGCCGGCCCATAGATATTTGCGAAGCGTTGCGGCCATGGATCGGTTCACCAATCGCCCGCAGCGCCTGGGCAAAACTGTCAACATCATGGTGCGGCGGCACATAACCCGCTTCAAAATGAACCTCCGCCGTGCGGCGATAATTTCGGGTGATGAAGCCAAACAGGATTTCCGCCAGGAATCGGCGCTCAGCCTGACCGAGACGCCCAGTAATGCCAAGATCCACGGCGACCAGCGTGCCGTCTGGCTCGATGAACAGATTACCTGGATGCATATCAGCGTGGAAAAACCCATCGCGCATGGCATGGCGGAGGAACGACTGCATCACCAGTGCGCCGAGCTTTTCCAGATTATGACCGTCAGCGCGGATGCCTTCCACATCGGACAGTTTGCGGCCTTCGATCCACTCGATCGTCATCACCTGTGAACTGGAATGATCCCAATCGACGGAGGGCACACGAAAACCTTCGTCCTCGGCGGTGTTCTCGGCCATCTCGGCGAGCGCCGCAGCCTCCATGCGTAAATCCATCTCAAGGCGAACGGATTCGGCCAGCGTATCGACCACGGCGACCGGGCGCAGACGGCGCAAGGCCGGCGTGGTGCGCTCCAGAAGGCGGGCGGCGATGTAGAACGTGGAAAGATCACGGGCGAACCGAACCGCCACGCCAGGGCGCAGGACCTTTACAGCGACAGGCTTCACAATGCCGGTTTCAGAATCGCGCAGCGTTGCCTTGTGCACCTGGGCGATGGAAGCGGCGGCGAGCGCCGGTTCGATGGTCTCAAACACCGTGTCAGCCGACCGGCCAAGCGCGTCGGTGATCCGTGCTTTGGCCTCTTCAAGCGGGATGGAGGGCAGGCGATCCTGCAGCGTTTCCAGATCGCGGGCCACCGCCATGCCGACCAGATCGGGCCGGGTGGCCAGAAACTGACCAAGCTTGATGTAAGACGGGCCAAGGCGTGCCAGCGCGGTGGAAATGCGATCAGCACGGGTGGCGGCCTTGTTGCGCCGGGCGAGCATGTTGGCAATGCGAAGCGGCACATGCGCCGGAGGCGGCGTGAGCTCGATCTCCATGCCAGAGAACACACCTTCGCGCGCCATGACGAAACCGGCGCGGGCAAGGCGAAATAGGGCGGCAACGGTGGTGAACATACCTTCGTGACCGGACCTTACAGTTTCACGCCCGTGTGCAGCACGGCGATGCCGCCAGAATAGGGTGTCGCTTCAACACGGTCGAAGCCTGCATCCTTGATCATGCGGGCGAAGCGAACCTTGTTGGGGAACTTGCGGATCGATTCCACCAGATATTGATAGCTTTCTTCATCGCCTCCGACGAGGCCGCCGAGTTTGGGGATCACGTTGAAGGAATAGGCATCGTAGACCGCATCGAGACCAGGCACATCGACGTGACTGAATTCCAGGCAGGCGAACTTCCCGCCAGGCTTGAGCACTCGGTAGGCTTCGGCCAAGGCCTTATCGATGCGCGGTACGTTGCGAATGCCAAACGCGATCGTATAAGCGTCGTAAACGCCGGTCTCTTGCGCTAGGTCTTCGGCATTGCCCTCGATAAAGGTCACGTTGCCAGCCAGGCCGCGTTTTAGCGCGCGCTCGCGCCCAACCTCAAGCATGGAGGCATTGATATCGACCACATCCACATGGGCATGGTTGTGCGAGGCCTTGACCAAGCGAAAGGCGATGTCGCCCGTACCGCCGGCAACATCGATGCTGCGCCAGGCCCGACCTGATTTTCGCGGGCGCATGCGGGCGACCATGGCGTCTTTCCAAGCGCGGTGAAGAAAGCCCGACATCAAGTCGTTCATCAGGTCGTAGCGGCCAGCGACCTTGTGGAACACCTCATCGACCAACGGCTGTTTTTCGTCCACGTCGATGTGGCGGTGACCGAAGCTTGAGCCTATATCGCTCATCTGTTGTGTCCTGCCTGTGTGCGTTGTGCGAGCTATAGCGAAGGCGGGCGCGGCAGGCTATGGCGATGACAGGCTCAATTGCCGCATGATGAATCTGCCCTTGTGAAGCGGTGATGGATGCCCGAACTGCCCGAAGTCGAAACGGTGCGCCGTGGTCTGGCCCCCGCCTTGGAGGGCGCGAGGATCATCCGCGCTGATGTCCGCCGGCCGGATCTTCGCTTCCCGTTTCCCGATGGACTGCAAACCCTCCTTGAAGGCGCCCGGATTACCGCGCTGACGCGGCGGGCGAAATATCTACTGATTGAGCTCGACAAGGGCACGACGCTGATCGCGCATTTGGGGATGTCAGGTAGCTACCGGGTGGAGACACACTCAGATCACACGCTCCGTTCCCAAGAGGAACGACCGCTAAGTGATCAACAACCTTTCACCCCAGGCCAGTTCCATTTTTCCCGCTCGGCGCTTGGGGCGCATGACCATCTGGTGCTTGACGTTGAGGGCGGCGCGGCTGGTCCAGCGCAGGTGATCTACAATGATCCGCGGCGCTTTGGTTTTGTGCTCGCGGCCCTGACGGCACAGCTGCACGAACACCCTTTTCTGGCCGATCTCGGGCCGGAACCGCTGGGCAATGCGCTCACCCCAGAGCATCTGGCGGCGCGATTTGCCGGTAAGCGGGCGCCGTTAAAGGCAGCGCTGCTCGACCAGAAGAACATTGCTGGGCTTGGCAACATCTATGTTTGCGAGGCGCTGTCGCGCGCGCGGCTCTCGCCAAAGAGGCTTGCCGGAACTTTGGTCACCAAAAAGGGTTTACCGACGCAAAGGCTGGTCACGCTGACGGGTGTTATCCGTGATGTCATCGGCGAAGCGATCGAGGCGGGAGGGTCGAGTTTGCGCGATCACAAACAAACCGACGGCTCTTTGGGCTATTTCCAACACCGGTTCTCGGTTTATGACCGCGAGCACGCCGCCTGCCCGACCGAAGGCTGCCGCGGCACCGTCAAACGCATTGTTCAATCCGGGCGCTCCACTTTCTACTGTCCCACCTGCCAACGCTGAAAATCGTCTCTTCCTTATCACGCAAGGACCCATCCATGGCCTATGACACGATCCTCGTCGACAAACGCGACCATGTGCTCCTGATCACGCTGAATCGCACCTCGGCACTCAATGCCCTGAACGCGCAAATGATGAGTGAGATTGCCGCAGCGCTTGGCGAGGCCGACCAGGACCCGCGCATCGGAGCGAGCGTGATCACGGGGACCGAGCGGGCCTTTGCCGCCGGCGCAGACATCAAGGAGATGGCTGAGCTTACATTTCCGCAGAGCTTCGTGGATGACTATGCGGCAAGTTATGAGGCGATTGCCCGGACCCGCAAGCCGATCATCGCCGCGGTGGCAGGCTACGCGCTGGGCGGTGGCTGCGAACTTGCTATGATGTGTGACATCATCATTGCCGCTGACACAGCCAAGTTCGGCCAACCGGAAATCACACTCGGCATCATTCCAGGCATTGGCGGCACGCAGCGGCTGGTGCATGCGGTCGGCAAAGCCAAGGCGATGGATTTGGTACTGACCGGGCGAATGATGGAAGCTGAAGAAGCTGAAAGCGCCGGCCTGGTGGCGCGCGTCGTGCCGGTTGACGATCTGCTCGACACGACACTTGAAGCTGCCGATAAGATCGGCGAGATGTCGCACGCCGCCACCATGATGGCAAAGGAAGCGGTGAACCGGGCCTTCGAAGTGCCGCTGGCTGAGGGCCTGCGCTTTGAGCGCCGCGCCTTCCAGAGCCTTTTTGCGACCGACGACCAAAAAGAAGGCATGCAGGCCTTCATCGAAAAGCGTTCAGCGCAGTTTAAGCAAAGCTAGGCGCTAGCCACACACACTCAGCGCCGCCCCCCATGCGGTTGGGCCGCAGGCCCAGAACACCCATGAGCGGAACGACCGGTTTTCTTTGGCTCTGTTCCTGCGGAACGACCGCTGTTGTCTTGACTTCGGCGCGCCAAGGCCGTACGTGCCCGCATCCCCTGGCAGACCCGCCACGGGGTCGCTGGATGCGCGCCCATCGAGGCCCGCGTCCCCCGCAATGGACAGCAAGAGCCAGCCGGGATTTTCAGCGCAACACCGTGCCAAACACGAGGACAGTATGGCCAACACCGTTTCCGCCAAAAAGGCGGTGCGCAAGATCGCGCGCAAAACTGCGATCAATCGAGACCGTAAAGGCGCCATGCGCACCCAGATCCGCCGCGTTGACGAAGCCGTCGCCGCCGGAGATCAGGCTGCCGCCGAAGAAGCTTTGAAGGCTGCCCAGCCGCTGATCATGCGCGCGGCCAATCGCGGCATCGTGCACAGAAATGCTGCATCGCGCAAAGTTTCGCGCCTTGCCAGCAAAGTAAAAGCGATGGGTGCTGCAGAGGCTTAATTGGCCCCACAACGGAAAGGCGAAACGCTTTTTCGTCGCACTTTTAACGCGAATTAGAGGCCGCTAACCGATAGCGGCCTTTTTTGTTGCGAGATTGCAACACGCTAGACATGTAATGCTATTCTAATGTTACGCACGGGCAATGGGGGCAAACCGGTTCGATGGGCCTGGTTTTGATTATTCGGCTTAATAAGCGCTTGTTCATATAAGGGATGTTTGAAGATCAAACTTTCTTGTTTTTTGTATAAAATTCAATGATTTGAGTCATAGACCCTTTCATAACACTTCCATGAAACCTTCGATATCCGACTGATTCGACGCCAAAAAAGCAAAAAATCGGGCGTCTGACTTTCGCTCGCGCCACGGTCGTTCAGGCCGGGTTTGGGAAAAAAGAACGTAGAGTCAAAGCGATTCCAAAAAGCGGGGTTTCCGGCATCGGCCTGGAACGCTGGCAAGGCGATGAGTCAAGTGAAAAGAGTCTGAAAAAGCGCCTTTACGGGGCCATTGGCCGGGGCTAAAAAAGCCCCATCGACGGCGCTCGCCGAAGACCATCCGCAGATCGAAGCAATCGAATGCTACGTTCGACCAGTATAAGTCGGCGAAGTTACCCGTTTGCCTGCGGAAATACTGACTAACCTGCGCGAAAGCGCTGTGATATTTGGGCTGTAATCTTTGCTTGTTACGCTGGTGCGGACCGAAAGGCCTGCGCTGCGAGACCAAGACAAAAACCACAGGTCAGTTCATGGCCGAGCGCGGCACCTGCTGCGAGCCGATACCGCCGCTGGGCGTGATCGGTGCCAAATGGCCGACCGCCATTTGCGTGCAAGTCGGCCGGTGCCAAAGGGCACTGTCAGAAGTGGTTGTTGAGGCGTTCACCGTCGGTTCGGTCCGTTGCTCTTCGTAGGGGCACGAGTGCGACAGGAAGTCGAACCGGTAGGGTCTGGGGCTACAAGCGGTGCGGTCCGCGATGCTTTGCAGACAATGGGTGCGGCTTTGACCGGGAGGAGCTGGCTTGGCCTTGAGGCTGCCGGTCGGTGTGTGCGTGAGGTTGGGTACGCGGCTTTTTGGCCAGTACGCTTTCAGGCGTTCCATTGATGGCAGTGCAAGGCCAGCCGTGAAGACAACGGCGATGGCGGCCGATGGGCCGTGGCGGCTGATGGAGGGACTTTGAGATGGCGTGCTTCGCTTTGGACATGTTCACGCTGAACATGGGTATGCAACGGATGTGGTCAAAGAGCGGGAACGCTGACCAGATTTATGCCAGTGGCGGCCAAGGCAGTTATCGTGGTCTTACGTCTCTGGGCAGCGCAGCGCTTTCTATAAACTCGGCGCCAGGTATTCCTCCAAGTTTCAGTCCAGTGGCAGGGTCCTGCCACCCGCGGGCAAGGTTGGCGCTCTAACCGCCTGCCCAAGGCTTGTGCGGTCGCCTTTTTCCGCACGCTCTTTCACTTCTTTTTCGACTGTTGCGAGCGCGGCTCTTGCCGTTCGCTGCGACCTGTTCATGACCCCTTTTTGCGCTGGACCCCTCTTCTCAATGACCTTGCCATCCTCACGCCTTGCGTCACCGCCTGACGCGCCTCTTTCCAAGCCACATGCCCAGTCTGCTGCCGCCTCAGGCGCTACGTCCGCTGCGGCCAAATCTGCCACGACCGGAATGACTGGCCGTGGCACAAACGGTGATCCTGCCCTTCCCGCCTCGTCCCCCCGACCACTAGAGACAAAGGAACCCAACTCAATGGCCTCTTCGCCTGACTCCTCGAACGACCGTGACCGGACAGAACGTGGCAAGCGGAGTTGGCAACGTGTTCAGGCGCGCCTTCGGGCCGAGTTGGGCGAGGACGTTTATTCCTCCTGGTTTTCCAGCGCCATGTTTGAAACCAGCCGGGACGGCCATGTGGAACTGTCGGTCGCAACTCGGTTCCTGAAGCATTGGATCGAGCACAATTTTGGCCCGCGCCTTTTGGAGCTTTGGACGATCGAAGACGAAGCGGTTGAGCGCTACACCATTCATGTGCGCACAAACGGCGCGCGGCGGATTGCCAAGTTTGGATCGACTGCCGAGACCCAGGCGGCGCGCGGCAACCCTGCCAACACGAACCATTCCGGCGATGGATTGAACGCCTCATCCCATGGCGCGCTGACCAGCAAGAGCGTCCAATCTGATGGAGGCTCGGCCGGCAGAGCGAGCTTGCGCTCCTCCAGACCCGCACCGACGCGCAGTGTGAGTGGTGGCGACTCTGGCGAGGCAACCGGTGAAGAAAGCTCGATCGGCACTCCGCTCGACCCACGTTACACTTTCAACGCTTTTGCGGTTGGCGAAAGCAACCAGTTTGCTTTTCGTGCCGCCCGTGAATTGGCCCGTGAAGGCTCGGTGCTTGGCTGCAAAGTTCTGTTCGTGCGTGGCGGGGTTGGCCTCGGCAAAACCCACCTTTGCCAGGCGGCAGCCGCTGAATTGCATCAGGCCGGCAAGCGAACGCTCTATCTGACGGCCGAGCAGTTCATGCGCGATTTCGTGATCTCGCTGAAGTCGCGTTCTGCCGTCGATTACAAAGAGGCTTTGGCGGCCATCGATGTTCTGGCCGTTGACGATATCCAGTTTCTGTCCGGGCCAGTGATCCAAGGCGAGTTCTGCCATGTGATCAACACGCTGATCGATGCCGGCAAAACCCTTGTGGTGGCCGCCGACCGTGCGCCAGCGGCGCTCGACAGCATTGATGTACGCATGCAGTCGCGGCTTTCCTCCGGGCTGGTCGTTGAGATCGCGTCCATGGACCGGACCGTGCGCCGGGCGCTGCTGGACCGACGACGCACCGCCTATCAGGCCGAGGGTGGTCAGGCCGACGTCACCGATGCGGTGCTCGACAAAGTCGCCGATCTCATCACAACCAATGGCCGCGATCTGGAAGGCGCGTTCAACCGGATCATCGCTGAAATTGGGCTCAACAATGCGCCGGTGACCGAGCAAAGCGTGGCCTCCTGCATCGGCTTTCTTCTTTCCAACGCCGAAACCCCGCGAGTGAAGATCGAAGACATTCAGCGCGCCACCGCACTTCAGTTCGGTCTGACCAAGACTGACCTTCTCTCCCACCGCCGCACCAAGCAGATCGTCGGGCCGCGCCAAATCGCGATGTATCTTGCCAAGGTGATGACCGTGCGCTCACTTCCCGACATCGGGCGCCGGTTTGGCGGGCGCGACCACACAACTGTGTTGCATGCGGTGCGCAAGATCGAAAAAGAGCTGCAAACCGATGCCAGCCTACAGAAGGTGGTTGAGGCTCTAAAAAGTGCGATCCTGTCGCAAAGCTAGGCGGCGGCGATTGCGCGCGGGTTAGAAGGCCCTGCGACTGGTGCGCACTGTGTGCGCTTGGATTGCCCTAAGACCTGCCAGCATCTGTGCAAGACTGCACCGGGCCGGGCGCCACGCGCTCGGTTCGGCTTGCAAAGTGCCGTCAAGCCCTCCCATATAGATGCCAAAGGCCCTTCGCATGATTTGGGACGGATATGGTTTGTATCCTCTCGGGCACGCGAGGGCTTTGGTGTCTGGTAGACAGAGCATTTGATGCTCGCGCCGGACACGCTTTGTTTGCTTTTGTTGGTATGATGGGTCCGGGCTATGAAATTCTCACTTGATCGCACGCCTTTTCTACGCGCCTTGGCGCGCGTCCACCGGGTGGTGGAACGCCGCAACACGATCCCCATCCTTGCCAATGTTCTTCTTGATGCCGCCGACGGTGCGCTGCGCCTGAAAGCCACCGACCTCGATCTGGAGGCCTCGGAAAGCCTGCCGGCCATGGTGAGCCAGGCCGGTGCGACGACGGTTCCGGCGCACATGCTCTACGATATTGTGCGCAAACTGCCCGATGGAGCTGAAGTCGAAGTCGATATGCGCGGGGAAACCACGCTGTTGGTCCAGGCCGGGCGCGCGCGCTTTGAGCTTCAGGCGCTGCCGAAATCCGATTTTCCCGATCTCACCGCCGGTCAGTTCACCCATGTGTTCCAGATCGCCTCAGGTGATCTGCGCCGCCTGATTGAGCGCACGCAGTTTGCGATCTCCACCGAAGAAACTCGGTATTATCTCAATGGCATATTCCTCCACACGATGGATGTGGATGGCGCGATGAAGCTGCGCGCGGTAGCCACCGATGGTCACCGGTTGGCCAAGACCGAGACCCAGGCGCCATCGGGTTCTGAAGGCATGCCGGGCATCATCGTGCCGCGCAAAACGGTTGGCGAGCTGTTGAAGCTGCTGGAAGGTCATGATGGCGAAGCTTCGGTTGAGCTATCGGACACCAAAATTCGAGTGACGATCGATGCGGTCGTGCTGACCTCCAAGCTCATCGACGGGACCTTCCCTGATTATGCCCGTGTCATCCCGCAGGCCAATGACAAGGCGCTCGACGTCGATCGTCCGGCCTTTTCAGCGGCGGTGGATCGCGTCTCGACCGTGGCATCCGAACGTGGTCGCGCAGTCAAACTTGCCATGGGTGATGGCAAGCTGACCCTCACCGTGACCAACCCAGATTCCGGCTCGGCAACCGAAGAGCTGATGGTCGACTATGCCGGTGATCCTTTGGAGATCGGTTTCAACGCGCGATATCTGATGGATATTGCCGGCCAGCTTGAAACCGACAATGCCCGCTTCATGCTCGCCGATGCCGGGGCACCGACCTTGGTGCAGGACGCTGACGGCTCAGACACGCTTTACGTTCTGATGCCCATGCGGGTCTAAGTGAGCATTGCCGGGCCGCGCCTGACGCGGCTCTCGCTGACTGGCTTTCGCAATCACGCCCAGACCGATCTGCGTTTTGACGGCCAGTTGATCGCCTTCGCCGGACCCAATGGCGCCGGCAAAACCAACATTCTTGAAGCGATCAGCCTACTCTCACCAGGGCGGGGCCTTCGACGCGCGACCTACTCAGACATGGCCGGTGCGAGCGGCGATGGGGGCTTTGCGGTCTCCGCGCAGATTACGTCCATGGACCATGAGCCCGGCGACGATCCGATCACTATTGGAACTGGCCTTTCTGGTCCGTTGGCGACGAGCCGTGACGTGCGCATCGACAAGGTGTCGGTGAAATCGGCGGATGCGCTGTTGGAGCATGTGTCACTGCTCTGGCTGACACCCGCCATGGACGGGCTTTTTCTCGGTGGAGCGAGCGACCGGCGGCGGTTCTACGACCGGATGGTGATGGCGCTGCATCCAACCCATGGCCGCACGGCCAAGCGGTTCGAACAGGCGATGCGTGCGCGCAACAAGATGTTCGATGAGGGCGTCACTGATCTGGTCTGGTTTGAGGGCGTGGAAGCGCAGATGGCCGAAGCCGGTGCCACGCTTCAATCGACGCGGCTTGCAACCTTGGCGCTTCTGAAAACCGCGATTGAGGACGCTCGCGACGCGGTCTCAGCCTTTCCCCACGCTCTGTTGGACTTGGCCGGTTTTGAGGGCGTCACTACAGAGGCGGATTATCGCGCCCTGCTCGCAGAAGGGCGCGCGCGCGACCGCGCCGCCGGACGCGCGCTCCAAGGCCCACACCGGGTGGATCTTCTGGTGCGCCATGGCCCAAAGGATGTGGAGGCCAAACTCGCTTCCACCGGCGAGCAGAAGGCGCTGCTGATCGGGCTGATCCTGGCCCAGGCGCGGCTGGTGAGTCAGGAAACAGGGCGGGCCGCCATTTTGCTCCTTGATGAGATTGCAGCGCATCTCGACGAGCGCCGACGGGCCGCCCTCTACGATCTCTGCACGGACCTTGGCGGGCAGACCTTTATGACGGGCACCGACCGCTCCCTGTTCGATGCTTTACCGGACGGTTCGAACCATTTTGCCGTTGACGAGGGCAAGGTCGAGCCGACAGGGTAGGACTATCCCCCTTCTCAAAGGCAGATAACGATGACTTTGACCGCACTAGCTCTGTTCGCTGGTATCTATCTGGCGGCCGTGGCCTCGCCTGGCCCGGCTGTTCTGGCGCTGACCGCTCGTGTTTTGGCACGCGGCAAACAAGGCATTGCCGGTTTCATCGCCGGATGCGCCATCGGCGATCTCATTTGGTTTATGCTTGCCGCTGCCGGCCTCGCTGTCATCGCGCAAACGATGCATGAGGTGTTTCTGGTCATCAAATATGCCGGCGTCGCCTACCTGCTCTACCTTGCCTACAAACTATGGACCGCTCCTGCCGATCCCAGCGCCAAGGCGCCGAAATTGACCGCAGACACCAATATGTCGATGCTCTTTGCCGGGCTGGCACTGACGCTCTCAAACCCAAAGACCATGGTGTTCTTCCTCGCTATCCTGCCGACGGTGGTGGATCTGGCAACGCTGAACACCCTAGGCTTTGTGGAGATCGGCCTCGTCATTGCCGTCTGCCTGCCGGCGGTGATGATGGTCTATGCGCTGGTGTTTGATCGCGCACGTGGCGCGCTGCTCGGGCGTTTTGGTATGGCGCGGATCAACAAGGCTTGCGCGGTTGGCCTTGCAGGTGCTGCCGGTCTGGTTGCCACGCGATGAGCCAACTCTTGAAGGGCCGGTGTCTCTGCGGATCGGTGACCTACACAGTCACAGGAGCGCCTGAAAAAGCCTCGGCCTGCCATTGCAGCCAATGCCGTCGCCAGTCCGGCCATATCTGGGCTTCAGCGCAAGTCGACGATGCCGCCATCGCCATCGCCGGCGATACGCTTGTCTGGTACCGTTCGTCTGACACAGCAAAGCGCGGCTTTTGCTCCGCTTGTGGCTCCTACCTTTTTTGGATCCTCGACGGCGCAGGCAAAACGTCGTTTTCGCTTGGTTCGCTCGACCAGCCGACCAGATTGTCGCTGGAGAAACATATCTTTGTCGCAGACAAGGGCGATTACTACGCCATCACCGATGATCTACCGCAGAAGGACTGAGCGATGAGCGCCGACGACCTTTATCCGCCGCTGCCGTATGGCGATTGGGTTGAGACCCGTGACACGCTGCACCTGTTTCTGCAAATCATCGGCAAAGTGCGGATGAAGGCCCATCCGAAGCTGAATCATTGGTGGCACGTTACGCTCTACCCGGACACGCGCGGACTGACGACGGGGCGCATTCCCTACAAGAGGCGTAGCTTTCAGATCAACTATGACATGGTCGATCATGTGGTGCAGGTCACCACCAATGACGGCGGCAACAAGGGCTTTGCCGTGCCCGGCAAGACCGTGGCGCAGTTCTATGCAGCCTTGTTCGATGCGCTGACGACACTTGGGATCGACGTGACAATCATCGCCAAGCCCTATGACAACAAGTCAAAAACGCCCTTTCCCGACGATCATGCCGAACGGACCTATGACGGCAAGGCGGTCACTCAGTTCTGGCGGGCGCTCTGTTCCATCGCGTCGGCGTTCGAGGCCTTTCGCGCACGTTTTGTCGGCAAGCAGACACCGGTTCAGCTTTATTGGCATTCGTTCGACTTAGTGACGACGCGCTTTTCCGGCAAAGCCGCGCCGCTGGAAAGTGGCACCCAATCGGACCGGGAAGCCTACTCCCATGAGGTGATTTCGGTTGGTTTTTGGCCGGGCGACGACACGTTTCCGCACGCGGCCTTCTACGGGTATGCCTATCCGGAACCTGACGGATTGAACACGGTGGCCCTTCAGCCAACATCTGCGCAGTGGGTCGACCGCAACGGCGCGCTCGCCGTCCTTACCTATGACGCGATGCGCGAGGCGGCCGCGGCTGCCGAAGATTCACAAGAGCCAATTCTGACCTTCCTGCAAAGCGTCTATGACGCAGCCGCAGAAAAAGCAGGTTGGGACAAGCACGCTTTCGCCCACCACTTTCTAACTGACTAAGGATTCCCATGAACCGACTGGCCGACAAAACCTGCATCGTCACTGGCGCCGCCAAAGGCATCGGCGCGGCTATTGCCCGCGCTTATGCGGCTGAAAATGGCACGGTGGTCGTCACCGACGTCAACGATGAGGTGGGCAAGGCTTTCGCCAGTGAAATTGGGGCCGACTATTTCCACCTTGATGTCGCGGACGAGGAAGACTGGCGGGCTCTGGAAGAGCGCTATCCCGCCATTGATGTTCTGGTGAACAATGCCGGCATCACCGGCCATGAGCGCGGCGATGAAAGACACGATCCCGAGCACACTCATCTGGTCGATTGGCGACGGGTCCACGCTGTGAACCTTGATGGCACATTCCTCGGTTGCCGGTATGCGATCCGGGCCATGCGCGCCAATGGCGGCAAGGGTTCGATCATCAACATGTCCTCGCGCTCAGGCATTGTCGGTGTCCCTGGCGCTGCTGCCTATGCCTCTTCCAAGGCCGCGATCCGCAATCACACCAAGACGGTGGCGCTGCATTGCGCGCAGGAAGGCCTGCAGATCCGCTGTAATTCGGTGCACCCGGCAGCAGTCTGGACGGATATTTGGGACACGATGATCGGCAATGGCGAGGAAGCCGAAGAGAAGAAAAAGAAGGTGGCGCAAGGCACACCTTTGCACCGCTTTGGGCGGCCGGAAGAAGTAGCGGCGCTCTGCGTCCTGCTCGCCTCTGATGAAGCGACCTTCATGACCGGCACCGAACTCACGATTGATGGCGGGATCCTTGCCGGGTCTTCAGCCTCGCCGGGGCAGTAAAGGACGCAAGAAGAAGGCACGAAGCATGGGCGTTTCGGAGACCGCCAAAGCACTTTTCGACAAGCTTGTTCATCAGCAAGGCGACAAACTTGGCGTGGATGTCGGCAAGATGCTGCATGCCGATGCCCTGCGCGTTGCCGGAAAAGGCTTTGCGTTCGCCACCGGCGACAGGATCGTGATGAAACTGCCGAAGGAGCGTATTGATGAGCTGGAAGGCGAAGGGGTCGGCGAACGCATGACGATGGGCTCAGGGCTGAAACAGCGCACCATGCGTGAGTGGATCGCCATCCCGTGCGATGAAGATGAGGCCTGCCTTGAGCTTGCAGACGAGGCGCGCCGTTTCGTGCAGAGCCTTTAGGCCGCGGCCTTTCTTTCGTCGCGTTTTCCCGTGCAAAGGCGACGTTTCGCCCGGACCCATTCGATGGTCCAGCTCCACCCAGACGACATAGACAGATGCATCCCAACCGCTCCTTTCGTAAGCCTGATGCGGCGCGCAACATTGCGTTCGCACGCTCACGGGCGTTCGGCACGCTTGCCGTCAGCGCTGACAATGGGTCGCAGCCTGGCCCCTTGGTGAGCCATATTCCGTTTCTTCTCAGCGACGATGGTTCGTCCATTGAGCTGCATCTGGTGCGCTCCAACCCGATCGTGCGGGCTCTGCAGGATGACTTGCCCGCGGTCATCGCGGTGACCGGCGGTGATGCTTACGTCTCTCCGGATTGGTACGAGGTCGAGGATCAGGTCCCGACATGGAACTATGTGGCGGTTCATCTGCGCGGGACGCTGATGCGCCTCGCCGATGATCAACTGCACGGCATCCTGCAACGGCTGTCGGCGCATCAGGAAGAGCAGTTGCGACCGAAAAGGCCTTGGACGAGCGACAAGATGGACCAAACCGTCTACACCAAGATGCAGCGTCAGATCGTGCCGATCCGCATGGCCGTCAGCGACATTCAGGGCACGTGGAAACTGTCGCAGAACAAGCCTGATGATGTGCGTCTACGGGCTGCCAATGGCGTTGAACAGGCGCGATTGGGCCTCGCGACCGAGACCATACACCCGCTGATGCGCGATCCCGATGGCGACTGATCGGAAGACCGTTGCCGTTATTGGCTCCGGCCCGGCGGGCCTCATGGCGGCGGACGTTCTGTCTGACGCTAACGTTAAGGTCATTATTTGCGAAGCCAAGCCGTCGGTTGGGCGCAAGTTCCTGATGGCCGGAAAATCCGGTCTCAACCTCACCAAAGACGAACCGGACGCAGCCTTTTTGCGCGGTTTCTACGAGGCCGCGCCGCAAATGACGCCGATGCTGGCCGGCATGGGTCCGGGCGCCGTGAAACGGTTTGCCGAGGGCTTGGGGGAGGAGGTGTTCACCGGGTCCTCCGGACGCGTGTTCCCCAAGGCGATGAAAGCCTCGCCTATGCTGCGCGCTTGGCTTGGCCGACTGGCTGACAAGGACGTTGAGGTCCGCACCCGCTGGCGATGGACGGGTTTCGAGCCAAGTGGTCGCGCTGAGAAGCACAGAACGGGCGAGCACCAACACGATCTGCGATTTGAAACACCCGATGGCCCGCAGACGATTGCGCCCGATGCCACGATCCTGGCCCTTGGTGGGGCCAGCTGGTCGCGGCTTGGCTCAGATGGCGCGTGGACCGACCTGATGGATGAAAAGGGTGTTGCTGTCAGGCCTTTCAAGCCTGCCAATATGGGCCTGTCGGTCGCCTGGTCGGCGCTAATGGCCGCGCATTTTGGTGCGCCAGTGAAGGGCGTGCGCCTCAAGGCTGGCGAGGACTCCCATCTTGGCGAGTTCGTCATTTCCAGCTACGGCCTGGAAGGCAGCGGGATTTACGCTGTCTCAAGGGCGGTGCGCGAGGGCGCAGCGCTGGTGATCGATCTTTTGCCATCTCTTTCTCTGTTTCAAGCGACCGAAAGGCTCAGCAAACCGCGTGGCAAGGACTCAATGGCCAACCATTTGCGCAAGGCGCTCAAACTCAGCCCGGTTAAGCGCGCCCTGCTGATGGAGTTTGGGCGCCCTCTACCAGCCGATCCAGGCGATATAGCCCGCCTTATCAAGGGCTTGCCTGTCACCCATCAGGGACCGCGCCCCTTGGATGAGGCGATCTCCGTGGCGGGCGGCGTTGCGTGGGATGCCGTGGATGAGGGCCTCATGTTGCGCGATCTGCCGGGCGTATTCTGCGCAGGGGAAATGCTTGACTGGGAAGCGCCCACGGGCGGCTATCTGATCACTGGGTGCCTCGCCACCGGCAAGTGGGCGGGCGAACACACGCTGAAGCAGTTGTCGCTCGCGACAGAGCGCAGCGCTTAAAAACGACCAGGCTGAAGCGGTTGTCCGCATAGCGGTTGCTCTGGGCCGGAGCCTCCAGCTCTGGGCCTGCCGCCCAACCAGCATTCACTCTTGCTCTGGGCCTGCTGACAACCCAACACCTATTCTTGCTCTGGGCCTGCGGCCCAACCGCAGGGAACTGGATTTCTGCCCGATTATCCCCATATGAAGCTGTGCATGAGGACAGCGCACCGGTTCGCTATTGCGCGACCTTTGGTGGTATAAAAACCAAAGTGATTCTCCGGGCTTAGCGCTCTTTTCCACGACGATCTCTCGCCCACGACCGAAGGACTTCACCTTGACCGATACGCCCGCCGGTGAACCGACCCCAACCGAAAACCTTGAAGCTGAAAACGGCGCCGACTATGGCGCTGATTCCATCAAAGTTCTCAAAGGCTTGGACGCCGTGCGCAAACGGCCGGGCATGTATATCGGCGACACCGACGACGGCTCCGGCCTGCACCATATGGTCTATGAGGTGGTCGACAACGCCATCGACGAGGCGCTTGCCGGCCACGCCAGCGAGGTCACCGTGGCGCTGAACGCCGACGGATCGGTGACAGTGCGCGATGACGGGCGAGGGATTCCGACCGATATTCACACCGAAGAAGGCATTTCCGCCGCCGAGGTCATCATGACCCAACTGCACGCCGGCGGTAAGTTCGACCAAAATTCCTACAAAGTGTCCGGCGGCCTGCATGGCGTCGGCGTCTCGGTGGTGAACGCCCTATCGACCACGCTTGAGCTGCGCATTTGGCGCGCCGGCCAGGAGCATTGGATGTCATTCTCCCACGGGGTGTCTGATGGGCCGCTGAAAGTGGTCGGCGATGCCGGTGGTCAGACGGGTACCGAGGTGACCTTCACGCCCTCGCCCGACACGTTCACGAACATTGAGTTTTCCTTCGACACGCTGGAGCATCGCCTGCGCGAGTTGGCGTTCCTCAATTCCGGGGTGAAGATCACCCTGTCGGACAAGCGCGGCGTCGATGACAAAGTGGTGACGCTGGAATATGAGGGTGGCCTGAAAGAGTTCGTCGCCTTCCTCGATCGCAAAAAGAAACCGGTGCTCGAAGCGCCGATCTTCGTCACAGCGGAGAAAGACGGCATCACGGTGGAAGTCGCCATGTGGTGGAACGACAGCTACCACGAGAACGTGCTTTGCTTCACCAACAACATCCCTCAGCGCGACGGCGGCACCCATTTGGCGGGCTTCCGCGCCGCGCTCACGCGCCAGGTAACCGGCTATGCGGACTCCTCCGGCCTCACCAAAAAAGAGAAGGTGAACCCCACCGGTGATGATTGCCGCGAGGGCTTGACGGCAGTCCTGTCGGTCAAGGTGCCAGACCCGAAATTCTCCTCGCAGACCAAAGACAAGCTTGTTTCCTCCGAAGTCCGCCCGGTGGTGGAAAACGTGCTCAATTCCTCGCTTTCGACTTGGTTTGAGGAAAACCCGGCACACGCCAAGAGCATTGTCTCGAAGGTAATCGAGGCAGCTGCGGCGCGCGAAGCGGCCCGCAAGGCGCGCGAACTCACCCGTCGCAAGGGTGCGCTCGATGTCGCCTCCCTGCCGGGCAAACTTGCCGACTGCCAAGAGCGCGATCCGGCCAAATCAGAACTCTTCCTGGTTGAGGGTGACAGTGCTGGCGGGTCGGCCAAACAGGGCCGGGTGCGTGAAACCCAGGCTGTGCTACCGCTGCGCGGTAAGATTTTGAATGTGGAACGCGCCCGCTTTGATAAAATGCTTTCCTCCAATGAGATCGGCACGCTGATCACAGCGTTGGGGACAGGCATTGGGGCGGAGGAGTTCAATCCGGACAAACTGCGCTACCACAAGATCATCATCATGACCGATGCGGACGTGGATGGCTCGCACATCCGCACACTGCTTTTGACGTTTTTCTTCCGCCAGATGCGCGAGATCATCGAGCGTGGGCATCTCTACATCGCCCAGCCGCCGCTCTACAAAATGAAGCGGGGCAACTCTGAGCAATATCTAAAGGATGAGGCGGCGCTGCAGGATTACCTACTCGATGGCGGGCTGGAAGGCGCGAGCCTTACGCTAGCGTCAGGGGAAGTTCTTTCCGGCCAAGATTTACTGGCCACCGTCAACGAGGCACGAAAGATTTCTTCGGTCCTCGACGGATTGCATCATCGCTACAACCGCGATGTGGTCGAACAGGCTGCCATTGCCGGCGCGCTCAACGCCGCCCTGCTCTCTAAAGTGGACCAAGCCGAAGAGGCCGCCGCCTATGTGGCACGGCGCATCGATATTCTGGCCGACGAATTCGAAAAAGGTTGGGAAGGCAAACGGCTGGAGTCTGGCGATCTGCGCTTCACGCGCACGCTACGCGGTGTGACCGACGTGGTGACGATCGACACCGCCCTTCTCGACAGTGCCGACGCGCTTCGGCTCGATGGTTTTGCCTCCCATCTGCAAGAGATCTACGGCAAGGCGGCCGTCTTGCGCCGCAAGGACGCTGAACTGCAGATCCGCGGGCCGAGGGCCTTGGTGTCGGCGCTCATGGAGATGGGCCGCAAGGGCGTATCGCTGCAGCGCTACAAAGGCCTTGGCGAAATGAACCCCGATCAGCTCTGGGAAACGACGCTCGATCCGAACGTTCGGACTTTGCTGCAAGTGAAGATCAAGGAAGCCGACGAGGCCGATGGCATCTTCTCCGATCTGATGGGCGATGATGTCGATCCGCGTCGGGCCTTTATTCAGGACAACGCGCTGACCGTTGGCAATTTGGACATCTAATCTGCCGGCCTGACCTTCCCCCAGCCAAACAAATCGCGATTGGCTTGGAGTAGGGATTCCAAACGTCGGAGCACGGTGCGGATGGGGCGTTGGTGGCGCGTTTCATGGTGCATGACCAGCCATTGGCGGTGTGTTAGCGCTTCGATGGTGGCCGTGGCGCGCTCCAATCGCGGATTGGCATCACCGATGAAACAGGGCAGCACGGCCAGACCGACGCCGGCCTCGCACAAATCCATGACAAGCCGTGGTGTGTTCGCTTCCAGCGCGATGTGTGCGCCATGGTGGCTCGCGACCCAGCGGGCAGACGGTGTGTTGGCGGCGCTTTGGATCCACACGTCCGGTGTCGCGCCTAGCGCGCGGTAGGCGGCAAACGCCACCTCGCCCAGTGCCTTTCCGGCAAGACCCGACTCGACCGGCCTTCCATTGCGCAGGCCGATATCGGCTTCGCGGCGGGCGATATCAAGGCGTGCTTCGCCGCTGACAAAGGCCAGGCGAAATGGGTCGTTTGGACCGACCAATGCATCGATGTGTTCGGCGAAAAAACGGCTTGTCCAGCTGCCGGCCGATAGGCGCACCGTTTGAGCTTCGGTCAAGCCGGCGCGCCACCGATCAACACCGAGCGCTGCCTTCTCCATCGCCTCGGCCTTGTCGATCAGCGCCTCGCCGTCATCGGTCACCGTGTAGCCTTTGCCGGAGCGCGAAAACAGCCGAACGCCCAGAGCCTGCTCCAACCGGTCGATGCGGCGCCCGAGCGTCGCCGGGCTGGTTTTCAGCGCCCGCGCAGCGCCAGAGAGCCCGCCATGGCGGGCCACCATCAGAAAAGCGGCCAGATCATCCCAATTCATGGGTGCTCCTTATCTTTTCAAAATTGAAAAGGCTATCTCATTCTTCTGACTATATTTTCTTCAACTTGATCTGGATACTCCGCTGTATCGAAAGAGCAAGAGGGGCGAGTCATAGGCCATGCAGCACAGACAGCTGGGGCGATCGGGCCTCAAAATCACGCCGGTTACGCTCGGGACAATGGAAGTTGGCGGCAAAGTCGATGAGAGCACTGCTGCCGATCTGG
This sequence comes from Hyphomicrobiales bacterium, assembly GCA_017642935.1. Taxonomy (NCBI): domain Bacteria; kingdom Pseudomonadati; phylum Pseudomonadota; class Alphaproteobacteria; order Hyphomicrobiales; species Hyphomicrobiales bacterium. The sequence goes on from JAEPOK010000002.1 coordinate 410,680, forward strand.
TTGCCATGGCGGTGGAGCGCGGGATCAACCTTGTCGATACGGCCAATGTATATGCTGGAGGGCGCAGCGAAGAGATCCTTGGTCGGCTCATCAAACCGCATCGTGGCAAGCTGCTGGTCTCAACCAAGTTTTCCGTACCGCTGTCTGATGATCCCAAAAGCGGTGGAACCAGCCGCCATGCGGTGATCGCAAACTGTGAGGCGAGCCTGAAACGGCTCGGCACAGACCATATTGATCTCTACTTCATCCACCGGCCATTTCCGCAAACGCCGATTGAGGAAACGTTGCGGGCACTGGAAGATCTAATGCGCGCCGGCAAGGTGCGGGCAATCGGATCTTCAAGCTTCGCCAGCTGGCAGGTCCTGGAAGCGCTATGGTGCGCCGATGTGCGTCATCTGGTTCGGCTCACCGCCGAGCAGACGCCTTACCACCTGCTAGACCGGCGTGTGGAACGGGAGTTGGTCCCGGCCGCGCGTAGCCATGGCCTGGGCTTGATGATCTGGTCGCCGCTCGCTGGGGGCTTGTTGACGGGCAAATATGTGGGACGGGACGCGGAGAACGCTCGGCTGCAAAAAGCTGATACGGCCTGGGGCGCGAAGCACTTTGCCATTGGCGTCACCGAAACGGTCAGCAAGTTGAAATCCATTGCCGAAGAGGCCGGTCAGAGCCTGACGGCGATGTCGCTTGCCTGGACGTTGGCGCAACCGGGCGTCACGTCACTTGTGCTCGGCCCGCGCGATCGCCAGCAATTTGGCGAACAGTTGGACGCGCTTGAGGTGAACCTCAGCACCGATCAGTTGCATGCAATCGACAAGGTCGTGCCCTTCGGTGGTGTGACCGTGCCTTATTATCTGGACGATGCATTCGCCGATTTCAGCCCCAATCGACACAGCTGGTAGTGTCGGCCAATCGATCGTTCTGTTGGAACGGAGCCAGCGAAAAGGAACTGGAAAGATGCAAATCTCCCCATCTTCTCGGCTTGGCATGGGATGCTGGGCGATTGGCGGACCGTTTTATGCTGGCGACGATCCGCTGGGCTACGCCAATGCTGATGACGCTCAGTCATTGGCCGCCATCGAAGCGAGTTATGAGACCGGCATTCGGCTGTTTGACACCGCCGATGTCTATGGCGCCGGGCATTCGGAACGCCTTTTGGGACGGGCGCTGAAGGGTCGCGACGAGGTACTGATCTCAACGAAGTTCGGACTGGGCTTTGATGAAGTAAGCAAGCAGGTGACCGGCGAACGGGCTGACACCGCTTATGTGCGTCAGGCGCTCGACGCCTCGCGCAAGCGGCTCGATCGCGATGTCCTCGACATCGTCTTCCTGCACCTCAACAGCCTGCCACCGCACCAGGCCGCGCCACTTTTTGACGCTCTGGAGACCGCTCGTTCGGACGGCGTCATCAATGCCTATGGCTGGTCAACGGATTTTCCAGCAAGCGCGGAAGCCATGGCAGACCGTGAGCGGTTCGTCGCCGTTCAACACGCGATGAACGTCTTCTTCGATGCGCCGTCGATGATGGCTGTTGTCGATCAACACAGCCTTTTGAGCTTCAATCGCTCGCCGCTTGCTATGGGGCTCTTGACCGGCAAGTTCGTCGCTGGCCAGGCGATGGCGAGCGATGATATCCGGCAAAACAGTTTTGAATGGATGGACTATTTCAAAGATGGACGGGTCGCGCCCGAATTCATCGCGATGTTGGATACCGTGCGCGAGCTTTTGACGGTTGGCGGCCGGTCGCTGGCCCAAGGAGCGCTTGGTTGGCTGCTGGCGAAGTCACCGAACACCGTTCCCATTCCCGGCGCCCGAACGGCCGAACAGGCGACACATAATGCGCAGGCGCTGGCGTTGGGCCCGCTGCCTGGGCCTGTGATGGACGAGATTGAACAGGTGCTGACACGTCCACCGGAAGGTCCGCCGCGTGAGCGCTAGAGAAGGTTCGGCCAAAACACCGGAATGAGCGTGGCCAAAAGGAGGGTCGCAGCAACCGTGTTGAACACCCTCAGACGCACCGGGTCGGCAAAGAACAGCCGCAGGCGATCGCCGAGCGCGGTCCAGCTGGTAGCGGTGAACGTCCCGGCGAAGGCAAAGACAGCAGCAACCGCAAAGGCGTTGGCCGTATTCGAGAGCGGCAGCGCATAGACGGTGAGCGCGGTGGTGGCCATCACCCAAGCTTTCGGGTTCACCCACTGAAAGGCAGCGGCCTGTGTGAAGGTCAACGGCCGACCGGAGACGGTCATTGCCCCATCTTCGGTGATCTTGGGACGCGCGGTGGCGATTTTGTAGGCCAGGTACACCAGATAGGCAGCGCAGACATATTTCAGCGCGATTTCAAGCGTCGGGACCAAGGCAAAGAGTTGCGTCAACCCGAGACCAACCGCGACAATCATCAGAGGAAAGCCATAAGCGACACCGGTGATGTGGCCGAGCGAACGGCGAAAGCCATAGTTCATGCCCGAGGTCATGAGCATGAGGTTGTTGGGGCCGGGCGTGCCTGCCGACAGGAACGCGAAGGCGACAAGTGTGAGGATCAAATCGGTCATAGCCACACAAGGCTATTGACTTATGGTCGCAAGAAGTTTGCTTTTGTTGTGCATTGGTTCACGAATGAGCAAGGTTCTTCGATGTTGGACGAAATGGATCAGACAATCTTGCGCGCACTTGAGCTGGACGGCCGGCTCTCCAACACCGCGCTGGCAGACAAGGTTGGGCTGTCGCAATCGGCCTGTCTTCGCCGTGTGCAGGCGCTGGAAGAAGCAGGTGTGATCAAAGGCTATCGCGCTGTGCTTGATCGCAGCAAGCTGGGTCGCGGCTTGAAAGTCTATGTCGCCGTCGGTTTGTCGCGTCACCTAAAAGCCGATCAGGAAGCCTTTGAACGGGCGATGAAGGCCGCCCGCGAGGTGCGCGAGTGCCACAATGTGTCGGGCACCATCGAATATCTCTTGCATGTCGAGGTGGCCGACCTTGCCGCCTACAAATTTTTTCATACCGAGGTGCTCGGCACGGTGGAACAGGTGGCGTCCATCACCAGCTATTTCGTGATGGGTAGTCCTAAGGACGAGCGCGGCTAGGTGGTTGCTCGCGAGGTTCGCTACCCCTCGACCAAAATCCCTGCATCAAAAGCCAATTGCTTAAGCGACGTCTGCGGACGCGGACCCATCTGCTCGATCACGTGCGACGCAGCCAGGTGGCCAAGTTCAGCGCAAGTCCTCAACGGCATATCGTTGGCCAAACCGAACAGATAGCCGCCGGCAAACACGTCACCGGCACCGGTCAGATCGACAATGTCATCCACCTTGGGCGTGCCCACAGCGATGCGTTCGTCGCCGGTGACCGTGATCGAACCTTTTTCGCCGAGCGTGACGACGCCGAGCTGCGCGTCCTTGGCCAAGGCATCGAGCGCGGTGTTGAGATCGGCCGTTTCATAGAGCGAGCGCAGCTCATGGTCGTTGGCGAACAGCGTATCGACCTGGCCTGTGCGCACCAGATCGAGGAACTCGCTGCGATAGCGGTCAACGCAAAAGGCATCCGACAGGGTGAGCGATACCTTGCGGCCTGCCTCTTTGGCGACCTGCGCTGCCAAGCGAAAGGCTTCCTTGGCTTTGGCCGGATCCCATAAATAGCCTTCCATATAGGTGATGGCGGAGTCGCGAATGAGGTCGACGTCGATATCGTCCTTGGTCAGCTCCTGGCAGGCGGCGAGAGAGGTATTCATCGTGCGCTCGCCATCGGGGGTGACCAAGATGATCGACGTGGCGGTGCGGATGTCCTGCGATTTGGGCAGCGGCGCCACATCGAAGAAGACTCCAATGCCACGCATGTCATGGGCATAGGCGCGGCCGTTGTCATCATCGGAGACCTTGCCGACATAGGCGGCCTTGCCGCCAAAGGATGCAACGGCGGCTGCCGTGTTGCCAGCGGATCCACCCGACATGCGCGTTGCCTGCCCGATGCGGTTGTAAAGGCGCGCCGACTCGGTGATGTCCACCAGCCGCATCGACCCCTTGGCGAGCTTCTCGCGGACCAGGAAGTCATCTTCGACATGGGCAAGAATGTCGAAAATCGCGTTGCCGATGGCAACGACGTCATAACGCGGCGAAGTGGAGGGTGTGTCAGTCATGGAGAGCTTTCAAGACAGGCGGTGCCAGGAGCCAGGGATGAGGAGCCAAGTATGGCGGCAGGAACATAGGCATAGATGGCGTGAAACCCTCTTGGACCATTGTGATGAGCCCATCAACTGCCTATCTGACCGATGTTCCTGACAATTTTTGACCGGAAAACCCCTGCTTATGTTTGCCCTTGTGCGCCAAGCTGCCCGCGATGTCCTTTCTCCGCCGTTCCGCGGGGTGCTGTTCAAATCGCTCGGCCTGACCATTTTGGCACTGATCGCGGCCTGGTTTGGCCTTGGCTGGCTGATCGACACGTTTGTTGCGCTGGAACGCGGTTGGCTCGACAATCTGGTGCAGGTGATCTCCGGGTTGGCGCTGCTTGTCGGCGCCGTGTTCCTGGTGGTTCCGGTCACCGCGCTGGTCGCCAGCCTCTTCCTGGACGACATCGCGGAGGTCGTTGAAGCGACCCACTATCCCGGCGAACCGACGGGCCAGCCATTGCCGACGCTGATGGCGTTGAAGGAGGCGATCGGCTTTACGCTGGTGGTCATCGTGGTGAACCTTGGCGCGCTGATGCTGTTGCTGGTGCCTGGCATCAACGCCATCATCTTCCTTCTCGCCAACGGATACTTGCTGGGCCGGGAATATTTTGAGCTTGCCGCCCTGCGATTCCGGCCCAAGTCGGAGGTGAAGGCCCTGCGCCGCGCCCATGGCGGTAAGGTGTTTTTGGCTGGTTTGGTGATCGCAGGGCTGGTCGCGATCCCCATTGTCAACCTGCTAACGCCGCTTTTCGCGACAGCGCTGATGGTGCACTTGCATAAAAGCCTGTCACGCGGCGAAAGTTTAGCCCATGCTTGACGCTGGTTGGTTCGCCAAAGGACTTTGACGGCGCCGCTTCGGAGGAAAAGGAAAATGTTGCGAGTTTTCAGTGTGATGGTGGGTGCGTCCTTGTTGGTGAGCACAGCGCTTGCTCATTCCTCAAAAGAAGGAACGATGCCGGAAGACGGCGCCGTGCTTGAGGTGGCGCCGGCCGAAATCTCGATCCTCTTTGATGAGGCCGCGACGCTTACCCGCGTCGCGCTCACCCACAGCCATGGCGATGTAAGCGATGAAACCCGCCTGGATGCGCCGCGCGATGCCACCGACGCCGCGACCCTTGAGGCGCCGGACCTTGGGCCTGGGACCTACACTGTGGATTGGCGAGCGCTCAGCTCCGACGGGCACCCGGTCAATGGCAGTTTTTCCTACACCGTCACCGGCGACTAGCCACCAATGGATTTCGGCGTCTGGGGCCTTCTCGCCATATGTGCGAAAGCTGTGGCTTATGGCGGCAGTTTGGCCGCTGCGGGATCAGCGCTGTTTTTGGTGGCCCTGAAGCCTGGCCCTGTTATTACCGCGACAACCCACCGGTTTGGTATTTGGGCCTCCCTTCTCGGCGCGCTCGCCACGGCGTTCTTCGTCTTAGTCCAGGCCGGCTATCTGCTTGATGATGGTCTGGTGGGAATGGTCGATACCTTCATGCTCGGCCTGGTTTTGGATGGACCGCTTGGCCTAGCCGCCCTTTCCCGCATCGCCGGCTTGGCGCTTATCGCCCTGGCCTTGTTCATCCCGGCGCTTCTGGTCATCGGTGGAGGGTTTGGCGCATTGTTGGTTGCGGCATCCTTTGCGTTGGCTGGTCACGCGACCGCCGAGCCGCGCTTGGTTCTCTCGATCCTCATCATGACCCATGTGCTTGGCCTTAGTTGCTGGATCGGCGCGCTCTGGCCGCTCTCCCGCGCGGTCGATCACCTATCCAATGACGAAGCCGCGAACGTCGCCCACCGATTTGGCAATCAAGCGATAATCGTCGTGCCACTGCTAATCGCGGCCGGCGCGCTCTTCACCTTCTTGCGGGTCGATCCGTTGTCCGCGCTTGCGGTAAGCACTTACGGCTGGACATTGGCGGGAAAGCTGATCCTTGTGGGTGGTCTATTGGCGTTGGCGCTGAAAAACCGTCGCTCTCTCGTCCCCGCGATGCAGGCTGGCGATCAGGAAGCCGGCGCAGCCTTGAAACGTTCCATTCGATGGGAAGCGGTCGCGTTTGCGGTCATCCTGATGACGACAGCCGTTCTGACCACGATCACGCCCATTCCTGGGACGATGCACTAACTGGCTAGGATGCTTTGTTCGCCCGCGATTTTTTCGGCGCATCGGCAGGGTTGGGCACTTTGTCCTTGAACTTACAGATGTCGATGACCGGACACCGCCAACACTCAGGCGTGCGAGCCTTGCAGAGGTAACGCCCGTGCAGGATCAGCCAGTGATGCGCATGCAGGCCATAAGGTTCAGGCACCACACGATCCAAGATCGCTTCCACCGCTTCAACGGTCTTGCCTGGCGCAAGGCCGGTGCGGTTGGAAACCCGGAAAACATGCGTGTCCACGGCATTGGTGTGATGGCCGAACGCCATGTTCATCACGACATTGGCCGTCTTGCGCCCAACGCCGGGCAGGCTTTCCAGATAGTCGCGATCCTCCGGCACATGACCGGGCGCAACGTCCGGATGTTCCTCCAACAAACGCTGAGACAGGGCCATCACATTCTTGGCCTTGCCTTTATAAAGCCCGATCGTCTTCACATGCTCACGGACTGTGTCTTCGCCAAGCGCCAACATTTTGTCCGGCGTGTCGGCGATAGCGAACAGTCCCCGTGTAGCCTTGTTGACGCCGGCATCGGTGGCTTGCGCTGACAGTACGACGGCGACCAGCAGCGTGTAGGCGTTGACATGCTCCAACTCGCCCTTCGGCTCCGGCTCGATGGCTTGAAGGGCGGCGAAGAGCCGGTCTATTTCTTCGCGTTTCAAGCGCGAACGGCCGACACGCTTCTTCGTGGCGGGCTTATTAACGGCAGGTTTGGTGGACGTGCGGGACGGTTTTTGGGGCATGAAAACTCAAATGCAGCGGTGCTTTGTCACATTCAATTGGCGCCAAAACCGGTCATCCAATTGCCGGTTTCAGTCCTATAGAGAGCCATGAGCGACAACAACCCGATCCCGGACCCGATGGCAGAGCGGCCGCTGTTTGCCGCGCGGCTCACGCCGCATCGCTCGCTGCCAAAGAACGGTTTCGTCCTTCTGATGCTGCTTATCGGCGGGTTGGCGCTGTCGTCCGGCATCATGTTCTTGGCCATCGGCGCCTGGCCGATCCTCGCTTTTCTGGTGCTTGATGTGGTGATCGTGTTTTTGGCCTTTTATTTCTCCTATCGCTCCGGCCGCGCCTATGAAGAGGTGACCGTGACGCCCGATCTACTCACGATAAAGCGGGTCAGTGCCTGGGGCCGCGAGTCGATTGACCAGTTGCACCCGGTTTGGACGCAGTTGAAGACGGCCTATGATGAGGAAGAGGAGCGGGTTCTGGCGATCAAGCTGGAAAGCAAGGGACAACAAGTGCCGGTGGGCGCCTTCATGAACCCCGACGACAAGGAAAGCTTTGCCAATGCACTTGGCGACGTGCTCTCCCGCTTGAAACGCGGAGCGCCTGCTTAGCGGCAAAGCGCCTGCCTCCAGTCCGGTTTCGGGTGTCGCCGGTTCCCGGTTTGCGGCAGAGTGGCTCCCATGATGAACCAGACAGCTCTTCTCAACCCAACCGCAACGACTGTTTCGCCGATCCCCTATCAGGAACGGTGCGATGCCTACGACAGCGTGCGTGCAGCGATTGCCTACATTTCCGAACGCTATCTCGAGCAGCCGGATATCGACACGATTGCCCGTGCGGTCGGCGAACATCCGGCGATTTTGACGCGCAAATTTCGGGCCTTTGCCGGGCTGACACCCAAAGCCTTCTTGCAGGCGGTCACGCTCGATAAAGCGAAGATGCTTTTGGAGGAGGGCGAGCCGGTTTTGGACGCCGCTTTGGACACGGGATTGTCTGGACCGGGCCGTTTGCACGACCTTTTCGTCACCCATCACGCCATGCCACCGGGGGCCTATCGCGCCAAAGGGGCGGGCCTTCAGATCGATTATGGGTTCCATCCGTCGCCCTTTGGTACGGCTTTGGTGATGGAAACAGAGCATGGATTGGTGGGTCTAGCCTTTGCTGACCCTGGCCAAGAGACTGAAACCTTTGAAGATATGGCCGGCCGCTGGCCGAATGCTTATTATGTGGACGCGCCTGAAAAAACGGCATTGACCGCGCGGCGCATCTTCGACCCGGCGCACTGGCAGGCAGATACCCCGCTGCGTATTACGCTGATCGGGACAGACTTCGAGGTACAGGTGTGGGAGACACTTTTGTCGATCCCGCTGGGTGGCATCACCACCTATGGAAAGCTCGCTGATTCGATCGGGCGCCGCAAGGCCTCACGGGCCGTCGGGGCGGCTGTCGGCAAAAATCCGATCTCGTTCGTTGTGCCCTGTCATCGCGCGGTGGGCTCGACCGGCGCCCTAACCGGCTATCATTGGGGGCTGACCCGCAAACGCGCCATGCTTGGCTGGGAAGCCGCCAGTACTGGCAAGGTCAAGCCGGATGTACAGGCTGAGCTTTTCGGCTAGGGCGGTTGCTCACACGTGTGATCCCGGCCTTGAGCCGGGATCTGGTCATTCACTGTGCTCGGTGTGTTCGGCAGATGCCGGATCGGCCATGCCGTCCGGGATGATAAACCCGTCCGGCGTTACTCCGCCAAATCGATTTTTTCGGCGATACCGCCCTCTTCGTCGAGGCGGTAGATGATCGGCGTGCCGGTGCCGAGTTCGCGCTTGAGGATTTCTTCCGGCGTCAGGCTTTCCAGCTGCATGATCAGCGCGCGCAGTGAGTTGCCGTGGGCCGAAACCAAGATGCGCTTGCCAGCCAAAACGCGTGGCAGGATTTCTTTGTCGAAGTAAGGAAGTACACGTTCTGCCGTCATTTTCAGGCTCTCACCACCAGGAGGCGGCACATCGTAGGACCGGCGCCAGATGTGCACCTGTTCCTCGCCAAACTGCTTGCGGGCCTCATCCTTGTTCATGCCGGTGATGTCGCCGTAATCACGCTCATTGAGTGCCTGATCGCGCGTGATCGGCAGATCGGTGCCCATTTCTTCCTGCATCAGGTCGAGTGTGCGCTGCGCGCGCAAAAGATCGGAGGTGAACGCCTCATCAAACTCAAGTTTCATCTCTTTAAGCGTCTGACCGGCAGTGCGGGCTTCTTTGATGCCCTGTTCGGTCAGGTCCGGGTTCTTCCAGCCGGTGAAGAGGTTCTTCAAATTCCATTCACTTTGCCCGTGGCGGACGAGGACGAGAAGGCGTTCCATATGGCGTTTCCTTTGCCGGGTAATTAGATCGATTCTGATAGGCCGAGCACATCACGCATGGTGTAGCGGCCGGGTTTCTTGCTGTAGGCCCAAAGCGCCGCTTTGACGGCACCACGGGCGAAAAGGCTGCGGTCTTCGGCGTGATGCGACAGGGTGATGCGTTCGGCAGGTCCAGCGAAAACAACCGAGTGATCACCAACCACCGAACCGCCACGAAGAGTGGCAAACCCGATCGCACCTTCCGGGCGCGGACCCGTGATACCTTGCCGGGTAAACACACCAACGTCCTCAAGGTTCAACCCACGACCTTCTGCCGCTGCCTCGCCGAGCAGGAGCGCCGTACCCGATGGCGCGTCGACCTTGGATTTATGATGCATTTCAACGACTTCGACATCAAAATCGGCGCTGAGCGCCTTGGCGGCCTGCTCCACCAACACGGCGAGCAGATTGACCCCCAGGCTCATATTGCCTGATTTCACGATCCGCGCATGTCGGGCGGCAGCGTCGAGCTTGGTTTCGTCCTCGGCGCTCATGCCTGTGGTGCCGATGACATGAACGATCCGGGCCTGAGCAGCGAGCTCCGCATAGTGCAACGTGGCGGCCGGCGCGGTGAAATCGAGCACGGCATCGCTCGCGGCAAAAACCGGCAAAGGATCGGCGGTCACGTCGATCCCGGAATCGGCCATGCCGACCAGGGCGCCCGCGTCCGCCCCAAGCGTGTCAGCGCCCTGGCGTTCAACCGCACCGGCCAGCGCCGCGCCATCAGTTTCCAATATCGCCGCGATGAGGGCCCTGCCCATCCGGCCGGATGCTCCGACCACCGCGATCCGCACGTCTGTCACCTGATTGCCTCCCGAGTGTTGCAGGCATCTAGCCCAGCGCTGCTTGCCCGTGCAACAGCGTGAACCGGCTTAGAGCCTGCGCATCAGAACTTTCCGACCATTGGCGGCCGCATGAAGGCCGGACGTCAGGCGGTCCGGGTCGATGCCGACGAAACCCCGGGCCAACAAGGTGTCGGCATTTGCTGGCGCACACAGAGTGAGCGCCGGCGCGTAGCTCCAGCGAGCGTAAGCAAGCGCATGATCAATGAGCTGGAGTTGGGCAGGCTCACTGCCAAGCAGTCGATCAAGAAATACCGTGCCATCGGTGAGATAAGCCGTGGCGGCGCCGAAAATCTCATCGCCATTGCCCAACACCCAGCCCATGTCCTGCGCTTGGGCACGCATGGCAATTGTTTGGTCGAGACCCATCGCAGCAAGCGGTCCAAAATCCGCAGCGGTGATCGCGCGGATGCTAGCCTCTGGCGGCAAGCCCAGCCTCGATCTCCTCAACGGCGCGCCGCGCGGCGGCCTTCGGATCGTCCGCCGCCGTGATCGGGCGGCCGATGACCAAGATGTCGGCGCCGTCGGCGATCGCCTTTTCCGGCGTCACAACCCGTTTTTGGTCGCCAGCATCGCCACCAGCAAAGCGAATACCGGGCGTCACCAGAAGCATTTTATGGCCAAGCGCGGATCGCAGGGATTCTGCCTCGAGCGCCGAACAGATAAGGCCCGGCATACCCGCCTGCTGCGCTTGCCGTGCGCGCGCCATCACCAGTTGGTCGGCCGGGACGGCGTAGCCTGCCTCTTGCAAGTCTTCATCATCCATCGACGTCAGGACCGTCACACCCAGCAGTTTTAAGGACGCATCGGGCCCAAGTGCTTCGACACCGGCGCGCATGGCCTTCGGATAAGCATGCACCGTCAGATAGGCCGCGCCAGTGGCGGCGACACTGCGCACGCCTTCGGCAACGGTCTGATCGATGTCGAGCAATTTGAGGTCGGCAAACACAGGCTTTCCAGCGCGCGACAGCTCCTCGATGAGGCCGAAACCGCCGGAATAGGCCAAGCGATGACCGATTTTGACGATGCCGACCTCATCGATGATTTCATCGAGCATACGGCGCGCGGCATCTGGGCCCGTGACATCCAGCGCGACGGCAAGGCGGTCTTTTGGCGAGAGCATCGACATTAGGAGCGCAGCTTTCCGGCGACATCGATTAGTCGCTCCAATTGTGCGGTGGCTAAACTCACCGTGCGCTCATTGGCGAAACTGCCATCCTCGTTGAAGGCTGAGGCGGCGCCACCAACGGTCAATTGTTCAGGCATCACGATGGCACTGAGTCCGACCAGCGTCGTGCGCAACGAAAAAAGGCCGCGAATGCCACCGAGCATGCCCGGCGAAGCGCCCCCAAGCGAAAAGACCGTCTCTTTGATCGGATGCGGCTTCAAACGACTCAGCCAATCGATGGTGTTCTTCAACAGAGGTGTGACCCCGGAATTGTATTCTGGTGAGGCGATAAAGGCAGCGTCGGATTCGGTCATCAGCGCGCCAAGATCGGCAACCGTTTGCGGCACGCCGTTTGCTCGCTCCCAATCCTGATGGAAAAGCGGCGCTTCATAGTCCGCCAAGGAGATCTGTTGGACGTCGGCGCCAAGATTACCGGCCATCGTCGCGACGGCGGTCGCGAGCTTGGTATTGTGCGAGCCCTGGCGCGTAGAGCCGGACAAAACGAGCAATTTCACAGCTGACATGGGAAACCTTGTTGGATGAGGGGATGCGGCGCGCCGCTAGGCTTAGGTCTTTGCGGCCTCGCGCTTGCGATACACCCAAACGCGCGCCGGCGGCATGTTGTTCCAGATCCAGCCGCTCTTGCTAAGCGAGAAAAGCGCGCGCTCCTCGCGCACTGGGGGGACGAATGCGTAGGAAAACTGGATAAACGGCGCCCCAGGGGCGAGCCTCTCCAGGGCGCTCAGGATCAGCGCGCGGCGGGCTTGGCTGGGCCGCGAAAACAGCGGAAGGCTCGACACGATGCCGGCCAGCGGCGGATGCTCGCCTAGACTGCCAGCGAGATCATAGGCATCGCCCTGGACGATGGTAACTTCGGGAAACCGGCTTCGGAGCAGTTTTGCGAAGTCGCCGCAATATTCGATGGACGTCAATTTGCTCGGCGCGATGCCGCGCTCAAGGATTGCCTGGGTGACAACACCCGTTCCTGGACCAAGTTCTACCACCGGCCCTGACCGCAACGGATCAAGGTAGCGCGCCATGGTTCGCGCAAGCTCGGGGCCAGAGGGCGTGATGGCGCCAACCGACAGCGGATTTCCGGCCCATTGGCGTAGGAACCGGCCTTCATCCATCACCTTGGAAAAAAGGGACTGCGGCGTGCGACGCGTCGCGTTGAGGTTTCGGCGAAAATGGGGGGAAGGCGTCAAGAAACTGGCATCCTCTGCTGGCTCGGCAAGCATCGTGGTGGATGCCATGCGCAATTCCCTACGTTTCAGCGTGACAGGGAGATGACAGCAAAGAGCCGTTGCGGCAACGCGGTGCGTGCGCTTTTTGCTTAAGGACAATGTCAGAACTGGTTTCAGATGCAGCAGGAGCGGGCAATCAAGGGCGCGTCGCCGTGACGTCGAAGGCAATATCGACCTGGTAGAGCAGCCAAGCCTCATTAGCCGCGCCGACGGCGCCGATGCCGAAATCCAACCGATTGACGCTTGTGCTGCCCACGACCGTCGCAACGCCATCGGTCTCCTCGAAGGTGAAGCCGAGAGGGACATCAAGGCTCACGCCGCGCAGAGTGAGCGTCCCATCAGCCTGGTAACTACCATCGTCGGCGCGCGTGAACTGGTTGGCCTGGTAGGTCGCCGTGGCATGATTGGCCAAATCAAACCCATCGCCACCCGAAGCCTGAGCCTGCAAGGTCGCATCGCCGAGCGACACGCTGGTCATGTCGATGGTGATGGTTGCCCGGGCATTCTCTAGGTCATTCGGATCGAACAGAATGTCGCCGGTCCAGTTGCCAATCGTGCCAGCGACGTCGTTGCCAGTGTAGGTGATCGTGAAACCTAGCGAGGAGGCAGCGTGGTCGATGACCCAAGCATTCGGCGCTGAACCCGTGTCGTCTTGGCCTGCGCCGTTTGCAACGGTGGCGGACTGATAGGTCATGGATTGCCCAATGCCCCAGGCAATGCCGCCGACCAGGAACATCAGTGCTGCCGCCGCCGCGATGCCGCCGACGCTGGCCTTGGCGACGGAATTGGGCGCCGATCGCGCCGATATGATCATGCGGGCGATCAAGTTGTCCTTGGCGATGAACTGATGCTTCAGCGCAGCCGCGATGTGCAACACGATCAGCAGGCCCATGGTGAGCGCCAGATAGTAGTGGACGCTTTTCAGGAACGCTTCGGCGGTGTGGCGTTCGGTCAGCCCAGCATCACCAAGCAAGGGCAGGTGCGCGAAGGGCAGGCTGTCCAAAAGCAGGAAGAAGGTGGGCACGCCGGTCGGCGAGACCGACGCCATCGCCCAACCGGAAAGCGGCACGGCGATGAGAAAAGCATAGAACCCGAGATGCGTGATGCTAGCGGCGAAACGCTCAAAACGGCTCATGCCGTGAGGCAGTGCGGGCGCCGGATTGGCAAGCCGCCATATGATACGCGCCAAGGTCAGCGCCAGGATTGTCAGGCCGACGGTCTTGTGAATCTGAAAAACCGTGAAAACAGAACCGGTTGCAGCTGCTCCGGCGGACACCATCCACTTGCCTCCGACAAGCTGGAACAGGATCGCCGCAGCGATCGTCCAATGGAGGACGATCGCCACAGTGGTGTAACGCCGGGCCGAAGACGTATCGAGGCTATCGACAGGGAGGGTCGTCATGGTTCGTGGCCCGGCGCGAGGGAGTGGTTAGGACGGGTTGGCGGTGGATGCGTCGCCGATGAATTCAGCGTTGATCTCGATCGTCACGTCGGCCCCAACGTTGGGCGCAAAGGTCGAGAAGCCGAATTCTGTCCGGTCGAACGTACCAACGGCTTGGATGCCGAAGGCGGCGCCGTCAGCGAACGGGTGCTTGCCCATGGTGCCGATCAGCGTCGTGTCGAGGGTGACGGGCAGCGTCACGCCGAGGAATGTCAACTCGCCTTCGATCTCGGCGGTGTTGTCGCCGGTCTGGGTGATCGCTGTCGATACAAAGGTCGCCTGCGGGAAGGCGTCGGTGTTCAGCCAGTTTTCACCGCGCAGTTCGGCATTGAAATCATGCGCGTCCGGATTGGGGAAATCGGTGTCGACGCTCGCCATATCGATGGTGGCGGTCATCGAGGACTGGGTGATATCGTCGGCATCAAGTTCGATTGTGGCATCGAAGCTGTTGATGCGGGCGGTGTACTCGGACAGACCGAAATGGTTCACCGACCAGAACAACGAGCCGTGCGTCGGGTCCAGCTGGTAGGTGCCTGAACCGATGTTGAGGTCGGCAGCCGAGGCCGAACCGATGAGGGCGGTCGATAGGGCAAGGCCTGCAAGAACTTTGGTGATGGTCATGGCTTTTCTCCGGGGGAAGATGTGGTGCGTTGAAAGGGTGTCCGAAGAGATAGGCAAGTTGACGGTGGTTGAGAGGCCCTTTTGTGCCAAACATATCGTTCGACAATTGTGATCAATAATTTGATGAGTGTGCATGATTGACCGTTCTGCGTTGAACGCGGTGCCAACACGCCAAGAAGGCGCGCTGCTTTTCCCCCAGGTGCTGAATGCGGACGCACAACAGGATCTGGTTGTTGCACTGCGTGCGGTGTTGGCAGCAGCGCCGCTGTTCCAGCCGGTGATGCCCCGGACCGGCAAACCCCTGTCGGTGCGCATGTCCAATTGCGGCAAGCTCGGTTGGGTGGCGGACCGATCCGGCTATCGCTATCAAGCCGAACACCCTGTGACGGGTGAACCCTGGCCGCCGATCCCTGCCCTCTTGATGGATCTTTGGAGTGCTGTCGCTCCCGATGCAGCCGAGCCACAGGCCTGCCTCATCAACTGGTATCAGCCGGACGCCAAAATGGGTCTGCATCAGGATCGCGACGAGCAGACGTTCGATGCGCCCGTGGTCTCCGTGTCGCTGGGCGATGATGCACTGTTTCGCCTAGGCGGCACGGAGCGCGGCGGGAAAACTGAGGGCATTCGCCTCAAATCCGGCGATGTCTTTGTGCTCGGTGGCCCGGCGCGGCTCGCTTTTCACGGCGTCTCGCGGGTTTATTCCGGCACTTCCACACTCTTGGAGGCGCCGGGGCGCATCAATCTCACCTTGCGACGGGTACATCCATGATCACAGGCCTCAGCCACATGACTTTCATCGTCTCCGATCTGGATGCGATGGAGGCAATCCTCACCGAGGTGCTCGGCGCGAAGCGGATTTACGACAGCGGCGAAGAAACGTTTTCGCTGTCACGCGAAAGGTTTTTCGATGTGGCTGGCCTTTGGATCGCAACGATGGAAGGCAAACCACTGCCAAGCAGGACCTACAACCACATCGCGTTCAAGATCGACGAAAGCGCCTATGATGCCTGCCTGTCACGCATCAGGGCGCTAGGGCTCGACGTGCGCGAAAGCCGCCCGCGCGTCGAGGGCGAAGGCCGCTCGATCTATTTCCACGACCACGATAATCATCTGTTCGAGTTGCACACCGGCACGCTACAAGAGCGCCTGGCGCGGTATGGGCGCGCTCAGGCGGCCATTGGCTCGTAAGAGGGTGTCATCCAGCCGACCATTGCGCCGTCGGGTTGCTGCACCATGGCGATGCGACCGACACCTTGAACGTCAAACGGTTCACCCATGACGATTGCGCCTGCAGCTTTGGCTTTCTCCAGTGCCGCATCGACATCATCGATCGCGACATAGGACATCCATTGCGTGGGCATGCCCTCAAAACTGTCGCTTTTGGAAATGTCGAACATGCCGCCGACCGGCTCGCCGCCCGCGTTGCAGACAATGTAGATCGTGCCGTCCGGCATCGGCATTTCTTCAAAGGTCCAACCGACCGAGTCGGCATAGAGTTTCTTGGCGGCTGCAAGATCGCGTGTTTGCAGCTCGTTCCAGTGAAAATGGCCGTGTGGTGTCATGATCTTTCTCCCGATACCGCGTTTCCCCCGACACGCGTAGCGGCAAGATCATGCCCTTGACCGAAAATTCTGTCCAGATGAACCGGCCCTAAGCCGACTTATCGACGCTTTCACCCGGCTCGCCGGTGCCGGGCTGGCTGGCTGCGGTATCATTGGCCGGTGTTGGTTCTTCGGCCTTAGACTCCGTCGATGCAGTTGGCTTCGGACCACCTTTGGTCACGCCGACCATCGCCGGGCGCAGAACGCGCTCGCCGATCATGAAACCCGGCGCAACGACCTGCGTCACCAGGCCAGACGGCTGGCTCGGGTCGGGCACTTCGAACATTGCCTGATGCTGGTTGGGATCGAATCGCTCGCCTTCCGGGTTGATCTTCTTCACGCCGTTTTTGTCGAAAACCGACAGAAGCTCCCGCTCGGTCATCTCAACGCCTTCCAGCAGGTTTTTCCAAACCTCGCCGGCGGCGGCCTTTTCCTCATCCGCCACCACGGTCAGCGCGCGAGTCAGATTGTCGGACACCGAAAGCAGGTCGCGGGCAAACGACGAAACAGCGAATTTCTTCGCATCCGCCACTTCGCGCGCCGTGCGACGGCGCAGATTTTCCATTTCGGCCGCGGCGCGAATGCGCTGGTCGCGGGCCTGTTCCAGTTCGTCCTGAAGGGCGCCGATCACCGCCTCGTAATTGGGTTCATCGCCACCTTCAGGCGGATTTTCCCAAGCACTGGAGGCCTCGCCGTCCGCGTCGGAACCGGAATCCACGCCAGCTTCGGCAGCCTCGGCTTCCTCTTCAGCGCGCATCTCACGTTCCATGGCTGCCGCTGCATCTTCTGCGGCCATTTCTTCAGCACTCTTGCCAGCACCGGACATGGGTCAAACCTCTTGGGAATATGGGGGGACAGTATCGTGGAGCGCATATCAGGGCGTTCGTGCAAAAAATCAAGACTGGCGGGTGCAAGGGTGGGCGCTAGGACCGACCCGGTGAGACGAGCTTGCTGACCAGGCTGGCGGTGTAATCGACGACCGGCACGATGCGCTGATAGTTAAGCCGCGTTGGACCGATCACACCGACCGCGCCGACAATCGTCCCAGCCTCATCGTGATAGGGCGCGACGATCATCGACGAACCGGACAAGGAAAAGAGCTTGTTTTCCGAGCCGATAAAGATGCGCACACCATCGGCAGTCTCGGCGGCTGAAAGGAGGCGGGCCAGCTCTTTTTTGGAGTCCAGATCCTCAAAGAGCAGTCGGATTCGCTCCAAATCCTCCACCGCTGAGACATCTTCAAGCAGATTGGCGCGGCCGCGGATGATCAATTGGCGCGGTTTACCTTCCTCGGCACCGGCCCAACTGGCGATACCGGCATCGACCACCTGGCGTGTCAGCTTGTCGAGTTCGGCGGCAACGGCGCGTTCGCGTTCAGCCAGCGCGCGCTGCGCTTCGCCCAGCGTTTTGCCGCGCAGATGGGCGTTGAGGAAGTTGGCCGCCTCGGTGAGCGCGGAAGCCGGAAGGCCTTCGGGCAGATCGATCAACCGGTTTTCAATGTTTCCGTCTTCGCCGACCAGAACCACCAGGCCCTTGGTTGGCTCAAGCCGGATGAATTCAATATGTTTCAGACGGGTGTCGCTCTTGGATGCCAGCACAAGGCCCGCGCCGGCTGTCAGGCCGGAAAGCAGGGACGACGTCTCCGTCAGCGCGTCTTCGACCGAGCCCTTCGGCCTTCCCGTGCCGATATTGTCGTCCAGCGCGGCACGCGCCTCGGGCGGGATCGCACCGACTTCCATGAAAGCATCGACGAAAAACCGCAGGCCAAGCTCGGTTGGCAACCGCCCGGCGGAGACGTGCGGAGCAAACACCAGGCCAAGCGCTTCCAAATCGCTCATGACGTTGCGGATCGTTGCCGGCGACAATGTTGGCATCGCGTTGGATTTGGTGAGATCGCGCGACAGCGTGCGTGAGCCCAGCGGCTCGCCCAGCGTCAGGTAATGATCGACGACACGGCGAAAGATGTCGCGCGAGCGCTCGTCCAGATCATCAAGGCGTGGTGCTGGGCCGGTCATGCGGGCTATCTAAAATCAGTTGCCAGTAGATTCCAGCCCCATCGGCGTTGATGGTCTCGGCGACTGGGTCCATCCACGCGCCAAAGAGCGGCTCTTGCATGCCGGCAGGCGCCAGCGTAACCAGAGCCAAAATTTCTCTTGTTAGGAAAGCTTAGCCCTTATGCGCCCATCCAATCGCGCCAATGATCAACTGCGTCCCGTCACCCTGGAACGGGGTTTTGCACGCCACGCTGAAGGCTCCTGCCTGGTTTCCTTCGGCAACACCAAAGTGCTGTGCGCGGCCAGTGTCGAGGACCGTGTGCCGGGCTGGATGCGCGGTAAGGGTTCGGGCTGGGTGACGGCGGAATATGCCATGCTGCCGCGCTCGACCCATGAACGCATGCGCCGGGAGGTCACACAGGGCAAGCAGTCCGGCCGGACACTGGAGATCCAACGGCTGATCGCCCGTTCGCTGCGCGCTGTGGTGGATCTAAAAGCCATCGGCGAGGTAATGATCACCGTCGATTGCGATGTCATCCAGGCCGATGGTGGCACCCGCACCGCCTCCATCACCGGCGCCTGGGTGGCGCTTTACGACGCGCTGAAATGGATGGAAGGCCGATCGATGCTGAAGGGCTCAGCCTTGAAAGACCAGGTCGCGGCCGTTTCCTGCGGCATCTACAAAGGCGAGCCTGTGCTTGATCTGGACTATTTAGAAGACTCAGCGGCAGAAACCGATGCCAATTTCGTGCTGACCGGCGCTGGCGGCATGGTAGAAATCCAGGGCACGGCGGAAGGCGCACCGTTCAGCGAAGCCGAACTGGCCTCGATGATGTCCCTTGCCAAAAAGGGCATTGGCGAACTTCTGGCGCTGCAGGACCAAACGGTGGGCGCCTGATTATGCAGCTGAAAGGCTTTGGCGAACGGCTGCTGATCGCAAGCCACAATCGCGGCAAGATCGACGAATTGCGGGCCCTGCTGGAGCCGATCGGCCTACCGGTTACGTCCTCGGCGGACCTTGAGCTCACCGACCCGGAAGAAACGGGAACGACGTTCGAGGAGAACGCGCTGCTTAAGGCGCGTGCCGGGCATGAAGCGACCGGTCTTGCCAGCCTGTCGGATGATTCCGGCCTTTGCATCGACGCGCTGGGCGGTGACCCTGGTATCTACACCGCGCGGTGGGCCGGGCCGGAGAAAGACTTCTCCATGGCCATGCGCACGGTCGAGGAAAAGCTCCAAGCCGCCGGCGCGACCTCTTCTGATCAGAGACGGGCAAAGTTCGTTGCCGTGCTTGGCCTCATCCGCACCGATAGCTCCGAAGAAACATTTCGTGGCGAGGTAGAGGGCACGCTGGTCTGGCCGCCAAGAGGCGACCAGGGCTTTGGCTATGACCCGATTTTTCAGCCGGATGGTTTCGACATCACGTTTGGTGAGATGGACGCCGATACCAAGCACGGCTGGGTTCCCGGGGAGCAATCCGGGCTGTCGCACCGAGCGCGGGCGTTTGAGAAACTGTTCAATGCCATCGTCAGCGCGGGTCCGGCGTGACAGCCGATCTTCGCGACCACGACTTTTCGCCTGCCGCGAGTGATGCGGATGCCGGATTCGGCATATACGTCCATTGGCCGTTCTGCGCCTCGAAGTGCCCCTATTGCGACTTCAACTCTCATGTGCGCAAGGCAGCCATCGATCAACCGCGCTTTGTGAAGGCCTTTCAAGCCGAACTTGTAACCATGGCGGCGCGTACGCCGGGGCGGACGGTTTCCAGTATCTTTTTTGGCGGCGGCACGCCCAGCCTGATGGAACCAGCGACGGTTAGCGCGATACTGGCCTCAATCCGCGATCTTTGGCAGGTTGCGCCGGACGCGGAGATCACGCTGGAGGCCAATCCAACCAGCGTGGAAGCGGATCGCTTCCAAGGTTTTCGCAAAGCCGGGATTAATAGGGTGTCGCTTGGTGTGCAGGCGATGAACGACGATGATCTTCAGGCACTCGGGCGAACGCACTCTTTCGCCGATGCCCTACGCGCGGTGGACATTGCGCGTGATGCTTTTGAGCGCATTTCCTTCGACCTAATCTATGCCCGTCCCGGCCAGAGCGTCTCGGCCTGGCAGGATGAGCTCGGCCAAGCGCTTGATTTCGCCGCTGATCATCTTTCGCTCTATCAACTGACCATCGAGCCGGGCACTCAGTTTGAAATCCTGCACAAGGCCGGGCGTTTGCAGGTTCCCGATCCGGAAATCGCCTCGGACATGTTTCTTACCACCCAAGCTATGACGACCGAGCGTGGATTATCGGCCTACGAGATTTCCAATCACGCCGCGCAGGACGCGGTCTGCCAACACAATTTGGTTTACTGGCGCTATGGCGAATATGTCGGGATTGGGCCAGGCGCCCATGGCCGTTTGATCGACCAAGCGAGCCGCTACGCCCAGCGTGTCGCGACCTCGACCGAGCGGTATCCGGAAAAGTGGCTGGAGCGTGTGGAAGCCAATGGACATGGGCTGGTCGCCGATGATCCACTGACCTTGGAAGAAATGGGTGATGAATATCTGGTGATGGGCTTGCGGCTGCGCGAAGGTATTTCCCGCGCTCGCTATGAGGCCCTGTCGGGACGCAGCTTTGCTGACAAGCAGATCGACCTGATGGTGGATCAGGGGTTCATTGAGACGGGTGATGACAGGGCAAGCCTGCGCGCGACACGCGAAGGTTCGTTTTTGCTCGATGCAGTCGTCGCCGATCTGGCGGCGTGATTTATTCCCAGGTCAAGGTTCCGGGCGGAAAACCGGTTCCCACCCCCGATCGAGCCGAGGGCATGCTTTTCCAGAACCTTGCCTAGAAAATGCCCTGGAACGAACGTGGTGCCGCGGACGCCACTTCAGTGCCTGAACCGGTGACGCGGTAGACGGCAAGGCCGCGCTGCGAGACGCCGTTCGACAAGAAGCGGAAAATCCCATCGATGCCGGAGAAGCCGGACGAAGCGGCCAGCATTTGCGGATCGATGCGACCGCTGCCGGCACGCGCCAAGGCTGCTGCCAGCGTGACAGCGTCGTAGCCGAGCGAGGAAATGCGCACCGGCTCGCCGCCATAACGGGCTCGGTAGCGGCTGACATAATCCTGGTACTGCGCCCGTGGTGGTGCCGGATAAACCGAGTCACGCAGCTCAGGCGCATTTTGCACGCGCGCATCTTCCCACTGACCGGAGCCGAGGAAGAGCGTGTTTTGTGGGGTCAGACCACCAGCAGCCAAGCCCTGTGCAATGGACACCATCACATCACCGGCTTCGGGCACGAAGAGCGCGTTGAACTGCGCCCGCTGCGTTGCCAGTTGGCTGGCCGCTTCTTGGATCGCGATGGTTGTTAGGTCATAACGCTGGACCGTGGCGACCTGCAGACCGGATGTCGCGGCTGCCTGGCGCATCTCCGCTTCCATGATCTGGCCATAGGCATTGTTGGGTAGCAACGCGCCGAGCGTCGTGCGGTTTTGCTGGCCAGCATAGCTGATGATCCGGCGGGCATCCGAAGATGGCAGGAAGGACAGCAGATAAACACCACCGCCGCCAACGCTGGCATCGGATGAAAACGCGATGACCGGCACACCGACCGAACGCGTCACGGCGGCCACCGAGCGCACCTCAGCGGCAAAGATCGGGCCCAGGATCATCTGCGCGCCTTCGGCAAGTGCCTGGCTCGCGGCAGCAGCAGCGCCTTCGGGCGTGCCGCGCGTATCCTTGATGATGACCGTGATGTCGGATCCGCCAAGGGCAGCGACGGCCAAATCAGCCGCGTTGCGAAAGCTCGGTCCGGCTTGACCAGCATTGCCGGTGGCCGTCAACGGCAACAACATCGCCACGCGGGCCGAGCCAGTGCCAAGCACCTCGCCCTGAGGCTGAACGCTCGGTGTATTGACCGTCAGCGATGGGCCGCCAAGCGTTGAAAAGCCTTGCGGGCCACAGGCCGATAGGCCCAAAAGCCCGGTCAGACCCAGGCCTTGAACAACCTTGCGGCGTCCGAATTCTTTTGAGGTCGAAGGCGTGTTGCTCGTCTGAGATTCCAGCTTGGAGCCCACCTTGGATTCTGTCCCCGTGATCGCTTTCATAACCGGCGATCCTCCTCACTTACGCGTCCGCACATATGCTGTTTGCCCATCCCATCTGGTCTTTAGCGGGAAACGCGGCAAAAAAACAGTCAGGCCGTGGGCATCGCCCATAAAACATCGTTAAGTCGTCATGATGAGGGGCGAGGGCTAAAAACATGGTTAACAAAAGCTTGCCTAACCCGATTTCAGACAAAGACTTTGCGATCGACGGTCAAAACTTCGCCGCGCCACCCTTGGCGCCCGGTCTTTACGTCGTGGCAACGCCGATCGGGAATCTCGCCGATATCACGCTGCGCGCCTTGCAAACGCTTGCTGCGGCGGACGTGATCGCCTGCGAAGACACGCGAAACTCCCGCGTTTTGCTCGATCGCTACGGTATCACGACCCGCCTTATGGCCTATCATGATCATAACGGCCCGCAGGCGCGTCCAATCATCCTGGAACAATTGGCCGGTGGTGGCACGGTGGCGTTGATTTCGGACGCTGGCACGCCGCTGATCGCCGATCCAGGCTACAAGCTGGTCGTGGCGGCGCGGGAGGCTGGCCATGACGTTGTCAGTATTCCTGGCCCAAGCGCGGTCATCGCCGCGCTCTCGATTGCCGGCCACCCCACTGATCAATTCACCTTTGCCGGTTTCTTGCCCAACAAGGCCAAAGCCCGTGACGCGGCAATTTCTGAGCTTGGCCGATTGCCAGGCACGGTTTGCCTTTACGAAGCACCATCGCGGCTAGCGAGCACCTTGGAAGCGCTGGCTGCTGGACTTGGCGGTGACCGCGCGGCGAGCGTTTGCCGCGAGCTCACCAAGCGGTTCGAAACCGTTCAACCGGGTTCGCTGGTGGAACTGGTGGAGCACTATCGCGCTACCGAAGCGCCGCGTGGCGAGATCGTTATCGTGTTGGCACCGGCGCAAGCGGAAGAAACGACCCAGGCGAGCGTCGATGACGCCCTTCGTGCTGCGCTGAAGACCGAACGTGTGAAAGATGCCGCGGGTTTGGTCGCCGAGGCCTATGGCTTGCCGCGCCGCGAACTGTACCAACGCGCGCTTGAGCTTTCCAAAGATGGCTGATCGCCAAAAAGCCTACCGAACCGGTCTTCAGGCTGAGGAGATCGCCGCACGTTTCCTGCGATCGCTTGGGTTGGAGGAGATCGATCGGCGCGCGCGGATGGCTGGCGGTGAGATCGATCTCGTCGTTGAGGATGCTGAAACGCTTGTCTTTGTCGAAGTGAAAGCGCGCGCACGCCTTTCCGACGGGGTCGAGGCGGTCAGCGCCCGCCAGCAGAGCCGCATCCGCGCGGGGTTACGTGCTTGGCTCGCGGCACACGATGAAGACGGCGCACGAATGGCCAGCCAAAACGTGCGCTGCGATGTGGTCGTGGTTGCGCCTGGACACGATCCGCTCCATATCCCAAACGCCTTTTCCGCCGCCGAGGATGGCGGCTTCTAGCTTCGGAAGACCCCAATGACGTTCAGCGCCAAACCCTTGCGCGTCGCAGTCCAAATGGACCCAATTCAGTCGATCAACATCAAGGGCGATTCCACCTTTGCCATGATGCTGGAAGCGCAGGCGCGCAGCATGGCGCTGTTCGTCTACACGCCGCAAACCATGGCGTTGGAAAGCGGACACGTCACGGCGCTGGTGCAAAACGCGTCGGTCCGTGACGTCGAAGGCGATCATGTGACGCTCGGCGACTTATCCCGCCAGGACCTTGGCACGTTCGATGTCATCCTGCTGCGCCAAGACCCGCCATTTGACATGGCTTACATCACCTCGACCCACATGTTGGAGCAGATCGAAGGGCCTTTGGTCGTCAATGATCCCAGGGGCGTGCGCGATGCGCCCGAAAAGCTGCTGGTTATGCGGTTTCCGGAATTGATGGCGCCAACGCTGATCAGCCAGGACCGAGATGCGATCGCCGCGTTCCGCGATGAGCACAAGGACATTGTCCTGAAGCCGCTTTACGGCAATGGCGGCAAGGGCGTGATGCGGTTGCGGGAGGATGATCAGAACTTCGGCTCTTTGATCGGGCTTTTCCGCGATCTTTTCCCCGAGCCTTGGGTGGCGCAGGCTTTTCTGCCTGACATCGAAAAGGGCGATAAGCGCATCTTGCTCATCGAAGGCGAGCCTTTTGGCGTGATCAACCGGGTCCCGTCCGAAGGGGATTTGCGCTCTAACATGGTTGTTGGCGGACGGGCCGAGGCCATCGCGCTTTCGGACCGGGATCGCGAGATCTGTGCCGCCATCGGACCGACACTGCGCGAAATGGGCCTATTGTTCGCCGGAATCGACGTCATTGGGCCCTACATCACCGAAATCAACGTCACCTCACCCACCGGAATTCGAGCCCTTGAGCGGCTCGGCGGCGGCAACGCAGCAGCGGCGATGTGGGACGCAATTGAGACCAAGTTGAGCTAACCACGTGCAGGCAAGTGGATGACCACGCCACCGGATCTCCCTCAGCATTCAACGCCGAAGCCGAAGGCCAAGCGGTCCCTAGGACTCGTTGTGCTTGGTTGGCTTCTGCTTCCCTTCCGCCTCATCGGCTACCTTGCTCTTTTGAT
This sequence comes from Hyphomicrobiales bacterium, assembly GCA_017642935.1. NCBI lineage: Bacteria > Pseudomonadati > Pseudomonadota > Alphaproteobacteria > Hyphomicrobiales > Hyphomicrobiales bacterium. The sequence goes on from JAEPOK010000002.1 coordinate 435,666, forward strand.
CGTGGTCGTTGGATTCACAGCGACGTTCGGATTGCCGGCGCTTGACCTCTGCCAATCGAACGGGCCGGGCATCGCCTGCGAGAGCGAACGCCTTCAACCCATCGCCGATTTCGGTCTGAGCGTCGTCTATGTGAGTGTCTTTACCGGAATCCCATTGATCATCGCTTTTGTTGGCTTGATATTCTTGGGACTGGACGTCGGACGCTGGTTACATAGACGGCTTAACTAAATGTTCTTTTTTTGTTCTAGCATTTAATCTGAAAATATGCTTGCCTCTCCTTGACGGAAGAGAGGGCGTAGCATGGTTTCGCGTGTCACGACGGTGGCCTTTCAAGGCGTGGATGCGCGGCCCGTGGACGTGCAGGTTCACATCACGCCGGGTCTTGTCGGCTTCTCGATTGTCGGGTTGCCCGACAAAGCGGTCGCTGAGAGCCGCGAGCGCGTGCGTTCGGCGCTCGTAGCCTCCGGCATGGCGATGCCGGCCAAACGCATCACCGTGAACCTTGCCCCCGCCGATCTGCCCAAGGAAGGCAGCCATTTTGATTTGCCAATTGCGCTTGGGGTGATGGCGGCAATGGGCGCCGTCAGCGGCGATAGTGTTGCCGGGCACGTGGTCCTCGGCGAATTGTCGCTGGATGGCCAACTTGCCGCCGTGTCCGGTGTTCTGCCGGCGGCCATGATGGCGGTTGAGCGAGATGAGGGGATGATCTGTCCCAAGGCCTGCGGCCCGGAGGCAGCCTGGGCAGGCGAAGCTCTGTCGGTTCTTGCGCCAGGTTCGCTCTTGGAGCTGACGAACCATTTCGCCGGTCGGCAAATGCTCTCCCAACCACGTCCTGGCGTGGAGCTTGAACAAGGTCCGGGCCTGCCCGATCTTGTTGATGTGCGCGGTCAGGAAAGCGCCAAGCGGGCGTTGGAGATCGCGGCTGCAGGCGGTCACAATCTGCTGATGGTCGGCCCACCGGGATCAGGCAAGTCGATGCTGGCGGCCCGTCTGCCCTCGCTTTTCCCTCCTCTCAGCCCACGCGAGATGCTCGACCTATCGGTAGTCTGCTCGCTGGCCGGAGAGTTGGAAGCCGGGGCCTTATCCGACAAGCGCCCGTTCCGCGCGCCGCATCACTCAGCATCCATGGCCGCGCTGGTCGGCGGCGGCATGCGGGCGCGGCCGGGCGAAATATCCTTGGCGCACAATGGCGTTCTGTTTCTGGATGAATTGCCCGAGTTCTCACCGCAGGTTCTCGACAGCTTACGCCAACCTTTGGAAACCGGACAATGCCACATCGCCCGCGCCAATCATCACGTGACCTATCCGGCAGCGTTTCAGATGATCGCGGCGATGAACCCCTGCCGCTGCGGTCATGCCGGCGAACCCGGCCACGCCTGTCGTCGAGGCCCGCGCTGCGCCGCCGATTATCAAGGCCGCGTGTCCGGCCCACTGATGGACCGGATTGATCTGCGCATCGATGTTCCGGCGGTCACCGCGCGTGATCTCTCCAACACCGCACCGCGTGAGACCAGCGCCATCGTCGCCAAGCGCGTCGCTGCGGCCCGCGCCCGCCAGTGGGCTCGTTACGAAGGCACTAATGGTGCATCGGGTGGTCGCGCGGCATTGCAACCAGCAGCCTTGAATGCCCGTACCGAGCAGAGCGCGATTGAGAAACATGTGGCGCTCGACCGAGGGGCGCTGGATCTTCTGTCGCAGGCGGCAGACACTGCGAATTTATCTGCCCGCGGATACTACCGGGTGCTACGTGTAGCGCGGACCGTCGCCGATTTAGCGGCGTCGGACAGTGTCGAGCGGGCGCATCTTGCTGAAGCGCTGACCTATCGCGGCATGGATGCAGCAACCTTGCTGGCAGCTTGATGGTCCCGCCGGGTTACTGATCTTCGGTTTCCGGGGCAGGGGTGCGGGACGACAAAAGTGTGCCGCAGTGCATTGGCGGTGAGCGCTTGTTAACGGCCAGCGGCTAAGATCGTCGCATGGCAAACCCCAAGCGCTATCGACCAGTTGAATCGTCCACCACCCGGCAATCCTCACGCCAGGCCGACGGCGTCCCGACCTCGCAAGCCACATCTTCGGCCACCCAACCGCACGAGAATGGCTCGGCGATGAAGCTCATCGGCGCTGTCAGCCATGAAATGCGCAATCCGCTGAACGGCATTTTGGGCATGGCCCACCTCCTCAATGAAACACAGCTTGACAGCGCGCAGCGCAACTATCTTGAGGGTATCGCGACCAGCGGCGAGGTGCTTTTGGCGCTGGTCAACGATCTGCTCGACCTGACGGCCCTGCAAAACGGCGCCATCGAGCCGAGCCCGACACCTACTGACCTTGGCCATCTTGTCAATCAATGCATCGAACTTGCCGCGCCGCGTGCCCATGCCAAGGCGTTGGCCATTGGCAGCACGATCGATCCGGCCCTCAGCTCCTGGCAGGATGATCCTTTTCTCGTAGGCATTGATGGTGGGCGGGTGCGCCAGGTGTTGACCAATCTGCTGTCCAACGCGATCAAATTCACCGAATCCGGCGGCGTCGGGCTGTCGCTGAAGGCGGTGTCTGCCAGTGAGTTGGGTGGCCTTGACGCCTATGCGCCGACAGCAACCCTAGCTGATCTCACGCATCTTGTTTTTGATGTGCGCGACACTGGCCACGGCATTGCGCCTGATGATCATATGCGTGTCTTTGAGCCCTTTGGACGCACCAAATCAGCCCAGATCGGTGCCATTGAGGGCACTGGCCTTGGGCTACCGCTTTCGCGCGGCCTGGCGCGCGCCATGGGCGGCGATCTGACGCTTCTGAAAAGCGCTCGTGGCGCAGGCACAACGATGCGGTTGACGCTGCCCCTTGCTGAACCTTTCACACCAGCAAGGCCCAAAAGTGCCCTCCGGCTAGCCGATCAGCGCGTGCTTTTGGTTGTGGAGCCCTCGATCGCCGGCTCGCCGGAATCCGACCTGTTGGCGGTGACCCTTGAAAGCCTCGGCGCCGACGTTCGCACCCTAAGCGCGGCTGATGCGCTCAACGGTGCACCCGAAAATGTCGACCATGTACTGGTCGATGCTGCGTTCGATCATGCGATGCTTTGGTCACGGCTTTGCTTGCCGCAGGTCGGCTTGCGTCCAGTGATCCTGCTACGCCCCGATGATCGGAATATGCTGCCAGACCTGCGTGATGCCGGTTTCTCCGGCTATCTCATTCGTCCGGTGCGGCAAGCCTCGCTGGTTGCCATGCTGACCCATCGCTTTGACGCCGATGGCGCAGAACACTTCTTGGCTGATCCGGCCGATATCCAGGTGCCAGACACGAGTTCAGCACGAAAGCGCATTCTGATCGGCGAGGACAATCCGGTGAATGCGCGCCTTGCCAAGGCGGCGCTTGAGCGCGCTGGCCATGCCGTCACGCTTGTTGGCGATGGTGCTCGCGTCATCGCCCTTGCCGCCGAGCAGCACAAGGATACCGAACCTTTCGATCTGGTCTTGCTTGATCTGGCGATGCCGGTCCTTGATGGTTTCGCGGCGGCGCGCCAATTGCGTGAAGCTGGGTTCGCTGGCCGCGTGATTGCCTATTCCGGCAACACAGACCCGGAACTCCCCAACCAACTGAAAAAGGCCGGTTTTGACGGCTTTGCCCAGAAACCGTTGGCGCCAAGCGCGCTTCAAGCCCTGGTTTCCGGCGAACAGGCCAACTGAACCCAGGGCCACCAACCCTTGCGGGGCGGCAGGCGGCATGCCATCTGCAAACAGGCTGAGGCTTGAGAAAGAGCATGGCAGGCTGCGTAAAGGCGGCTAAGCATGATCGATGCAGGGCTCGACACAAATGGGCTGCGGTGGCTGCCCCCGCGTCGCAGGGTTGTCATGGAAGCGTCGCGATACTGTGATCGATGCGACCTGATCGGATCGTCACATCCGACGCATGTGGCGGCCCATGAATGCGGTGCATGGTAGAGGGCGGAAAGAGGGTTGAATGGCTGACCAGGACATGTCCGACAAACGCTTGGCTGATGCCGCCGGGCGACGCGCCGGTCGCCTGACCACCGTGCCCCATGCCGCCAGGCGGATGATGGCCACGGTTTTCCCGTTTGCGCGTGGTGGCACGGCAGCGCCGTTACCAGGCACGCCGCTTTATTTGCCGGACGCCGACCAACCGGAATCTGGCGATACGCCGGTTCTCGGTGCGATTGGATCGCTGGAGGTGCGCCTGGCGTCCAGCAGGCAAGACATTCATCGCGCGCAGCGTCTGCGCTACCAGGTTTTCTATCAGGAAATGTCCGCTAAGCCCGGCCTCAAACACAGACTGCTTGGGCGCGACATCGACGGTTACGATGCGATTTGCGACCATCTTCTCGTGCTCGACCATGATGCGCCGCCTGATCCTCGAACTGGCGGGCCAGCGATTGTTGGGACTTATCGGCTGCTCAGCCAGGATGTCGCCGATGCCCATGGCGGGTTCTACACCGCCGGTGAGTACCAGATCGGCACGTTGATCGCTGCGCGGCCTGATCTTCGCTTTTTGGAGCTTGGTCGGTCCTGCGTTCTGAAACCCTACCGCACCAAACGCACCGTCGAGCTGCTCTGGCATGGCATTTGGAGCTATGTCGTGCAGCGCAAGATCGATGTGCTCTTTGGCTGCGCTAGCCTTGACGGCACTGATCCGGAAGCGCTCGCTCTGCCCCTATCGTTTCTGCACCATTTTGCCGCTGCTGATCCCAGCTGGACCGTGCGCGCCGTGGATGCCCGCTACGAACCGATGGATCGCCTCGCCAAAGAGGAGATCGACCAAAAGCAGGCGCTGCGATCGCTGCCGCCGCTTATCAAAGGCTATCTGCGCCTTGGCGGCATGATCGGTGACGGCGCCGTTGTCGATCATCAATTCGGCACCACGGATGTCTTGATCCTGTTGCCGGTGGAAAAAATCTCCAAGCGCTACATTAGCTATTACGGCGCCGACGCTTCGCGCCGCGCCAACTGATCTCAAGCCCAGATTCAGGACTCAGAATTGAGACCGTCGCGCGCTGCCTCACGTATGGCATTGGTAAGCGGTGATAGCGGCTTGGCCACCAAGCGGCTCACCTGCCAGTAAAGCGGTGTCGCAAACGGGCGCGGTGAAAGCGCCACCAAGCTTCCATCGGCGATTAAGCCATCGACAAGCCGTTTCGGATTAAGCCCCCAGCCAAGGCCAAGCCGGGTGGCCTCGACGAAGCTTTGCGTGCTGGCGATCCGGTGCACCGGCAAGGCCACGCGCCTGCCGATCTCCCGTTCCACGAACTGCGCCTGGAGCTTGTCCTTGGCGTTGAAGGCAAGCGAGGGCGCGGTGCGCAACGCCTCCTCGGTCAAGCCGTTTGGAAAGTACGTTGCGGCAAAAGCCGGGCTCGCCGTGGCGATGTAGATCAGCGCACCGAGAGGGAAGACGTCACAACCTTGGACGGGTTCGGCGCGGCTGGAAATCGCGGCGGCCACCTGCCCCGTGCGCAGCCAGCCGGCGGCGTGGTCCTGGTCATCTATGACAATGTCAAAAAGCACATCCGGAATTCCTGTAAGGGCCGGCATGACCCATGTGGCGAGGCTATCGGCGTTAAGCGCAATGCGCACTGTCGGCCGTCCGACAGTCTCATTTTCATGACCAATCTCGCGCAGCGTCGCCTGTTCGATCAGTGCAACATCTTGCCCATGTCGCACCAACCGCGCCCCGATATCGGTGGCCACACAGGGCTGGCCCCGGACAACCACCGCGGCGCCCAGTTGATCCTCCAGCGCCTTGATGCGCTGCGAAACTGCCGATTGGGTGAGGCTCAACCGAGCCGCAGCGCCTTCAAACGAGCCGGCTTCAACAACGGCTTCCAAAGCTTTCAACTGCAAGCGCTCAAGCATTAGCTGTTCTTATTTTAATTGAAATTCTTTCATTGGGCTAATGAGGCGGCAATCGCTAGTCAACCGGGATGGTCATCGCGCTCATCGCCGGGTTTAGCCTCGGCAGCTCCCTCATCATTGCCATTGGTGCACAGAACGCTTTTGTTCTGCGCCAAGGCTTGCGGCACGAACATGTGCTGCCGATCGTGCTCATTTGTTCGATCTCCGATGCGATTCTGATCGCCGCAGGCGTCGGCGGCTTTGCGGCTATGACGGCTCGTGCTCCGTGGCTTGCACCGGCGTTCACCTATGGCGGTGCGGCCTTCCTGCTTTGGTATGGCGGACGTAGTTTCTGGGCGGCGTTTAAGGGCGGTGAGGCGCTTCAACCTTCGACTGACCGGCCGGTTTCGTTGCGCTCGGCGGTGCTCACCTGCCTTGCGCTGACCTGGCTCAACCCGCACGTCTATTTGGATACGCTTGTCGTTGTCGGCAGTGTCAGCGCGCAATACATCGACAAAGTTGCGTTTGCCATTGGCGTGACTGCATCGAGCTTCGTGTTCTTTTTTGCGCTCGGCTATGGCGCGCGCCTGCTCGCACCGGTGTTCGCCAACCCAAGAAGCTGGCAAGTGCTTGACGGTCTGGTTGGAACGGTGATGTGGGCCATCGCGTTGAAACTACTCCTGGCCTGACGCCGCTCCAGCCCCATGAAAATCGGTCACGTGCCGCGCCTTGCACCACCCCTAGGGCCTCCTTATATACGCGTCGATCCTCAGGTCCGGGGCGACCGGCCTGCCAAAGAGATTTCACTTCCAACCCCCCAAGGGGATCGCAGCGCGGCTTCAGATTTGCTATAAGCCCGCGCTTCGCCGGAACGCCGATACGATTCGGGTCCGGGCGATCTGCCGATAACTGTATGAGGTATCGTCCATGGCGAAAGTCATTGGTATTGATTTGGGAACCACCAATTCCTGCGTAGCCGTCATGGACGGCTCAACCCCCAAAGTGATTGAAAACGCCGAAGGTGCGCGCACTACGCCGTCTATGGTTGCGTTTTCCGACGATGGCGAGCGGCTCGTTGGCCAGCCTGCCAAGCGTCAGGCTGTTACCAACCCTGAAGGCACCTTGTTCGCCGTGAAACGGTTGATCGGTCGTCGTTACGACGATCCGACGGTCGCCAAAGACAAGAAGATGGTGCCGTTTGAAATCGTCAAAGCCGAAAGCGGCGACGCCTGGGTGAAGGTCGGCGAAACCGATTACTCTCCCTCGCAGATTTCAGCCTTCATTCTGCAAAAGATGAAGGAAACCGCCGAAGCGTTCCTCGGTGAAACGGTCGAGCAAGCCGTCATCACGGTTCCAGCCTATTTCAACGACGCCCAGCGCCAGGCAACCAAAGATGCCGGTAAGATCGCCGGTCTTGAAGTGCTGCGCATCATCAACGAGCCGACGGCCGCTGCTTTGGCCTATGGGCTGGAGAAAAATGACGGCCAGACCATCGCGGTCTATGACCTGGGTGGCGGTACCTTCGACGTTTCGGTTCTGGAAATCGGCGATGGCGTGTTTGAGGTGAAGTCGACCAATGGCGACACGTTCCTTGGCGGTGAAGACTTCGACATGCGCTTGGTTGGCTATCTGGCTGACGAGTTCAAGAAAGAGCAAGGTATCGACCTTAAGGGCGACAAGCTTGCGCTTCAGCGCCTGAAAGAAGCTGCCGAAAAAGCCAAAATCGAGCTCTCTTCGGCTACGCAGACAGAGATCAACCTGCCCTTCATCACCGCTGATGCGTCCGGTCCAAAACACCTGACGATGAAGCTGACGCGCGCCAAGTTCGAAAGCCTGGTTGAAGATCTGGTTAAGCGCACCGTCGATCCGATGAAAGCGGCTCTGAAAGACGCTGGTCTGAAAGCCGGTGACATTGACGAGGTGGTTTTGGTTGGCGGCATGACCCGCATGCCGAGGGTCCAAGAAACCGTCAAAGAGTTCTTCGGCAAAGAACCGCACAAGGGTGTGAACCCGGATGAGGTTGTGGCCATCGGTGCTGCTGTTCAGGCCGGCGTTTTGCAGGGCGATGTCAAAGACGTTCTTCTGCTTGACGTGACCCCGTTGTCGCTGGGCATTGAAACACTTGGTGGCGTGTTCACCCGTCTGATCGACCGCAACACGACGATCCCGACCAAGAAGAGCCAGGTGTTCTCGACCGCTGATGACAATCAGTCGGCTGTGACCATCCGGGTGTTCCAGGGCGAGCGCGAGATGGCGGCGGACAACAAGATCCTCGGCCAGTTCGATCTGGTGGGTATCCCTCCGGCGCCGCGCGGCATGCCGCAAATTGAAGTGACCTTCGACATCGACGCCAACGGCATCGTAAATGTCTCGGCGAAGGACAAAGGCACCAACAAAGAGCAGCAAATCCGCATTCAAGCGTCCGGTGGTCTTTCCGACGATGACATCGAACAGATGGTCAAAGACGCCGAGAGCCATGCCGACGAGGACAAGAAGCGCCGCGAAGTTGTCGAGGCGAAGAACCAGGGTGAAGCTCTGGTCCACTCCTCGGAGAAAGCTCTGGCTGATTATGGCGACAAGGTCGGCGATGACGACAAGGCCGCCATCGAAGGCGCGATCGCTGATCTGAAGACGGCGCTGGAAGGCGACGACAAGGCTGCCATCGAAGAGAAGGCGCAGGCGCTTGCCACCGCGTCCATGAAGCTTGGCGAAGCTATGTACGCTGACGCTCAGGCGGAAGGCGACGAGGCACCTGACATGGATGACCAGGCCGAACCGGTCCAAGACGATGATGTGGTCGATGCCGACTTTGAAGACGTCGACGATGAAGATCAGAAGAAAGCGTCCTAAACCTTTCCTCTGACACAGCACTTCAGGAAGCCCGGCACCTTTTGGTGTCGGGCTTTTTGCTGCGGGTGGACGTCGGTAGGGCTGTCATCAAGCCGCAATGTTTGATCGCAATAGCGTGCCACCCATGGCTGATCTTTTGCTCCATGATTCGCTGTCACGCCCGGCCGGGGGCCATGCACCGTTTGGCGCCCATCGCCTGCCCGCCTGGCGGGAAGCCATCCGCTCGTTGGGGGCGGGCCTGGTGCCACGGGCCTATCCGCGGCTGGCATCGATTGTGTCCTGGCCGATCTGGCGATTGTCGCTCATCGGGCGACCAAGTCCGGTTGATCTTGAGCCCTATCCCGGGTTCAGACTAAGGCTCTATCCGCGCGAAAACCACGCCGACACCAAGTGCTATGCCCGGCCCGGTTTGGTTGATTTGGCCGAAGAAGCAGCAATGGCGCGCTGTGCGGCAACCAGCCCTGATGATCAGTTCATCTTAGTTGATGCCGGCGCAAACACCGGCACCTACACAGTTCTGGCCGCCTGCCTGGCGCGGCAAGTAGGTCGAACGGGCCGGTTCGTGTGCATCGAAGCCAATCCGAAAACCCAAAGACGGCTCGCCGCCAACCTGCGCTTCAGCGGACTGGATGCGCAGGCTGATCTGGTTCCATGCGCCGTCAGCGACACGGGGGGTGCGGTTCTGCTTGCCCGTTCAGCCTGGAACTTAGGCAGTGTGTCGGTCAGCGATGGGTCCGGCAAAAAACGCGGGGGGCTCACCCAAGTTCGCGCCCGCACGCTCTTGTCGATTGTCGAAGAAAGCCGCCTGCCCCGCATCGACCTGCTCAAGATCGATATTGAGGGTCATGAGGTGCAGGCGCTTGGACCGTTCCTGCGCACAGCCCCGGCGCATCTCCTGCCACGAATGATCCTGGCTGAGACCAAACACGACAGGGATTCAACGCTCGCTTCGCTGATAATCCAAGCGGGCTACCGCATCACCCATCATGGGCGCTCGGACACCGTATTTGAACGGTAGCGTGGTTGGTCTCAAACGTCGGCCAACATTCTTTCGCTCATTTCCCACAAACGCTCAGCGGCCTCGTCATCGCAGGCATAGGCGTGAACGCCGGAATAGCGCGTTGCTGGATTGCCTGTGTCGGTCGGCGAGGCGATGTCGCAATCCTCGCAATAGACCCCGGCCTTGCCAACAAGATCGGGCGAGGATGCAGCCCATAACGTAGTTGAGCATCCCTGTTCAGGCGTTTTGAACCCGGCTTTGGCCATTTCAGATGGCTCGCCGTCCTCGCCTAGCCATCCGAGCGCGATCATTTCTTCTTTCGGCAAATGCCGCTGAAGCGGTGTGAAGATACCGCCAGGATGAAGCGAGAACGCCAGACCCCCAGTCTCTTGCAACCGCCGCGAGACGGCGTTGGCAAACAGCGCGTTGGCGGTCTTGGCCTGACCGTAGGCCTGCCATTTGTCATAAGCCGTCGTTTGGAAGTGTACATCGTCCCACAGGATGTCGGACCTTTTGTGCGCAGCCGACGACAAAGCAACTACCCTCGCACCGGGGGTACTCGCAAGCAGCGGTGCAAGCGTCTTGTACAATGCGAAATGCCCCATGTGACAAATGCCGAATTGCGATTCCCAACCAGGACCGACGCGCGATAGGGGCGAGGCCATAACGCCCGCATTGTTGATCAGCAGATCAAGGCTTTGGAGCTGTTCGACCATCGTGGCTGCAAAGCGCTTGACCGACGCAAGATCGGCCAGGTCCATCGGCGCCGTTTGAACGGCATCTCCGAGTGGCGCCAGGCTTTCGCGAGCCTTTTCCTCCCAACGCACCGGCACAATGACCGACGCTCCTTTTTCCGTCAGGCAGCGCACCGTTTCCAACCCGATGCCACTGTAGCCGCCCGTGACGATGGCTGTTTTGCCGGTCAGACCGATATCGGCGAGCACCTCGCTGCCGGTACCACGCGCACCGAAGTCCGATCCAACTGGGACTTGATCTGCGATAGCCATGACTGTTCCTTCCCAAGGCGTCTGATGAATTCAGGGTTCTGGGAATGAATTTAGGTCGTAGGATTGAAATCGCAGAGTGGCATTTGTCGGATAGACTTGCCCAATCGTCCGAAATTCCAACTGCCCACGTTAGCCAAGCTTGGCTTGCAAAGCTCTCTCATCATCGGTGATGTAATCACGGATGAGCGGCACGGCATCGCGCTCTTTGGAGAGGAGCAATTGGAAGACCATGTTCGAGCCATCGACAAAACCAAGCTCGGCCGCCGACAGATAAAACTCCCACATTCGGCAGAAGCGCTCGTCATAGAGCTCTTTGGCTTGCTCGCGATTGTCCTGAAACCGGAGCCGCCAGTCGCGCAATGTGTAAGCATAATGGAGCCGCAGCACTTCCATATCGCAGACCCACAGGCCGCAACGCTCCAGGGATTCAAACGTCTCTGAGAGAGCCGGAACATAACCGCCGGGGAAGATGTATTTGCGAAAGAAGGGCCCGGTGGTGCCCGGCGGGGTCATGCGACCGATCGAATGGATCATCGCGAATCCATCATCGGTCAGACGGTCGCGCACCACGTTGAAATAGTCATCAAAGTTGAAGACGCCGACATGCTCCATCATGCCGACTGACACGATGCGGTCATAGGTGCCCTGATGCTCGCGATAATCCTCAATGATGAACTCAACCTTGTCGTCGAGTCCTGCGGCGCTCACCCGCTCACGGGCGATTTTCACCTGTTCAGGCGAGACATTCAGCGACGTGACCTGCGCTCCCGCGCGCGCCAGCATGATCGCCAAAGAACCCCAGCCACCGCCGATCTCCAGGACCCGCATGCCGGGCTCAAGTTTCAGCTTGGCAACGATGTGGATGAGCTTGTTGATCTGCGCCTGTTCCAGGCTTTCATGCTCATCGGTGTAAAGCGCGCAGGAATAGTTCATGCCGTCATCGAGAAAAAGCCGGTAAAGCTCGGTCGACAGATCGTAATGGCTGCGCGCCTGTTTCTTGGCGTTTGCCACGTCATTGGCCTGCTGGCGGCGCCGCATCATCTTCCAGCCACGCCGAAGCAACCCCTGCACGCGGTATTGCGCCAGTGGCGCCCGGTTGACGGAAAAGAGCGTCAAAAACTGATGGATGTCCGAGCCGTCTTCAAAGCTCAGCTTGCCATCCATATAGGCCTCAGCGGCAGCAAGCTCGGGATTGAAAAAGATTGCCCGCTCGGCTTTGGCGTCGTGAAACCGCAGCGCAACCTCCGGACCGGGCTCGACACCGCCATAGGTGATTGTCTGCCCGTTGGCATGGGTCACGTGAAGTGCGCCTTTGCGGACGAATTTCTGCAAAAGGTTCGATAGGATGGGCATGAGGTCGTTGTCTCGCTTACCAGGCTCTTGCGGTCCATTGTGCGCCTTAGCGCAGCGCTTCTCTATCGAAGGTTGGCAAAGAACGCCACGTCAAGGTTCGCCCGCCCTGGCAAAGCGCGGGCGGCCTCCCTACATGCGGGCCTTGGTTGCTTGGCCGACTGTTGGTTGACAGCGCGCGGCCAAGCTGCCAACGCACTCGACCACAGCGCCTGGCACCCTTGCCAGCAGGCAAACTGGGCGGGCGCGACCCCCAATGACGCCCCTTGCAACGCAGTTCGCATCCCAAAGAAGTCCGTGATTTATGGCCAAGCCCGACTTTTATGAGCTTCTCGGTGTTTCGCGTGATGCAGACGAGAAAACGCTGAAGAGCGCCTTCCGCAAGAAGGCCATGCAATACCACCCCGACCGCAACCCAGGCGATGCTGAGGCCGAGCAGAGCTTCAAGGCCGTCAACGAAGCCTATGAGGTGTTGCGCGATGAGCAAAAGCGCGCTGCCTACGATCGGTTCGGGCACCAGGCCTTCGAACAAGGTGGCATGGGCGGTGGTGGCTTCGGCGGCGCGGGCATGGGTGGCGCCGGCATGGGCGACATCTTCGAAGAAATTTTTGGCGAGTTTATGGGTGGCGGTCGGCGTCGCTCATCCGGTGGCGCGGCGCGTGGCTCCGACATGCGCTACAATTTGGAGATCTCGCTGGAAGAAGCGTTTGAAGGCAAGACCGTTGATCTGGTGCTGCCGACATCGGTCTCCTGCGGCACGTGTTCCGGTTCAGGCGCCAAGCCGGGGACCAGCCCTTCGACCTGCTCGACCTGCGGCGGCATGGGCAAAGTGCGCATGAGCCAGGGCTTTTTTGCCATGGAACGCACCTGCCCAACCTGTGGCGGACGCGGCGAAGTCATCAAGGACCCGTGCGACACCTGTTCGGGCGCTGGGCGCGTCACGCAGGAACGCAATTTGTCGGTGAACATCCCTGCTGGGATCGACGATGGCAACCGCATCCGTGTGGCCGGGGAAGGCGAGGCTGGCGTGCGCGGTGCGCCTGCTGGCGATCTTTACATCTTCGTCTCGATCAAGCCGCACGATCTGTTTCAGCGCGATGGCGCGGACCTTTTCTGCCGCGCGCCGATCTCGGTCGTGACCGCGGCGCTTGGTGGCTCCTTTGAAGTGCCGACGCTTGATGGCGCGCGCACGCGGGTAAAAGTTCCCGAAGGCACACAGACCGGGAAGCAGTTCCGCCTGCGCGGCAAGGGCATGCCCATCCTGCGCCAACGTGATTTCGGTGACATGTATGTTCAGGTTCAGGTCGAAACGCCGCAAAAGCTGACCAAACGTCAGCGCGAACTGCTCGAAGAGTTCGAGGCCGAAGGCGGTGACCATAATCACCCCGAGATGAGCGGCTTTTTCACCAAGGTGAAGGACTTTTTCGGCGGGTAAGCGCGATCGCGCGGGGTGCTCCATCTTGGTTTGCGCGTCCTCGCGCACCCGATGGGTACCGCGCTGTTCAGCGGCCGGTGCCACCTTTTGACCATGAAGGTGGGGCACCTCGCCGGAATCTCTCCGACAGGCTTTTTTCCGTGCGCCGCTTTGCTTCTAGACCGACCAGCAATCTGATCCGCTGCCTTGCCGTCTGTCTCGGCATCGCAGCGCCTGCATCAACGCTTGCCGAAGACGCCAGCGACATAGTCTTGCCGCCCAATCCAACGGCGCGGCCTGAAACTGTCAGCACCCCACCTATTGGCACGCCCCCGGCCGAAACGCCGGGCGATGAGAGTTCCGTCGTCCTGCCGCCCAACCCGACGGCTCGCCCGACCGATACGGTCGAACCTGAGGCTGAACCGGTAATCACCGACCGCGCCTGTTTCAACGCTTTGCGCGCGGCGGGTGCCACGTTCGAAATCCGAGGGCGCCATGAAGGCGCCGGTCAATGCGGCATTGATGACGCAGTGGCTGTGTCAGCGATCAATGGCGTGACCTTGCAACCCGCCGCCTTGCTGACCTGTGAAGCAGCGCTCACCTACACCAACCTTTGGACAGACATCAAAGCGCCGCAGGCGCGCTCCATCTTCCAATCGGAACCGCAGACCGTGTTCGTTGCGGCATCCTATGCCTGTCGCGGTCGCAACAATGTCGCCGGTGCACGGATCAGCGAACATGGCTTTGGCCGGGCAATCGATGTTCGTGGTATCGCGTTCGAAGACGGGCAGGTCTGGTCGGTGCAACCGCATCCAGAAGGATCAGATGATCCTGCGGCGCGCTTTCAAGCGGCCATCCGGCAGGATGCTTGTGGGCCGTTTACGACGATCTTAGGGCCGGGGTCAGACGGCCACCATCAGGACCACATCCATTTCGATATTGCTCGCCGCTCCAGCACTTACTGTCGCTAGGACAAATCATTAAACGGCGAACGATCGCGTTAACACTCTGACAAGGCTGCCGTTTGTTCGAATTTTAAAGAAGTGCGCCTAGGCTGACGTAACGTTTTTCTTCCGCTGCACGAAGGCGCCCCGATGAGCACCCCTGCCGATATTCCCTTTGCCGGGACGGCCACCGCACCGCGTGTCCTTACGCGATCTCGCGCCGAAACCCCCACCGCCTCCACCCGTTATGCCTCGGTCGAAGTCACGACGCGCGACGCCGTTATGGATCTCAAAGACGAGTGGCAACGTCTGGAACAGATCTCCGAAGGTTCGGCGGTCTTTCAATCGTTTGATCTCTGCCTGCCCTGGCTTGATGCCTATGTGTTCGGCGATGCGCCGACTCACCAAGCCCATGTATTGGCCATCTACAACCAAGCCGGAACCATGGTCGCGTTGGCGCCCTTCGCCCAAAAGATTTCTGGGTTGGTCAATATGGCCGAGTGGATCGGCGACCCGCTGGTTCAGTATGGCGACATTCTGATGGACCCGGCAGCCGACCGCATGGCGCTGCGGGCGGTTCTGTCCGACGCGCTTGGCTCATGGCGTGTTGGCGGCTTGCATCTGCGCAATGTGCGTGAGGATTCGCGGATTGCTCAGGTCCTGGACCTATCGACGACTGCTGTCGGCGAAGCGCGTGTGGCCGCCCTCGCTGATTTCACCCAATTTGACGATGTTGAGGGCTATTTCGCAACCTTCTCCAAGCGCTCGAAGAAGAACCGCAAAACCAAACGTCGCAAGCTGGCAGAACAAGGTGAGCTGTCGTTCGACGTTGTCAAAGCCGGGGCAGAAGGCGCTGACTATTGCGCCCTTGCGCTGAAATGGAAGATCGCCTGGCTCGCCGAACGCGGCCTGTCGAGCCGCGCTTTCATGGATGCGCGCGCGCTTGGAGCGCTCCAGGAAGCGTGCAGTCGACAAAGTGATCACAACCCGATCCGTCTGTTTGTCCAACGTGTGGACGATGAGCCGGTCGCCATCGAAATCGGTCTGCTGGGACCGCTTGGGAATGCTGCGTTTATGGGCACCTACGACCCGGCCTATGAGAATCTGAGCGCCGGTAAGGTGCAGATGGAATCATCGGTGATGCACGGGTTCGACGATGGCTGGGCGGGGTATGACATGCTCGCGCCGATGAGTGATTACAAGCAAAGCTGGTCGAACCGCACAGTTAGTGTGGCCGATCACATCGTGCCCACCGGCATGCTCGGCCTGATCTATCGCGACGGCTATCTGCGCGGCGCCCGACCCCTGATGAAGATGCTCTGGAACGCACTGCCATCCTCGGTGCGCGCGCTGGTCCTGCGCAAAGGCGGCGGCCTCGCTGCGCTTTAGCGAGGGATACTCGGTTTCCCCGCACGGTCTTTGCCTGCGGCACACCTGCTTTGACCCCTAAACGCTCACATTGTAGGCCGATAGCACCGCCATATTGACGATCTCGGTATCGCGTGCGCCAAGACGTGCAATCTGGATCGGTTTGTCGAGACCCACCAGCAGCGGGCCAATCACGGTCGAGCCACCGAGCTCCTCAAGCATCTTCGTAGCGATGGACGCGGAATGGAAAGCCGGCATCACCAGCACATTGGCCGGCGCGGTCAGGCGGCAGAACGGATATTGCTCCATCACATCCATGTTGAGCGCCACATCGGCGTTCATCTCACCATCGTACTCGAAATCGACGCGGCGTTTGTCGAGAATGCGCACGGCCTCCTGCACACGCTCAGAACGTTCGCCGGGAGGATGCCCAAACGTGGAGTAGGCGAGCATCGCAACGCGCGGCTCATAACCTAGGCGGCGCGCCACGCCTGCTGCCTCTTCGGCGATATCGGCTAGTTCTTCAGATGTCGGCATGTCGTGGACGGCGGTGTCGGCGATCAGCACCGTGCGCCCGCGGCACAAGCAAAGCGACGCGCCGATGACGCGATGTCCGGGCTTGGCATCAACGACACGGCGGACCGCTTGAAGCGCAACCGAATAGTTGCGCGTCGTGCCGGTGATCATGGAATCGGCCTCGCCCATCGCCACCATCGCCGCGCCAAAATAGTTGCGATCGGTGTTCACCATGCGTTGGCAATCGCGATAGAGGAAGCCTTTGCGCTGCAGCCGCTGATAGAGGAATTCCGCATAGTCTTCCTGGCGCCGCGATACTCGGGCGTTGGCGATGGTCAGCCCGCCGATGTCGATGCCTGCTTCCTCGGCCACGCGTCTGATTTCGTCTTCCCGACCGACAAGAATGCCCTGCCCCAGCCCTTGGCTGGTGAAGGACACGGCGGCGCGCATCACCTGTTCCTCTTCGCCTTCGGCAAACACCACGCGTTTCTGCAAGCGTTTCACGCGCTCATAGATGCGGTTGAGCACGCCTGCGACAGGGTCGCGGCGTGCGGAAAGCTGGGCGCGGTATTGGTTGTCGTCGATGATCGGACGGCGGGCGACGCCGCTATCGACGGCAGCCTTGGCCACCGCGGCCGGGATGGAGGAAATCAATCTCGGATCGAAGGGCACAGGGATGATGTAATTTGGCCCAAAGCGCGGGCGCGTGCCCTGATAGGCGGAGGCAACCTCATCGGGAACATCTTCACGTGCCAACTCCGCAAGCGCGTTGGCCGCGGCGATCTTCATGTCGTCGTTGATCGTCGTTGCCCGTACGTCAAGCGCACCACGGAAGATGTAGGGGAAGCCAAGGACATTGTTGACCTGGTTCGGGTAGTCGGAACGGCCCGTGGCGACAATTGCATCCTCGCGGACTTCTGCCACCTGCTCCGGCGTGATCTCAGGATCCGGGTTTGCCATGGCGAAGATGATCGGATTGTCGGCCATCGAGGCGACCATGTCCTTGGTCAGCGCGCCTTTGACCGACAGGCCAAAGAAGACATCGGCATTCCTTACGGCCTCTTCCAAGGTTCGATCCTTGGTCTTGACCGCATGGGCAGCTTTCCACTGGTTCATGCCAGCTTCGCGGCCCTGATAGATCACGCCCTTGGTATCGCAGAGCGTGATGTTTTCGGCAGGCATGCCATAAGCCTTGATGAGCTCGATGCAGGCGATCGCCGCCGAGCCAGCGCCGTTGCACACCAGTTTGGTGTCCTTGATGTCGCGATTGGTCAGGTCAAGCGCATTGATGAGCCCAGCCATGGCGATAATCGCCGTGCCATGCTGGTCGTCGTGAAAGACGGGGATATCCATCTCTTCGCGCAGGCGGCTTTCGATGATGAAGCAGTCCGGTGCCTTGATGTCCTCCAGATTGATGCCGCCAAAAGATGGCCCAAGATGTTTCACCGCGTTGATGAAGGTGTCGACATCATCGGTATCGACTTCCAGATCGATGGAATCGACGTCAGCAAAACGCTTGAAGAGCACCGCCTTGCCCTCCATCACCGGCTTTGATGCTAGGGCGCCCAGATTGCCAAGTCCGAGAATGGCTGTGCCGTTGGAAATGACGGCCACCATGTTGCCGCGTGCGGTGTAATCGAAGGCTGTGTCAGGATCGGCGGCGATGGCTTCCACCGGAACCGCAACACCTGGTGAATAGGCCAGCGAGAGATCGCGCTGCGTCGCCATCGGCTTGGTCGGTACAACTTCCAGCTTGCCGGGTCGGCCTTGGCTGTGAAAATCGAGCGCATCCTGGTCTGTGATCGCCGGGCGTTTGCTGCCGAACGTGCTGCGGGACCTGTGCGGATCTTTGATTGGTTCTTTGCCCATCTGCGCGCGTTCCTGCCTTACATCATGATTGTTCTTGTTGATTGGTGGGGGCGGACCTTAGGGGCCGTTGGCCATAAGAGGAAGTGCGCTGCAACAAAAAACCGGAGGCGTTCGCCCAAAGCGCTATACACCGCTTTCAAGGCCGCTGGTTCTGGCGTTTGCACCGGTGTTTGCTAGATAGGGTGGATGGATGCCGCCCCCGCCCCGACACGCGCCGACGCAAAAGGGTCGTCCCTGCCTGATACGGTGGGCGCAACGCCTGTCATGGCGCAGTATCTGGAGATCAAGGCCGCCAATGCCGACAGCCTGCTTTTCTTCCGAATGGGCGACTTTTATGAGCTGTTCTTCAACGACGCCGCCATAGCCGCGCAGACGCTCGGCATCGCGCTTACCAACCGTGGCAAGCATCAGGGTGCGGACATCCCGATGGCCGGCGTGCCGGTTCATGCAGCGGACGACTATCTGCAACGGCTGATAGCTGCCGGTCACAAGGTGGCCGTCTGCGAGCAGATCGAAGACCCAGCGGAAGCCAAAAAACGCGGCTCCAAAGCCGTGGTGAAGCGTGATGTGGTGCGCCTTGTCACGCCCGGCACGCTGACCGAGGACACGCTTTTGCCGGCGCGCGCCTCCAACTGGCTGGTTGCGCTGGCGCCGGACGCCAATGGCGAAACCGTCGGCCTTGCGTGGTTGGACCTTTCCACCGGTGCCTTTCGGCTCAGCGAGATATCAAGCGAGCGTGTCGAGGCAGAGCTGGCGAGGCTAGCACCGGCCGAATCGCTGTATCCCGACACGATTGATCCGGACAGCCCGATCCAAGTGGCGCTTGGTCGGTTGGGTGGCGCGCTCTCGCCGCAGCCCGGCGCGGTGTTCCATGGCGGACAGGCGGGCGAAAAAGTGGCGCAGGCGTTTGGTGTTGCCTCCACCGATGCGTTCGGTGAACTCTCCCGGTGCGAGTTACGCGCAGCCTCGGCCCTGATCGGCTATGTGGAGCGCACGCAAAAACAGGCCTTTGCAAGCTTGCAACCGCCGCAGCGCGAACGTGCAGACGGCACGATGGCTATCGATGAAGCGACGCGTTCTAGCCTTGACTTGGTGCGGGCTCGGTCGGGTGAAAATGCCACGACACTGCTTGCCGCGGTGGATGCGTGCGTGACCTCGGCTGGGACGCGGCGGTTGGCCGACCAGCTTTCTGCACCGCTTACCGATTTGGGCGCAATCGGCGCCCGCCACGATGCCATTGGTTGGTTCGTGGATGATCCAGCCGTCCGTGCCGATGTCCGCGCCAGGCTAAAAGGTGCGCCGGATATTTCTCGCTCGTTGTCGCGTGTGATGCTTGGGCGCGCCGGTCCACGCGACCTGGTGGCGATGGGTGCGGCGCTTGATCAGGCGGGCATGGTTCATGACCTGCTGCAAGGCGATCTCCCATCGCTCGTTGGCCAGGCGAAGGAGGGACTTGCTGAACGCCCTATGGCGCTGGCTGGTCGTTTGGTGGATGAGCTCTCCGACAGCCCGCCGCTGCTTGCCCGTGATGGCGGGTTTGTCGCCAAGGGTGTGGATGCCGACCTCGATGCGGCACGGTCCTTGCGCGATGATGCGCGCAAAGTGATTGCGGGCTTGCAGGCCACCTATAGCGCGCAGACGCAGGCCAAGTCGCTCAAAATCAAGCACAATGGCGTGCTTGGTTACTTCATCGAAGTGCCCACGCTACAAGCTGCTCCGCTGCAAGAGCAAGCGGAGATGTTCTTCCATCGCCAGACCATGGCCAATGCCATGCGCTTTTCCACCAAGGAACTGGCCGAACTGGAAGCGAAGATTGCCAGTGCCGGCGCGCGCGCCACGGCACTGGAAGTGGCGCGGTTCGAAGAGCTTTGCGAGGCAATCAAAGAGAAGCGACACAGTATTCAGGGCGTTGCCGATGCGCTTTCACAACTCGATGTGGCCGCAGGCCTTGCTGAAACAGCCGTCCGGGAGAGCCTGGTTCGCCCGCAGATGCGCGATGATTTGTCCTTCCAGATCGAAGCTGGGCGCCACCCGGTGGTTGAAAAAGTCATGCGTCAGGACGGCAAAGAGCACTTCGTCGCCAATGACTGCGCGCTAGGAGCCGAGGGCGATGATGCCGGTACGGTCCATCTGGTAACCGGTCCGAACATGGGCGGCAAATCAACATTTTTGCGACAAAACGCGCTGATTGCGATCCTCGCCCAAGCCGGATGCTATGTGCCCGCCAGATCAGCAACCCTTGGTCTTGTCGATGCGCTGTTCAGCCGTGTCGGCGCCGCCGACGATCTGGCACGCGGGCGATCAACCTTCATGGTCGAGATGGTGGAAACCGCTGCGATCCTTCATCAAGCAAGCCCCCGCTCGCTGGTAATCCTGGACGAGATCGGTCGCGGCACGGCCACCTATGACGGGCTCTCCATCGCCTGGGCCTGCGTTGAACATCTGCATGATGAAAGTCGCTGCCGGGCACTTTTTGCCACCCACTACCACGAGCTGACCGTGCTTTCCGAACGCTTGGAGCGTGTCGACAACCGCACGCTCAAGGTCAAGGAGTGGGAAGGCGATGTCATCTTTCTGCACGAAGTCGTGCCAGGAGCGGCCGATCGCTCCTACGGCCTTCAGGTGGCCAAGCTCGCCGGCCTTCCCGCGCCGGTGGTTGCGCGGGCACGCTCGGTTCTCGATCATCTTGAAACGCGCCAGGATAGCGGTGAAAAAGCCAATGGAGACGGCGGTCTGTTTGAAGGCCTTCCACTTTTTTCAGCCGCCAAGCCGGTAGCCGCGACGACAGCGCCAACCCAGGAGCAGATTGGTGCGGCGGCTCACGCCAAGCTTTCGGCACTTTTGGCAGGCCATGACCCTGACCAAATGACGCCACGCCAAGCGCTCGATTTCGTTTATGATCTGGCCAAACAGCTGAAAGATCCTGCCTAACATGCCCGCCAGACGCCCCCGCACGATGCCCAAGCTCGTCCAACGTGACGACGCCCCACCGCTTCTTGATGGCGAGGCGCTTTACATTGAGATGCGCGATGCGATCGAAAGCGCTGGCTCGTATGATGATGCCCATGCCGACCTGATCCCGATCGTCAAAGCGGCGGTGGTCAACATCCTGCAAACCGCCGAGGCACTTTTGCTGGAGGACCGCGGCGGCCTGGCCTGCGCCCAGCGCCTGTCGCTTGCCGAAGACATTCTGATCCAGACGCTCTATCGCGTTGTCACCGAGTATCGCTATCCGCTGGTGAACCCCTCGCAGGGCGAGCGCATCGCGGTTTGCGCCGTCGGCGGCTATGGCCGGGGAACGCTTGGCCCGCAATCGGACATCGATCTTCTTTTTCTGCGCCCCGCCAAACAGACCCCGTGGGGCGAACAGGTTGTCGAAAGCCTGCTCTATTTTCTCTGGGATTGCGGCTTCAAGGTGGGTCACGCCACGCGCACCGTGGATGAGTGCGTGAAGCTTGCCAAAACCGACATGACAATCCGCACCGCGCTTTTGGAAACGCGGTACATTCTTGGCGATGCGCCGCTGTTTCAAACATTCCAGAGCGCGTTTCAGGATCAGGTCGTCAAAGGCTCAGCGGCCGAATTCGTCTCGGCCAAGCTTGGCGAACGCGATGCCCGGCATAAAAAACAGGGGTCCTCACGCTATGTGGTCGAACCCAATGTGAAGGAATCCAAGGGCGGCCTGCGCGATCTCAACACGCTTTTTTGGATCGGCAAATATGTCTACCAGGTCGATACTGAGGCGGAGCTGGTCACCAAGGGTGTGTTCACGCGGCGCGAATACAACGCGTTCGTGAAGGGCAGCGACTTCCTGTGGGCAACACGCTGCCACATCCATTTTCTGATGCGTCGGCCCGACGACCGTTTGTCGTTCGACCTGCAAGGCGATATTTCCCAACGCCTTGGCTACACCGACCATCCCGGCATGCAGCCGGTCGAGCGATTCATGAAGCACTATTTTCTGGTTGCCAAGGATGTCGGCGATCTGACCCGCATTCTGTGCGCGCGTTTGGAGGAGAACGAAGCCAAACCGACGCCGATCCTAGATCGCATGCTCGGGCCGCTGCGCCGTCGCAATGTCAAAACGCTGCCGGGCAACACCGATTTTCTGGTCGATAACTTCCGCCTCAACGTGGCGCGCGAAACGGTGTTCTCCGAGGATCCGGCGAACCTGCTTCGTTTCTTTCAACTGGCCGACAAATATGGGTTGGCGCTTCATCCCGACGCCACGCGGCTGGTCACCCTGTCGCTGAAACTCGTCACACCGGCGATGAAGAATGATCCCGATGCGAACGCCATTTTCCTGGAGATTCTTTGTTCGAAGAACCGACCGGAGGCCACGCTTCGCCGCATGAACGAGACGGGCTTTTTGGGCAGATTTGTGCCGGATTTCGGCAAAGTCGTCGCGATGATGCAGTTCAATATGTACCACCATTACACGGTGGACGAGCATCTGCTGCGGACGGTCGGCGTGCTCGCTCAGATCGAGAGCGGGCACTTGAAAGAAGAGCACCCGCTATCGGTCGTGTTGCTCCCGACCATTCAGAACCGACGCGCCTTGTACGTCGCACTATTCCTGCACGATATCGCCAAGGGTCGGCCGCAGGATCATTCCATCGAGGGCGCCAAGATCGCCCGACGCCTCTGCCCACGTTTTGGCCTGTCAGCCAGTGAAACGGAGCTGGTCGCCTGGTTGATCGAAGATCACTTGGTGATGTCGATGACCGCCCAGTCGCGCGATCTGTCTGATCCAACCACCATCGAAACGTTCGCCGCGCGTGTGCAGACGTTGGAGCGACTCAAGCTGCTTCTTATCCTGACGGTTTGCGACATTCGCGCCGTCGGGCCAGGCGTTTGGAACGGTTGGAAGGGCCAGCTCCTGCGCACGCTTTACTATGAAACCGAGATCATTCTCACCGGCGGGCACTCCGAGGCCGCCCGCGAACAGCGTGTGACGGCGGCGCAGGCGATGCTGTTCGAAGCTCTGCCGGATTGGAGCGAGGAAGAGCGCGAGGCTTATGCTGCCATGCACTACCCGCCCTATTGGCTGCGCACTGATCTCGACCGCAAGATCGCCCACGCGCACCTGATCAAGAACGCCGATGAGGCCGGCGAGGCCTTTGCGACGCTGACGGCAGTGCACAGCTTCGAAGGCGTGACGGAAATCGTGCTTTATACGCCCGACCACCCAAGGCTGCTTTCCACGATTGCGGCGGCGTGTGTCGCGGCCAAATCCGACATTGTCGGCGCGCAAATCCACACAACCGCCACCGGTAAGGCGCTCGATACGATCCTGATCCGCCAAGAGTTCGAGCAGGAGGCCGATGAGCGCCGCCGCGCTGATCGTATCGCCGCGACGCTGGAAAGTGCGCTGAAAGGCGATGTGCATCTGCCGCCGATGATGGCTGAAAAAGGCAAGGTCAAAGGCCGCGTCAAAGCCTTCAAGGTGCCGCCGGAGGTAATGATCGACAATCAGGGCTCGGAGCGTTTCACCGTGATCGAGGCAGCTGGCCGCGATCGCCCGGGCCTGCTTCACGATCTAGCAAGTGCGCTGGCCGACCTCTCGCTCGACACGCATTCAGCCCATGTCGCAACCTTCGGGGAGCGCGTGGTCGACGTGTTCTATGTGACCGATCTCATGGGCCAAAAAGTAACGCGGCGGGCCAAATTGAACGCCATCAAAGCCAAGCTGGAAGACGTGCTTGGTGGAACGCCTGCCAAACCGCGGCCTGCGGCCCTTGCGCGTCGTGGTCGCGGCAATGCCGCTGTGCCGGACCCGTCTGAGCCAGCACCATCGACGCCTGCGCCGCGCCCGGCCCGGCGTTCGAAATCCAAAGCGCGCTCCTAACCTATGGAGTTGGCGGTGTGAGCCTGCTGCGCAACTTCGCAACCGTCGGCGGTGCGACGCTGTCGAGCCGCGTGCTTGGGTTTGTCCGTGATATACTGATGGCAGCCGCGTTGGGCACAGGGCCCGTGGCTGATGCCTTCGTGGTCGCGTTTCGGTTTCCCAACCTATTTCGCCGCCTGTTTGCCGAAGGCGCCTTCAACTCCGCCTTCGTGCCGCTGTTCGCGCGAACGCTTGAGGGCGAGGGGCGCGAGGACGCCAAAGCCTTTGCACAGGAGGCGATGGCCGGACTGTTGACCGTTCTCGCCCTGGTTACCGCGGTTGCGATGATCGCCATGCCGCTGCTGATGCTGGTCCTGGCGCCAGGTTTCATTGGCGACCCGGACAAGTTCGACCTAACGGTGTTTCTGACCCGGATCACTTTCCCCTATCTCACGCTGGTTTCGATCCTGGCGTTGATATCGGGCGTGTTGAACGGGCTTGGACGGTTCGCAGCGGCGGCTTTCGCGCCGACACTGCTCAATGTCGTTCTGATCGGCGTGCTCTGGGCGTTGCTGGAAGCCGATCTGGCAGGCGAGGCTGAGGCGGGTATGTGGCTGGCCATCGGCGTGGTCATTGGCGGCTTTGCCCAGCTGGCATTGGTTGTCGGCGATCTGCACCGCGCCGGATTTCTGCTCAAGCTGGTGCGGCCGCGCTGGTCAGAGCGGATGAAGCGGCTGGTTTCCTTAGGGGTGCCGGGGGTCATTGCCGGCGGCATCACGCAGATCAACATCGTTGTCGGCACCATGATCGCCTCGCTCCAAGCGGGCGCGGTTTCGCTGCTCTACTATGCCGACCGGCTCTATCAATTGCCGCTTGGCGTGGTCGGCATCGCCATCGGCGTCGTGCTACTGCCGGAACTGTCACGTCGATTGAAAGCCGGCGATGAAGCGGGTGTCAAAGTCGCAAGTGCCCGGTCGCTGGAGTTCGCCATGCTGCTGACGCTTCCGGCGGCTGTGGCGTTGGCCGCCATCCCGGTGCCGCTGGTGTCGGTGCTGTTCGAGCGTGGCGCCTTCGGCGAAGAGGCACGCATCGGCACGGCGGCGGCTTTGCAAGCTTTTGCCATTGGCCTGCCAAGCTTTGTCTTGATCAAGGTCTTCTCGCCGGCCTTTTTTGCCCGCGAAGACACCAAAACGCCAATGCTGGTCGGCGGCCTTTCGGTGGCGGTGAACGTTGCCTGTTCCCTGGCGCTGTTTCCGTTCATCGGCCATGTCGGCATCGCGTTGGCGACCAGCCTGGCCGGCTGGGTCAATGCGCTGGTGCTTTATTATCTCATTGTCAAACGCGGCTATTGGCACATCGAACGCGCCTTGATGGTCAAAGTCGCAATCCTGCTTGGGTGTGCGATCGCCATGGGCGCGCTGCTCATCGGACTTGCCGGGCTGCTTGAGACGCAGCTTGCCATCACCTCACCACTGCTGATGCGGGTTAGCGCGCTTGCTGGCTTGGTGCTTGCTGGGGTGCTCACCTTTTTTGGCCTCGCGCACGTTACAGGCGCGGCGAAACTAGGCGAAATGAAGCGTATGCTGACCCGCAAGCCCATGCCCGATCAGGGCGCATCTTGATAAGGCGAGGAAGACCCGCGATAAGGCGGACCGCTTTTCAATCCTTCAGGACACATCGTCATGAGTGAACCATCTGGGACCCCAGCTGGCACGACCTTCGAACCGCGCGTCTTTTCCGGTGTTCAACCCTCCGGCCAGCTGACGCTCGGTAATTATCTAGGCGCGATCCGCAATTTCGTGCCGCTGCAAGACACGCATACCTGCCTGTATTGCATGGTCGATCTTCACGCGATCACCGTTTGGCAAGACCCTGAAGAACTGGCGCGGGCAACACGGCATGTGGCGGCGGCTTTCATCGCCTCGGGGCTCGATCCGGTGAAATCAGCGCTGTTCAATCAGAGCCAGGTTGCCGAGCACACGCAGCTGGCCTGGGTTTTCAACTGCGTGGCACGCCTGGGCTGGCTTAACCGCATGACCCAGTTCAAGGAAAAGGCTGGTAAGGATCGCGAAAAGGCGAGCGTTGGCCTCTACGCTTATCCAACGCTCATGGCCGCCGACATCCTGCTTTACAAGGCAACCGCCGTGCCGGTTGGCGAAGACCAAAAGCAGCATCTGGAACTGACGCGCGACATTGCCCAGAAATTCAACAATGACTGGGGCAAAGAGGTCTTCCCGCTGACCGATCCGCTTATCCTGGGCGATGCAACGCGCGTGATGAGCCTGCGTGATGGCACCAAGAAGATGTCGAAGTCTGACCCATCCGATCTATCGCGGATCAACATGTCGGATGATCGCGACACGATCGCTAGAAAGTTCAAAAAAGCGAAGACCGATCCAGAGCCTTTGCCGGAAACCTTGGAAGGCTTGGAAGGCCGCCCGGAAGCCGACAATCTGGTCGGCATCTATGGCGCCCTGGCGGGCATCAGCAAGGCGGATGTGATCGCGCAGTTTGGCGGTCAGGGCTTCGGTGCGTTCAAACCTGCCCTTGCCGAGGTCGCGGTGGAAAGGCTTGGACCTATTCGCGATGAGATGGTGCGGATCGAGAGCGATCAAGCGGCGCTGGACGCTGTGCTGCGCGATGGCGCAGAGCGGGCGCGCGAAATCGCAATACCCGTGCTGGATGAAGTCTATGACGTGCTAGGATTGGTGCGGTAGGCTACGCGCCACTCGATAGGACGGGCGGAGAAAACCATGCTCAAAGCACGCCGAGCCTTTGACGAAGGCCATCAGCGCAAGTTTCTGGTGGTTCTCGACGATACGCCTGAGTGCGAGCGTGCGGTGATCTATGCTGCCCGCCGTGCGGAACGGACCGGCGGTGGGCTCTCCATGCTTTACCTTGTGCCTCCATCTGAGTTTCAGCATTGGCTTGGTGTGGAAGAGATCATGCGCGCCGAGGCCCAGGCCGAGGCTGATGCGACGGTCGATCGCTATACCGGTCTGCTGCGTGCGCGCGGGCTGTCGCTGACGCCGGAACGGTTGGTGCGCGAAGGCACAGCGCTGGAAGAAATCACCCAATTGATCCACGACGATGAAGACATCGCCATTCTGGTGCTGGGCGCCGGTCTCGGCAAAGACGGCCCAGGACCGCTGGTCACCGCGATTGCCGCGCGCGGCGGCGGCTTCCCCGTGCCGGTGACCATCGTGCCTGGCGATATGGACGATGCGACCATCGAAGCCATCGCATGACCAAGCTAAACCTGTCGCCGGAGCGCCGCGCCGAACTTGTCACGGCCCTCCAAGCCTATTTCAGCGATGAGTTCGACGAGACCTTGAGTGCCTTTCGCGCCGAAGAACTGCTGACTTTCATGATCGGACAGCTCGGTCCGTCGCTCTACAATGCCGGCATTCAGGATGCGCGGGCATATCTTGCGGAAAAGCTCGACGATCTGGATATCGAACTCACCCTGGACGAGACGAGCTGATGCGCTTTGCCGCCGTCGCCGACATTCATGGCAACGCGCTTGCACTCGAGGCTGTGATCGAGGACTTGCAACGCGAAGGAATCGACCAGATCGTCAATCTCGGCGACGTGCTGTCGGGACCGATCGACCCTGCTGGCGTGGCCGAGCGGATCATTCCGCTCGGCTGGCCGACGGTCCGCGGCAATCATGATCGCTATCTAATCGAGCAAGACCCCGACGCCATGGGTCCGACCGATGCGGTAACGCATGCAGCGCTGTCTCCAACGCATCTTGATTGGCTGCGGACCTTGCCAACCAGCCTCACTCCGTTTCCGAGCGTTTACGCCTGTCATGCGACGCCGCGCGCCGATGATACCTATTGGATGGAACGGGTTTTGCCCGACGGTACGATCCGCCAGGCAACCCGGGATGAACTGGAAGAGCAGATCGATGAACATGCTGCGGGTGCTAATCTCCTGCTGTGCGGTCATACGCACATTCCGCGCATTGCGCGGCTTTCATCCGGTCACGTGCTGGTGAACCCCGGATCGGTCGGCTGCCCGGCCTATACCGACGAACTGCCTGTTCCACATAGAATGCAGGCCGGAACGCCGAACGCGAGCTACGCGATCCTGACGCAGCGGGATGAGCGATGGGACGTGACGTTCCGTTCGGTGCCCTATGATCACGATACAGCAGCAGCTCAGGCCCGCGCCTATGATCGCGAAGATTGGGCACGGGGGCTGGAATCCGGCTGGCTGACCTGATTTGCCACATACACAACCGAAGCGACGCGATATAGCCGGCCCAATTTGACCGGCAAAGTGTTCATTAGAACCTTTCCAAACTAGCACTTTTGCGTCATAACCAATCTCAAAGAACGCCAGCAACGTAGACGGTTCAGACAACCGCCGCGCGCGGCGTGACAAAGCGGCCGGTCGCCCCCTCATGCGGCAACGCGGCCCCGTTTGGAGGTTTTTATGTTCATTCAAATCGAGTCGACGCCAAACCCGTCCACCCTGAAATTCCTGCCCGGCAAAAACGTGTTGGAAGAAGGCACGCTCGACTTTCGCTCGGCCACTGGCGCGGAAAAATCGCCGCTGGCGCAGCGTCTTTTTGCGATTCCCGGCGTGACCGGCGTGTTTTTCGGCCAGGATTTCGTCACCGTGACCGCTGATGTGGAAGATTGGTCGCACATCAAGCCGGCAATCCTTGGCGGAATCATGGAGCATTTCGTGACCGGCATGCCAATCCTCATCGAGGATGCCGATGAAACGCCAGACAGCGATGGCGCGGAGTTTTTTGCCGAAGATGATCGCGCGATGGTCGATACGATCAAAGAGCTACTGGAAACGCGCGTGCGCCCAGCCGTGGCTCAGGATGGCGGCGACATCACCTTCAAGGGCTTCCAGGATGGCGTTGTCTATTTGAATATGCGCGGCGCCTGCGCTGGGTGCCCGTCCTCGACGGCGACCTTGAAGAACGGCATCGAAAACCTACTTCGCCACTTTGTGCCGGGTGTCGAGGAAGTGCGAGCAAGCTGACTGTCCCATAGGATTGGCGCGCTGATTGTTTCTTTCGCGGAATAGATGGCGCGTCAGACTTTTGCAGGCGCGACCCATCTCTACAGGTTTCCCCGACTGCCTGTTCCGCACAGCGCTCGCTTAGGTTGATGGCATGACCCCTGGTTCCCTAGCGCCGGTTGATAAGACCGGGCTCATCCTAAGCATCGACACCGCTGGGCCGGCCTGCCAAGCGGTGGTGTCAGATGGCGCGCGTGTTGTTAGTTCGCGTTCAATGACCATGTTGCGCGGCCATGGCGAAGCCTTGATCCCGATGGTGGAAGATGGGCTCGGCGAGGCCGTCATCACCTATGAAGACCTTGATCGCGTCGCCGTCACGGTTGGTCCGGGCTCGTTCACCGGCATGCGCGTTGGCCTAGCCGCGGCACGCGGATTCTCGGCGACTTTGAATATCCCCATTGTTGGGATTGGTACGCTGGAAGCCATGGCGGTGACCGATCGCCTGGCGAGTGACGTGGCCGCGGTTCGATGTGTCGCCATCGATGCCCGCAATGGCTTGGTTTACGGCCAGCGATTCGAGATCGATGGAACGGCGATGGAGCAGCCGAGCGTCATGGCTGACCTGGTTTTTGCCGCTTCGGTTCCCCAAGGTGGCCGTCTTGTCGGGCCAGCAACGCCCATCATTGCCGCGCTTGCACGCTCGGCCGGCAAACAGGTCACGCTTGGAGACAGCGCGCAGGTGCCCTCCATTGAAGCGCTGGCCGAGCTAGCGGCGGCCAGCGATGCTGGTGAAAAACCGCGGCCGCTTTACCTAAAACCGGCCGATGCCATTGCTGCCAAGCCTGCCGGATTACGCGTTGGATCGAGCATCGGCAGCGTGTAGACTCGCTGCATGTCGACCTCTTCTGCATTTGATGATTGGTACCATTGGGCCGTTGATCCCTTGCGTGCGGGCGTCACGCGGATGCGAATCGTCGAAAACGCCACGGTGGAGGAGGCCGGCGAACTAGCGGCGTTGCATGACGCTGCCTTCCCAATCGGTTGGAACGCTGAAGACCTTGCCGGTCTGATCGATGATCCAGCGGTGACGACGTGCATGATCCGGCCGTTGAGCTGGTTCGGTCGCGGTCCGGTCGAGGGGTTCATCATGGTGCGCCAGGCCGGCGACGAAGGCGAGGTGCTGACCTTTGCGGTTGCGGGGCATTGCCGCGGTCGTGGCTATGGGACACGGTTGCTCGATGATGCCTTGATGGCGCTGCGCCAAAAAGGTGTACGCGCCGTGTTCCTTGAAGTTGCTGACGGCAATGAGAGCGCGATCACGCTTTACCGGCGCCGGGGATTCACCCAAGTTGGTGAGCGTCCGGCCTATGCTACGCAAGCCGATGGATCGAAAGTCCGCGCGCTTGTCATGCGCCGAGAATACGGGTAGCCACCCGGGCACCTAGCCAAATGGGGAAGGGGTCCTGACCTTGATGCCGCAGAACGCCCGCCAGACCGATATTCCGCTTGAAGATCTGTGCGCCCAACGCGGCATGCGCATGACCGACCAGCGGCGGGTCATTGCGCGGGTGATCGACCAGGCGGACGATCATCCAGATGTGGAAGAGCTCTACGCCCGCGCCTCGGCAATTGACGGCAACATATCCATGTCGACGGTCTACCGAACGGTGAAACTGTTTGAGGAATCCGGCATTGTTGCGCGCCTTGATTTTGGCGATGGACGCGCGCGCTACGAACAAACGCCCGACGAGCATCACGACCACCTTATCGACGTGACGACGGGCAAAGTGATTGAATTTTCCGATCCGGAGATAGAAGCGCTGCAAGAAAAGATCGCCGAACGGCTGGGCTTCAAACTGGTGGACCATCGGCTCGAGCTTTTCGGGCGTCCCTTGAAGCGAGAAGGCTCATGATGGCCGATCTGCATCCCGGTGAGCGCCCACGCACCTGGGACATCGTGCGAGCAACGTTCAAGATGATCCCCCTGATCATCGCACTCATCGTGCTGGCGCCGATCCAATGGCTCGCCAATCTGTTGCGGCTCAAAGCCGTGTCCTCGCGACTTCCCATCGCTTTCCATGCCATCGCCCTTTGGTGCATGGGTGTGCGCGTGCGGTTCGAGGGCTCGAAACTGGCCAAGGGGCCGGTGGTGCTCGCTGGCAACCATGTCTCGTGGCTCGACATTGTGATGATCGGGGCGCGAGGGCGGTTTCGGTTCATCTCCAAAGACGATGTTGCCGACTGGCCAGTGTTCGGCACCCTGGCCCGGCTGCAAAACACGCTTTTTGTCAGCCGCACCCGCAAGACCGACACCGGCAAGATGGCGGATACGATGCGTCAAGCGCTCGCCGATGGTGATCGCTTGGTGCTGTTTGCCGAAGGCACGACCAGTGATGGCGGGCAAGTCCTGCCGTTTCGTCCCGCACTTCTGGGTGCGCTGGTGGAAGACGCCAAAGATGTGATGGTGCAACCCTTCACGATCGCCTATCTGCGCCGCGATGGCCTGCCAATTTCTCGCGGGCAACGGGCAACACTTGGCTGGTACGGCGATCTTGATCTGCTGCCGAGCTTGCTCGACACCATCCATGGTGGACCGCTTGATGTGGTGATGGTGCTTGGCGAGCCGATGAACGTTGCCGAACTGGGCGGACGCAAACGCGCCGCCAAGGCGATGGAACAGGAAGTGCGGCAGACGCTGGCGATGAAGTTGCGTGGTCGCGACAGCTAAGCGCCGCTGAGGCCGCTTGGCCCTAGGCGGACCGGCGTTTATTCGCTAAACACCGCCGATCATTCTCCGACAGGTCTTCTCTCCAAAAGGTTTCGGCCGACGTATGAGTTCGCACAACGCACCCGCTGCCAAGAAGGTCTTCATCAAGACCTATGGCTGCCAGATGAACGTCTATGATTCCGACCGTATGGCAGACGCCTTGGCGCCTGCCGGCTTCACGCCGACGCAGGACCAGACTGATGCCGACCTGATCCTGCTCAACACCTGCCACATACGCGAGAAGGCTGCCGAGAAGGTCTATTCGGAGCTTGGCCGCCTGCGCAAAGTGAAGGGTGAACGCGCCGCGCTTGGCAAAGAGACGATGATCGGCGTTGCCGGTTGCGTCGCGCAGGCCGAGGGCGAAGAGATCGCCAAGCGCGCCGGCGTGGTCGATCTGGTGGTCGGTCCGCAAAGCTATTCCGCGCTGCCGGACATGGTTGCGCGCGCTGGCCAAGGCGAACGGGTCGTGCTCACCGAGTTTCCCGATGAGGACAAATTCGACGTCATCGGCATGACGCCAAAGAAGGTGCTCGCCAGCCGCGGGCCAACCGCGTTCCTGACCGTTCAAGAAGGTTGCGACAAGTTCTGCACCTTCTGTGTGGTGCCCTACACTCGCGGCGCGGAAGTATCGCGAGACGTGGCGAAAATCCTCGCTGAAGCCCACGCCATGGTCGATGCCGGGGTGCGCGAGATCACTTTGCTCGGGCAGAACGTCAATGCCTATCACGGCGAAGGACCAGACGGGCAGGCTTGGTCGCTAGCCAAGCTCTTGTACGCGCTGGCCGAGATTGATGGGCTTTGGCGCCTGCGTTACACGACCAGTCACCCGCGCGACATGGATGATGATCTGATCGTTGCGCATCGCGATCTACCCGAAGTGATGCCCTATTTGCATCTGCCGGTGCAGTCGGGTTCCGACCGCATCTTAAAGGCGATGAACCGGCGGCACACAGCTGATGAGTATCGCCGCTTGATTGACCGCATTCGGGCGGTTCAGCCTGATCTTGCCCTGTCCGGCGATTTCATCGTCGGATTTCCCGGTGAGACCGATCAGGATTTTGACGACACGATGCAGCTCATCCGCGATGTGGAGTACGCCGCTGCGTTCTCGTTCAAATACTCCCCGCGCCCAGGAACACCAGGCGCGTTGATGGATGACCATGTGCCGGACGATGTGATGACGCAGCGCTTGCACGCGCTTCAGGCGCTGATCACCAGCCAACAGCAGGCGTTTCAGCAAAGCCGCGTCGGCCGCAGCTTCCCAGTTCTGTTTGAGAAAATAGGGCGCAATGAAGGCCAATTGGTTGGCCGCTCGCCCTGGCTACAGCCGGTCAATGTGCAGGCGCCGAAAAGCATGCTGCGAAGCTTGCAAACCGTCACAATTACGCACACCGGGACCAATAGTCTGTTTGCAGATCTTGCCGAATCAGGTCCCATCTCGACCGTTGAACCCATGCTGGAGGCCGCCTCTTGAACGATCTCACCGAGACCCAACCCTCTGTGGAAGGTCACGCGTCCGATTTGGCGCACATCGTGGTGGAGTTCGATGACAACCGGCTGGTGGGCGACCTTTACGGTCAATTTGACCAAAACCTCGCGATCATCGAGCACAAGCTTGGTGTTGATGCTGCTGCGCGCGGCAACAAGGTTTCCATCAAGGGCACGCCGGATGCTTGCGCGCTCGCCCGTCAGGTTCTCGACAGTTTGTACAAGCGTTTGGAGCAGGGGCACACGCTCCACCCCGGCGATGTCGATGGCGCAGTACGCATGGCCGAAACGGCCTCAGCCCAGCTGAACCTACCGGCCATTGAACCACGTGGCGGCAAGCTTGCTTTGGCGACCATCGGCACGCGCAAGAAAACCATTACGGCCCGTAATCCTGCGCAGGATGCCTATATTCGCGCGCTCGACCGTGCGCAGATGGTGTTCGGCACTGGCCCTGCCGGCACCGGCAAGACCTATCTGGCCGTGGCGTATGCTGCCGCGCTTTTGGAGCGCGGCGATGTGGAACGGATGATTCTCTCACGCCCAGCGGTCGAAGCTGGTGAGCGGCTCGGCTTTTTGCCGGGCGATATGAAAGAGAAGATCGACCCTTATCTGCGCCCGCTTTACGACGCGCTCTATGACATGATGCCGGCCGACAAAGTTGAGAAAGGCTTGCAGAACCAGGTCATCGAAATCGCGCCGCTTGCCTTTATGCGCGGGCGCACGCTGGCCAACGCCGTGGTGATCCTTGATGAGGCGCAGAACACCACCTCAATGCAGATGAAGATGTTCCTGACCCGCCTCGGCGAGGGGTCAAAGATGATCATCACCGGCGATCCGAGCCAGGTCGATTTGCCGCCTGGCCAAGTTTCAGGCCTTGCCGAGGCTTACCGGATGCTGCGCGAGATCGATGGGATCGTGCACCTAAAATTCCGGGCCGAAGATGTGGTCCGCCATCCGCTGGTTAGCGAAATCGTCTCAGCCTATGACGAGGCGGCGCGCCGAAGGGTCCGTGCCGCCGCTGAACGTCAAGCGCCACTTCTGGGCGGGGACCGGTGAGGCCAAACATCGACCTCGTCATAGAGGCTGGAGACTGGCCAGAGGAAGACACCCTTTCGACCTGGTTCGAAGCCGCCATTGGCGCGGCGACATCGGCCACAGACTTCAACCTTGCCCTTGGCGAGATCAGCGTCGTTCTGACCGATGATCCAGCGATGCAAACGATCAATTGGGAGCATCGCGGCAAGGACAAGCCGACCAACGTGCTTTCCTTCCCCGCCCTTGCGTCAGATGCTCTTGCTGAGCTGAATGGAAAGCGCCCGTTTTTGCTCGGTGACCTTGTTTTCGCCTTGCAGACGATAGAGAGGGAAGCGGAGGCTGGCCAAATCAGCCTGCATGCCCATATGAGCCATCTGATCGTTCATGGTTTTTTGCACCTTCTGGGCTATGATCATGAAGAAGACCTGCAAGCAGAGGCCATGGAAGCGCTCGAAACGCGCATTCTGGCGACGCTTGACATAGCCGATCCCTATCGGGGCGGCGCAATGACGACCGTGTAACAAGGATCGCAGCTGGCAAAATCGGCTGCACGCTGATGACCGACGACGCTTCGAGCTTAGAGCCCTCCAGTACGGGCCGTCAGATGACGGCCCCTTCCAACCCACAATCGCAAACTGCACGCGCAGCATCTTCGGACGCCCCCTGGGTGAACCGATTGTTTGGCTGGCTGAAACCGGCCACGAACGGCACGGATCTGCGCACCGACCTTGAAGACGCGCTGGAGGAAGACCAAGGCATTGGTCATGATTTCTCTCCCGAAGAACGGTTGATGCTGCGCAACATTTTGCGCCTGCGCGAAACGCGCACCGAAGACGTGATGGTGCCGCGCGCTGATATCGTCGCCATCGATCAATTGGTTCCGCTTGGTCAGGTGCTGGAAAACCTGCGCAGTTCCGGCCATTCGCGCATGCCGGTTTTTGATGGTTCGCTCGATCACCCGGTCGGCATGGTCCACATCAAAGACGTCGTGTCCTATCTGATTGACCGGGCGCGCAACGAGGACACCTCGCCGCGCAATCGCGCGCGGGCGCGCAAAGCCGCGGTCGAGCAGGGCAGTGGCAAGGCGACAGAGACCGCGCAGGCTGCGGGTTTTGATCTGCGCAAGATCGATCTTGATACCAATTTGAAAGATGCCGGAATCGCTCGCCCGCTCTTGTTCGTGCCGGCCTCTATGTCGGCGACCGATCTGATGGCGCAGATGCAGGCGAACCGCGTCCAGATGGCGCTGGTGATCGATGAATATGGCGGCACCGATGGCCTCATCAGCCTGGAAGATCTGATTGAAACCGTCGTGGGCGATATCGAGGACGAGCACGATGATGAGGTCGCGCCGCATTTCGATGCGATCGGCGATGGCGGTTATGTGGCCGATGCGCGTGTTCCCATCGAAGACGTTCAGAAGGTTTTCGGCGATCTTTTCGAGATCGACGAGGATGATGCTGATGAGATCGATACGTTGGGTGGTCTGGTGTTTACGGCGCTCGGTCGCATTCCGGTGCGTGGCGAGTTGATCGATACGGTCGAAGGGCTCGACATCGAGGTGACGGATGCCGATCCGCGCCGCATCAAACGCCTAAAGGTCTATCCGGCAGGCCTGCGCCGCCGCGACCCACGCGCACCGCGACGCGCCAGCCGTCCAGCGACGCAGCTTGATGGTGACCAGGCCGATCGTGCAGCGAGTGGCCAAGACAACGAGCCGTTCGATCAAGCAACAGGGACCTAACCGGACGCCATGCTGAGCGGTGTGCACGCCATCGCGGACGGCCTGGTTCTGATGCATGGATGGCGCAGGCTGGCCGCGGCGTTTTTTGCCGGTGCCGTGAGCGTGCTGGCGATGCCACCGCTGTTTATTGCCCCGGTCCTTTGGCTCACGCTGCCCGCTCTTGTGCTGTTGCTTGATGGCGCCGATGCAGATCCAGCGCCCGCGAAAAACAGCCGCTGGATATCCCGCCTCATCGGGCCCTCGTTTGCCGTCGGCTGGTGGTTCGGCTTCGGGTTTTTTCTGGCAGGGCTTTATTGGATTGGCGAAGCGCTTCTGGTGGATGCTGCTGCCCATGGCTGGCTCATCCCCTTCGCACTGACATTGATCCCCGGCGGCCTGGCGCTTTTTATCGCGCTGCCTTGCGCGATCGCCGGGCGGTTTTGGAGCACCGGCTTTTCCCGAGTCGGCATGCTCGCCTGCCTACTGGCAGTCTTTGAAGCCTTGCGCGGCGTGCTATTCACCGGGTTCCCCTGGAATGGCTTCCACAGCGCGCTCGGCCTGCACGACGGTTTGCTGCAAGGCCTGTCTTTGACCGGCCCGCTGGCGGCGAGCCTCCTGGTGTTGCTCGTAGCAATGGTGCCAACAGGACTTTGGCCACGCGACGTGGTCGGACGTGGCTCGCGT
This sequence comes from Hyphomicrobiales bacterium, assembly GCA_017642935.1. Taxonomy (NCBI): domain Bacteria; kingdom Pseudomonadati; phylum Pseudomonadota; class Alphaproteobacteria; order Hyphomicrobiales; species Hyphomicrobiales bacterium. The sequence continues at coordinate 472,335 of JAEPOK010000002.1, forward strand.
GTCGCAGCGCTCGCTTGCGTCTTCGCCTTGATCGTGTGGGCAAGTTACGGCGCGCTGCGGCTAGCTGGAACATCACCAGAGATGGTTCCCGATGTTGCGATGCGGATCGTCCAGCCCAACATTGCCCAAGACGAGAAATGGGACCCCACCCTTCGCGAGGCCCATGTCGCGACGCTGCTTGAGCTGACCACGCGACAGACGGGCGCTGAACAATTGGGTGTTTTGGGTGTCAGCCATGTTGTTTGGCCGGAATCCGCGTTCCCTTTCCTGCTGACGCAACGCCCTGACGTGTTGGCGGCCATCGGCCAGACCTTACCTCTCGGGGTCAATCTGCTGTCAGGCGCCATCCGCGCCGAGCCGCGGGGAAGCGATGCTCGGGTTTTCTACAATTCGGTCTACGCGCTCAACGATCGCGGCGAGATCGTCGATGCCTATGACAAGGTGCGCTTGGTGCCGTTTGGTGAGCAGCTTCCGTTCGCCGATCTCATCGACCGAATCGGGCTGCGCCCATTGGTGTCAGCTCCCGCCGGTTTTGTGGCCGGTTCTGGCGCGGACACATTGCGGTCGACTAATGGTTTAGCTGGCTTAGCGCTCGTTTGTTACGAAGCGATCTTCACCGGATTTGTGCGTGAGGGCGTGCAAACGAATCAGCCCGACTATCTGCTCAACGTCACAAATGATGCCTGGTTCGGGTCTAGCGCCGGTCCGCACCAACATTTTTTTCAGGCGCGTCTGCGATCAGTGGAAACCGGCTTACCACTTGTACGCGCGGCCAACACCGGCATCAGCGCAATGGTTGATCCTTACGGTCGTGTCACTAATGCACTGGGTATCAACGAACAGGGCGTCATTGACGTTGCGCTCCCAGAAGCTTTGCCGACAACTTTTTTTGTCCGCTTGGGAAATACGCCGTTTTGGCTTATACTCGCTATGATTTTAGCATCTTCTTATTACTACCAGGGGAAGCAAAAACCGGTTTTAGCTTGAGTCAAAGCCTCTTGCTTTATACACCTATAGTGTCATTCATGAACTAAAGTACCCATTCACTTGTGCACGAAAGGACCTGCACGTTCCGTAAGGGCATGCGGGGTATGGTCAAAGTCTACCCTATGGCTAACAAACGAGCGCCTAACCCAGTTGATGTCCATGTTGGTACCCGACTGCGCATGCGTCGCATGATGCTTTCGGTGAGCCAGGAAAAACTTGGCGAGGCGCTCGGCGTTTCGTTCCAACAAATCCAGAAATACGAAAAAGGAACGAATCGTATTGGCGCCGGTCGCCTGCGCGACATCGCCAACGAGCTGAAAGTTCCGATCTCTTATTTCTATGACGATCTGCCCGGTGAACAACCGGCCCTCGGCTTTGCCGAAGGCGGCGTCAGCTATGTTTCGGAACTGCTGACATCATCAGATGGTGTGGAGCTGACCCGGGCTTTTCTCCGCGTGAAGGACCCAGCCATTCGCCGCCGTATCGTTGAACTTGTGAAATCGATCGCCGGCCAGGATGAGTCCAACGGAGCGCCTGTCCAAAAGCCGGCATCCAACGGCTAACGCCAGCGATTCGTCGGCGGCCGTTCTTTGGCTGGCCGTCGACGCGACCCGGCAACTCTTGATTTCGAACCATCGCGATGGCATGACACCGCCCATCCGTTTTGACGAACGAGCGTTTGTTTTAACGAACGCCGTTTGATCGGATGATCGCGCGTGGGTTTCCCCACGCACCCTCTACCCCAGTTCCGGGATGCTCTTTCATGGCGCGCTCCTCCTATCTCTTCACCAGCGAATCGGTTTCTGAAGGCCATCCCGACAAGGTTTGTGACCGGATTTCCGACGAAATCGTCGATCTCTATTTCCGTACCGCGCTGACTGAGGGCATGGACCCCTGGCAGGTTCGCGTGGCTGCCGAGACGCTGACCACAACCAACCGCGTTGTGATTGCTGGTGAAACGCGTGGTCCGGCCTCGATCGGCCGGGAGCTGGTTGAAGAGGTTGCGCGCGCAGCGATCAAAGACATTGGCTATGAGCAGGATGGGTTCCACTGGAACATGGCCAATGTCGAAGTGCTGTTGCACGGCCAATCTGCCCATATCGCGCAGGGTGTCGATGCGGCGGGCAATAAGGATGAGGGCGCCGGCGACCAAGGCATCATGTTCGGTTATGCCTGCCGCGAGACGCCCGATTTGATGCCGGCGCCGATTTATTACGCCCACAAGATCTTGGAGCGGCTGGCGCAGGCGCGCAAATCCGGCGAGGCTGCCGTGCTTGGTCCAGATTCCAAGAGCCAGGTCACGCTCGCCTATGAAAACGGCATGCCGGTGCGGGCAACATCGATTGTTGTCTCCACCCAGCATTTGGACGCGGCCATGACGTCGGCCGATGTGCAGGCCGTGGTCGAGCCCTATGTGCGCGAAGTCCTGCCAGACGGATGGGTTACCGACGAAACAGTGTGGCACGTGAACCCGACCGGTGCGTTCGTGATCGGTGGGCCGGACGGCGATTGCGGCCTGACGGGTCGAAAGATCATTGTTGATACCTACGGCGGCGCGGCGGCCCATGGCGGCGGAGCGTTTTCGGGCAAGGATCCCACCAAAGTTGACCGCTCGGCAGCCTATGCGGCGCGCTATCTGGCGAAAAACGTGGTGGCTGCCGATTTGGCCGAATGGGCGCAGATCCAGCTTTCCTATGCGATTGGTGTAGCCCAACCTTTGTCGATCTACATCGACACCGGCGGCACAGCGAACGTCGATGAAGCCAAGCTCGAAGCCGCGCTCGGCGAGGTGATGGACCTCTCCCCACGCGGTATCCGCGCCCATCTTGATCTCAACAAGCCGATTTTCGCGCGCACCGCCGCTTATGGCCACTTTGGCCGCGATACCGACGCCGATGGTGGTTTCTCCTGGGAAAAACTCGATCTTGTCGATGATCTCAAGGCGGCCGTTGCCGGTTAAGGACGATCCTTCCAAGGAACGCTCGCGCGGTCTTCTCTACGGCCGGCGCAAGGGCAAGACGCTGCGTGATGCCAGGGCCAAAGCCTATGAGGAGGGCCTGGCGCGTCACGCGCTCGACCTTTCCAAGCCCTGCACCGCCTGGGAGAGCCTGTTTGACGCGCCGGTCAGCAGACTGGCGCTTGAGATCGGCTTTGGCGGCGGCGAGCATCTGCTGCACCAGTTGGACCAACAACCAGTGACGGGCTTCATTGGCTGCGAGCCCTTCGTCAATGGCATGGCGCGGCTGCTCGATGACGCGCAACGCCATGAGGGGCGCGACCGCCTGCGCGTCCATGAAGGCGATGCGCGTGAGGTGATCGCCTGGCTTCCCGATGCCTGCCTTGATCTTGTTTACCTGCTCTATCCCGATCCCTGGCCGAAACTGAAACACGAAAAGCGCCGCTTCATGGGCCTTGATACGCTCGATCTTCTACACCCGAAGATGAAGCCTGGCGCAGAGCTGCGCGTCGCCAGCGATATCGATGTCTATAAAGCGACGACGATCAAGGCCGGAAATGCGCATCCCGGGTTTGAGCGGTCGGACCGGAATACAGCTGAGCCCTGGGAGGATTGGACGCGCACGCGGTATGAGGCCAAGGCCATTCGGGAAGGGCGAACCCCGGCTTACTTCTCATTTTTTGCCAAAGTGTTGCCGCAATAACACAAAGCTCTTGCACCCTTGGCACTTTTGACCTATCTTTCCTCCAACACCTTCATCGTCAGACATCTGATTAGGGTGGGTCCCGCGCGGACCCGCCCTTTTCGTTTGGCACAAGCCTTTCCACCAGGACCTATATGACCGCACCGGAAATCGACACCAGCAACGATGCCAACACCGCGCGTGTTGTACGTGAGACTGGTCTTGCTGCGCGCGTTGCCGCGATTGTCGAGCCGGCGATTGAAGGGCTGGGCTACCGCTTGGTGCGCGTGAAGATCTCCGGACAAAACGGCTGCACGGTTCAGATCATGGCGGAGCGACCCGACGGCACCTTCACGATCGAGGATTGTGAAGCGGTGAGCCGCGATGTTTCACCGGTGCTCGACGTCGATGATCCGGTGAAGACCGCCTATCATCTAGAAGTGTCCTCGCCCGGTATAGACCGGCCCCTGGTTCGGCCGATCGATTTTGTGCGTGCGGTCGGTCACGATGCGAAAATTGAACTTTCACGACCCATCGACACCGGAACCGGCGAGAACCGCCGGCGCTATCGCGGCCTTATCCATGCCGCTCTCGATGAGACCGTAGAAATCACCATCGATGCAACCGGCGGCGCACTGACCGTTGCGCTGCCCTATGACGCCATCGAAGACGCCCGTTTGGTGATGACCGATGCTTTGATCGAGGCTGCTCAGAAGGCGCAAGACGCTGCGGCCGCCGACACCAATGACAATGACAGCAACAATGACGAGAACAACACCGGCAACCACGCCTAAACGCGTACCGGTGATCTAAGGAGAAGGCCCATGGCCGTCAGTGCTAACCGACTGGAATTGTTGCAGATCGCCGATGCGGTCGCGCGCGAAAAGTCGATTGACCGTGAGATCGTGATTTCCGCCATGGAAGACGCGATGGCGAAGGCCGCCCGCGCCCGCTATGGCTCGGAAACAGATATCCGCGCGACGATCAACCCGAAAACCGGTGAGTTGAAGCTGCAGCGCCTCATCCATGTGGTCGAAGAGGTGGAAAATCCCGACGCTCAGATGACCGTTGCCGATGCTAAGCACACGCTGCCCGACGCCGAAGTCGGATCGGTGATCTCCGAAGTGCTGCCACCGCTCGATTTTGGCCGCATCGCCGCGCAGTCGGCCAAGCAGGTTATTGTGCAGAAAGTGCGCGAAGCTGAACGCGATCGTCAGTTCGAAGAGTTCAAGGATCGCATCGGCGAGATCGTCAACGGAACGGTCAAGCGCGTTGAATATGGTAATGTGATTGTCGATCTTGGTCGTGGTGAAGCGATGCTGCGCCGCGATGAGCTGATCCCGCGTGAAATCTTCAAATATGGCGACCGCGTGCGGGCCTATGTGCTCGATGTGCGTCGCGAACAGCGCGGCCCGCAAATTTTCCTCTCACGCACGCACCCCATGTTCATGGTGAAGCTGTTCACCATGGAAGTGCCGGAAATCTACGACGGCGTCATCGAAATCAAACGCGTTGCCCGCGATCCGGGTTCGCGCGCCAAGATTGGCGTGATTTCAAACGACAGCTCCATTGATCCAGTGGGCGCCTGTGTTGGTATGCGCGGTTCGCGCGTCCAGGCCGTGGTGCAGGAACTTCAGGGCGAGCGCATCGACATCATTCCTTGGTCACCCGATGAGGCGACCTTCCTCGTCAATGCGTTGCAGCCGGCCGAAGTTGCTAAAGTTGTGCTCGATGAAGACACGCGGCGTATTGAAGTTGTGGTGCCGGAGGACCAACTGTCCCTTGCGATCGGTCGCCGCGGACAGAATGTGCGCTTGGCCTCTCAGCTGACCGGTTGGGATATCGACATCATGACCGAGGATGAAGAATCCAACCGTCGCCAGAAAGAGTTCGCCGAACGGTCCGATCTGTTCGTCAACGCACTCAATGTCGATGAAGTGGTTGGCCAGCTGTTGGCGTCCGAAGGCTTCGCGACCATGGAAGAGATTGCCTATGTGGAACGCGATGAAATCGCGACCATTGAAGGTTTTGACGATGAAACCGCCGACGAACTTCAAGCCCGCGCACGCGAGTATCTTGACGAGTTGGAAGCCAAAGCCGATGCGGAGCGTCGCGAACTTGGCGTGGAAGACACGCTGCGTCAGATCGACGGACTGACGACGCCGATGCTAGTGGCCCTTGGCAAGGATGAGGTGAAGACCATCGAGGACTTTGCCGGCTGTGCAACGGACGACCTGGTTGGTTGGAACGAGCGCAAGGATGGCGAAGTGGTTCGCTTCCCCGGCGCTCTTTCGGATTTCGACGTTTCGAAGACCGATGCCGAAGCGATGATCATGCAGGCGCGCGTTGCTGCCGGTTGGATCACAGCTGAAGAACTGATGGCGCAAAACGCCGAAGACGTCGAAGGCGAAACGGCCAACGAAGCCACGGAAGAAGAAGGAGCTCCCGCGTAAGCGGGGCTCTTTCGGTGATGAGCACAAGGGTTCAGATCAGAGTATGGCAAACGCCAAGGCGAGCAAGACAGGCGAGGCTGCGCGCGAGCGCATGTGCATCGTCACGCGCCAACGCGCCGATGACGTTGATCTGATCCGCTTTGTGCTCGACCCCAATGGGGTCGTTGTTCCCGATGTCAAAGCCGTGTTACCGGGCCGTGGCGCCTGGGTGACGGCACGGCGCGATGTGTTGGCGCAGGCGGTCAAACGCAAAGCGTTTTCGCGTGCGCTGAAATCGGACGTGGCGCCCGGCGGACTTGATGATATTATTGAGCGGACGAACCATGTGCTGCATCAGCAAGCGCGTGGGTCCTTGGCGCTGGCGCGCAAGGCGGGGCTCGTCGTCAATGGCTTTGCGAAAGTCGAAAGCGCGCTGAAAAGCGGCAAGGCCCATGCTTTGCTGCACGCAACCGACGCGGGCGCCGATGGCGTGATGAAATTGGACCGGCTTGCAGGCCATGTGGGCGTGCCGGTTTTACGTGTTTTACCACACGGCGAAATGGGTTTGGCATTAGGGCTGGAACATGTGATACATGCGGCCCTTCTAGACGGTCCGGGTGCTGCGCGGTTTCTCGCCCCCTTACGGCGGCTTGAAGCCTATGGCTATGGCAGCGATGTGCCAGGCAACAGCATTGATGGATCAACGCAGCGGGCGGAAGGCTCGGTGCTGGGAGACAAGACGGCAGTATGAGTGATCAAGACACAACCGACGAAAAAGGCGCACGCGAACCGGCAAGCGGGAAGCGTACCCTGTCGCTGAAACCCTCAACGGGTACCGTGCGGCAGAGCTTTTCCCATGGCCGATCCAATTCGGTCGTGGTCGAGAAGCGCAAACGCCGGATCGTTATGCCAGGCGATAGCCCGGCACCCAGCGAATCCACGGCCGAGGCAGCCAAGCCAACGCCGAAGGTGGTGACGCAGACCAAACGCCGGGTGATCAAGCCCGGCGCGGCAAGTGGCACGTCCAAGCCTGCAGCAGAGACCGCGCGTAGCGCGACCAATGCTGAGCAGGAAGCACGCCTCAATGCCCTGAAGCAGGCACAGCAGCGCGAGATCGAAGAGGCCAAGGCTGCAGCCGAAGAGGCCAAGCGCCGCGCTGAAGAAGACGCGCGCCTGAAGAAGGAAGCTGAGGAAGAGGCGGCGCGCCTTGCCGAGGAAGCCAAATTGGCTGCCGAGGCTGAGGCCCGCAAGCCGAAGGTGAAAGAAAAGCCGGTCGTTGAAGACGAGCCGGTTGCTGTCGCTGCGCCCAAGCGCGGCGCGCCCGACGAGGCTGCGCCCTCTCGCGGTCGCGGCGGCGATTCGCGCAAACGCGCCGAAACACCGACGCCGGCCAGACCGACACCGCGAACTGATGAACGTCGTCGTTCGAAGCTCACAATCACGCGTGCGCTCAATGATGATGGCAATCAGCGCGGTCGTTCGATGGCCGCCATGCGCCGTCGTCAGGAGAAAGCCCGTCGTGGCCAGCAGCCGACCGGTCCGCGCGAAAAAGTGTTGCGTGAGGTCACCATTCCGGACGCGATCACCATTCAGGAGCTGGCCAACCGTATGGCTGAGCGCTCCGTGGACGTGATCAAGGTTTTGATGACGCAGGGCCAGATGCTGACGGTGAACGATGTCATCGACGCTGACACCGCCCAGCTGATCGCCGAGGAACTTGGTCATACCGTCAAACGCGTCTCCGAGGCTGACGTGGAAGAAGGTCTCTTCTCCACCGAAACCACGGACGATGACGAAGGCGCATCGCCGCGTCCGCCGGTCGTGACCATTATGGGTCACGTCGATCACGGTAAGACGTCGCTGCTTGATGCGATCCGTAACGCCAATGTCGTGCAAGGCGAGGCCGGTGGTATCACCCAGCATATTGGTGCCTATCAGGTGGAAAAGAACGGCCAGCAGATTTCGTTCATCGATACGCCCGGCCACGAAGCCTTCACTTCGATGCGCGCGCGCGGAGCCAAGGCCACTGACATCGTGATCCTCGTGGTCGCAGCCGACGATAGCGTCATGCCGACAACGGTTGAGGCGATCAATCATACCCGCGCCGGTGAGGTGCCGATGATTGTGGCCATCAACAAGATGGATAAGCCTGAAGCCGATCCAAACCGCGTGCGTACAGATTTGCTTCGTTACGAAGTTCAGGTTGAAGGCATGGGCGGTGAGGTCCAGGACGTGGAAGTGTCCGCGACCACCGGCCAGGGTCTCGACAGTCTGCTCGATGCCATCCTCCTTCAGGCAGAAATCATGGAGCTGAAGGCGAACCCGGATCGGGCCGCCGAAGGCGTGGTAATCGAAGCGCAGCTCGACAAGGGGCGTGGCCCAGTTGCCACCGTGCTTGTGCAGCGCGGAACCCTGCGAAAAGGCGACATTCTGGTCGCCGGTGGCGCTTGGGCGCGTGTGCGCGCCCTAATCAACGATCATGGCGAGCAGGTTGATGAAGCTGGTCCATCCGCGCCAGTTGAGGTGCTCGGCTTCCAGGACACACCATCAGCGGGCGATCCCTTTGCCGTTGTGGAAACCGAGGCTCGCGCGCGTGAAATCACCGAATACCGTCAGCGTCAGATCCGCGAGAAGACCGCCACCAACCTTGGTATGGCGCGTGGCTCGCTTGAGCAGATGATGACGCGCTTGCAGGAATCGAACCTTAAAGAGTTCCCGATTCTGGTCAAAGGCGATGTCCAGGGCTCGGTTGAGGCCATCGCGCAAGCCGTTGAAAAGATTGGTAATGAAGAGGTTGCCGCTCGTGTTATCCACGCTGCCCCCGGTGGCGTGACCGAGAGCGATATCGCGCTCGCTGCGGCCTCCGAGGCGCCGATCATCGCGTTCAACGTGCGTGCCAACAAGCAGGCCCGTGACACCGCGCAGGCCGAAGGCATCGAGATTCGCTACTACAACATCATCTACGATCTGGTGGATGACATCAAAGCCGCCATGGAAGGTTTGCTTTCGCCAGAACGCCGCGAGACGATGCTTGGCAATGCCGAGATTTTGGAGGTGTTCAACATCACCAAGGTCGGCAAGGTGGCCGGTTGTACGGTGACCGATGGCAAGGTGGAGCGCGGCTCCGGCGTGCGCCTGATCCGCGATTCGGTGGTGATCCACGAAGGCAAGCTGAAAACGCTCAAGCGCTTCAAGGACGAAGTGCCGGAAGTCAGCGCTGGCCAGGAATGCGGTATGGCGTTTGAGAACTACGAAGACATTCGCAAAGGCGATGTGATCGAGTGCTTCCGTGTCGAAGAGGTCGCACGCAAGCTCTAAGCGCGCGCCCTCTCCCGGCGTTTCTTCACGAAGGTTTTTCGATGAACCCTCCCTCTCAACGGCAATTGCGGGTTGGTGAGCTGGTCCGGCACGCGCTGTCGGATGTGCTGACGCGCGGCGATGTGCACGGGCTCGATCTTGGCGGCACGCTGGTTTCAGTGTCCGAGGTTCGCATGTCGCCGGACCTCAAGATCGCGACATGCTTCGTTACGCCCATCGGGCCAGGCGATCCGAAGGACCTGACCAAGAAGCTCGCCGGCGGCGCGCGCGACATGCGCATGCAGATCGGTCGCCAGCTCAATTTGCGCTTCACGCCGACCTTGAGGTTCAAGCCCGACACGTCGTTCGACAGCTATGGGAAGATTGACGCTATCCTACGCTCGCCTGAGGTTGCCCGCGACACCGATCCTCACCGGGGACGGGATGAGGACGAGAGTTAAGTGGGCAGACGGAAGAAAGGCCGGAAGGTTTCCGGTTGGATCATCCTCGATAAGCCGGTTGGCGTGACCTCAACCCATGCTGTGAGCCGGGTGAGGCGCCTGTTTGATGCGCAGAAGGCTGGTCATGCCGGCACCCTTGATCCTCTGGCCTCCGGTGTCCTTCCTCTTGCGTTAGGGGAAGCGACTAAAACGGTTCCTTATGTCATGGATGGCAAAAAGCGGTATCTCTTTACCGTGCGCTGGGGCATTGAAACCTCCACCGACGACACAGAGGGTGAGCCGGTCGCGACCAGCGATGTTCGACCTGACGAAGAGGCCATTCTGTCTGTGCTTCGGCAGTTCGTCGGCACAATTGAACAAGTTCCGCCGGCTTTTTCAGCCAAGAAGGTGGATGGTGAGCGCGCCTATGATCTGGCGCGCGATGGCGAGGTGGTTGAGCTGGAACCGAGTACGGTTACCATTCACGATCTGGCTTATCTTGGATCGCCGGACGAGGACCGCGCGCTTTTTGAAGCCCATTGCGGCAAAGGCACCTATGTGCGCGCCATCGCCCGCGACCTTGGCCGGGTGCTCGGGACACGCGGACATGTGACGAGCTTGCGGCGTACCCAGGTCGGGCCGTTCGATGAGCATGGCACGGTGACGCTCGACCAGCTTGAAGCGATGGAAGCCCCCGAAGACCGCGATGCGTTCCTCACACCCATGGCCAACGCCCTGGGCGATCTGCATGAAATTCAGGTGGTTTCAGGCGATGCGGCCAAACTACGCCGCGGGATGAGCCTGCTTGTCCGCGGTCCAACGGCCCCTGCCCATGGCGAGGAAGCCTATGCCATGGATGGTGATGAGCTGATCGCCATCGGCGTCATCGACTATGGCAAGTTCCTGCCCAAACGGGTGATCGTGCCAGCCGAAGGATAAAACCCTATCCCTTGGCGAGGTGGGGAAACCGCTCGGCTAGCCTAGCGCGAAGATCAGCCTGAGGATCGACCGGTCTATCCGGTTTGGAACTGGTCCTGTTTCCCTCGGCAAAACCGATCACTTTGATACCCAATGCGTTTTGGGACCGCCGCACCACCACACAGCGATACTCACCCGGTTCGCCGGGGAGTCGCAGTGAAAACTCATTGGGAATCAACGCCGTATTTTCAGCTTTGAGCAGAAAACCCGCGCGCGATCGATTGCGCACCACCACGTCAAAAGTGGACATGCGATTGTCGAGGATAACGGTACCGCTGGCGAACGTGCGGCGACGCTGATCGACGCGCCGGTCAGTCGCCTGATCCATGGGTGCGTCGTCGGTAGTTGGCGCGTTGGCCGCAGCAGCAGCGTGCATCTCTGATGGCCCGGTGGCGGTTGAACAAGGGCATATGATTAGCTCGACAATCTTTATCGGGACTTAAACGACCGCCTGTTGCCCCTACTTGGCACCAAGAATCGCTATCACGTCGCCAGGCACATCATAACTGCGGAACACCGCGTGCTGGTCGCGCAGACCGCATAGCTCGCGCTGGATCAGATAGGCGTAGACGGCCTCGGCAGCCGCGCGGCGAGCGTTTTCACGATCCTCGCCGGTGCTTTGACGCAGGGCTGCCAGCGTCTCTTCAACCCGCGTGCCCGCACGACCCAGCGCAGCAGCCTTTTCCTCAAGTATTTCAACGTTGAGGGCTGTGTCGACGTTCGCCTGTTCTAACTGGCGAGCATAGGCGCGGGGCGGTTGGAGGGACATCGATAATCCTGATTGATCTGTCCTCTTCAATATGGACAAACCAATCGCCGATGGAAGGCCCCAAACATCGGCCACCCGTTGGTTAGCGCAACTGATCTCACCTGGAGCCACATTTGGATCGCCAACGCACATGGTCGTGGTTGCCCAAATACCCGACTTTCCCGGCCACGATTAGCTTTGGGCTGGCCGCCAAAGCGGGCCAATCAAGAGGATCAAAAAAGCAATGTTGAAGACGGCGTTCGGCGTCGTACCGGAGAGAACTGAGCCGAGACTGTCCAAGACGAACCAGCCGAGAAGGCTGAACACAACCGACTTGCGGACGCCTTCTGGCGCGACATCATAAACCCAGGCGCGTAGAGCCCAAATCATCACGCCCCAGCCGAACAAGACGCCGCCCGTAATCGCGGACAAAAACCGCATCTCCTGTGGCTGATAGGTGATGGACCCATCCAGTGGCCAGCTCAGAAGATCCAACGCCCAGCGTGCCGGTTCAGACATTTCGGGCCGTGATGCCAGTGCCGCGAACGGCCCAAAGGCTGCGATACCGATCGCCGTCACCAAGAGCCAGTTTTTGTGAAAGGATTGTGTTGCAAGACGCGATGCCATCGAAACCTCCTATACGTGGATGGAGGCTCCTAGGCCTGGAGAGGTCATCGCAGCAATTACCTTGCAGGTAACTGACACCCTTCGATCCCGGCTCTAAAGTGGGCCATGGACATCAATCCAACCTCCTTTCCTGAAACACTGAAAGCCTGGCGCAAGACCAAACGGTTCAGCCAGCTTGATTTGGCCATGGAGGCGGATGTCTCATCACGACATATTTCCTTTCTGGAGACGGGCCGCGCCAAGCCGAGCCGCGAGATGATTGGGCGCCTTGGCGAAGCGATGCAACTGCCGCTGTCTGCGCGCAATCAAATGCTGGCACATGCTGGTTTTGCGCCGCGTTATTCGGCCCGGCAATGGGACGATGCAGCGCTGGAACCGATGCGGGCTGCCGTCGATTACATGTTGGCGCGCCACGCTCCCTATCCCGCACTTACTATTGACGGCCTTTGGCGCGTGCTAAAAATGAACGAACCCGCGCGTACACTGTTTGGCATCATCAATGTGCAGGAAGGCGACAGCTTGCTTGATTTGATGCTGGGTGACGTGCTCCCGGCGATGATCGATAACTGGTCAGAAGTGGCCTACCACAGCGCGCAGCGATTGCGGACGGAGAGCGTCGCACAGGGCGGTGTGTCAGAACTGGATCGCGCTGCCAACCTCTTGGCGCTCGTCCCACAGCCAGACGAACTGCCCATGCAGCCTGTTGTACCCACCAGGTTTCGTATCGGCGATCGGAGGCTTAGCCTCTTTACGACTCTGGCGCAGTTCGGCACACCTGAAGATCTGACGCTGGATGACCTAAAGATCGAGTTTTACTTCCCGGCCGATGGGGAGACAGCAGAGGCTCTGAAAGCCATGTCCGGGGTTTGACCGGCTGCCTCTTCCAATTGCAGCCAAAACGCTCTATAGCCCCGTCAACTCTAGCAAAAGGCTAGGTGTTGATGACCTGCACTGGACGACATCCCGGGCAGGCCGGATTTTTCCCCTCAGTTTAAGGAGTAACCCGATGTCGATTACGCTTGAGCGCAAAGCTGAGCTCATCAAAGAGTATGGCACCAAAGACGGCGACACCGGTTCGCCCGAAGTCCAGGTCGCCATTCTGACCGAACGGATCAACAATCTGACCGGTCACTTCAAAACCCACGGCAAAGACAATCACTCCCGCCGCGGCCTTCTGAAAATGGTTAGCCAGCGCCGTAAACTGCTGGACTATGTCAAAAGTGGCGATGACGCCCGCTACCGCTCGCTGATCGAGCGCCTGGGCATCCGTCGCTAAGTACGCATAAAGCGCGCCTGGAGCTTCTCGGCGCGCTTTTGTTCTTCGCCGGTATAGGAACCGCGAAGGCCACCTTAACCCGCCAAACCCTGTATCTCGTTCGGTCACTGGCAGGATTGCCGAGCATTGGACCCAACCTTGGGAAACCTTTTGTGGGAAGCCCCTTTTGGGCGTTGCCAATGGTCCGTCGTCTTGCTGATGGCTCAAGAGCAACAGATTGGCGCAGACGGTATTCACACGCCCTGCGAGGCACCTGCCGGTGCTCGCCGTGCGTGCGGCCTTCGCATTCTTGTCGCCGGTTCTACCCGGGTCGGATCCATGGGGGATCAGACCGTTAGACCGGGGCGCGCTCCAAAGGGATCCGCGCCCGACATAAGGAACGAGAATGTTCAATCATCATAAAATCAGCCTCGACTGGGGCGGGCGCGAACTGACGCTGGAATCGGGCAAGGTTGCCCGCCAGGCCGACGGCGCCGTTATCGCCACCTATGGCGAAACCACCGTGATCGCCACTGTCGTGTCGGCGCACGCACCCAAGCCGGGCCTGGATTTCTTCCCGCTGACGGTGAACTACCAAGAAAAATTCTACGCGTCGGGCCGCATTCCAGGTGGCTTCTTCAAGCGTGAAGGTCGTCCGACCGAAAAAGAGACCCTCACCTCACGCCTCATCGACCGTCCGATCCGCCCGCTGTTCGTCGATGGCTACAAGCACGACACCCAGGTGATCTGTACCTGCATGTCCTACGACATGGAAAATGACCCCGATATGGTGGCGATGGTCGCTGCTTCGGCTGCCCTGACGCTGTCGGGTGTGCCGTTCATGGGCCCGATCGGTGGCGCCCGTGTTGGTCGTATCGATGGTGAGTATGTGCTCAACCCGCTGGTCGACCAGATGGAAGATTCTGAGCTCGATCTCGTCGTCGCCGGCACCAATGATGCCGTGCTGATGGTGGAATCCGAAGCCAAGGAATTGCCTGAAGACGTGATGCTCGGTGCGGTGATGTTCGGCCACAGAGGCTTCCAGCCGGTGATCGATGCGATCATCCAGCTGGCCGAAAAATGCGCCAAAGAACCCCGCGACTTCCAGCCGGAAGACCTGTCAGAGCTCTATGATGCGGTCAACGGTATGGTCGGCGACGATCTGGCCGAGGCCTACAAGATCACGACCAAGATGGAACGCCAGGACGCGGTCGGCAAAGCGCGCGACAAAGTCATGGCCACCTTCTTTCCAGAAGGCGCGGACAATCCAGCCTGGACCGAAACACAGGTCAAAACCGTCTTCAAAAAGGTTGAAGCTGCCACGGTGCGCGGCAACATCTTGAAGACCAAGAGCCGCATCGATGGTCGCGACCTCGTCACCGTACGTCAGATCGAAAGCGAAGTCGGCGTGCTGCCCCGCACGCACGGCTCAGCGCTGTTCACCCGCGGTGAAACGCAGGCGATCGTTGTTGCCACGCTCGGCACGGGCGATGATGAGCAGATGATCGACGGGCTGGAAGGTCTCTCCTTCGAGAACTTCATGCTGCACTACAATTTCCCGCCCTTCTCGGTTGGTGAAACTGGCCGCACCGGCTCGCCTGGCCGCCGCGAAGTGGGCCACGGTAAGCTTGCCTGGCGCGCGGTTCATCCGATGCTGCCAGCCAAGACGGAATTTCCGTACACGCTGCGTGTTGTCTCCGAGATTACCGAATCCAACGGCTCCTCCTCAATGGCCACCGTCTGCGGCACTTCACTTGCGCTGATGGATGCTGGTGTTCCATTGAAGGCGCCGGTTGCCGGCATTGCCATGGGCCTCATCAAGGAGGGCGATGAGTTCGCTGTTCTTTCCGATATTCTTGGTGATGAGGATCACCTCGGCGACATGGACTTCAAGGTCGCCGGTTCGGAAAACGGCATCACGTCCCTGCAGATGGACATCAAGATCACTGGCATCAACGAAGAGATCATGCAGATCGCTTTGGATCAGGCCAAAGGTGGCCGTCTGCACATTCTTGGCGAGATGGCCAAAGCTCTGGGTGAAGCGCGCGCTGAGCTGGGCGAATTTGCCCCGCGCATCGAGCAGCTTTCGATCCCGACCGACAAGATCCGTGATGTGATCGGTTCCGGCGGTAAGGTGATCCGTGAGATCGTCGAAAAGACTGGTGCGAAGATCAACATCGAAGATGATGGCACCGTGAAAGTCGCCTCCGCAGACGGCAAGTCGATTGAGGCTGCGATCAAATGGATCAAGTCGATCACCGATGATCCTGAAGAAGGTGCGATCTATCAGGGCACCGTTGTGAAGACCGTGGACTTTGGCGCGTTCGTCAATTTCTTCGGCCCGAAAGACGGCCTGGTGCACATTTCGCAGTTGGCGCCTGAGCGCGTGAAGCAGACCACCGATATCGTCAAAGAAGGCGACAAGGTGTGGGTGAAGCTTCTCGGCTTCGACGATCGCGGCAAGGTGCGCCTTGGCATGAAGATGGTCGATCAGGAAACCGGTGAGGAAATCACCGAGGAAGCTGCTGAGTAGGCTGCTGTTCCATTCCCGATAAACCAAAGGGCGCCGAGACATTGTCTCCGGCGCCCTTTTTTGTTGCCATATGCCGCATCGCGCTGGGCCATAGGCCCGACCGCTGCAGCGCGAGTGGCAAATATCGCTCTGTGCCTTCAGCACAAGCGCTAAACCTTCCTTAGGTCCACGCGTTCGATCATGTGGTCCTCGCCCTTGGTCAGCACGAGGTCGGCGCGGGCGCGGGTGGGGCGGACATTGTCGCGCAGGTTCGGCAAGTTGATGCCGTTCCAAATGTGGGTCGCGGTGGCGACCGCCTCATCATCTTTCAGCTTCGAGTAGCGATGGAAGTAGCTTTGTGGGTCAGCAAAGGCCGTCTCGCGCAAGCGCATGAAACGGCGGATGTACCAGGTGCGCAACGTGTCTTCTGCAGCGTCGATATAGACCGAAAAATCAAAGAAATCAGAAACGAACGGCACCGCGCGGTCAGCTTCGGACGGTGATGGCTGACGCGCCTGAAGAACGTTCAGGCCCTCGACAATCAAGATATCCGGTTGGTCAACCGACACGGTCTCACCCTGCAGAACGTCATAGGTGAGATGCGAATAGACTGGGGCCTCAACATGCTCGTGCCCAGCCTTTACCTCGCTCAAGAAACTGAGCAACGCCTTGACGTCATAGCTTTCAGGGAAGCCCTTGCGGTTCATCAGGCCCTCGGATTCCAGCACCGCGTTGGGAAGCAGAAACCCGTCGGTCGTGATGAGATCGACCTTCGGCGTGTTCGGCCAGCGGCTGAGCAGCGCCTGCAGCACGCGGCTGGTGGTTGATTTGCCGACAGCAACGGAGCCCGCAACGCCGATCACGAACGGAACTTTGTTGCCGTTGGACCCCAAGAACCGTTTGGTCGCTTTGAAGAGCTGCTGCGTTGCCGCGACATACATGGCGAGCAGACGCGACAGCGGCAGGTAGATCGCCTCGACCTCTTCGATCGAGAGGCGATCGTTCAGCGAGCGCAGCCGGTCGATCTCTTCGGCGCCGAGCACCATCGGCTCGCCTTCGCGTAGCGCGGCCCATTCCTCGCGGGTGAAACTGCGATAGGGAGAAAGATCGGAACGGTTCAATTGATCCATGGCGACCCGCCTTTTCGATGCGCGGCTCGGCACACGTGGGCGCACTATGCGCCGCGCGCGGCCTTTTCCGCCAGACCGGACTGTCCCGTACGGCGGGCCAGCTCGGCGAGCACGGTGTTGAGCGGAATATCGGCCAGATGCAAGACCACAAGCAAATGGTAGAGGACGTCGGCGGCCTCCTTGGTAAGCTCCTCGGTATCGCCTTCCAATGCGGCGACGATGGATTCCACCGCCTCTTCGCCCAGCTTGCGAGCGGCCTTGGGCATGCCTGCCTGAACCAGCGAGGCTGTGTAGCTCTCATCGGCGGGTGCCTTGGCACGTTCGGCCAAGATCGCTTCCAGGTCGGATAGGGTGAACTCAGCCATCGATCACGCCGGACGCATTGGTATGCCGGCCTGCACCATGTGGTCCTTGACCTCACCGATGGAGTAGGTGCCGAAGTGAAACACCGAGGCGGCCAGCACTGCGGTTGCGTGACCCTCGCGCACGCCCTCAACAAAATGATCCAGGGTGCCTACGCCGCCCGAGGCGATCACCGGAACCGTCACGGCATCGGCGATGGCGCGAGTAAGTGGCAGGTCGAAGCCAGCCTTGGTGCCGTCGCGGTCCATGGATGTGAGCAGGATTTCGCCGGCGCCGAGCGCCACGACCTCCTTAGCGTATTCAACCGCATCGATGCCCGTCGGCTTGCGCCCGCCATGGGTGAAGATTTCAAACCAGGTTGATCCGTCCTCGCGCACCGACTGTTTGGCGTCGATGGCCACCACGATGCATTGCGCGCCGAACTTTTCCGCCGCCCGGCGCACGAAATCGCGGTCGTGCACAGCCGCGGTGTTGATCGACACCTTGTCGGCACCGGCCACCAGCAGATTGCGAATATCATCCAGCGTGCGCACGCCGCCGCCGACCGTGACAGGCATGAAGCAATGCTCGGCGGTTTCACGGACCACATCGAGGATGATGCCGCGGTTTTCGTGGCTAGCGGTGATGTCGAGGAAGCAGAGCTCGTCCGCACCTGCTTCATCGTATGCCTTTGCGGCTTCCACTGGATCGCCAGCATCGACCAGATCGACGAAGTTCACGCCCTTGACGACGCGACCGTCCTTGACGTCGAGGCATGGGATGACGCGGGGTTTGAGCGACATTTGACGTTACTCAGCGGCCTGAGCGGCGGTGGCGCCCGGCAGTGACCCGGTGATTACATAGGCCAAAGTCTCAGCCACCTGGCGCGGCTCGCGGGCGACCGCCAGCGCCGCTGCGTCCACTTCCTTCAGTGCGTGGTCATGTTCTGGGCGCTGTAAAACAATCATCGGCTTGCCGAGCGCTGCGGCGTAGCCGGCGTCGAACGCGGCGTTCCATTGCCGGTATTTTTCGCCAAACCGAACGACGACAATGTCCGCATCGCCAATCAAGGTGCGGGTGCGAATGCCGTTCATCATCGCGCCCTTGTGGTCGTGCCAGTATTTGTCGGATTCAGCGCCGAGGATTTCCACGCCGCAATCATCGCTCGCCTCATGATTGGTCACCGGCGCGGAAAAGCGCACCGGAAGACCAGCGGCGGTCGTCGCCCGCTCGATCTCTTCGCGCCAATCAGTGTGAATCTCGCCGGAAAGATAAACGTTCCAGATTTTCTCATCAGATTTCATGAACTTACCCTTTTATTACGGCGCGGGTTCAAGCGTTCTCGCTGCGCTTTTTGGTGATCACATAGGTGATGGCCAACCCGACCAGTGTGACGATGGCCATGGGCACCGATATCAGCGCCCAACGGATCATGCCCATGAGCGATTGGGCGAAGCTTTCCAGAAAAGCGTTGGGTCGCGCACAGGCTCCGAGTTGCGGGAAGTCGATCACGCACCCGAGGGCGCGGGCGATCAGCTCTCCGAAAAAGGCGCCGACCAGGGGAAACAGGCCGATGATCAGCACCAGCCCGATCGACCAGCGCCACGCCCATTTTTTGGCGTCTTGTTCACTAACGCGCTCTTTGGAGCGCATACGCATGCTCATCGTGCAGCCTCCAGGATATTTAGCGCCTCAACGGCGTCGATCCTGCCATCATAGAGCGCTCGGCCGGAAATAGCACCTTCCAGAATGGCCGCATCGGGCGCCGTCATGCGCCTAATGTCATCCAGCGAGGCCAGACCGCCCGACGCGATCACCGGGATGGAGACCGCCTTTGCGAGATCGATCGTGGAATCCCAGTTGATGCCCGTCAGCACCCCATCACGATCAATGTCGGTGTAAACGATGGCCGCGACGCCGGCATCTTCGAAGGCTTTGGCCAGATCAACAGCGAGCATGTCGGAGGTTTCTGCCCAGCCCTCGACGGCGACTTTGCCGCCGCGAGCATCAATGCCGACGACAATCTTACCAGGATGGCGTTTTGCCGCTTCTCGGACCAAATCTGGATCGCGCACAGCGATGGTACCAAGGATAACCCGCGCGATACCCTTGTCCAGCCAACCATCAATGGCCGTGTGATCGCGAATGCCACCGCCAAGCTGAACCGGCATGCGTACATTTTTCAGGATGCTCTCGACGGCAGAGCTGTTTTGGCTCTGGCCGGCAAAGGCGCCGTTGAGATCAACAACGTGCAGGTAGGAAAAGCCCATGCGCTCAAAGTCAGCCGCCTGGGCGCCTGGATCGGTGTTGTAGACGGTGGCATCGTCCATTTCGCCTTTTTTCAAGCGAACGCAGACACCGTCTTTCAGGTCGATGGCGGGGAAGAGGATCACGGCGTCCACCTCAAAAAGTTGCCGATGAGCGCAAGGCCGAGGGTCTGGCTTTTTTCGGGGTGAAACTGTGTGCCAACCAGATTGTCGCGGCCAACGATGGCCGTCACCGGACCACCATAATCGGTGCGGGCAATCACGTTGGCTTCGTTCTTAGCTTGCAGGTGGTAGGAATGAACGAAGTAGGCGTGCAGGCCATCATCGCCGGTCGCAATACCCTCTAGGATCGGATGCTTGCTGACCGCCGCCAAAACATTCCATCCCATGTGCGGGATTTTGAGGTTTGGGTTGTTCGGCTTGATGGCAACGACGTCCCCGGCGATCCAATCGAAGCCGGGCGTCACGCCGTGCTCCAAGCCGCGTGAGGCCATCAGCTGCATGCCAACGCAAATGCCAAGAAAAGGCGCACCGCGCTTCGTGACCGCGTGAAAAAGGGCATCGCGCATGCCTTCAACCGCGCTCAAACCGGCTGCGCAGTCGGCAAACGCGCCAACGCCCGGCAGCACCACACGATCGGCGGACCGCACCAGCTCCGGGTCGGAGGTGACATGCACCGTCGCCGCAAGACCTTGCTCGCGCACGACGCGCTCAAAGGCTTTGCTGGCCGAGCGCAGATTGCCCGAGCCATAGTCGATGATGGCAATCGATTCGGTCATGAAACTGTTCGTTAGCTGGAAAGACCGGGAAGGGCGGGTGGCGTCGCGCTGGTCGGTCGATGGAGCGGTCCACGGGTGGCTTGCGCTGGCGACGAGGTTGGTCTTGCCGGTGCGCGACCATGATCGGCGACCCAGGTGCGAAAGAAAATGCGCTCGGCCTCTTTTTGGTTCGGCGCTTCGATGACGGCGATCTCGCGATAGCCCTTGGCCGCCATGCTTTCCAGACGCAGCTGCCCGGCCTCGATCATGATGATGAGCGCGAGCGCTACGGACACCCCGACGGTCACCCAGACCGGCACAGAAAAACTGGCAAGCTGGATCGCGATGCAAAGGATCACATAACCGAGCAAAACCCACCAGAGTCGCCGCACGATCATCCAGATGAGCGGCACGAACAGAGCGGCGAGCGACCAGCCATGGCGAACAAAAACCAGGCTTTGAGCGTCATCCTCCAGCGTGCCGGGCATCACCGGCGGTGCAAAAACCGAATAGGTGCGCATCTAAAGCGCTCCTTTCGTCGTCGGCAGATCGTCTGCGACCCGTGGATCGATGGCTAGCGCGTCGCGCAATGCGCGCGCCACAGCTTTGAAAATGCTCTCGGCGATATGGTGACTGTTGGCCCCATGAACACTTTCAACATGCAGCGTGATGCCGGCATTCATTGCAAACGCCTGAAAAAACTCGCGCACCAGTTCGGTGTCAAACGTGCCGATTGTGTCCGCGGTGAACTCCACCCGCCAAACCAAAAACGGCCGGCCCGACACGTCAACAGCAGCGCGCGACAGGGCCTCGTCCATCGGCAGATCGGCGGAGGCGTAACGGCGAATGCCGCGCTTGTCGCCAAGCGCCTCTTTGACCGCCTGGCCAAGCGTGATGCCGACATCTTCTACCAAATGGTGATCGTCGATGTGCGTGTCGCCGATTGCCTCCACGCTTATGTCCATCAGCGAGTGTTTGCCCAGCTGATCGAGCATGTGCGCAAAAAACCCAGCCCCATTCAGCGTGATGGTCGACGCGCCTTTGCCATCGAGATCGACCGTCGCTTTGACGGACGTCTCGTTGGTGGTGCGCTCAAGCGTGGCTGTGCGAGGCATGGCAATCGAGTCTCGTTCTTAGAAGATGCTTCCCTCTAGCAGGGCAAGTGCCGCGATCCAAGCGCCGAACCACCCTCTGGTGAACGCGCGACGACGAAACCGTTGCTTTGCAATCGCCGCCAGCACGCCTACATGCGATGCAACGGAACTCTTAATGGAAAGCACATCCATGCATTCTCCTGAAAACGCCCTGCCGACCATGCACGCGACAACCATTGTGACCGTCCGTAAGGACGGCAAAGTTGTCGTTGCAGGCGATGGACAGGTCTCGCTTGGCCAAACCGTGATCAAAGGCAACGCCCGCAAAGTCCGTCGTCTGGCCAGCGGTGACGTTATCGGCGGCTTTGCCGGCGCAACCGCCGATGCATTCACCTTGTTCGAGCGGCTTGAAGCGAAACTTGAACAATATCCCGGGCAGCTAAAGCGCGCCTCGGTCGAACTTGCCAAAGACTGGCGGACAGATCGCTATCTGCGACGGTTGGAAGCGATGATGATCGTCGCCGACAAAGATGAAAGCCTGATTCTGACCGGCACTGGCGACGTGCTCGAACCAGAAGACGGGATTATGGCCATCGGTTCTGGCGGCAATTATGCCCTGGCTGCCGCGCGGGCCTTGGCCGACAGCGCCCATGATGCAGAAGAAGTAGCGCGGCGCGCTCTCACAATCGCAGGCGATATCTGCGTTTACACCAACCATAATCTGGTGGTGGAAAGCATCGACGAGGCAAGCTAGTGGCAACACCCCCACCTGTTCCGGAGGTTAGAGACCGTATCAGCGCTGGTGTTGCGGCGGGTATCATTACGCCCGACCAAGCAATGGCGTTGCGGAAGCTTCCGCTCGATTCGATGCCGGAACAGTTTGCCACCACACGCACCGGCGATGAGCCCTTTGCACTGTTTCGCGGGTTTCGCGACGTGTTTTTGGCGATCGGCATCGTGATTCTGGCGGTTGGTTTGACCAGCGTTGCTGGCCAGCTGTTGGGCATGCGCTTTGATCTTCAGGCCGGTTGGACCGACGCCCTGTTCGGCCTCATCTTGGCCGTCTTTGCCTGGGTCGTGGCCGAATGGGTAACCGGACGGCTTCGGATGCCGCTGGCGAGCCTCGTCACCGCGTTGGCCTTCAGTGCGGCCTTTGCAGCGACGTTGGCCAGCCTCAGCGAAATGGCCGGTTTAAGCGCTGGGTCCGGGTTGGGCATTGACCTGCTTGCCCCGGTGTTTGGCGCACTGGGCGCTTTGCTCTTTTACATCCGCTTCCGGCTGCCCGCGGCCATGTTGCTCATCGCCGGGGGGTTGTCGGCGACGATTCTTCGCTTGATCGATCCAACCTGGTTCGACTCGCCTGGTGCCACGTTTCAAATCGCGGCGTTTGTCGTTGGTCTGGTCATCTTCGCCGTCGCGATCAGCTATGAGCTGCGCGATCCAAGGCGGGTTCAGCGTCAGTCTGAGAATGCCTTTTGGCTACATCTGTTGGCTGCGCCGCTGATCGTCTTTGCCCTGACCGGCGGCGCCACATCGCTTGATGTCAGCTCCACGGGCGAGGCCTTACGCATGTTTGCGGTTGTCTTTGCGCTTGGCTTGCTCGCCCTCCTCATCGATCGGCGCGCCTTCATCGTCTCGGCGCTGCTCTATCTGGCAGGTGCGATCGCCTACACCGTCAATCAATCAGGCGTAGCGCCCGACACGCAGTTTGCCATCACGGCCCTGGCGCTTGGCCTGTTCGTCGTGGGGCTGGCGCTTGGCTGGCAACCGCTCCGTCAGGTTTTTCTTGGGTTGTTGCCAGACCGCTGGTCCGCGCACCTGCCCAATCCAGCGGGCCCAGATGCTCTGGGCGGATAGGTCATGCGCTTTCGCTTCGAACCCGTAACGGACAACGACAAACCGATGCTGCGCGACTGGCTTTCAACGCCGGATGCGCAGACCTGGTGGGGCGATCCAGACCATGAGATCAAGCTGATCTACGATGGGGAGGTGACCGGCGAGTCATCGGGCTACATCGTTCATGGCGAGGATGGGCCGTTCGCCTACATCCAATCCTGGCCGAGCGAGAAGCAACCGCCGGAAGCGATTAAGGACGAACCATGGGTCGCCGAGCAGCCTGCCGGCACGTTGGGGGTTGATATCACCATCGGGCGACCCGATCTGCTGGGAAAGGGCCTTGGGACCGAGGTGATGCGGCAATTTTGCCAGAAGCTCTTCAACGAAGGGGCGCCGCGTCTGATCATCGATCCCGATGCCAGCAACGCTCGCGCTGTGCGCGCCTACGAAAAGGCGGGCTTCTCCCGTTTTGACCAGTATACCAATGCGGATGGCTCCATCACGCTGCTGATGGAAATGTTTCCGCCTGAAGGACACACCACTTTATGAGCAACCTTGCTGCCACCTTCTCCCCCCGTGAGATCGTTTCTGAACTCGACCGCTTCATCATCGGCCAGCATGACGCCAAACGCGCCGTGGCCATCGCCCTGCGCAACCGCTGGCGCCGTCAGCAGCTCGATGAGACCTTGCGCGAAGAGGTGATGCCGAAGAACATTTTGATGATCGGACCAACGGGCGTCGGCAAAACCGAGATTTCCCGGCGGCTTGCCAAACTTGCCAACGCGCCTTTCATCAAAATCGAAGCCACGAAATTCACCGAGGTCGGCTATGTCGGTCGCGATGTGGAACAGATCGTTCGCGACCTCGTTGAAGCGGCCATTGGTTTGGTGCGCGAGCAACGCCGCAAGAAAGTTGAAGCCAAGGCGCATATCGCCGCCGAAGACCGCGTCTTGGACGCGCTGGTCGGCGAAAACGCCTCACCGGCCACCCGCGACAGCTTCCGCAAGAAGCTGCGCGAGGGTGATCTCAACGATAAGGAAATCGAGATCGATGTCCGTGACGTTGGTGGCGCGCCGATGTTCGAGATCCCAGGCATGCCCGGCGCCAATATGGGCATGATCAATATGAGCGACATGCTCGGCAAAGCTTTTGGCGGCGCGCGTACCAAAAAGCGCCGGGTAACAGTCGCCGACAGTCACGATCTGCTTCTGGCCGAAGAATCCGACAAGCTTCTGGACGATGAAGAGATCACCCATGAAGCCATCCAGCTAACCGAAAATCATGGCATCGTGTTTCTCGATGAGATCGACAAGATTGCGTCTAGCTCCGGGCGCGGTGGCGATGTGTCTCGCGAAGGCGTGCAGCGCGATCTGTTGCCGCTGGTCGAAGGGACGACGGTTTCAACCAAATATGGCCCGGTGAAATCCGACCATATTCTGTTCATCGCCTCCGGCGCGTTCCATGTGGCCAAACCCTCGGACCTGCTTCCGGAACTTCAGGGCCGTTTGCCCATTCGCGTTGAGCTGAAGGCGCTGACCCGCGATGATTTCCGCCAGATCCTGCGCGATACCGAAGCCAGCCTCATCAAGCAATATGTCGCGCTGATGGGCACAGAGGATGTGACGATCACCTTCACCGATGATGCGATCGATGCGATTGCCGACGTGGCGGTTGATCTCAACGGCTCGGTTGAAAACATCGGTGCTCGCCGTCTGCAAACGGTGATGGAGCGAATCTTGGATGAAATCTCCTTCACAGCACCGGATCGTGCGGGCGAAGAAATCGTGATCGACGCCGATCATGTGCAGGACAATATCGGTGAGCTGGCAAAGAACACCGATTTGTCTAAGTTCATCCTGTAGTTAGCCAGATTCACCCTGCTCATCGGCCCGCCGACGTTTGCCCTGGACAGGTTCCAGGGCAGGCGCGACGCCCTCAATCAGCATCTCAATGACGTTTTCCAGATAGATGCAGTCGTTCGCCGACAGGTGGTCGATGCGCTGCGCGAACACATTGGCAAGCCGCGTCGCGTTGGGGCTGAGGTCTACCGTGTCGACCACAACTCGCGGGTGCGAGAGAAAGGCCAGCGTTTCAAGCTCGTCGGCATCGTCCCAGATGAGATTGAAATAGCCGACGATCTGCTGGACGAAGGCCCAGTTGGGCAGGCCGCGCTTGCCATGTTCCAGGGCCGACAGATAGGCGCTCGATACGTTAAGCGCCTCGGCCATCTCGGCCTGGGTGACGCTGCGCGCTTCGCGCAACTGACGCAGCTTGACCCCAAGCGGGGTCAACGTCGCAGATTTCTGGGCCTGGGCTTTCATCGCCCCAACACTAGCGTTGGGGTTTCTTGGCGCGCAAGCGCACATAAAGCGCGCCATCCCCACCATGGCTTGCATGCGCCGGTTCGACCCCCAAGACAGCCGCGCGCATGTCCGGTGCCGAAAGCCAGCCGGGAACCGCCTTGCGCAGAATGCCCGACCCAACGGCCCAAGGCGGCGCATCGGGATGCGGGTCGCGAACACGTGACCCCTTACCGGTGATCACCAGCACCGTGCGATGTCCGTTGGCGTGTGATCGCCAGATAAAGGATCGCAATACGTCATGCGCTTCGTGCTGGCGCAGCCCATGCAAATCGAGGCGCGCATCGATGGGCGTGCGTCCACGGGCAATGCGACTGCGTGATTTGCGATCCAACTCCACCAGCGGCGGTTGCGTCGTGCCGGTGGCAGGTCTTTTTGACGGTGGCGCTGACTGGCTTCGCGTGTTTCGCGCTTCTGAATGACCCGGCTGATGATGTTTCAACGCTCCTTTGGCCGGATGCATCGGATGCGGTTGCGAGGCCGTGGTTTTCACTTGGTCGCTTTCCAGAAACTCAGCCAGGGCTTGTGAGTAGCGCGCCCGTTGTTTGGCATCAAGCGGATCGACCGTCCGCTTCACCCGTTCCCAGAGGCCGGCCTCGCTGTCACCAGATTTGGGAGCAGGTTTTGGCTTCTTGCCGCTCATGAGGGATCTTTGTCGATCGGATTCGGCATGAGGAGCGTGAAGGTCACGGGTTGGTTCACGGCGCCAGCAACCTGTCCTGCTTCACTGCCCGAGCCGATGAAAATGTCGCCACGCGCCGGTCCGACAATCGCCGAACCTGTGTCTTGAGCGACCATAAGTCGCCTAAGCAAATGGTCCTCGCCGGGCAGCGGCTCGCCGGACTGTACAAAGACGGGCGTGCCAAATGTGTGCAAATGGCGATCGACTGCAAGACTTCGACCGGGTGTCAATGGCACGCCTGCTGCGGCGACCGGCCCTGCAGTCGGATCAAAATCCTCCGCCATGGCGAAAAAGATGAAAGATCGATTCGTAGCCAGAACGATATCGCGATCCTCAGGCGTCGCGTCCGCAAGCCAGGCGCGCAAGCTGTCCATGGTCACATCTTCCAGCGCCATGTCGCCACGCTCGACAAGCGTACGCCCGATTGGGGTGTAGGCATGACCTGACTTGCCGGCAAAGTTTACACGCTGGACCGATCCATCGGTCATGGCCAGGCGCGCTGAGCCTTGAATGTGGATGAAGAAAGCATCCACCGGGTCTTCCAGGTAGACCAGCTCAAGGCCTTGCCCTTGCAGGGCGCCTGCCATGATGGCCGCTCGGTCTGGAAAGGCTTGAAAGCCTTCCGCGGTGGCGCGGCCCCAGGTCACGTTCTGATCAATACCCAAGCTTTCTGCGGTTGCAGGCAGTTCGACCAGATCGGCAGGACGGGCATAGAGCGGATACTGAAACGTCCCGGTGCGCTCAAACGAAGCGCGCAGCTGCGGCTCGTAATAGCCGGTGAGTAGCCCCGACGCCTTCACCGTATGGGGTGTGAAGTTCTGCTCGAAGAAGGCTCGGGCGTCCTGGTCGGGATCGTCCCGAAGCAGAGCACAAACCGCCTGAAGGGCTTCCCCGTCCACGCCGCTTGGTCGTGTTCTAGGCGGATGATCGCGCGTGCGCTCGCAGGTTCGCGCAAAGGCTGCCAGCGCCGCAGCATGATCGTCCGACGCCCAACCATCCAAGGCGTCATAACTGGTTGAAACCAGAGGCGCTGGAAAGCTATCGGCCATGACGGGCCCTGATATCAGACAGATGGCCGCCAATCTGAGCGCGCCGTGCAACCATGTCTGGTGCCGCGCCACCCATGCCATTGCAAACCTTAGACCGCTTAGGTCGCTTCGGTAGCGACGAGCTTCCAGTTGGGATCGCCGCTGCCGGTGTCGCGCGCAAACGTCCAGATATCGGTCATCTCGGTCACTTCGGTTGGATCGCCGTCAATGACCCGGCCATCGGAGTCTTTGGTCACCGAAATCAGCTGGCTTTTGAAGCGCATGGTGATCTGGGCGATCGATCCAGCGAGCTCAGCTTCCACGATGTCAGACTTATCCAGGCCAATGAACGTGAAGTCGACGGTTTCGCCGGCGGCGTTGCGATCATCGATCGCCTGGACAAAGCCCTGATAGACCTCGTCGTCCAACAGTGGTTGCAGCGTGGACTTATCGCCGGCGGCAAAGGCCGTAACGATCATCTCATAGGCGAGGCGCGCACCATCGACGAATTCGCGGGCGTGGAACGTCGGATCGGCGGACAGCAGAGTCTTCAGCGCGTCTTCAACGGCTGAGCCTGGCTTCACCACGCCACCGATCTGATCATCGGAGTCAGTGGTCGGCCGAGCGCGCGCTGTCGGCAAAGTGACGACCTTGTCGCCGCCAGTCTCGGCCTCTTCACGAGCCGTGTAGGGATCAAACGGCGGACGTTCTTCACCGGTGCGTTTGCCCAAGACCGAGCGCAAACGGAAAAAGATGACCACAGCAATGGCCAGGAAGAACAGGGTATAAATATCCACCGGCGTCCACGTTTCGGCCCTTGGGACTAGCGCGGATGATCGCGCGGGCCGAACCTTCTTGTTGGGTTGGGTTAATTGGAACTCATATGTAGGTGCGTTTCAAGCAGCATCCAGGGGTCGGCGCAAGCACGATAGCGTTACTTGGCCTGCTCGCATCGTCGCATTTGGTGTCGAGCCTGCACCAATTGGCGCTTGTAACCACCCTAACGTGGCCCCATGTTGGCGATCATGCCTTTTGCTCTGATTTTTTTGCTGTTCATTTTCCTGGAAATAGCCGGTTTCGTCGCGATGGCGAACGCAATCGGCCTTTTGGGCGTTTTTGCATTGATCGTGCTCGGCATCCTTGCCGGCGGTCTGGTCATCAGGACCATTGGCCTAGCCAGTGTTCAGCGTATGCAACAGCGCGCGCAGGCTGGGGAAACCGTTGGCCAAGAGCTTGGTGGCTTGGTGCTCGGGTTTCTTGGTGGTGTTTTGCTGATCGTTCCGGGCTTTTTGACCGATCTGATTGGTCTGGCGCTGCTGATCAAGCCGATTCAGACTCTGGTTTGGCCGCGGTATGGGCGGCAAATGGCCGGTCGCATGCCTGACGTCACCCAGGGCGGACGGCAGAGCGCTGACTGGCAAACGCCGAACAGCAGCCATCGGCCTGCCAATGATGCGGTGGTGATCGATGCGGACCCAGAGCCCTCGGACGGCTCGCCCAATCGCTCGCAGAAAGAGCGTAATCCCTGGGGCTCTTGAACTGGATTCACCAAACAGGGCGCTGACCAGGCCGCTATTGTCGGCCAATCGCTTGCCGCCCGGCAGTCAAAATGGTAGCCACCGCCCACGTTTATGCGCCTGACCTTCAAGCGCGCATGACACCAGCTTCCCCAAACTCAAGGAATGATGAGCCCCATGGCACGTAAGAAGGCATCTGAGACACCGGCAGACGACGAGAAAAAGGCAGACGACAAGGCTGAAGAAACCAAAGCGGACGCGACGCCGACCAATGGCGGTGGTGCCGCAGCAGCGGCAGCCGCCGCAGCGGCTGCCAAGCCCGCCGGCGCGGCGCCTCGGTTCCAAGCTCTTGCCCAGTACATCAAAGATTTGTCGGTCGAGAACCCAAACTCACCAGAGTCCATGCGCGGCGGAAAACAGCCGAAGATCGACATCAATGTCTCGGTTGGCGTCAATCCGAAGGCGGAAGGCACCAATGAAGTGGTGCTGAAACTGGACGCCAAAGCTGGCTCCGGCAAAGATATGCTGTTTGCCGTTGAGCTTGCCTATGCCGGCCTCTTCCGCGCGGAAAACATGACCCAGGAGCAGACGCAGGTTGCCCTGATGATCGAAGGTCCGCGGCTCTTGTTCCCGTTTGCCCGCGAGATTCTGGCCAATGCGACGCGTCAAGCCGGGTTCCCGCCGCTGATGCTTGACCCAGTGGACTTCTTGGCGCTCTACCGCCAGCGCGCAGCACAAGCACAGGCTGCCCAGGCCGCTGCCAGCTAAATTGCTCGAACAAACTCTCGGGTTTAAGGCCGCGCTCTCTTCGGAGCGCGGCCTTTTTTATGATTTGTCTGTCACAGGCAGAAGGTCTTGGTAGCGGGACCAAACGGCATCCTCGCCAAGCGTTGCCACAAACGCAGCATGCGCTGCCCGATCGTCGTCGGTTAGGCGGCTTGGAAGCGGTGAAGGGCGCGGGGGTACGCTTGTCGCAGCGATGGTCTGGCGGCGTTCGCTATCGCCGAAACTCATAGCCTTCTGACGAGCACCAATAAGCTCCACATAGACCTCGGCCAGGAGCTGGGTATCGAGCAGAGCATTGTGTTTTTCACGCGCTGAGAGATCGATCCCAAATCGCTTGCAAAGCGCATCCAGGGAATTGTCAGAGCCTGGGAATTTCCGGCGGGCGATCGCGACTGTGTCGATCATGCGCTCAAATGACATTGTCGCCAGGCCACACCGCTCCAGCTCGGCATTAACGAAGCCGAAATCGAACATCGCGTTGTGGGCAACCAGGCGCGCATCCCCAATGAAATCGACCCATTTGTCTGCGACGGCGTCAAACAAAGGCTTGTCGGCGAGGAAAGCGTCGGAAAGCCCGTGAACTTCCTCGGCCTTTGCTGGCATCGGGATCGTTGGGTTCACATATTCGTGGAACTCGACGCCAGTCGGCACGAAGTCGATCATCTCGATTCCGGCGATCTCGCAGACCCGGTCGCCGTCTTTGGCGCGCAGGCCGGTGGTCTCAACGTCGAAAATGATGTCGCGCATGCTTGGGTCCCTTGGTGGAGAAGAATCATGGCGCGATTCGCCGCGCAAGGGAATCGGAAGGTCGGCCGTTATGCACGCAATTCGGCAAGGATTGTACGAACTTCGTCGCGCGCGGCCTCTACGCCGTGGTCGGTGGAGACAAGAAAATCCGCGCGGGCGATCTTGTTGACCTGGGGCATCTGTCGGTCGATCAGCATGGAGGCAGTCGCCTCATCCATGCCCGGGCGAGCGAGCAAGCGGGCGCGCTGCGTCTGCGGATCGCAATGGACAACCACGACCTTGTCCATGCGGCTCTCACTGCCGGTTTCGAAGAGAAGTGGGATATCGAAGACCATCACATCGTGCCCGTCGGCCAGCGCGTCAGCAGCGGCGCGGCGTTCGCGCGCTTGAACCAGCGGGTGGACGATGGCCTCCAGCTTGGGAAAAAGCGAAGGATCATCCGCCAGCGCTTTCTTCAAAGCGGCACGGTCCACTGCACTGCCAATGATGGCACCTGGGATCAAAGCGCCGACCGGTGCGACGCCTTCCTGCCGATAGATTTCATGCACGGCGGCATCGGCATCATGGACCGGAACGCCCTCATCGGCGAAAAGTTGGGCTGTGGTGGATTTGCCAGTGGCAATGGAACCAGTGAGACCAACACTTATCATCTTAAGTCTTTGTTTTTGCTTGAATATCATCCAGAACGCGCTGGCGTAGCGCTGGCGTGACTGTCGGCCGAATGCCAAACCAACGCTCAAACCCCGGCACGGCCTGATGCAACAACATGCCCAGCCCATCGACCGTCGGATGACCGCGTTCGTGCGCCGAGATCAACAAGGGCGTATCGAGCGGCGTGTAGACGATGTCAGTTACAGTTGCGCCATCGGCCAGGTGATTCAGCGCGATCGCTAGTGGCGGCTGGCCCTCCATGCCGAGCGCCGTGGTGTTGACGAGCAATCCGGCAGCACTTGCGTGTTCATTGAAGGCCTCAAGGCCGCCGGCAACAACGCGACCCTGCCCAAAATGGCGGGCAAAGTGGGCAGCGAGAGCATCAGCGCGGTCTAACGATCGATTGAGCAATAGGACGCGGTCTACGCCTGATATCAGAAGCGCATCGACAATGGCGCGGGCGGCGCCACCTGCTCCGAGAATCAGCGCAGTATTGGCCTTGGGGTGTTTTGCCCAGTCTGGCGCTCGATCGGCGAGGTTGGCCAAAAACCCCTCCCCGTCCGTGCTGGTTCCATGGAGTGCGCCGTCCTCCAGCCACAGCGTGTTGACGGCGCCGAGCCGTGCAGCGTGCTCGGCGACATGGTCACAGGCAGCCAGTGCGGTTTCCTTGTGGGGGATGGTGACATTGGCGCCGACCAGACCTTGCCCGGCGAAATCGGCAAACCAGGCCGCGGCACTTTCCGGATTGACGGCGATTGCCGTGTACGTCGCGTCCAAGCCATGCTCGGCAATCCAGGTGCCGTGAATGAGGGGTGACCGAGAATGGCTGATCGGCCAGCCGAGAACGGCAGCGTGTTTGGTCATGCGGAAGATGGTTCCAGAAGCGGGTCGATGCCGTGCTCGCGCAGCGCCGCCAAGAGCGGCAAAAGCGGCAGGCCGAGGATGGTGAAATAGTCGCCTTCGATCCGTTCAAACAGTGCGGCGCCCAATTCCTCAAGGCGGTACGCGCCAACGCTTTGCGTCGCAGCCTCGCCGGCGCGATCGAGGTAGGCGGATCGTTCGGCTTCTGAAAGCGGGCGCATCGTCAGGCTCGCGCGATCATGGCCGGTCCAGAGCGTTTGACCGTTTCTTACAAGCGCGACAGCTGCAATGAGGTGATGGGTCGACCCCTGAAGCCTGGCGAGCTTGTCGTCGGCCTCGGCGCGCGATTGTGCTTTGTGGAGCAGCTTTCCCTCGTGCTCAAGCACCTGATCGGCACCGATGATCAGTGCTCCTTGATTCGATAGCGAAACGGTCTCACTGACGGCTTGCGCTTTGGCTGTTGCCAAGGCGACCGCCAACTCCTCCGGCGCCAATTCACCAAGCTGATCTTCGAGCGAGCGTTCGTCGATGGCGGCAGTCTGAACGGTGAAGTGAACGCCCGCGCCTTCCAGCATGGCCCTGCGTATCGATGAACCCGAGGCGAGGACAAGGTTCCTGATCATCGGGCATCCGTCCCTGTGTCGGCGGGCGAGCTGGCCCTTGCTTGTTCGCCCTGCTCCTGGTCTTCGCGGTGCTGACGATAAAGAGAGAGGATGGCGGCCGCCGTTTCCTCGATGGACCGGCGGGTGACGTCGATGGTTGGCCATCCCTGGCGAGCGCAAAGACGGCGCGACTCAGCGATTTCTCCGGCCACCAGGCCTTTGTCGGTGTAGTCGGTATCGGCGGCCTCATTGTAATCGCTGAGCACCCGATTGAGCCGGATCTGAACGATCCGGTCGGTACTGGCAATAAGGCCGACGACAAAGGCACGGGTTGGGCGGGTCAGGACCTTTGGAATCGGCACGCCGGGGACCAGCGGATAGTTGGCCGTGCGATAGCCGCGATGGGCGAGATAGATGCTGGTCGGTGTCTTGGAAGTCCGTGAGATGCCGACGATTACAATGTCGGCTTGATCAAGGTTCGTCGGCAAGACGCCATCATCATGGGCCAAGGTGAAATTGAGCGCTTCGATCCGCTGAAAATAGTCCGCGTCAAGCACATGTTGCGCGCCGATGGTCTGCGCGGCGGAATCGCCGAGATAGGACTGGAAGACATTGATAACCGGGTCGAGGACGGAAATCGCTGGTACGCCATGGTCACGGCAACGCTCGGCGAGGCGGGCGGCAAGGTCTGGATCCACAATCGTGTAAAGCACAATGCCCGGGGCCTGCTCGATGGCGGCCGCGATGCGTTCGATCTGGGCCTGGTTGCGAACCATCACATAGCTGTGCTCGATCGCGCGGGCACTCGGATAGCGCGAGGCGACGGCGCGAGCGACGGTCGACAAGGTCTCGCCAGTGGAGTCAGACACAAGATGTAGGTGGAAGAAGCGCGAGGCAGCGGTTGTCAACGGGCTGTGTCCTTCGGTGCGGGCAAGTGTGGACAAGGCTGGGGTCTGGCGCTCGATCGATGGGGTGGTGCCGGTCTTATGAGGGGTTTTTCGAAAACTGTCCAAGGCAGCAGCAGCGAGACAAGCTGTTGATGGGATGTGGACGGTTTTGAACAAGGCGCGGATCTGCGATTTGCCGGATAAGGGGGCCGAGATTCGATCGCTGCGTTAACGCTTTGTTAAGGTTTATAAATGGTGAACGCCGTGAGTGATTGATGCGGTGGCTCTTCGTGGCGTTCCTGATGGCAAGGTCCGTGGATGAGGTTATGCAGGGTTTGGGCAGCCTGAATTATGAGTCTTTTCCACGGACAAGAAAAAGAAGGAAAGCTCTCTTGTAGAGAGACTCTTTTTTCCTTCCGCGCTTTCCCCAAAGCCCATCGGGTGTCAAAAGGCGCTGACGAGTAGCGATAATCTAAGGGATGTGCGCGTGAGCAATCGGCTGTTGTTGGATGTCTTGAACGGTCATGTTGGCGATCGAATGCCGATATGGATGATGCGCCAGGCTGGTCGGTACCTTCCGGAATATCGCGCGACACGGGCTGAGGCCGGTAGCTTTCTGGATCTCTGCTACAATCCAGAGCTTGCCTGCGAGGTAACGCTGCAGCCGATTCGCCGGTTTGGCTTTGATGGGTCGATCCTCTTCTCCGATATTCTGGTCGTGCCACATGCGCTGGGGCAAGATGTGCGGTTTGAGGAAGGCATCGGTCCTGTCCTTCCGCCACTAGACGCTGATGATATTACGGCTCTGATCGATCGCTTTGAATCGGAGCCGGAACAGTTCGATGCGCATCTTGATCCGGTAATCGAGACCGTTCAACGATTGCGTGCGAGCCTGCCGGATGAGGTGACCTTGCTCGGCTTCTGTGGTGCGCCATGGACGGTGGCGACATACATGGTGGGCGGCCGGGGCAGTCCTGATCAAGCAGCAGCGCGAAAATTCGCGCTGAAAGAACCCCAGGTCTTTGATCGTTTGCTTTCCTGTTTGGCCGATGCCTCGGTGCGGTATCTCTCGCGGCAGATCGATGCCGGTGCCGATGCCGTCCAGGTTTTCGACAGCTGGGCCGGATCGCTTAGCCCGTCCGGGTTTGAACGCTTTAGCGTTGGTCCGATCGCCCAGATTGTCCGCGGGCTACGGGCCAACCATGTCGATACCCCGATCATCGGTTTCGCCAAAGGGGCGATGCATGCGCTTGGTCCTTTCTCGCAGGAGACGGGCATCAACGCGGTAGGGCTTGATTGGACGATCGATGTGGCGGCGGCGCGGGCGCAGGTGCCGGATACGTTGGTGACTCAAGGCAATATTGATCCGTTGCTGATGACGGCCGGACCTGAGGCTTTGGACGCTGCCGTCGATCTGATGTTGGATGGAGCGCAAGGCGTACCGCATGTGGCCAATCTTGGTCACGGGATTACCCCGGACGGTCAGATTGACCAGGTGCATCGGTTCATTGAGCGTGTGCGTTCTGGACGCAAGTCGTGACAACACTGGACGAGCCATCTCCGGTGAAACAATGGGGCGGTCATGCGGTGGCCGTCGTGCTGCTGGCAGCCATGACCGCAGGGATGGTGTTTCTCATCCCTGCTGGTGCCTATCTCTGGATGAAAGCGTTGCATGTGATCGCGGTGATCGCCTGGATGGCGGGGCTCCTCTATCTGCCGCGCCTCTTCGTCTACCATGTCGATGCCGAGGTTGGATCGGTTCAATCCGAAATGTTCAAGACGATGGAGCGACGGCTTCTGAAAGCAATCATGACACCGGCAATGATCGTCTCTGCTCTGACGGGCTTCTGGTTGGCGATCGTCGTTCATGGGTTTCAAGGTGGTTGGCTGCACGCCAAACTTGTTTTCATTCTCATCCTGTTTGCGATGCACGGACATCTTGCGGCCTCGGTGCGTCGATTCGCTGGCGACAGGAACGAAAAATCGAGTCGCTACTGGCGGTTTATGAACGAGGTTCCGACATTGGCGATGATCATCATCGTCGTTTTAGTGATCGTTCAACCGTTCTGATCACTTTGGTTTTGACCAAACGATAAGCGCCTTTTGTCGCGATGGGAGCGAACCTTTGCGTTCCTGTCTTGTCAAAGACATAAAGGTGTCTTACATCCCGCCTTGTAGGCAAGCGCTGCAGCGCACCATTGGCCATCCGGCTGGGGTAGTGCATCGGACATGATGTTCAGCAGCGCACGAGCAGGTTTCCGATCACCTCGCGTTTTGGCGTTACCTACAGTCTCTCGATCACCTCTGATCCCTTCCCCTTTTTCTGCTTCACCCGACCAGCAGACCCCCACAGGCAAATTATCATCTCCATGGAAGAAATCCGGCTTCAGGCCCTAAAAGCAAAATCTCCGACCGACATTCTGGTGCTCGCCGAAGAGTTGGAAGTGGAGGGCGCGAGCGCCTTGCGCACGCAAGAGCTTATGTTTGCGATCCTCAAACGCTATGCGGAGCGCGACGTTGAGATCGTCGGAGAGGGTGTCCTGGAGGTTCTTCAGGATGGGTTCGGGTTCCTGCGCTCGCCAGAGGCGAACTATCTGCCGGGCCCTGATGATATCTATGTCTCGCCGACACAGATTCGCAAATTCTCCTTGCGGACCGGTGACACGGTTGAAGGCATTATTCGCAGCCCTAAAGAGGGTGAACGCTATTTCGCGCTTGTGAAGCTGATCACCATCAATTTCGAAGAACCGGAGAAAGCGCGCCACAAGGTTCACTTCGACAATCTGACGCCGCTCTACCCGGATGAACGGTTCAAAATGGAAGTCGATGATCCGACGTTGAAGGATCGTTCAGCCCGCGTGATCGATCTGGTTGCGCCGATCGGCAAGGGCCAGCGTGCGCTGATTGTTGCGCCGCCGCGTACCGGTAAAACGACGCTGATGCAGAACATCGCGCACTCAATCACGACGAATCACCCGGAATGCTTTCTTCTTGTTCTCCTTATCGATGAGCGACCCGAAGAGGTGACGGATATGCAGCGCTCCGTGCGTGGCGAAGTCGTGTCGTCGACGTTCGATGAACCGGCGCAGCGGCACGTTCAGGTCGCTGAGATGGTGATTGAAAAGGCCAAGCGCCTGGTCGAGCATGGCCGCGATGTGGTCATTTTGCTCGATAACATCACGCGCCTCGGTCGGGCTTACAACACCGTGGTTCCCTCGTCCGGCAAAGTCTTGACCGGTGGTGTCGATGCCAATGCGTTGCAGCGGCCCAAGCGCTTTTTCGGTGCGGCGCGTAACATCGAAGAAGGCGGCTCGCTGACTATTATTTCAACGGCGTTGGTTGATACCGGCAGCCGGATGGATGAAGTGATCTTCGAGGAGTTCAAGGGCACCGGCAACTGCGAGATTGTGCTCGACCGAAAAGTTTCCGACAAACGCGTCTTCCCAGCGATTGATATTCTGAAATCGGGTACGCGCAAGGAAGAGCTCCTTGTTCCCAAGGGCGATCTTGCCAAGATGTTTGTTCTGCGGCGTATTCTCTCTTCGATGGGGACCGTGGATGCGGTCGAATTCCTGCTTGATAAGCTGAAGGCGACGAAGACGAACTCGGACTTCTTCGACACGATGAACACGTAAGGTCGCGTTGCGCAGCCAGAATGTTTCACGTGAATCGATTCGGATAGGAAACAATGGCCGAAACCGTTGCGGCCCTCTCCTCAGGACTTGTTCCAAGTGGAGTCGCGGTCATTCGCGTTTCCGGGCCTCAAGTTCGATTCACCCTCGAAAAGATCGCCGGAATCCGCCCATCGCCGCGGAAAGCGAGTCTGCGGACCTTCAGTGATCCGCAAACCGGTCAGCGAATCGATAAGGGACTGGCTCTTTTCTTCCCCGCTCCCAACAGTTTCACCGGCGAGGATGTCGCTGAGTTCCATTGCCATGGTGGACGTGCAGTCGTCGATGCGATGCTTCGCGCGCTGTGGTCGCTCGACGGCGTGCGTGCCGCCGATGCTGGTGACTTCACGCGGCAGGCGTTCGTCAACGGCAAGCTCGATCTCACGCAAGTTGAAGCTGTCGGTGATCTCATTCACGCATCAACGTCGTTGCAACTGGATCAGGCTTTGGCGCAATTGGATGGAGCTGCGACCCGCAAATTATCGGCGTGGAAAGAGGCTCTTGCTGACTGTCGTGCGCAGATCGAGGCCGACCTAGATTTCTCTGACGAAGACGATGTCCCGGGATCGGTGGTGGATTCGCTGCCGGAACAATTGGGTATTCTCAAATCTGCGATTGAGGACGAGCTTTCATCGCATGTTGCCGAACGTGTCCGGGATGGGTTCCAGGTGGTCTTGGCCGGGGCGCCCAACAGCGGGAAATCAACGCTATTGAACGCGCTCTTGGAGCGGGACGCCGTGCTGGTTTCACCGATTGCTGGCACCACCCGCGATCAAATCGACGTGCCGATCGACCTAGATGGCTTGCCGGTCATATTGACGGACACCGCGGGTCTGCGAGAGACGCAATATAGCGTGGACCCGATCGAGCGGATGGGAATGGATCGTGCGAGGCTTGCTGCTGCGCAGGCGGACTGCATGGTCTGGCTGGTGGGCGGCGATGAGGATCCCGAATCCTCGTCAGAGGAACTTTTAGTTCCGCGGGAGAAAACGATTCGTGTCCGTTCCAAACTCGATATCGCAGGTGATAGAGATTCCGTTGATAAGGTGGACCTATGCGTTTCCGGCAAGACGCGTGAAGGGCTTTTCGCTCTGAAGTCCGCAATTGTAACGCTGTTGCGCGATCAGCATGGTTTGATCGACCGTGCGTTTACTGTTGGTGACGGCATTGCGTTGGACGCCCGTCGCAGGACGGCGTTGCGTTCGTCGTTAAGGTATATTGACGAGGCGGTCGTATTGTTGGACCAGGGCTCGTCGTCACTCGATCACGCGGCGGAGGCATTGCGGTTGGCGCAGCGGGCTCTTGGCGAAATTTCAGGCGATGTCGATGCCGAACAATTGCTTGATCGGGTCTTTTCGCGGTTCTGCATTGGAAAATAGCCATCCCGCCTAACAAGCCGACGGTTTCACGTGAAACGAGGGTGGTTGGTCTGGCTGTTCTAGATTTACCGATCTGACGATTGCTTTTGTGCTGCGAGTCTTGAACTGGCTGATGTTTCGAGTCACGAGACATGCTCCATCAAATGAAATGATCTTTTGGCTTTGTGATGCTTCGACCCGACTCTTCAAAAACAAGCTTTGATGTGGTGGTCGTCGGCGGCGGTCATGCCGGCTGTGAGGCTGCGGCCGCCGCGGCTCGGCTTGGTGCCGACACGACGTTGGTGACGCTGAAAGCAGATGCCACTGGTGTTATGAGCTGCAACCCAGCTATTGGCGGGTTGGGCAAGGGTCACCTGGTTCGAGAGGTCGATGCACTCGATGGGTTGATGGGCAGGGCGGCTGACGCGGCCGGCATCCAGTTTCGACTGCTCAATCGCCGTAAGGGGCCGGCGGTGCAAGGGCCACGAGCTCAAGCCGATCGCAAACTTTACCGCGTGGCTATTCAAGACATGTTGGGTGCGTTTGACACCCTCACTGTGATTGAAGGCGAAGTTGCTGACTTGCAGATGTCGCCTGAAGGACGGGTTGCAGGGGTCGTTCTCGCGGATGGTCGCGTGATCTCGGCTGGCGCGACCGTACTAACAACGGGAACGTTTCTGGGTGGTCTCATTCACCTCGGTGAAAGATCCTGGCCTGCAGGCCGTCATGGTGAAGCCCCTGCACAAAAACTTGCTGATCGCCTGCGGGCTATGAACCTGCCGATGGGCCGCCTTAAGACCGGGACGCCGCCGCGCCTGGACGGCCGCACAGTCGCGTGGGACCGGTTGGAGGAACAACCGGGTGACGACGTGCCGGTGCCATTCTCCGCATTGACGGAGTCGATAACAACGCCGCAAGTGTCGTGCTTCATCACGCGAACGACCGCTGACACGCACCGTATCATCGAGCAGAACATTCATCGATCGGCGATGTATTCCGGCCGCATTGACAGCCGTGGTCCGCGCTATTGTCCGTCGATTGAAGACAAGATTGTTCGCTTCAAGGACAGGTCAAGCCATCAGATTTTTCTCGAGCCCGAGGGCCTTGATGACCACACGGTCTACCCCAATGGAATTTCAACAAGCCTGCCCGAAGATGTTCAGCGTGAAGTCCTCCGATCGATTCCGGGCCTTGAAGCAGCGACTATCCTGCAGCCGGGATATGCCATCGAGTATGATCATATTGACCCGCGGGCGCTGGATTCGAGCCTCAACTGTCTTGCTCTGCCTGGTCTTTTTATGGCCGGGCAGATCAATGGCACGACGGGTTATGAAGAGGCAGCGGCGCAAGGTCTTGTCGCAGGTCTGAATGCCGCGCGCGACGTTGATGGGAAGGATCCAATCCGATTCGGCCGCGAAACAAGCTATCTTGGCGTTATGATCGACGATCTCACGACCCGCGGTGTGACCGAGCCGTATCGCATGTTCACATCACGCGCCGAGTATCGACTTCGGCTGCGTGCGGACAATGCCGATCAACGCCTGACACCACTCGGGATCGACGTTGGACTTGTCAACGTGCATCGACGTGAGGCTTTTCAAACGAAGGCACGAAATCTTTCTGAAGCCCGTGCTGCGTTTGAGGCGGTTTCTGCTTCACCCCATGAGTTGCAGGGGCGTGGCCTCCGCGTGAAACAGGACGGGCGGGCCCGTACCGCCTTTGATATCCTTGGATTCCCAACGGTGTCTTTGGATGAAGTGCTGTCGATATGGCCACAATTGGCGGATCACGCCAGACCGATCCTTGAACAGGTCGCTGTCGACGCGAGCTATGCCGTCTATGTGGACCGACAGGATGCCGAAGTGGCTCTGCTTAATCGGGAGTCCGATTTGGTGTTGCCAACCGATTTGGCTTTCGAGGCCATGCCGGGGCTGTCAAACGAATTGGTGCAAAGGTTAAAGACCGCCAGGCCGAGGACCCTTGCGGAAGCGCGACGGCTGGAAGGCATGACACCGAGCGCGCTTGCGCTTTTGTTGGTGCATGCTCGGAAACATGCTGCTTAGGATCGCCGACAAATTGGCCAATCTTCGATTCCCTTCAGCGCTCCGCGCCAACCACTGATGGACGATCGATTCGGACTCGAAACAGCTGAGCGGCTTACGGGCGTAGTTCTGGGCGTCGATGGCAAATCGAACCTGCTTCGTTTCGTCGATCTGTTGCGAAGCTGGCAGCAGGCCAAGAACCTCGTTTCCCGTGAAACACTCGACCAGGTCTGGGAACGCCATATCGCTGATGGACTTCAGCTGTTTCCTTTGATCGAGAGATGGGCAGAGAGCAACAGCGATGATTTGGCCGCTTCAAGAAGGGGTCCAATCCAAGTTATGGACCTTGGTTCTGGTGCGGGTCTGCCCGGATTGGTTTTTGCGCTTGCCCGACCAGACAATCCATCCGGCAACGGTGCAAGCGACAATAAGGGAGCGGGATCGAGCCATTGTTTCGATGTATCGCTGGTCGAGGCAAATGGCCGAAAAGCATCCTTCTTGAGAACGGTTTCACGTGAAACAGGTGTTCCCGTTACCGTGATCAACACCCGCATCGACGCGGTGCATGGTGATCCCTCCCTTTCGCCCGATATCATCACGGCGAGAGCCCTTGCGCCGTTGCCAAAGCTCATGGGGCTGGCTGACCCCTGGATGGCTAAAGGCGCGACTGCGTTTTTTCACAAAGGTGGGGAGTATGCACGTGAGCTTGCGGAATGGACTGACGCCTCACGCCATGACGTGGTAGAGCATGTGAGCGTTGTTGATCCCAGCAGCCGCATCCTTCAGGTGACCCGAAAAGATGCGCAGAGACCAAGGCAAACACCATGATGCACACCTCGCCCATCCCCCCGGTCCATCCCCACCCGCGTGTGATCACGGTTGCCAACCAGAAAGGTGGCGTTGGAAAAACCACCACGGCCATCAATCTGGGAACGGCTTTGGCGGCGATCGGCGAAAAAGTCGCGATCCTTGATTTGGACTCGCAGGGCAATGCATCGACGGGCCTTGGGATTGGAGCATCGGACCGTACGATTACAAGTTACGATGTGATGACGGGCGAAGCTGGCCTGGCAGACGCTGTCCTGCAGACAGCCGTGCCCAATCTTTCCATTGTGCCATCGACGGTTGATCTGTCGAGCTTGGAAATGGAGATAGCGTCCGACCCGCAGCGCGCCATGCGGTTGCGATCTGCATTACACACTTACCAAGCTAAACAGATGGAAATGCCGAGTGCCAAACGGCTTTCCTACATTCTCATCGACTGTCCGCCCTCGTTGAGTCTTCTCACCGTCAATGCCATGGCTGCCTCGCATGCGGTTCTCGTGCCGTTGCAATGTGAGTTCTTCGCACTTGAGGGTTTGTCCCAGCTGCTGCGCACGGTTGAACAGGTGCGTGGCGCGCTGAACCCAGAGCTCATCATTCACGGTATTGCACTGACCATGTACGATGCCCGCAACAATCTCTCCTCGCAGGTCGTGGAAGATGTGCGCGAGGTTATGGGCGACAAAGTCTACTCGACCATGATTCCGCGCAATGTGCGGCTCTCTGAAGCGCCGAGCTATGGTCGTCCAGCCATCCTGTACGATTTTAAATGTGCCGGCAGCCAGGCTTACATCAAGCTGGCGCAGGAGATCATCGAACGTGAGCGCGCCTTGCGCGCCGTCGCCGCCTAAGGAAGGACGTTACTATGGCGGAGGATGCATCTAAGCGCCGATTGGGTCGCGGACTTGCCGCCCTCATGGGCGATGCGGTCCCAGAGAACGTCGCCGTTGATCAGTCGCGTAACACCCGCCGGCTTCCGATCGAACAGATCGCGCCCAATCCGCGCAATCCTCGCGGCATGTTTGCCGAAGAGGCTTTGGAAGATCTAACCCAGTCGATCCGCGAGAAAGGCGTTGTTCAGCCGCTGCTGGTGCGACCGATGGCCGAGGGTGCCTTTGAGTTGATCGCCGGCGAGCGACGGTGGCGGGCAGCGCAGCGTGCGGGCCTGGACATGGTGCCTGTGGTCGTCCGTGAGGTCGATGACAAGGAATCTTTGGAGCTTGCGATCATCGAGAACGTTCAACGTTCTGATCTCAATCCTTTAGAAGAAGCCCAAGGATATCAAAGCCTTATCGACAGTTTTGGCTATACGCAGCAGGACTTGGCCACTGTCATTGGGAAAAGTCGCAGCCACATTGCCAATACGCTTCGTCTGCTGCGCTTGCCTGAAGGTGTTCAACTGTTCGTCTCCACCGGTGCACTGTCTGCCGGTCATGCCCGACAATTGGTGGGACGCGAGGATGCAGCCGAATTGGCGCGCAAAATCATCGACGATGGTTTGTCGGTACGCGATGTCGAGCGTCTGGTGCAAGACAAGCCGGCGTCTGAGGGTCAACTGCCGCATGCTTCGAAGCCCGATGAGCGGGCCGGGTTGGCGGATGCAGACACCCAAGCCATCGAAGCGAAACTGTCCGAGCATCTTGGATTGGACGTTCGCTTGAAGGCCAAGGCCAACGGTTCGGGAACCTTGAGCGTGTCTTATAAAACGCTTGAGCAGCTTGATGATCTGCTCCGCCGAATCGGTGCGGCCTGAGCAAAACGCTCCGCGCTAACGGCTGCTGCGCGCGGCCTCCGATGCTACGCGCAGAACCTGACGTTCCAGACGCGTGCGTTTGAGGGCTTGATCAAGCCGCGTCGTGACTAGCTCCTCGTCAAGATAGGCAACACACCGGCGCAGCGCATGAAGCGTCCAGCGCCGCAGCGCTTGTTCCATTGCCGGTCGCCGTTTGAAGAAGATCGGTGGCCGCGCCGCAGCCAGGGCGCGATCGGCCGACGAACCGCGATCGATGTCGATTCGCAGCCGTTCCAAAGTCTGGCCATGGCGCAGCAACATCTGAGTCACCACCGAGGGCTCCAAGCCCTCGGCCAAAGCGCGAGCGAGCGCGTCCAAAGCAGCATCGCGACGGCCGGCGAACGCGGCGTCGCTAACGTCGCTCATCGCATGGGCCGATCCTTCGACAAGGCTCGCCTGGACATGATCGGAGGTTATCGCGCCGTCTTTCAGGGCGAAAAGGCACAGTTTTTCGATTTCTGCCTGAGACATGGCGTGGTCGGCGCCGAGCATCGCCAGCACATCGTCCTGCGCCTCGCGTTCTATGGTTAGGCCAAAGTCAGAAACAGTCTGGTTCAACAGCGCAGCAATGTCACGCCGGTCGGCGGCATATGAAGCGATCGCAGCGCCTGCCCGTGATTTTTCGATTCGGCTACGCAACGGATGCGACTTCTTAAGGTCTCCAGCCACGATAATGATCGTCGCCTCATGTGGCGGCGCCGAAAGAAGCGCCTCGACCGGCTTCACAAGACCTTTGGGGTCATCCATGCGGGCTACAACCGTTTTGCGGCCGCCGAACATGGCGATGCTGTCGGCCTCCTCAGCCAGGCGCGCCGGATCAGAATCAAGGATCGATGCATCCAAGTCGATTACATTCATTGGATCGGCATCATCGCCGGCAACGGCCTTCACAAGCGCCTTCGCGCGCATGGAGACGCGGCCGCGATCGGGTCCATGAATGAGAATGACGGGTTGGTCTGGCGCTGGGTTCTCAAGGAAGCGATCGATCGCCTGCCCCTTGATCTCGGCCATCAGAGCCCTTGCGCGAAAACGGCCGCCAGCTGTGCTTCGATGACCCGTGCAACATCACGGGCGGCGCGTGCTTCGGCATCAATAGCGGCGCGCTGATTGGCGAAACGCTGTTCGACAGAATCATAAGAAGCTGTTGAAATCACCGTGTTTTCCGCCAAGGGTGTGGGTGCACCCAACGCAAACAGTTGATAGGTCGCGGTGACCCGCACAGTCCGGGCGAAGGCCGCGCCCGTCCCGCCAACACCTAATGTCTGCGTTGCGCTCGCTGCGCGCAACGCTAATCGATATTGCGGTGCGACTGTGCCGCTGCCTAGACCGAAGAAAAGCTCATTGCGCACCAACTGGGTGGTGCGATTGGCTGGC
Source organism: Hyphomicrobiales bacterium (assembly GCA_017642935.1). Taxonomy (NCBI): domain Bacteria; kingdom Pseudomonadati; phylum Pseudomonadota; class Alphaproteobacteria; order Hyphomicrobiales; species Hyphomicrobiales bacterium. The sequence goes on from JAEPOK010000002.1 coordinate 516,857, forward strand.
TCATCGATCACGATCGCGCTTAGCGCGGTGGCTGTCGCTGATTGTCCGCCCGTTGCTGGGGATCGATCCGCATAGAGCGGACTGATCTGGCATCCGCTCAGTGCAAGGGCACCCACGCCCAAAGCGCTGAGCAAAACCGCACGGCGAGACAGTGGATAGCGCGAAGGATGACGGGCGTTAGACAACGATGTTCACAATCCTTTGGGGGACAACGATCACCCGCTTGGGCGTTCTGCCATCCAACAGTTTTTGCACAGCGTCGTCGGCCAGGACGGCGGCTTCGACGGCCGCTTTGTCGGCATCTTTGGCCACGCTGATGTCACCACGCTTCTTCCCGTTCACCTGAATGGGCAAAGTCAGTGTGTCATCGTCCAACAGCGATCTGTCAACCTCGCTCCAAGGTTTGGTTGCGAGCATCGTCTCGTGGCCAAGGGCGGCCCAGCAGGCTTCGGCGAGATGCGGGGTCATGGGTTGCATGGCTTCAACCAGCATGGAGACAGCCTCGCGCAAGGCCCAGACCATGTCGCTGGCCCGGTTCATTGCGGCCTTGTCGCGGGCGGCGAGTGCTTTGCTGATCGCGTTGGTCGCATCATAGATACGCGCCACTGAGCGATTGAAGGCGAGCTTTTCAACGTCGTCGGCGACGGCGGCAAGCATACGATGCATCACTTTGCGCAGGGCCAGGGCATCCTGCGAAAACGCATTGGGCGTTGCGTCGGAGAACCCCTCGGGCGTCACCGCAACCACGTCATTCACCAGGCGCCAGACCCTCTGAATGTGGCGATGCGCGCCCTCAACGCCGGCATCTGACCAGATGACGTCCCGTTCAGGTGGGGAATCCGACAGCATGAACCATCGCGCTGTATCCGCGCCAAACGTCGCGATGATGTCGTCGGTATCGACAACGTTTTTCTTCGACTTCGACATCTTCTCGATCGAGCCGATTTCCAGCACCTCGCCCGTGTCGATGTGTTTGGCCGTGCGGGCATCGTCCTCGCCCTCGATCAAGACCTTTGCCGGTTCGATCCAGCCATCGGCACCCTTATAGGTCTCGTGCACGACCATGCCTTGGGTGAAGAGGCCTTTAAACGGTTCGCGAATGTTCATGTGGCCGGTGGCCTTCATGGCGCGAGCGAAAAAGCGCGAATAAAGCAGGTGCAGGATCGCGTGCTCAATGCCGCCGATATATTGATCCACCGGCAGCCAATCGCTCGCCATATCGGGCGTCGTCGGGGCCTTGGCCTTGGGGTCGGTAAAGCGCGCGAAATACCACGATGAATCGACGAATGTGTCCATCGTATCGGTCTCGCGCACGGCCGCTTTGCCGCAACTCGGGCAATTGGTGTGCTTCCAGGTCGGGTGGTGATCAAGCGGGTTACCGGGCTTATCGAACGAGACGTCATCGGGCAGCTTCACTGGCAAGTCATCGTGAGGCACCGGAACCGCGCCGCAATCCTCGCAATGAATCACCGGGATAGGACAGCCCCAATAGCGCTGGCGGGAAACGCCCCAATCGCGCAATCGGAACTGCTCCTGACCGGTGCCAAGCCCTCGATCTTCCGCCCAGCTGATGGTCGCGTCAACGCCTTCCTCACCCGTTGCGACCTCAACGCCAGCCGGTTGGTTCACATAGCGGACCGTCTGGGTTTTTGGCGGTACGAAAGCCTCGTTTTCGACAGGCCTGTCATCATCGAGCGCGAAATAGGTGTCGGTGACCGAGAGATCGTATGTGCGAGCAAAATCAAGGTCGCGCTGGTCATGCGCCGGGCAGCCGAAGACAGCGCCGGTGCCGTAATCCATCAAAATGAAGTTGGCGACCCAAACCGGCAGCGTCTTGTCTGGGTAAATCGGATGCTTGACCGTAAGACCGGTATCGAAGCCGCGTTTCTCAGCTTTTTCCAGCGCCTCCTCGGAGGTTCCGGCACGGCGCACATCGGCGTTGAACGCAGCCAGCTCGGCATTGTCGCCTGCCAGGGCCTGCGCCAAAGGATGTTCCGGCGCGATGGCGATGAAGCTGGCGCCGGCCAAGGTGTCAGGCCGGGTGGTGAATACCTCAATTGCCTCATGGCCATGCGTCGGTTCGCTCAGCACAAAGCCCATATGCAGGCCGCGCGACTTGCCGATCCAGTTGCGCTGCATGGTGCGCACCTTGTCTGGCCAATTGTCGAGTTCATCAAGACCATCGAGCAGGTCTTGGGCGAAATCGGTGATCTTGAACACCCATTGCGCCAGCTCGCGTTGCTCGACCAAGGCGCCGGAACGCCAGCCGCGCCCATCGATCACCTGCTCATTGGCCAGAACCGTATGGTCCACCGGATCCCAGTTGACCCGACTGGTCTTGCGAGCGACCAGGCCGGCCTTCAGAAAGTCGGTGAACAGGATCTGCTGTCGGTGGTAATAATCGACGTCGCAGGTGGCAAACTCGCGTGTCCAATCGAGGGATAAGCCCATCACTTTGAGCTGACCGCGCATCGTGTCGATGTTCTGATAGGTCCAGTCCCGGGGATGCACCTTGTTCTGCATGGCGGCGTTTTCTGCCGGCATGCCAAAGGCATCCCACCCCATTGGGTGCAGCACGTTGAACCCGCGGGCTCGTTTGTAACGCGCTACCACGTCACCCATCGTGTAGTTGCGCACATGGCCGATATGGATCCGGCCGGATGGGTAGGGGAACATTTCCAAGACATAGTATTTTGGCCGCGGATCGTCGTTCTTGGTTTCAAAAACGGCCGCCTCGCTCCATTTGGCTTGCCAATAGGGCTCGACAGCTTGCGGGTTGTAGCGTTCGGGCGCGTTCTGGCGAGATGAACCGGTCATTGAGGCAATCGTTGTTCTCGAAAAGAGTGATGAGGCGTCGCGCTGTTTCGGGCTTTTGGGGTGCCCAAACCAGCTGAGAAAATGGGTGGGGGACCTTCACCAGAAAGCGCGGATATGGTCAACCGTTCTGGATTGCAGGAGGAGCGGGCGTTTGAGTGAAGCCGTATCACGTTGGGAAAAGGTTTGTGCCGCCATCAAGGAAGCCGAGCACGCGGCATCGCGGCCATCGGGCGGTGTTACCCTTGTTGCCGTCTCGAAAACCTATGATGCAGACGCCATTTGGCCGGTTATCAAGGCCGGGCAGCGCGTATTCGGTGAAAACCGTGTCCGGGAAGCGATGGGCAAGTGGCCGGCGCTTCGCGAACGGCTTGCTGCGCACCACAAAGAGACACTGGAACTTCATCTGATCGGCCCATTGCAATCGAACAAAGCCAAAGAGGCGGTCGCGACCTTCGATGTCATCGAAAGCGTGGATCGCGACAAGATCGCCGGCGCCTTGGCCAAGGAGATGGCCAAACAGGATCGTCATCTGCCCTGCACCGTTCAGGTAAACACCGGGTTGGAACCGCAAAAAGCGGGCATCGCGCCTGCCGACACAGCTGGCTTCGTGGCACGCTGCCGCGAGGTGCATGGGCTCATCGTTCAAGGTCTGATGTGCATCCCACCGGTGGAGGATGATCCAGCGAAGCATTTTGCGTTGCTGGCCAAATTGGCTGAGGAATCCAATCTGCCGATCCGATCGATGGGTATGAGCGGGGATTATGAGATCGCAATTGCCCATGGCGCGACCCATGTGCGTGTCGGCAGCGCGATCTTTGGTCCGCGCGGTACCTGATTACAGCACGATGAGGGCGTCCAGCGCGGCAAGGCGCGGCGCAAGCCTTGCAAAGGTGACCGCATCCAGCGCGATGCACCCTTCCGTGCCGTGCATCCCGCCACGCTCTATGCATGCTTGATGCAGGAAAATGGCCGACCCGCGCCCCTGCGATCGGCACGACATGTTCCAATCAAGAACGATCAGGCGATCATAAAGATGATCCTCGCGGGTCATGACTTCGTGTGACTGCGGGTGTGGCAACGCCACCGGGCAATTGTAAGCCGGCGTAAAAGGAGCGTCGCACCAACCATCCCTTGTCTTGATTCGCTGCCAGAACGATTCGTTCTCCAAAGGCTTCTGAACGCGGTCGGCGCGAAACCGTCCAGTCAAAATGGCCAGAAAGCCGCGTGGTGTCGCACCATCGCCCTCGCGTTTGCGTGCTGTGATGCCGGTCTTGCCCAAAGCGCAGGGATAGGCTTTGCCGTCGAGCAGCAACCGGCCCAGATGCCGCGTCGCCGGGCCTTGCGGCGCTCGCACCGCGATTGCCAGACGGCCGAGTGAACGCGGCACCGTCCTCCGATACCGCTTTGTCCAACCTTTTCTATACCTTGGCCTGTTTAGCATACGCACGACTGTGCTTTGCCGCGTGCTTGCGTGCAAGCGCGGCCTTGCCGTAAAGCACGTGTGGGGGTCTGACGCGCATCCGTGGATGTCAGCCAAATTGAGGTAGGGATATGAGCCGACGTATGTTGCTCATCGTGGACGATGATACCGAGCTTGCAGGCGCTCTCCAGGAGCAGTTTGCACTCTATGACGAGTTCGCCACACATCATTGCGATAGCGCACAAGCGGGCATCACCTATGCTCGTGCCAACGACATTGATCTGGTGATCATGGATGTCGGCCTGCCGGATCTTGATGGCCGCGAGGCGGTGCGGCTCTTGCGCAAGAACGATTTCAAAGCCCCGGTGATCATGCTGACCGGTCATGACACCGATTCGGACACGATTTTGGGGCTGGAAGCCGGCGCCAACGACTATGTCACCAAGCCGTTCCGGTTTGCGGTCCTCCTAGCGCGTATTCGCGCTCAGCTGCGCCAGTTCGAGCAAAGCGAAGACGCTGTTTTCCAACTCGGCCGCTATACGTTCAAACCGGCGGCCAAGCTGCTGCAGGACGGCGACGGCAAGAAAGTTCGCCTCACCGAAAAAGAAACGTCGATCCTGAAGTTTCTCCACCGCGCCGGCGGCAAGCCGGTCGCCCGCGATGTATTGCTCTCCGAAGTATGGGGTTACAACGCGGCCGTCACCACCCACACGCTGGAAACCCATATCTATCGCCTGCGGCAGAAGATCGAGAGTGATCCGAGCCGCGCTGACCTCCTTGTGACTGAAGCGGGCGGCTACAAGCTGGTCTCATAAGACCATGCGTGCTGTCCGATCACCCCTGCTTGGGATGCTGAATGAGTCTCGCCTCCGACATTGCCGTCTTACGGCGCGTCCCGTTCTTTGAACGGTTTGGCGATGAGCATTTGCGTCTGCTCGCCTTTGGTGGCGAGAATCAGCATCACGACGCAGAAACCACGCTTTTTCGGGTTGGCGACCCGACCGAAGGTGGCTTGGTGATCCTATCGGGGCAGGTTCGCCTCACCGATGGCAGCCATGAGGATGAGGGTGAGCGCTTTAAGGTTGGCACGCTGCTTGGCCAACGGGCCTTGCTGGCGCAGACCAAGCGGCGTCACACGGCGATTGCGGTTTCACGGGTTGAAGTGCTGTTGATCCGGCGCTCGCTGTTCGTGCGCATGCTCTCGGAGTTTCCCGACCTTGCCGCCCAACTCTATGCCGATATGTCCGACGAATTGCGCACGCTTACCGGGCGCGCATCGGTCGTCATGAGCGGTCGTCGTCAGCTCTGAAGGTTTCAGATCAAGCGTAGTCGACGATCACGGGGGCGTGGTCGGAGGCTTTCGTCCAACCGCGCGCGTCAGTATAGACCGAAACGCCGGTCGAGCGGTCGGCCCATTTCGGGCAGGTCCAGACATGATCGAGCCGTCGCCCGCGATTGGAGGCAGCCCAATCTTTGGCGCGGTAGCTCCACCAGGTGTAGAGCTTTTCCTCCATTGCCACGTGTCGGCGCATGGTGTCGGTGTAGCCCAGCGTTTCGCGTGTCTTTTCAAACAGGTCGGTCTCCACTGGCGTGTGCGACACGACTTTCAAAAGCTGCTTGTGCGACCAGACGTCTTCCTCATAGGGCGCGATGTTGAGATCGCCGGCGATCAGCGTGGGCACTTGGCTATCGGCTTGTAATCGTTGCTGCATTTCTGAAACAAAGCGCAGCTTGTGATCGAATTTCGGATTGATTTCTGGGTCGGGCTCGTCGCCACCGGCGGGCACATAGAGCGAGTGGACGCGAACCTTGTCGGCACCACTGATTGTTCCCGGTAGTTCGACCGTCGCAGCAACATGGCGGGCATCACCGACAGCGCAGAAATCTATGCGTTCAACCGCGTTCATCGGCAGTCGGGAGAGGATCGCCGATCCGTGATAGGCCTTCTGACCGTGGATACCCAGGTGCTCGTAACCCGCAGCACGGATCGCCTTGGCCGGGAACTCTTCTTCGCGACATTTGGTTTCCTGTAAGCAGAGCACGTCGGGCTGGTGCTCATCGAGGAACCTTACCACCTGATCGATGCGCAGCCGCACCGAATTGATGTTCCAAGTTGCGAGACGAAACGTGTTTTGAGTCATGGTGCATGCTTACGCGCACCGCTCAACGGCGGCAACTGCTAGGCTTCTGCCATCCCCGGCAATCGCGTTCACTCGCCGCGATTGATATGGTCGATGAAAAACCAATTGGGATCGGTTGGGCGGCCATACTCAACTTCAAATAGCGCGACGGTGGTTTCAAAGCCTTGCGGATCGGTCACCGTCCATTGCTGAATGGCGAGCGGTTCCTGGGTTGCCGTGATGGCGATGCGACCGCGCCCAATCGGGGTTTCGTCCTGCATCATCACGGTGACGGTTTCTTCCGATGTTGAAACATCGAGCACATTACCGTCGCCGACGAGATCGACACGCTCTTCAAGCAAGAAGCGCAGTGGCGTCTGTGAGATCGGGTAAAGGTCGTGGGTGCCGACGGAGGCGTCGCGAACAACAAGTCCGGAACCGTCGGAGACAATTTCCAAGCGCGATGGCGGCAAATAGCGGAACAACAGGCGACCGGGTCGGTGCAGCACGAAATAGCCTTCGGTGCGCTCGCCGGTCGGCCCGACCTGTATGAACCGGCCCTGCATGGTCTCCAGGCTGTTGATGTGGTTAGACAGCCGCTCAACTTCACCCAAATCTTCTTCGGTCAGCGCGCCAGGAAACGTGTTCACCGCGCTGGCTGTGGTGATGGCGCCGAGCGCTAGGGCAGCCGATGTCATAAGAACGATGAGGCCGGTTTTCAGGTTAGGCAAAGAGGCGGGCACGGGCATATCCTTAGAAGGGTCGTCAGGGCGGTTGGAGCCGAAAAAGCGAATCACTGCGACCGGAGTATGGCGAGAGCTACCTTAACCCTAGCTGACTGGTTCGTTAATCCGGGCATAGCAGCGCACTAGCCGTCGAACCCATCCTCTTCGCCAAGCTGCATCAAGACTTCGCGCTTGCCGGCATGGTTGGCCGGGCCGATTAGACCCTCTTTCTCCATGCGTTCGATAATGGAGGCTGCGCGGTTGTAGCCGATGCCGAGGCGGCGCTGGATGTAACTGGTCGAGGCTTTCTTGTCGCGCATAACAATGGCGATCGCCTGCTCATAGGGATCATCGGACTTTTCCAGACGCGCAATTGATTTTTCCGTCGGATCGGCATTCGGGTCCTCGTCCTCATCCACCTCTTCTGTGATGGTGTGGAGATATTCTGGGGCGCCTTGCGTCTTCAGATGATCCACAACCAGTTCAACCTCTTCATCCGACACGAATGGCCCATGGACGCGCTGGATACGGCCACCGCCGGCCATGAACAGCATATCGCCTTGGCCGAGCAGCTGTTCGCCGCCCTGCTCGCCGAGAATCGTGCGTGAATCGATCTTCGAGGTCACCTGGAACGAACAACGCGTTGGGAAATTGGCTTTGATCGTACCCGTGATCACATCCACTGACGGACGTTGCGTGGCCATCACGATATGGATGCCGGCGGCACGAGCCATCTGTGCCAAGCGTTGAATGGCGCCTTCGATCTCCTTGCCAGCGACCATCATGAGGTCGGCCATTTCATCAACGACGATAACGAGCATGGGCATTGGTTCGTAGGAAAGCTCCTCGCGCTCATACACCGCCTCACCGGAATGCTCGTCGAACCCGGTCTGAACGGTCCGGCTGATCACCTCGCCCTTTTTCTCCGCTTCTTTCACCCGGGCGTTGAAGCCATCGATGTTGCGCACACCGAGCTTGGACATTTTCCGGTAGCGATCTTCCATCTCCTTGACGGCCCATTTCAGCGCGACCACGGCCTTGCCGGGATCGGTCACAACGGGCGTCAGCAAATGCGGGATGCCGTCATAGACCGAGAGCTCCAGCATTTTTGGATCGATCAGGATCAAGCGGCATTCTTCGGGCGTCCAACGGTAGAGGATCGACAGGATCATGGTGTTGATCGCCACCGATTTACCCGAGCCCGTGGTGCCGGCGACCAGCAAGTGCGGCATACGGGCCAGATCGGCAATCACTGGCTCACCGCCGATGGTTTTGCCCATGGCCAGCGGCAGATTGCCCTTGGCCTTTTCGAAGTTCTGCGAGGCGAGTATCTCCGACAAATAGACCGTTTCGCGGGTGTTATTGGGTAATTCGATGCCGATGGCATTGCGGCCCGGAATAACCGCCACGCGGGCGGAAATCGCGCTCATGGAACGGGCGATATCATCCGCCAGACCAATGACGCGCGCCGATTTCACGCCCGGCGCCGGTTCGAACTCATAAAGCGTGACGACAGGGCCAGGGCAGACATTGATGACCTCGCCGGTGACGCGGAAATCTTCCAACACGCCTTCCAAAAGCCCAGCATTGCGCTCCAGGGCTTGTGGCGACAGCGCTTTTTGGCCAGTGGCCGGCGCATCGGATAGCAAGTGCAGCGGCGGCAATTCAAAGCCCACGCCATCGTTGATGAGCGAGGGTTGGGCTTCGCGGGCCGCGCGCTTGCCAGGTTTCGTCTTGGCGACTTCGGCAACGCGCGCGTGACCACGGGAGCCTGGGCCACGAGATGCCGGGCCGCGCGACGGCGCCGGCTGCGGTGCATAAGATTGGTCTGCCGCTTGTGGCTGATCAGCCCAGGCAGCCGGATTTTCGCTGTCGAGCGGCGGCATGTCGAGCGGGACGGCCGCTTCATGCGGTGGCGCGGGCTCGAATTGGGCCCAGTCATCCTGCGAAACTGGCGCTGCATGCGCTGGTTGTGGCGCATAGGACATCTGCGGATCGGCTGCGATTGGCGCAAGCTCCGGTTGATCCCACGCGGTATCCTGCGCAGGTTCATGGGCATAGGCGGGCTCTTGGCGCGTGAACTCTGGGTCTTCAGATGCGCGTAAGCGCGCGTTCAAGGTTCCCAGGTCCGGGCGCACCGGTGGATAGGCACGACGGCTGCCAGGCAGCAAGCGTTTGGCGGCCGCCAGGCCAGAATAGCCAAGATGGGCGGCATACCCCATGGCCAGGTGGACGCGACCGGGGCGGTCCTCGTCGTCAAAGCCGCCCTCGTCTTCATCATCCCAATACTCTTCCTCAACACCATCGGCGCGGTGCACGCGGCGCGGTTCGATGCGCATATCGGCTGGCGAGGGTGGGGTCGGCAGAACGGGAACCGACGTGGTGCGGCGAAAACAGACATAGGCTGCTGGCAGCGCCAAAGCTGCAACGATAAGCGCCGGAACGATAGAAACGGGGATCAGGCCGTTCGGCAGGGCGATCAGCGCGTCGCCAACCAATCCGCCAAGGCCGATGGGAAGCGGCCAGGCGCCCGACAGAGGCATCAGCGCCAGAAGCGCGCAGCAGGCGGCGTTGAACCCGAGCGCATAGGCTGTGCGACGCGCTTTTGCTTCCAAGCCGCCATAGGTCATCAGATGCCAGCCCCAGACCACGATTGGTACCAGCAGGAACACTGCGCCAAGGCCGAGCACCTGCATGATGAGATCGGCAAAGATCGCGCCTGGCGCGCCCAGCATGTTGGTGACCGGTGCAGCGGTTGCGTGGCTGAGGCTGGGGTCGGCGACGGACCAGGTTGCTAACGCAAGAACGGCCAGGGCAGCGACTGCAATCAACGCCAGGCCCGACAGCGTGGCCGCCTGACGACGCATCATCGTCTTCAGCAGGTTGGTGTCGAGCAGGGGCGTGTCAAAGGTCCGTGTGGCACGCATGTTTCTGGTCCGCATGGTCGTGTCCGTTCTTACGCAAACAAAGTGGCAAGGCGGGTGAGCGCCTCAGTTGTTGTGGGTTCATCGTCGACCAAAGCCAGCCGCAGGCGGTCTACGCCTGGAGAGGCTGCCGCTGGCGTGTGATCATCGGCATAGGTCATGTAGGAGCCGGGAATGGTGCGCAGTGCCTGGTCGCGCCACAGGCGGGTGGCCGCGTCGATGTCCGACACGCCTTCGGGCAGTTTCAGCCACAAAAAGAAGCCTGCCTGCGGGGTGGGTTCGCTAAGATGGCGCCCAAGGATGTCTTCCACGAGGGTCCATTTTCTGGCGTAGAGCGCGCGGCTATGGGTGACATGGGTCTCGTCGGCCCAGGCGCACGCGGCGGCTGCCTGAATGGGAATGGCGGTTTGAGGTCCGCCCATGAGGCGCAGGCGCGTGAAGGCGGCGAGGAATGCCTTATCGCCGGCGGCGAAACCGGCGCGCAGGCCCGGCAGGTTGGAGCGCTTGGAAAGCGAATTGAAGCTGACGATTTGGCGGAACCCGCCGGCACTGCGCGCAGCCACTTCTAGGACGCCTGGAGGCGGCGTGCGCCGGTAAATTTCCGAGTAGCACTCGTCAGCAAAAAGAAAGAAGTCATGCAAACGGGCAAGTTCGATCCAAGAATGCCAATCGGAATGCGATAGAACTTGGCCTTGCGGATTGGTTGGCGAGGCGATGTAGGCGGCGACCGTGCGCTTCCAGATTTCTTCTGGAAGCGCTTCTCCGCGCGTGTCGGCTTCATCCAATAGAACCACATCGCAGTCCGCCATCAGCGCCCCGGCGGAATAGGCTTGGTAAAATGGGTTCTGCATCACAATGACAGGACGCTCGATGGTCGGACGCACGTCGCGGGCTGTGCGCGCCGCGAAAACCAACCCTTCGCGCGAGCCATTGAGCGGCAGAATGTGGGCGCCTGGATCAACGCTCTCAGGCGTCAGATCGTAACGGCGGATCAGCCAATCGGCGATCGCGCGGCGATGGTCTGGCGTACCGTTTATGGCTGGGTATTTGGCAAAACCCGCTTCGGCAGCGGTGAGCGCCTGGATGATGCCAGCAGGTGGTGCGTGACGCGGTTCCCCAACCGTCATGGTGATCGGTTCAAGATCGGGGTTCGGGCGCACGCCGGCAAGCAGGGCTTCGAGCCGTTTGAACGGCGAGCCCGTTTCATAGACAAAGCGCCGGATGTCGGCATGTATAATCACAACACAGACCCCCAGCGCTCGGCGGATGATGGAACGCAATACATGTCGCCCCACCTTGCACCGGCGGTGGTTAAGCCTCGCTTAAGGTTACCAAGGAGGTGGCTGGAGACGCGGGCAATGGCTTGGGTTGGGCGATCGTGTTTCTCATGGACGCTACAAAAAGGGCCCGCAGTCGCCTGCGGGCCCAGTGTGTGCGGCGGATGCGCCGCCGTGGGAGATCTATGCGATCACATGGTGCTTAGGCTTGGCCTGCACCGAACTCGGGGTAGGCTTCGACGCCGATCTCGGCTTTGTCGAGACCCATCATCTCGTCTTCCTCAGACACCCGGATACCCATGGTGGCTTTGAGGATGAACCAGACAAGGCTCGAGGTGACGACCACGAAGGCGCCAACGATGATGATCGGCACAACCTGACCAACCAGCGTTGCATCGGAGTTGGTGAGCAACACGGCCAGCGTGCCCCAGATACCTGCAAAGAGGTGAACCGGGATGGCGCCGACAACATCGTCGATCTTCAGCTTGTCGAGCAGTGGCACAGTGATCACGACGATCACGCCACCGACGGCACCGATCAGGGTTGCTGCACCCAGACCTGGGGTCAGCGGTTCAGCAGTGATCGAGACCAGACCGGCAAGCGCGCCGTTCAAGACCATTGTCAGATCGACCTTCTTATAGAGGATTTGGGTTAGGATCAGTGCGGCGATGGCACCACCGGCAGCGGCTGTGTTGGTGTTGGAGAAGATGCGTGAAACATCAGCGGCATCACCGACCGAGCCCAGCGCGAGCTGCGAACCGCCGTTGAAGCCGAACCAGCCGAGCCACAGGATGAACGTGCCGAGGGTTGCCAGTGGCATGGACGAGCCAGGCATCGGGTGGATTTCGCCACCAGCGCCGAACTTGCCTTTGCGGGCGCCAAGGATGATCGCACCGGTGAGAGCGGCCCAGCCGCCGACCGAGTGCACAACCGTTGAACCAGCGAAGTCGAGGAAGCCGAACTGGCTGTCCAAGAAACCACCACCCCATTTCCAGGAAGCCTGGATTGGGTAGATCAGCGCGGTCAGGACGAGCACGAAGATCAGGAATGGCCAGAGCTTGATGCGCTCAGCCAGCGTGCCCGAAACGATCGAGGCTGTGGTGGCGCAAAACATCAGCTGGAAGAAGAAATCCGAACCCGTGGAGGCGTAGCCGATATCGTCAGCCGCATCGGCGGAGACGCCAACGGCTTCAAGCGCTGCTAAGGCGAATGCGCCGAGGTAACCGCCAGTTTCGTCGGTTCCGATGGACCAGGAGCCGAGCGGATACATCAAATTGTAGCCGATCAAATAGTAGGCAACAGCGGCGATGGAGAACAGGCCGATGTTCTTGGTGCACTGCATGGAAACGTTCTTGGAACGCACCAGGCCGGCTTCGAGCATGGAGAAGCCAGCGGCCATCCACATGACGAGGAAGCCACCGATTAGGAAGAGTGTCGTGTTGAAGACGAACACCGAGTATTCAGGCACCTCAGAGGAGGCCATCGCTTCGGTGGCGTCTTGCGCCAGGGCAGGCGCTGCAAGGGCGAGAAGCGCAGCGGAGGCTGCCATCCCGACCTGAAGATAACGCTTGGACATGGAAAAACCCTTTGCTTGGGGAGAGACTTACAGCGCGGCCGCGTCGGATTCGCCGGTGCGGATGCGGATGGCTTGGTCGAGGCCGTAAACGAAGATCTTGCCGTCGCCGATCTGGCCGGTTTTGGCAGCCGAGGAGATGGCTTCCACCACCTTGTCGATGAGGTCTGCCGAAACGGCGACTTCAATCTTCAGCTTGGGCAGGAATGAAACGGCATATTCTGTGCCGCGATAGATTTCTGTGTGGCCTTTTTGCCGGCCATAGCCTTTGACTTCGGTAACGGTCAGACCCTGCACACCGATGGCGGTGAGGGCATCACGAACTTCGTCGAGCTTGAACGGCTTGATAATGGCCATGACGATTTTCATACGCGTGTCGTCCTATTCTTCTTCAAGTTGGCCTTGCACGAACGATGTGCGCTGCTGTGATGAGCACCCGCCGCCCGCAAGCTAAAACCGGATGACACCGTGGGGGGACGATCCGGGCCGCAAGGGCCTGGCTGACGTGCCTTTGCCTTGCGAACGCCACATTTCATCCAAGTTTCGTGCCAGATTCAGATTCTGGCCGCAAAGCACTAAGAAATAAGGAGAAATTGAATCGGCCTTGGTGACCGACTGGCCGACCTCTGCCCAATCGTTAAGAATCGCTAAGACATGCCTGTTTTTTGTGCAGGTTGCGGTGCAACATATTGCCTAATAGTTATGCAGAGCAAATAATCGCCGAGCTTAAGGCCGTGAAATGCTCAACGCTTAGGCTTGTTCCGGCGGATCAGGCCCTCTTGCGCGGTCGAGGCGACCAATTCTCCAGCACGATTGTAGATCGCGCCACGGGTGAAACCGCGTGCGCCGTGCGCCGAGGGGGCGTCCTGGGCGTAAAGCAGCCAGTCTTCGATCCTAAAAGGTCTATGGAACCACATGGCGTGGTCCAGGCTCGCCGCTTGGATGGCGCGGGAGAAGATTGACAGGCCGTGGGGAAAGAGCGCCGTGTCGAGCAGGGTCATATCGGAGGCGTAGGCGAGGATCGCGGCATGGACACGCGGATCATCGTCAAACGGCTCGGGCACCGGCGCCGTTGAGCGAAGCCAGACAAATTGCTCCGCCGGTTGCGGTTCGTCAGACGTGTAGTGCTCAAAACTTGTCGGCCGCAGTTCCAACGGGCGCTCGCGCTCCCAATATCTGCGGATCGGCTCCGGCGCGACCTGCATGAAGGTCGCCTTCATATCGGACTCGTCCGCCAACGCCTCCGGCGGCGGGACGTCAGGCATGGTGCTTTGATGGTCGAACACATCATCCTCGGCCACATGAAATGAGCAGGACATGGAGAAAATCGCCTGGCCATGTTGAATTGCGACGATACGGCGGGTGGTGAAGGAACGCCCATCTCTGATCCTATCGACTTCATAGATGATGGGGATCGATGGATCGCCGGGCCGCATGAAATAACCATGCAGTGAATGTGGATGCCGGTCGGCATCGACCGTTTTGCAGGCAGCCATCAGGGCTTGGCCAATGACCTGACCGCCGAAAACGCGTTGCCAGCCGGCATCTGGGGAGATGCCGCGAAAGAGATTGTGTTCCAGCACTTCCAAATCGAGCACGCGCATCAATGCTTGCATGGAGGCCTGGCCTTTGGATGGTGGCATGGAAACTCTTCCTTTTCCCCGCCCTGCTTGGGCACGGGTGAGACAGTGTGCGTGCTTGTGTTTTGATGCCGTTGGATCATGTTGGCGGCACCACAACAAGCTTGAGACCGTTCTGATGGCCCGCGCCTCCCTTTCCACCGTTCCTGAAACCGTCGATGTGCTGATTGCTGGCGGTGGCTATGTCGGCTTGTCGCTGGCTTTGGCGCTAAAGGTTGGTGCCAAGGACCTGACAGTGGCGGTGGTGGACCTGCGTGAACCTGCGCAGGCTGACAAGGATGGCCGTGCTTCGGCAATCGCCAGCGCGGCCCGCACCATGTTGACGACGCTGGGCGCCTGGCAGGGCTTTGCCGAGGAGGCTCAGCCGATCAATCAGATGATCATCACCGACTCGGAAACGCGCGATCCGGTTCGCCCGGTCTTTTTGACCTTTGATGGCGAGACCAAGGATGGTGAGCCATTTGCCCACATGGTGCCGAACGGGGCGATGACGAAGAGCCTGCGCGCGCGGTGTTTGGATGAAGGCGTTATCATCGAAGCGCCCCAGACGGTTGATGACTTTGATGCCGATACCGGCCATGTGGACATCACGCTTGGAGACAAACGCCAGGTGACCGCGCGTCTGCTGGTGGCCTGCGATGGGGTGCGTTCACGGCTGCGCGATCTGGCGGGGATCGACACCGTTGGCTGGATGTATGGCCAGTCAGGCATTGTCTGCACTGTCAGCCATAAGCGCGATCATGAAGGCATCGCCTACGAACACTTTCTACCGGCTGGCCCGTTCGCCTCACTGCCCTTGCCGGGCAAGCGCTCTTCCATCGTCTGGACGGAAAAAACCGCGACCGCCGACGCTTTGGTCAATGGCGATGAGTTCACCTTCATGCTGGAATTGGAACGTCGGTTTGGCGCGCAGTTCGGCGAGTTGAAACTGGAAAGCCGCCGTATTGCCTTTCCGCTTGGCTTGAAGCTTGCGCGGTCCTTCATTGCGCCGCGCCTGGCCCTTGCCGGTGATTCCGCGCATGGCATGCATCCGATTGCCGGTCAGGGCCTCAATATGGGGCTGCGTGATGTTGCCGCGCTCGCCGAAGCGGTGGTCGATGCGGCTCGGCTTGGGCTCGATATCGGCGCGGACGACGTCTTGGAGCGCTATCAGCGCTGGCGCCGGTTCGATACTGCGCAGATGGGCGTGGTGACGGACGTACTCAACCGGCTTTTTTCCAACGATATGGCGCCGGTGCGCACGCTGCGCTCTTTCGGTCTCGGGGTGGTCGACCGGCTTCCGGCGCTGAAACGCTATTTCATCGATGAGGCTGCCGGGATCAGCAAGGACCGGCCAAGACTAATGAGTGGCGAGGCGATTTAGCAGTTTACCGCAGCGATGCTCGTTGAGTGTAGGAAACATGCCAGCTACACTCCATAATTAGTTCTGTGAGAACATCCAAAATATCAAAAGAAGGCCGAAAAAGGCGAATACCATGAATGCCGGATAGAAGAGTGTAAGATCGTATCCGTGTAAAAAACAGGTTGTATCTCTCCTGTATGGCCCGCCTTCCTCACAGTATAATCCAGTGTAGTTACCATATCCAAATATGGCGATTAGTGTTCCAGTTGTCACGAGGCCCACATTAGAATTCAAAGAGGGCCGATTTGGTGGTCTAGAAGATCCATATCGGATCAAATTGAAAATCCATGAAAACAATTGTGCTACTATTAATGAAAATAGCAAAGCACCAAACATGCTAAATATGACAAATAACACTATGTCTATGCGAAGACTAAGAGGCATTTTATCAACCAATAGCTTGAAGTGAGATTGCTAAAACGAAATTGTCAATAGAACTCAGAGCTTCCCGGTTTTGATTTTCGCCAATTCCGCATCATCCAACTCGCGCGCTTCCTCGATCAACATGATCGGGATGGAATCGCGGATCGGATAGGCAACCTTGGCGGCGTAAGAGATCAATTCCTGCTTGTCGTGATCATAGTGCAGGACCGATTTCGTCACCGGACACACCAGGATGTCGAGCAGCTTGCGATCAATGGTCAGGCGCTTGGGTGCGGCGGGGGTCGGTTCGGCCATGGGCGCATTTTCTCCGGCCAAAACATCTACTGCAAGGCCGAGCGGTCGCCGTCACTGTCGCGGGCGAGCGACAGTTCGGTGATGGCGATCAGTGTGTCGGCGCGGGCGCCCAGATCATCAGCTTCCAAAAGAGCCTGTTTTTCCGGCGGGCCATAAGGGCTCATCATGCAAAGCGCGTTCACCAGCGCCTCATTGGAGGCCTTTTCAACGCCCGACCAATCGGCTTCCAGATCATTGGCTTCCAAATAGGCTTTGAAGGTCGTCAGCAGCGTGTCGCGATCGACGAGTTTCTCGCCTGCGCCCTGTTCGAAATCCTGCGCATATTGGTCGGTGGTCACGCGGCACATGCGAAACGGCGTGATGGCGGTTTCTTCTTCTTCGATTTTGAAGCGGCAGACACCGGTCAGCGTCATCAAATAGCGGCCGTCGTCAGTTTCCTGAAACGCAGAAATCCTGCCAAGGCAGCCGACCTCGCAAAGCGGCGGTGTGTCCGGATCAAGACCCATCACCGGCGACCCATCGCGCTCAAACTTCGGCTGCACCATGCCGATAAGCCGCTCATGGCCGAGCGCATAATCCACCATCGCCAAATAGCGCGGCTCGAAGATGTTCAGCGGCATCTGTCCGCGCGGCAGCAGCAGAGCTGACGATAACGGAAACACCGGAACAACGGCCGGTATGCGTTGCGCAAGATTGCTGTGCAAAGATGCCATGGTGTCCTGCAGGGCCTTTTGGCCAGTTAAGGCCGAATATGGCGCGTGTGGCCGCGCTTCTTACGAGAACAGGACCCGGGACAATTTCTTTCGACCGGCAATGCTGGCCGGGTCGGAGGGGCCCCAGGCTTCAAACAGGCGCAACAATTCTTTGCGGGCGCCGTCATCTTCCCATGACCTATCGCGCTGAACGATCTCGACAAGGGCTGCGGCGGCCGCTTCGCGATGGTTTTTGGCATTGTGAATTAGGGCAAGGTCAAACCGCGCCCGATGATCGTCGGGATTGACCTCCAGCCGGGCCGCCAATTCCTCAGCGTCCCCAAGGGCTGCTGCCTTCTCCGCCAGATCGAGCGATGTCTGCGCGGCTTGGATCGCCGGATCGGCCTTCATCTCATCGGTGAGACTTGCAAGGGCCTGGCGCGCCGTCTCCAGTTCGCCGGCAGCGACATAGACCTTCAGCATGCCGGCCATGGCCGTGACGTTTTCCGGTTCGGCTTGCAGAATTTGCGCGAACAAGGTGGCCGCGCCTTGCAGATCATTGGCCGCTAAGGCTTCGTCGGCTTTTTCGAGCATCTGTTCGGTCGGGCTCGGGCCTTGCGGACCAATCAGCTTGTCGATGAAGGCTTGAACTTGGGCTTCCGGCTGGGCGCCTTGAAAGCCATCGGCTGGACGGCCATCGACAAAGGCGAACACCGCAGGGATCGATTGCACGCCCATCTGACCGGCCACTTCGGGGTGTTCATCAATGTTCATTTTGGCCAGGCGAACCTTGCCGCCAGCCTTGGCGATCACCTTTTCCAACGTCGGGGTGAGTTGTTTGCAGGGACCGCACCATGGCGCCCAGAAATCCACCAGAACAGGCCGGGTTTTGGATTCTTCGATGACCTCTTTCATGAAGTCAGCGGTTGTTATGTCGATGACATCGCCGGTGGTCGGCTGGGAGTTTGATGGCGGCGTTCCGCCGGTTCCGATCAACATGAGATATCCTTACGCGAAACGGTTTCTTGCCATTTCAGATGGGCCTTATTCGGCCTTCTACAAGGCGGCTCAGGCGCTGTCGACCAGATCGCTTTCAAGGTCGACGATCTGAACCTCGTGGCCGGTCTTTTCAACGAAGGCGAGCAAATCATCGCGGGCAATCGACGTGGTGGCCGTGTTCTCCAACGGATGGACGTTGATGATGGCAGCATTCATCAGATTGGCGTCAAGCACGAACGTGACTGTGTGATCGACATCGTTGATGACGGCGAGTGCGGTAACCGACCCCGGCGTCACGCCAAGATGAGCTTCCATGAGTTGGGCGTTGCCGAAGGAAAGCCTGCCGCAGCCGAGCTTTTTGTGCAGGTTCTTCAAGTTCACTTGCGTGGCGTGTTCGGCCGTCACCAGGAAAAGCGCACCCTTTTTGTCTTTCAGGAAGAGGTTTTTGGTATGCGCGCCGTCGACTTCGCGATGCACCTTGGTGGACTGTTCAACGGTAAACAGCGGTTCGTGATCGACTGTTTTGGTCTTGATCCCCCAGGCATCAAGCTGGGAGAGCAGGCTTTGGCGGGTGTGATGTGCAGCGGTCATGGCACGTTTCTTGTCGAATTTCCGGCGTGAAAGACCAGCTTCCCTAACCAGCACGGCTCGGTGCGACAACCCTCATCGCGCAGGCCGGCAATCCGCGCTTCAATGGGTGTAACAACATGGTTGCAAAAGCCGATCCGTTGATGCATAGAAGCGCCTCGCAGACGGCAATGCCCTCCTCGAGGGATACCCCTTGGCCGTCTCATGAGCGGGTGTAGCTCAGGGGTAGAGCACAACCTTGCCAAGGTTGGGGTCGTGGGTTCAAATCCCATCGCCCGCTCCATTTTCCCTCTTCTGATCGTCAACGCCTAAGCGCCGACGTATTGCGTCGCGTTGTTTGATGCGTCATCGGCTTTAACCGGTCTTTTAGCATCCTCTAAGGATAGCCTCCTGTTTCCGGCATCATTTTTCCGTTCTTTAAGGTGCGTTGGATAGAAGGCAGGCTCCCAAAAGGAGCCGATCATGACCAAGGCGCATGCCACTCAGCCAATCTTTATCAAACTGACAGTGCTCGGCGTTGTCGCCGTTGGCATGATCTTATGGTCGCTGTTCTGGTTGACCGGGCGGATCAATGAGATTGAGCGCGAGGCGACCCGCGACTTGGTTGAGCTGATGGTCACGGAAACGGTCGATCAGGTGCAGGCATCGACCAATGATTACGCGTTTTGGTCGCTTGCCTACGAGGTTGTCGAGGCGGGTGACGCGGCGGCGATCTATGAGCATATGGGTTCTGGCGCCATTGAAAGTGAGCTGTTCGATCAGCTTGTTATTCTTTCCCACGATCAAGCGGTTCTGCATCTCTTTGATGCGACCGAACAGATCGCCTCGCGATCGCAGTTCGATGTCGCTGGCCTGGCACCCTTCCTGTCGGAACTGGCGAACCACGACCCCTCATCCTATGTGTCCATCGCTGGTGTTGGTGCGGTGAACGGTGTCCACGGTGCCATTACAACGGCATGGATCACGCCAGATTATGTTGATCCCGCGATCGCCGAAAACCTTCCGATCCTGGTTGGGATCGTCCAGTTCAATGATGATGAGCTGCGGGCCATCGAACGGATGACGCAAGGCAGCGGCTATGCCATTCGCCCAACCGCCGAGCCCGTCGATCCACCATCGCTTTCCCTGCCTGGCCCCAGTGGCGCGCCGGTCGCTCAATTGGTTTGGACGCCGCACGAGCTTGGCACCATGCTGCGCACCGATGTTTTGCCATTCATCCTGCTGGTGTGCGCCGGCATCTTTGCAATCTGCCTGTCGGCGGCGCGCTATTTTCACGAGCAGGCAAAGATGCTGGAACGGGCCCACCATGTGGCGACGACAGACCAGCTCACCGGGCTGCTCAACCGGTCGGGTCTCGATGGTGTCTTGGCCAAATCCGGCATTCGCTCGGCCATCGCGGCAGGACATGTTGCCGTGCTCTATCTCGATCTGAATGACTTCAAAGCGCTCAACGATACGCATGGACACAAGGATGGTGATCGGGCGCTGAAAGTGACAGCACAACGCCTGCAGGGCGCCGTGCGATCCAGCGATCATGTCGTGCGCATTGGCGGTGATGAATTTGTCTGCCTGGTGGTGGACGAGAACGCCCAAGCCGCCGCTAACCTGGTCGCCGAGCGCATTCGCGAAACGTGCAATCGCCCGATCCGCTTCGCCAATCATGAAGCCTTGCTGCAACCGTCCATCGGGGTATCGGTAGGCAAGCCCGGCATCGATTGGGAAACGCTGCTAAGCCAGTCCGATGCTGCGATGTATTTTGCTAAACGAACCAAATTCGATGGCCCGATGCTGTTCTCCAAAGAGGTGATGGAGGCGCTCCGCAGCCAGGACAACAAAGTCGACCAGGCTGAGGAGAATGTGGCCGCAGCGGCCTAATTCAAACCTTGTCAGGCAAGCAGCGCTTTGGCTTCATCGGCGCTAAGCGGTGCCGGTCGCTCGCAACGCGTTGATGGCGTGATGAAGGTTCCTGTTTCACCCGAATTCAGGATTGACCCCATCACATCGACCGCGTGAAGCGCCAGGTCGAAGGCGCAGCGATGCGGGCGATTTTCCTGGATGGCCGCGACCATATCGGCCAATCCTGCCGCGCGGTAGTTGGCTTGCGGTTGCCCCCCATGCACTTCCTGTTCGACACCGAAGGGATGATCACTGTCTGAAAGAACGGTGGTGCCGCCTGACGGATCGACCTTCTGGACAGCACCACCGAAAAAGTTCGGATCAGGGACATAGAGCGAGCCATCGGTGCCGTAGAGTTCCATCGGCTTGTGGCGATGACCCCAGACATCCCAACTTGCCGAGAGCGTGATCGATGCGCCCTGCTCAAACGCCAAAAGCGCATGGATCGTGGTCGGCGTGTCGACGGGAATGGTCTCGCCCGCGCGCGGCTGCGAACTAATGGTACGATGGGTACTGGCGGCTGTGGTGAGCGCCGCCACCTGTCTCACCGGCCCCAAGAGCTGCAGCAGGTTGGTGATGTAATAGGGTCCAAGGTCGAGGACCGGCCCGGCCCCCGGCTGGTAGAAGAAATCCGGATTGGGATGCCAATGCTCCATCCCGTGGCTCATCACATGGCAGGTGCCCGACGCGATGCGGCCGACGGCGCCCTCATCAATGGCTTGGCGTGCGGTCTGATGGGCGCCGCCGAGAAACGTGTCCGGCGCTGACCCGATGCGCAGGCCAGTCGATTCGCATAGCGCGCGCAGCTCCTCGCCCTCGGCCAGGGTGAGCACGAAGGGCTTTTCGGAATAGGCGTGTTTGCCAGCTTCCAAAATGCTGCGGGTGACGCTGGCATGAGCGGTCGGGATGGTAAGGTTGACGATGATCGCGATGGATGGGTCGGCCAGGAGCTGGTCGACGCTCATAGCTGGCACACCGAATTCGTTGGCGCGTGCTTCGGCAGCCGCAGGATTGATGTCGGCAACGCCGCGTACGTCTATGGTGCGGAACAGGGGTGCGAGCCGCAAATATGTCGAGGCAATGCTTCCGCAGCCAATGATACCAACGCCAAGGCGTTCAAGGTTGCGCGTTGTCATCGAACAGTCCTTGGTGGTTCAGGTGGCGTCGAAAGCGCGCAGCGCCGCCAAAGATGTGCTGGCAAAGCGGCGATCATCGGCGGGGTTGTCATGTTCGACAACCAGTGCCGGCACGCCGAGCGCCTTCAGCTTGGAGTAGATACCGGGCCAATCCATGATGCCTTGACCGACATCGGCCCAGCCGTCCTCATCCATCTTTTGGCCGGTCGGCGCGATGTCTTTGATGTGGGCGGCGGCGACACGCGACCCGTAGCGGTCGAGCCATGCGGCGGGGTCCTGGCCCGCGATATGGGCCCAGGCCATATCGAACTCCAACATAACATGATCGCTGGCCTCCAGGATCAACGCCATGGGGAATTCGCCGGTAGGCTGCTGGTGAAACTCAAAAGCGTGATTGTGCCAGCCAAAGGTCAGTCCAGAATCGGTGATCGGTTTGCCGATCTCGGCGAGCTTTTGGCCAAAGCCTCGCCACCCGTCCGCATCATTAGGCCGGTCTTCCGGTGCCAAAAAGGGCGCAAACACCGACGTCATGGCAAAGCGTTTTGCGATCGCGATGACGGCGCTCGGATCGGCCTCAATCAGAGCCAGATCGAAATGCCCGGTGGGCATGGCAAGCCCCGTGGCGTCCAGGCCGGCTTCCAGGTCGCTGAGGGCTTCACCGTCAGTGAACAGCGCGCCATAACCTTCAACGGCGCTGTAGCCGATTTCGGCGAGCATGCTGAGCGTGGCGCTGAGTGGGCCAAACTGGCGCGAGCTGTAGAGTTGATAGGCGAATTGGGTCATGCGCTTCTTTGCCGATTGTGTGTGGTGATCGGCGCGCAGATGATATTCGCGGGCCCGCCTGCAGGGTGGCCTGTCAGCGGGCAAGAGGCAAGGGCAACAGAAAAGGGGGATCGTCGTGCAACGATCCCCCTGTTTTTGGTTCTAGGCGGCTTCGCGAATCTTGGTGAGGAACTCGCCCATCGCGTCGCGCATTGACTGTGAGCGCCCGTGCAGATCCTGAATGGATGCGCTCATCGTCGTACTCATCTGACCCGTGTTGGCGGCAGCCTCACTCATCTCACCCATGGCATTGGTCACGGTTGAGGTGCCGTTGGCAGCCTCGGAGACGTTGCGGGCGATTTCAGCGGTGGCCGCGTTCTGCTGCTCGGTGGCGGCAGCCATCGCCGATGTGCGCTCGGCAATGTCTTTGACCATGTCAGCGACCGATGCCGTGGCGTCGATGGAATCATCGGCTGCCAATTTCATCTCCGAAATTTGAGCGTCGATTTCTTCGGTCGCTTTGCCGGTCTGTTCGGCCAAAGCCTTCACTTCGGAGGCCACAACGGCAAAGCCTTTGCCGGCTTCGCCGGCACGTGCCGCCTCGATGGTGGCATTCAGCGCCAGAAGGTTGGTCTGCTCGGCAATGTCCGTGATCAGCTTGGTGACGTCACCGATGCGCGCGACCACCTCTTGCAGACGGCTCACTGACTGGTTGGAGCGATCGACGCCGCCGGCGGCATCGCCGGCTGCTGATGACACGCCGTTCACCTGTTGGTTGAGCTCGGCGATCGATGCCGTCAGTTCCTCGGTGGCGCTGGCAACGGTATTGACGTTGTTGGTGGCGTCGGCCGAGGCGTTGGCAACGCTTTGCGAACGTTCGGCGGTCGATTCGGCCAGACCGGACATTTCCGTGGCTGAACCATTGAGACGGTCAAACTCCTCGATCATCGATTCAGTGACAGTCAGCACGGTGGATTCAAAGCGCTCCGCCATGTCGTTCAAAACGGCGCGGCGCTCCTCATTGGCCTTTTCGCGCTCGCCGTTTGCTTCTTCTTCCAATGCGGCCGTGCGCAAAAGGTTGTCGCGGAAGATACGCAGCGCGTCGGCCATGATGCCGATCTCATCGCCATGGTCGCGGAAGCCGATTTCATGTTCCGTCTCACCGTTGGCCAGTCGCTCGGTAGTCTCGCTCAGGCGACGGATGGGCCGTGAGATCATCACATAGTGCAGAGCGCCAAACAGGGCAGCAAGCAGCGTAATGAGTGCGCTGCCGACAATCGTCACAAGCGAAGCGCGGGAGAGCGCCGCCTTCTTGTCGGCAAGCAGTTCGCCGTTGCGAACCTCAACGTCGGATGCCAGCGCACCAAAGGCGTTGAACATCGGGTCAAGCAGTGCTTCACCTTGGCCGGTTGTTTCCATTGCGCGGGCAAGATCGACGGTCATCGGATCACGCATCAGGGCAAACTGGACCTCAGCATGATCGGCAAACCAGGTTTGCCATGCCGCGCGAATTTCCTGAACGCGGGCGGTGAAACGGGTGTCCACATCGGCGGACTCTGCCTCCAAACCGTTGAAGATGGCCGCGATGTCGCCATTCAACGTTTGGCTGCGATCATCGAGGCTCTGGTCGCCGGTCATCACGAAGGTGCGTGCGGCGAGAACCTGATCGAGAATGTCGTTGCGCAGGTCCTCCATGTCACGAGCAAACGTGTTGACCTCCATAAATTGCTCGGCGGTCCGTTGGGATTCTTGGATGCTGAGAATTGAAACAGTGCCAGCTATGGCGGCGATCAAAGCCAGACCGACAAAGGCAAAACCGGCTTTTTTAGAAATGGAAAAATTGGAAATCATGATCAGGCGTCCTGTCGGTTAGCTGCCGGCGCTACGGCGCTGGAGTTCGGTCAGGTTCACTTCGACGGTGGCCGCGCCGATGGCACGCGTGCCGTCCTCGCTTGGGATGCTAAGGTTGAGCTGCGCACGCCAGATGCGCCGATCCTCATCCCACTCGGCTTCGTCGATGAAAACGGCATCGGGACCGTTTGGAAACGTGTTCTGAAACTTGGCTTCGTCGCCTTGCCAATAGTCGCCCGTAATGGCGCTTTGGCCGACATTCAAACCGTTGGCGTCAACGACAAAAATCTCGGTGAACAGGCCCAGTGCGCCGGCTTGGACGCGCGTGAGATAAGTCGATAGCGGGCTCGACATCGTCGAGGCGATCAGCGGTTTGTCGTCTTGCTCGCGCTCGGCGCGCCATTGCTGATCAAGGGTCTCAATGGCGGCGACATCAAGTGAGCCGCGTGCCGCGTTCTGCGCTTCCACCGACATGCTGACGACGGGACTGGCCAGCCACTCACGCGTCTCGGCAACAAAGGCCGCATTGATCAATCGTTCGGGGTTTGGCGCCGCGCCCGGGTTGTTGGCGAAGGCGGTGCCGCTTGTCTGTGTCAAGCCGGCTACCAGAAGCGCTGATGCCAGCGCCATTGAGTGTCGTTTCATTGAAATGTCCCTACCCATAAGTGCCCATGTTGTAGGCAGTTATCCTGTAGGGAATATTACGAACGCGTTAAGTGCAGAAATTCTAATGCTTTCCATTTAAGGTTGTAACATCAACGGTTTACCTTGCATGGGATGTAACTCGAACGAGCCTGCCAGCCGATCGGCTAGGACCGATTTGCGGCCAGTTCTTCGACGGCCCTAGCGTCACCTACGCCCGCAAGTGCCGCGACATCGAGTGTCGCTGCACGATTGAAATGGCGGGGTGTTTTGCCGTCTAAGACCAGCTGTAAGTCCCTCAAAAGCAGGTCGCCGATCAGCTGGCGGCCGCCTTCAACGGCTGCTGCTCTATGCGGTGAAAAGACGGTATTGGGGCATCTGCGCATTGGGTGGTTAGCGGGAACGGGCTCGTCGGGGAAGACGTCGATCGCCGCTTTTATGTGGCCTGCTTCAGCAGCAGCGAGAAGCGCGTCGAAGTCCACCAGATGCGCGCGGCTAATGAGCACCACGGTGGCATTCTGCGGCAGTTTTGCCAGCAAAGGTCCGTCGATCAGGTGGAGATTGTCACGCGTCGGCGCCGCCGCAATGAACAAGCAGCGCGATTGCGTCATCAGGTCATCGAGGCCCATCAAAGTCACGCCCGCTTCCCGTGCGCGATCTTCCGGCAGCCAAGGATCGTAGACGCTCACTTTCGGGTCAAAGGGCGCGAGCAACCGATGGACTTCACGTGCGATTGAGCCGTAGCCAACAAAACCAATGGGCGCGCCAAACAATGTCATGTCCTCGCCGGCGCAATCATCGAGCCAGCGTTCATCACCACGGCGAAAGGCTTCGTGCTCGCGGATCAGCCCACGACCGAGTGAAAGCGCCATCGCCACGCCCATCTCGGCAACGCTCTGACGAAATCCAGGCGCGCAGGAAAGGACCTCAATGTCTCGTGCCTGGCAGGCGGCATAGTCGATGGTGTCGGGAAAGTGGCCTGACACTTCGGCGACCAGTTTGAGATTGGGAGCTTTAGCAAGTGTTTCGGCGCTCACCTGCGGCTCGGCGGCGACATAGGCGAAGGCCTTTGGCAAAGCATCGGCCAACAGGTCAGCTGGGATTGGCGCATCTTTGCCCCAAACGACATCAAACTGATCATGCAGCGCTTCTAGAGTTTGCCGGGAAAAGAGTTCATCGATCTGGCGCCAATGAGCATCCAGGATCAGGGTCGTTTTGCTCACGCCGCCTTTTCCGCTTCCAGTGTCTTCACCGCATCCTTGGCGTCTTCATCCTGCGGGAAAAGGTGCGTCATGTCAGGCGGAAAGGTGAAGTCGAGCCGTTCGCCGGTTCTATAGATCTTATCTTCTCCAAGGGTTGCGATCAGTTTGCTGCCATCGGCGAGTTTCACATCGACCACCGTTTCGCTGCCTAAGCGTTCGGTCAGCATGACGGTGCCGTGCAACATCGCGCTCGAAGGGTCGGCGGGCGCGAGATATTGAGGACGTACGCCCAAAATCGCGGTGTCGCCAACGCCAAAAGAGCGCCCGCGTGACGGCACGGAGACCAGATCAAGGGAGGCATTGCGCACGGTGATCTGGTCATCCGAAACGGCGTCGACGGTCACCGTCAGGAAGTTCATGGAAGGGGCGCCGAGGAACCCGGCAACAAAAAGGTTTGCCGGCTCATGGTAGAGCTTCATCGGTGAGCCGATCTGCATCACCTTGCCGTCCTTGAGCACCACAATCTTGTCGGCCAAGGTCATCGCCTCGACCTGATCATGGGTGACGTAAATCATCGATGCTTTGAGGTCCTGGTGCAGCTTGCCGATCTCCATGCGCATATCCATGCGCAGCGCAGCGTCGAGATTGGAAAGCGGCTCGTCGAAGAGAAAAACCTTCGGATCGCGGACGATCGCCCGCCCAATGGCGACGCGCTGACGTTGGCCACCGGAAAGCTGGCTGGGGCGACGATCAAGCAGATGCTCCATTTGCAGGATGCGCGCGGCCTCGGCGACTTTGGCATCCTTTTCGGCCTTGCTCGCCTTGTTGATCGTCAGGCCAAAGGCAACGTTCTCGCGCACCGTCATGTGCGGAAAGATCGCGTAGGACTGGAAAACCATGGCGATGCCGCGACGCTTGGGCTCGTAGTCGTTGACCACCTCGCCGTCGATTTCCAGCGTACCGGAGGTGATATCCTCCAGGCCTGCAATCATGCGCAGAAGCGTTGATTTACCGCAGCCGGACGGCCCGACGAAAACGACGAACTCGCCGTCGTCAATGTCGATATCCACGCCCTTAATGACCTCGATGCGGCCATAGCTTTTGCGCACATTGGTGAGTTTCAACGATGCCATTGCCAGTCTCTCCGTCTTACTCGGCTGCCTGATCCTGATAGCGAATGAACAGATGCCCATCCGCGTCGAGGCTCACCGGTTCGGGGTTCATCACATAGCCTTTGAAATGTTCGCGTCCGCCATCGGCAAAGCCCATGATCATCAGGCCGCTGGGTGTATCGGCGATCCGCCCCGCATAGCGACGGGCGGGCAGCGCACCATCCAGGAATCCTGGTGCAATGCGCCAGGGACCGCGTGGGCTGTCGCCAACAAGGTAGTGGCTGCCCGACACCGGGCCGCCGGGTGTTCGATTGGCCTGATCGGCGGAAAAATGGTCGGCATGGGTGCAGAACAGGCAGTACCAGCGGCCTTGGTGCTCAAACACTTGCGGCACCTCCAATTGGCCAAAACCGCCATCGAATACCGGCGGCTGAAGTGTCCAATCGGTGAGGTTGGGCGAGGTGGCAAAGCCAATGGCGCCAGCTGAGTTGGCTTCATCGCGGCCTGGAACGCGGGCGGTGAAATACATCAACCAGCCCTCGCCCTCCGGATCGCGCATCACCCACGGGTCGCGCATCGCGCGGTCATGCCAATAGCCTTTGACCCAATCGGCTTCGTAGTGGCTGGCGTTGGGGCCTTGCAGATCAAGGCAGAGCCCGTCGCCAACCCGCTGCCAGTTGTGCAGATCGGTTGAAGTGGCGTGGCCAATGCGTTGGTACATGCCGTCTTCTTCGCGGCAGGAGCCGGTGTAGAAGAGGTGCCAAAGGCCTTGATCGTCCTGCACCACGCTGCCGGTCCAAGTAGTGTAGTCATCCCAGGCAATGTGATCGGTCGGCTTCAGGCAGGTGCCCATATGCTCCCAGTTGATGAGATCATCGCTGACCGCATGGCCCTGGCTGACATTGAAATGGCGCAGCTCCGGATCGCCGAGCGATTTGTCGGCCTGCAAAAAGAAGACGTGCCAGCGCTGCCCGTCGTGAGCGTACCAACTGTCCCAGATCCATTTGTCGGGTAGGCTTAGTGTCATGAAGAAAATCCGTTAGCCTTTGACGCCGGTCGAAGCGATCGAGGCGATGAAGGCGCGTTGCAAAACAAGATAAAAGGCAAGAACCGGCACGGTGATGAGCGTGAGATAGGCCATCACCTCGCCCCAGGGCACGTTGAGCTGGTCGGTGAAGTATCCAAGCCCCACCATGACCGGGCGGATCGCCTCTTCCTGCACGACCATCAGCGGCCAGAGATATTGGTTGTACATGAAGAGGAATTTCAGGATCGCGGCGGTGGCGAGCACGGGCCCGGACAGGGGCATGACGATCTTGCGGTAGATTGTCCACCAGCTAGCGCCTTCAACGCGGCTCGCCTCGATCAGTTCGCGTGGCAAATCGCGGAAATATTGCACGAACAGGAAGATAGTCAGGCCATCGGCAATGAACGGGATGATCTGGACGCGGTAGCTGTTAAGCCAGCCAATCTCAAAACCCTCAATACCAATCCAAGGCAGCTGTGAGGCCATCAGCAATAGCGGAATGAAGATCGTTTCATAGGGAATGATGAGCGTTGCCAGCAGGATTGAGAAGAGGATGCTGCGGCCCTTCCACTCCAGGAACACGAAGGAAAAAGCCGCCAGCGAACAGACGAACAGCGTCAGCACCACTGTCGTGCCCGTGACCAGCACGGAGTTCATCACAAACACGCCGATGGGCGCGCGCTCAAACGCATCCCAATAGTTTTGCAACGATAGATCGCCGACCGGCAGGAAGGCCCGCAAGCTGTTGGTGTCGTTGAGCAATTGCTGGTCCGGCTTCAGCGACGACATCGCCATGAACAGCAGGGGGAAGACGAAGACGATTGCCACGAGCACAAGCACTGCATAACGCGTTGCCAGGCGCAGTCCGTGATTATCCTGGGAGATGCCAGCCATTACCGCTTCTCCCGTGTCAGGTAGCGTTGGACGAGCGAGATGCTGAGCACGATTAGGAACAGAAGAACCGAAATCGTCGAGCCACCGGAAATATCCTGGCGCTGATAGCCACGTTCGACCGCCTGGAAAACCAGGACCTGTGTGG
The DNA here is from genome assembly GCA_017642935.1 of Hyphomicrobiales bacterium. NCBI lineage: Bacteria > Pseudomonadati > Pseudomonadota > Alphaproteobacteria > Hyphomicrobiales > Hyphomicrobiales bacterium. The sequence continues at coordinate 546,379 of JAEPOK010000002.1, forward strand.
AGTCGAGCGGTCCACCGCCGGTCATCACATCGATCTGAGCAAATAGGGCAAATGCCTGCATGGTGATGACGATAAGGATGAGAACCGCCGTGTTCCGCAGGCCTGGCCAGGTAACATAGCGGAAGCTCTGCCATTTGGAGGCGCCTTCGATGTCGGCGGCCTCGTAGAGGGTTGGCGAGATGGTCTGAAGTCCGGACAGCCAGATCACCATGTGAAAGCCGACGCCTTGCCAGATCGACATGGCCATGATCGACGGTAATGCTGTGGAGGTGTTGCCGAGCCAGTCTCGCGGCTCGAAAAGGCCGAAACTCAGCCAGCTCAAGATGTTGTTCAACAGTCCGTCGCCGGGGGAATAGATGAACTGCCAGAGCAGAGACACGACGACGATCGAGACGACAACGGGCATGAAGTAGATGGTGCGGAAAAAGTTGATGCCGCGCAGACGTTGGTTGATCAAAAGCGCCAAAACCAGTGCCAGGCCGGCCTGAACCGGTGCAACGACGACCACGAAGTAGAACGTGTTTACCAGCGCCTTCATGAAGACCACGTCGGAGGCCAGAACAACCACGCGGTTCTCGCCCGACTGCCAACCGAACCATTCGCGTTTTCCCTGGAGGTTGGGGTAATCGGGGTTGTTGCGGGTGAAGTTTCTGAGGCGCGGATAGGCGATGGCTCCGTCATCGTCGCGCACCACCGCGCCTGCTTCATCGCGCTCCGGCTCCAGCGTGAAGACCGCCAGGCCTAACAGTTCGCGGTAGTTTTCAAAGCCGACATATTCAGTCGGGTTGGGCGAGGCGAGGCGTTGGTTGGTCAGCGAGAAGGCGAAGGCCAGGAAGAAGGGTAGGATGATGAACGTGGCGATCAGCGCCACGCCTGGCGTTGCCATCAGCCAGCCGGCGCGGTTCGATTGAGTGAGTTTGGATGCCATGATGCGCGCCTTGCCGCCTGGCCCGGAGCCGATAAGGCTCCGGGCTGGTTAGCGTGAGGAAACCATGCGCCCTAACGGGCTCTAGTGGCCGTAGCCATTGTTGGCTTCGATGTCGGATTCGATCTCATCGACGGCTGCATCAAGTGCATCGACCACGTCAGCGCCATTGGCGATGTCGGCCAGAGCGCCCTCAAAGATCCGAGCTTGGACGATGTAGCCAGGTGTGACCGGACGTACGAGCGCCTGGGCTTCCGACAGGCCGTAGAACACCTCCAGCGGAGCGCCTGGGGCATAGAACTCGCTGTCGGCCGCGGCTGAAGCGGTCGGCGGGATCAGGCCCGTGCCATCGGAAAAGGCTGAAAACCAGCGGTCCTGAAGCGCGAACTCAATGAAAGCAAGGGCGCCCTCGGGGTGTTCAGATGTTGCGGACACGCCAAACTGCCAGGATGCGGCGCCGATAGTGGAACCATTTCCAAAGTCGGGGGCGGGCAGGAAGAGTGCATCCTCGCCGAACTCTTCGACCACCGGGCGCGCAGCCCAGTTGCCGTTCCAGGAGATGGCGTAGGTGCCGTTCAGAAGCCCGGCATCGCGGTCAGCGGCGTCCTGGCTGGTGCCTGGCGCCAGGTTTTCCTCAAACAGCATCTGCCACCATTCGCCAAACGCGACGGCTTCATCGCCGTTCAGCACGCCTTCGGCGGACTGATAGGTCTCGCGGTCGATGATGTCGCCACCGAAGCTCTGAAGCAGCGGCGAGAAAGCATAGGGGTACCATTCCCCGCGCCAGGCCATGCCGAGATCAAGGGGGTATTCGAAGTCGCCGGAGTCGCGGATGGTCATCAGCGCGGCGGTGAATTCATCACCCGTCCAAGGCTGCTCAAGGGTCGGAACGCGGATGCCATAGCGCTCCAAAGTCGAGCGCCGTGTGGTCATGGCGACAGCAGCGTCCCAAAGGCCGACCGAATAGATCTCTCCGTTCCAACGGCCAATCGGACCGGGCAAAAAGCCTTCCAGAACGCTTTCATCGATCCCAAGCGGTTGCATGTATCCGGCCCAAGCCCAGTTGGGCATCACTGGACCATCGACATCAAGAATATCGGGCAGTTCACCGGCCAAGGCGGCGGCGCCAACAGCGTCGTTGTAGGCGAGCTGCGGGAAGGTTTCGATCACCACCGTCCAGTCGCTCTGGCTGGCGTTGAATTCATCCACCAATTCATTGACCAGCCGTTCCTCAGCATTGGCGCTGCCAGCACCATGATACCAGAGGCTGAGTTCGGTCTGAGCCTGGGCGAGGCTTGTGCTTGCCGCCAATAGCGCAACCACGCTGAGGGCTTTGGTGAGATGATTCTTGGACGTTTTCATTGTTGTGTCCTCCCTATGGATGTGATGTCGGCGATGTTGGTGACGGTGGCTGGGCGCGGCAGGACGCTGTCGCGCCAGCACACTGGGCCGCTGACCAGCTGCGGCTCGGCGGGTGCATCCTCGCCTTTGATGAGCGAGAGCAGCATGTGCGCTGCCCTCACGCCCATGGCGGCGTAAGGCAGCTCGACGGTGGTGAGCTGCGGGTAGAGCGTCTCAGCGATGAGGCGATGATTGTCGAAACCGGCGACGGAAATGTCCTCGGGCACCTGGAGACCGCGTGAGCGCAGGATTCCGTAGGCACGCAAGGCGATGCGGTCATTACCAAAGCAGATGGCGGTCGGGGGCGTTGCGTCGGTCATCACCCGCTCGATGGCATCCCAAAGCAGCTGCGCTTCGGCCTGCGGATCGTTCATGCGGGTGTCGGCCGGAATCACTAGGTTTGGATCAAAGGCGATGCCGGCCTGTTCCAAGGCATCGCAGTACCCTGCCGTGCGCAGGCGGGTGGCATCGATGTCATTAGACAGCGAAAGATAGGCGATCCGGCGGTGACCCTTGGAGATCAACGCGTCGACCAGCATCTTTTGGCCCAAACGATCGTGCGGCAGAACGCAAGGGGTGCCGGCATCGTCATAGCAGTTGGCCAGGACCAGTTTGGTCCCGTCGGGCACCGGGGGCAGCGCAACTTGCTTGTGATAGTCGCCGACAAAAAGCATGCCTTCCACGCGGTGCTCGGTGAAGGTGCGCATCAGGTCGGCGATCCGCTCCTGCTTGCCGCCCGTGTCGGAGATGAGCAGCGACATGCCATTGTCTTCCAAGACCCGCTGGACCCGCTGGACGATGATCAAATCGGGTAGGCCACCAAACTCGCTGCTGTCGGGCGCGAGCGAAATAGCGCCGGTGATGAGGCCGATGAGCCCTGAGCGGTTGGAGCGCATGGTGCGGGCGGCGAGCGAGGGCACGTAGCCCATCTGCGTGATTGCAGCTTCCACCTTGGCGCGCGTTTTCACCCCCACCGGGGCATCGCCATTGATGACGCGGCTCACGGTCTTGGGCGAAACGCCAGCGGCTTTCGCCACATCGTAGATGGTTGCCAACTCGTCCTCCCAGACGTTTTGCTACACGCTTGGCGCGCGTTTTTTGCTGTATGCACCGTTTATGACATCGGTGTCATTTTGCTGACGATGCCGGAAAGTTGCACTCTCGTCAACCGGCTTGCTCGCGGTCATGGACAGCTGGAGGCTGATGGCGCAGTTTGGGACGAGGCATCCGACGCAACTTATTTTGCGGCTTGGCAAGGGAGTAGATATGGCGGTTAGCGGCAAGGTTGAGGCATGGCGGGGCACAGCTGATGGACATCAGCGCGTGGTCCTTGATGTGCCCGAAGAACTGCCGCTTGAGCTGCGCTACAACGGCACTGCCTACGCCACCATGATGGTTTCGCCAGACGGTCTGAACGACTTCGTGCTCGGGTTCTCACTGACCGAAGCGATTATCGAAGATGCCAATGCTATCAAAGGCTTGACGGTGAGCGAGGAAGAGGGCGGCCTGGTCGCGCATGTGACGCTCCACGGTACGGATTACGCCGCGTTTTTGCGCAGTGAACAGCAAAAAGGCCAGCGTTCGGTTCCGGGGCGATCTGGCTGTGGGATTTGCGGCGTGCGCACGCTGGACGAGGCGCGGCGCGTCTTGCCGTTGGCGCCGGCGGGCGCAGTTCCTTCTCTCGATGCCATCGGCAAAGCGCTGGGGGTTCTGCAGCAGGCGGACACTGCCAGGGGTGCCCATGCTGCGGCTTATTGCACAAGGGATGGTGCCATCGCGGTGCTGCGCGAAGATGTCGGGCGGCATAACGCGCTTGATAAGCTGATCGGCGCGCTTATGCGTCTGCCGAAAACACCCGATCTGGCCAACGGGTTTTGCCTGCTCACCAGTCGCTGTTCCTATGAAATGGTGCAAAAGGCCGTACGCGGCGGAATCTCCACGCTCGTGGCGATGGCCTCGCCGACCGCTCTGGCGCTGCGGGTGGCCGAAGAGGCAGGCCTCACTGTGATCGCGCTCGCCAAACAGGATGGCATGGTGCAGTTCACGCACACCCATCCGAGCCCGCAGGAGATTGCCGTATGAGCGAGGATAAACCGGACGGTGGGCCACCGGATGGTGTCCGGCCGTATGATGCGCCCGCTGGCGGTTGGGGGGCACTGCGCTCAGTGGCCAAATCGCTGCGCAAGGAGCAGCGGATCGCCGAAGGCGCGGCTACGCTCTTGAAGACCAATCAGCCGGACGGGTTCGATTGTCCTGGCTGCGCGTGGCCGGACCCCAAGCACACCTCCAGCTTTGAGTTCTGCGAGAACGGTGCCAAGGCGGTCGTTTGGGAAGCAACAGCCAAGCGCGTGGACCCGGAGTTCTTCGCCGCGCACACCGTGTCGGAGCTTTGGACGAAATCCGATCATTGGTTGGAAGCGCAAGGCCGGGTCACCCATCCGATGCGCTTTGATCAGTCCAGCGACCGCTACGTGCCGGTGGCCTGGGAGGTAGCGTTTGATGCCATTGGTGAGGGGCTAAAGGCGCTCCCCGATCCCAACATGGCCGAATTCTATGCCTCGGGCCGCACATCGAACGAGGCGGCGTTTCTCTACCAACTCTTCGTGCGGCTCTTCGGGACGAATAATTTCCCCGATTGCTCCAACCTCTGCCATGAGCCGACCTCGGTTGGCCTGCCGCATTCCATCGGCGTCGGCAAAGGCACGGTGAGCCTGGACGATTTTGAGCACACCGATCTCATTCTTTCCATAGGCCATAATCCGGGCACCAATCACCCGCGGATGTTGGGCACGCTGCGCGACGCGGTGAAGCGTGGCGCGACGATCCTGGTGTTTAACCCAATGAAGGAGCGGGGTTTGGAAAAATTCCAATCGCCGCAGCACATCAGTGAGATGGCGACGGGTCAGTCCACCGATCTGGCGCAGACCTTTTATCAGGTGAAGATCGGCGGCGATGCGGCGGCCATCAAAGGCATCATCAAGGCATTGATTGCTTTGGATGAGGCCGGTGCGGATGCACTGGACCACGCCTTCATCGCCGAACACACCGAAGGGTTTGATGCGCTGGCTGCCGATGCGCAGGCGGCACGTTGGGAGGAGATCGAGACAGCGTCCGGTCTCACCCGCGAGGCGATGGAAGAGGTGGCCGCGATTTATGCCAAGGCCAAGGCAACGATCATCTGTTACGGCATGGGTGTTACCCAGCACCGGTCTGGCTCTAAGAATGTGCAACAGATCGCCAACTTGCTGCTTTTGAAGGGCAATATGGGCAAGCCCGGCGCGGGTATCTGTCCGCTGCGCGGCCATTCCAACGTGCAGGGCGACCGAACGGTTGGGATCAACGAGAAACCGCCCGAGGCGCTGCTCGACAGCATGGAGGGGGTGTTTGGTTTCGCGCCGCCGCGCGAGCATGGTCATTCGGTGGTGGAAAGCATTGAGGCGATGGTCGATGGCCGGGCCAAGGCGGCTATTTGCCTGGGCGGGAACCTCGCCATCGCATCGCCCAGCCCGCAAGATTGTATCGAGGGGTTTCGCAAGCTTGATCTGGCGGTGCACATCACCACCAAGCTCAACAGGTCGCACCTTTTGATCGGCGGCGAGAGTTATTTGCTACCCTGTCTTGGGCGGACCGAAAAAGACATTCAGGCGAGCGGCGAGCAGAGCGTGACAGTGGAAGATTCCATGTCGATGGTGCACGCCTCGAAGGGTTTTCTAGACCCGGCCTCGCCGCATCTGCGCTCTGAGCCTGCCATTGTTGCCGGCATTGCCAAGGCGACGGTCGGGAACGCACATGTCGATTGGGAAGCGATGGTCGGGGACTACAGTTTGATCCGCGAAAAGATCGAAGCGGTCTTTCCGATCTTTGAGGATTTCAACCGCCGCATCCAGGATCCCGGCGGCTTTCTGCTGCCCAACCCTGCCGCTTCACGGGTTTGGAATACACCGTCGGGCAAGGCGCAGTTTTTGCCGTTTCCAGGGCTGGAAGAGGATGTGGTGCTCGATGATCCAGACGTGCTTAAACTCACCACGGTGCGCAGCCACGATCAGTACAATACCACGATTTACGGGCTTGATGATCGCTATCGCGGGATCTTCGGGCGCCGCGATGTGCTCTTCATGAACGATCGCGACATCAAACGCCTCGGCTTTTCAGAGGGTGACCGCGTGGACCTGGTCAACGCCATGGACGACGCGCGGGGCGTCTATGCGCTAACCATCGTCGCATACGATCTGCCAAAAGGTTGCTGCGCTTCGTACTATCCGGAAACCCAGCCACTGATTGCGCTCGATCATCGCGATGAGCCGAGCCGCACGCCCTCGTTCAAATCGATCCCGATCCGTGTGCGTTCGGTGTCGAACGGCGCACCAAAGCACATGAGCGTTGGCCGAGATGGCTTGGTGGGGATGTCCGAGTAACGCGGACTAAAAGCTCACCTTCAGTGAGGCGTTGAGGCCAAACACCCAATCATTGCCGTAGGTCGCGGTGTAGCCCAACGGGTTGGCCGCGCCGCTGTGTCGGGTTTGCGTCGAGACGGAGCCTGACGTCATGAGGCCAGCCGATCCGCCCACGACGATTTGGGCCTGTTCGGTGGGATTGTAGACAGCATTGAAGGCACCGACCCAGGTATCGGTCTGCGACGTGAACCCGTTGGTTGCTCCCTGATCCCAGGTAAGACTCCCGGTGAGGGATAGCTGATCGTTGAGCTGGTGCACGCCGCCAGCCGTTGCCGTCCAGCTGTCATTCCATTGGAGCTGAAGCCCGCTCAGCTGCGCCGTGCCCGGTGCCAGCGTTCCACCGACACCGAGAAAAGCGCCGGGTATGGTTTGCGCGTTCACCAGGGGCATCGCGGTCGCCACGCTCCAGTCTGTCCAGCGGATTGAACCGAACGCTAACCAGCTCGGTGCGACACCCGACTGGACCTCCAACTCGAGCGATTGCGGCATGGAAATCGAGCCTTGGATGACGGCGGTACCAGGCACGGAGGAAAAGGTTCCCTTCATGTCGAAGTCGACTTGGGAGTTGTAGATCAGGCTCGCCCGCAAGGCATAGGCGGGGATCTCGTAAGCTAGGCCGACCCGCCACGCCCAACTCCAGTCGTCCACATCGGTTGTGGCCACGCCAATTACAGGAAAGGGTGGCGCGACGCCGGTGTTCAAAACCGATTGGGTGAGTTCATAGCGCGCATGTTGGTACGATACACCGCCAACAAGGCTCACTTGACCGGTATCCAGGTGGTGGGTGCCTGCGCAAGTCAATCCATAGTCCTGTGAGGAGAAATGCTGGTCAATCGCGGCAGCCGACGCAATGAAGCCCGTGCCGTAGTTCGCATGACCTTCCCAGGGCTGCCGGAAGGAGGCCATGCAGCGCAGATGTTCGCCGGCACGACCGATGGCGCTGGCGCGAAAGATAGTGAAAGCTTCTGCTTCAGGGGCAGTCGTGGTTCCTGTCGTTGACGCAAGAAGGTTACCTGAAATGGCCGTATCGCTGGCGGCGACATTGCTGAGATCGCGATCTGGCACGAGGTGGCGGACTTGGGTTTCCACGGCAACAGTCTGGCTGGTGATGAACAGTGCATCCCAGTCGCGTTCGCCCGAGTCGTAACCTCCGGCCATGGCAGGTGACTGAGCAAAGGCAAGCCCCACGGCCAAACCCCACGCTTTTGCTGCAACGCTTTTCGCCCTCGTCATTGTTTTCCGCCCCCAAAACATTCCCTGAGTCTTCTCGATGGGAACCATGGGTATTTGCCTTACCCCGGACCCATCGGTCCTGAGCGTGCGTGAGCAAGACGGGCGAACCGTTGAGATTCGTCAACCAGACCGTGCAATGGGCGACAACGGCAACGGACGACCAGCCTTTGCCATGAAGGTGATGGCCCTGTGGGGATGCCCGAGTAGGCGGATCTAGCTAGGCGTGGCTGACCATCAGCCCTTCGCGGATGAGGCGTTTGACCAGCACCAGCTTGCCATCGTCGTCCAAATCGCTGGGCAGGTCACGGATTTTGAACCGCTGGTTTGTCAGGCAGGTTTCAAGTGCTGATTTGGTGTGCGCCGGCAGAAACATTTCCGCGCCCTGGCAACTCACCTGAACCACCGGATTGCCTTCCGGATCGGTGCGATCCTGAAGCTGGAAGATAAGCTGCGGCTGGGCGCCGACCTCTGAATCGGCTGACAGTTCGGCCAGACGGGCAAGCTGGCGCATCTGACCAGGTACGCGCGGCACGCGATTGCCGATAAATTCGGAACGGATATCGCTCACCAGGTCGGGCAAGCTTGCGCTGTCTTGCAAGCGCTTGAGCAGATCGGCGAAGGTCGCCTCCATCGCGCCCATATCGAAATCCCCGCGTGCGTGGCCAGGTGGCAGCGAGGCGCGAAACGCTGGGTCTTTATGCGCAACGGCGATAACCGCCTCGGTGACAAGGTCCGCCCAGGTGCGGGTCATCAGGCCGGTGGTGATGTGCAGCGAGGTCTGATCCGTCGCCACGGCGTCATGGGTCAGGCCGCGTGGCACGTAGCACATGTCGCCGGGCTCGAGCACGAAGCTGTCAGTCTGCTCACCGATCGGCACGTCGTGGGGGTTGAACGCCTGCGTGTTCAGCGGCAGCTCGACCGGATGGTCGTAGATACGCCATTCCTTCGTGCCTTCCACCTGCAGAACCAATACATCGTGATTGTCATAGTGGGCGCGAAAGCCCTGGGAATGGGCTGGAGTCAGATAAATGTTGGTCTGGATGCGCGAGGAAAACACGTTCTCCAGCGCCCGGCAGAAGCGGGCTAGCGTTGGCAAGCGTTCCTGCAGGTTCGACATGATGATCGTGGCACCATCGGCGAACAGCTGGTTGACACGTACCGCGTCGATGAAACCTGATTCATAGGCAAAGTCTGCGGGCGTGATGGTGGCGTCGGCGCGCACCACATTCACTTCTGGAACGCTAAGGCCCATCGTGGTGACGACCCGGTCGATATCATCCACGGAGACCAGGTCGCGATAGTAGTCCGGCGTGTTGCGATGCACGACGAGATGTTTTTTCTCAAAGCTTTCGCCGAAAAATGCCTCGCGTGTGACTGGCGCGATCGACCAATCAAAATCCAGCGCTGCGTGTTGCATCGCATCCCCCGATTTTTATCGTTCTTGTTGTCCGGCCAGCAGGCGTAACGCCTTGGCAGAGCCGATGCAACGCCACGCTGTGCAAACACGTCATTGACGCTTGGAGGTTGCCGGGACTAGTCTGCGGCACGGGGGCATGCGCGTCTGCGCCAATTGGGGGATCCAGTCGATGGCTGATACACCGAAAAAACGATCAAAAACGCTGAGCGAATCAGACATCACGACCAAACGTGGCGTTGGACGGCGGACCTTTATGGGCATCATGGCAGCTGGGTCTGTCGGAGCGGCATTGGCTCCGACAACGGTTGCTGCGGCTGATGTCGATAATGGCACCTGGACCGATTCGGGCAGCTGCCCGCGCCTTCTGCCAGCTGGTCTGACGGATTCTGATGGTGGCGCGTATGCTGATCCCGCAGGCGCTGGGACCTATACCGGCTATACCGACCAGGACAATGGCAACATCACCGACGATGGTGGCCGTGGCCGTGGTGCGCCTTACTGTTAAGACGCTGGCCTAGCAGCTTTTTTACGACTTTGCGATGAGATGGACCGTGGCGTCGTATGACGCCGCCGGTTGCCCATTCATGTCCTTGCGTGCGAGATTGTGATGGGCCAAAACACTTTGGCTTTATCAGACGCACTAGGATTTCCAATGAACGATACGCCCAAAAAACCAGCCAGAACTCTGGGTGAAGACGACATCACGACCAAGCGCCATCTCGGACGGCGGGCCTTTTTGGGGATCATGGCCGCTGGATCCGTTGGTGCCGTTCTAACGCCAACCCAAGCTGCAGCAGCCGATGTCGACAATGGCACCTGGACGGACTCAGGTAGCTGTCCGCGCGGCGGTGGCGGGGCCTACACCAATCTGACCGATTCCGATAATGGCAACATCACCGATGCGGCGGGTTATGGACGTGGCGCGCCCTACTGCTAGGGCCTACCGCCTTTTGGTTTTGACACAGGGCGCGGGCAACCGCGCCTTTTTCATTCCCGGTGCAGGACCGTGTCGCCGAAGAAGGATGACAGCATCTTCGGCTTGAAGGCGGCCGCGATGGCTTGCGGGTCGTAACCGTCGCGCACCCATTGCATGAAGGTCTGCCCCTGGGGCACGCCATCGCGCACATAGGTCTCGACCATGGCGTCCAAAACCCCGGTCTTTGAGCCTTTGATATGGCCATATCTCAGCGTCATCTGGCTGAGCGCGCGCTCATAATCATTGTGCAGGATGAGGAAATAGAGCGCGCTGCCGAGGCTCGCTCGGTCCGCGCCCGCTTTGCAGTGAATCACCGCCGGATAGGCGATGGATTTCAGCAGCGTTTCAAGCTTTTCCAACTGGGCAACATCCGGCAAAGCGCGTGACCGCAATTGCAGGCCCTCAAAGGCGATGCCGGCCTGTTCGGCAGCTTCAACCTCCAGTGGGTAGGAGCCATATTGCATGCCGCCGCGCAGATTGATGATGGTTTTCACCCCCATGCGCTGCCATTTGCGCACCTGATGCGGCAGCGGCTGCGATGAGCGGTAGAGCTTGTCATCGACCTTGTGGAAATTGGTGTAGACGTAGCGGATGAAGCCATGATCCATCGCCAGCATGTCGAACCAGGCGTGCAGACGCCGTCGCCAGCCGATAAGGGGCGGCTTGAAATAGGCCGAGCGCTCTTCAACCCGTGAGGGGAAGGCGCGGCGGTAAAGGCGTTTGAGGGTTGGTGGCACGCGGGCCCGTTACTCGTCGATGAAAGACGGCCCGTTCCTATCCATGTCGGTCGCCGAAGGCAATTGCTGCGGAACGATGCGGATCAGGAGCCGAAGAGCGGAGTGTTCTTGCCCGCCGCGAATCGCGTGATTCTGAGTCGAATCAAGAGGATGGAACGAATCGCGACTCCAAAGGTGGTTGCGGCTTTGTTCGCATTTTGATTCATACTTGGACTCATCGTCATTCCGTTTGGCGGTATGATTCCTCCTTTTGTTCTTGGTGCTTAGCAAGATTGAACGCCGGTTAACGAACCGCTTCTCGTTTGTGCGCTGACGTTTACACTATGGTCAGATCGTCTGGCTGTTCTTCGGGCATTGTTGCATCGCCGTTATGATTGCGGGGCGACGTCGCGATGGTTTGCTGACCCATATTGGGACAGGAACGCACTTGCATCTCGCTGGAGTCGGCGCGTAAGGGTAGAAGGCCACTTCGAGTACAATCGGGCGAGGGGCGTTGTCGGCGAAGCTACTGTTGCTCGTTGGGCGTTAACCTTTTGCAGCGCCAACTGTCGCGCGCGTTAGGCCCGTGTTTCAGCTTTGTTCTTCCAAAAGCGCGACTCAGAACGTTTTCAGAGTCAACGCCCCCAGCCAAAAAAATCGTTTCCTCAAAGCGTCCCGAACTGATCTTGCAGCAGGCCGCGGCTATCCCCACCTCGAAAGCCGGCTGTCGTATGGGATTCACACAGGATCTGCAGGGTTCGCGGCAGCACCAGCCATTGATTTGGGTCGGCTGGGCTATCATCATGGGATGAGGTTGAGGGAAAGACGATGCCGCGCTTGTTCACCGGTTTGGAGTTGCCGCGTGTGGTCGCCGATCAACTCGCCCTGCTTCAGGGCGGCCTACATGGTGCGCGGTGGATCGACCGGGACAATTTTCACATCACGCTGCGATTCATCGGCGATGTCGATCACGCGATCGCCCGCGAGGTCGTGTCGGCGCTGGATCGCGTGCGCCACGGCCCCATAACGCTGACGCTCGATGGCTTGGGTTCGTTTGGTGGCAACAAACCGCATTCGGTATTCGTGCGCATCGCGCCAACGCAGGAGCTGGCGGATTTGCAAGGCGAGCAGGAGCGCATCATGCAGCGCCTCGGCCTTAAGCCCGAGCGACGCAGCTTTATCCCTCACATTACGTTGGCCCGGTGTCGCGGCTTGCAACCCGGCGCGGTGGCGCATTGGCTGTCGCTGCGTGGGGGGATCATGAACCTTTCTTTCGAGGTTGATCGCTTCGTTCTCTATTCATCGCGAGACTCGGTGGGTGGTGGGCCCTATGTGGTGGAAGAAGACTATCCTCTTGTTGCCTGAAGGAGTGCCCATGCCCCGCTTGTCTGACGCTGATCGATCCACCGCCCTTGCCGCCCTGGAGGGCTGGAGCCTGGTTGAAGGCCGCGAGGCCATCGAGAAGCGCTTTGTGTTCAAAAACTTCGTCGAAGCCTTTGGATTCATGACCAAAGCGGCGCTTGAGGCGGAAAAGGCAGACCATCATCCTGAATGGTCCAATGTCTACAAAACCGTCAATGTCACGCTCACCACCCATGATGCGGGCGGTATCACGGACAAGGATATCGCGCTTGCCAAGGCATTCGATGCTTGCGCCTAAGCGTTGCGAATGCGGTTAAGCGTCCCCACATATCGCCTCAACACAAAATCCAAGAGGACCTTTTGATGAGCGTCGAGACCGCCTCCACCACCGCAAATGATGACCCGAGCAGCGCCGGTATCGATGGCGATGTGCTGGGCGAGGACGAGCGCACGCGGTTCGACAAGGACGAGGCGCGGGTGCGGCGCGACTTCTGGGTGACCGTGCGCAAGGCCGCTGGCAGCATCCCGTTTATGGATGAACTTGTGGCCGCCTATTACTGCGCTCTGGACAGGGAAACGCCGACACGGGTGCGCGCCACGCTGCTAGGCGCTCTGGGCTATTTTGTGCTGCCGCTGGACGGTATTCCGGACTTCATCCTGGGTCTCGGTTTCACCGATGATGCGGCGGTGATCATGGGCGTTTTGGCGCTGATGCGCGTCCATATCACCGACGAGCATCGCGAAGCGGCCCGTAAAGCGCTGTTGAAGGATCAGGGTTAGCGCGCAACCCTTCCTTTTTGCCGTCCTCACGCCTGCTGCTGCTGCGGGCGAGCCTTTGTCATCATTGTCATCCCGGCCTCGAGCCGAGATCTGCCACACCCTCTGATTGGGATCGATCCCGGATAGCCTCCGGCTTTCGGGATGACAGCGACGGCGCAGGTGCTTTTTTGCTCTTGGATTGCGGTCCAATCGCGCAACAAGAAAGGGGCTGACCAATGTGGTCAGCCCCCCGCGTTTTTTGTCCAGGATCGAACCTGTTTCGACGGCCTACCCAACCGGGCGCGCCGCCAATGGTGTGGATTAGCGCGCTCTCAGAGGCTGCTCTGACCCGCTCGCTTCACCACCAGTTCTAACCTGGCCATAAAAATCGCTCGACATCAGTCACCTCCTTTCGGTTGTTGAAAACAGGTTGAAGGTGATGCCGAATCAAGGCGTTGGCAAGAGCGAATTTGGGCAAGGGAGAAAATGCAGTGGAACTGATGCAAGATGAATCACCAGACCGCTTGGTTTGTGTGCAGGTGACCTATGCTGACGCCAAACTTGCGCGTGCGGTCGCCAAAGAGATCGTCGAAAAACGCTTAGCAGCCTGCGTTCACCAGGTGCGCATCTCATCCACCTATGTCTGGGAGGGCAAAGTGGAGGAAGAGGCCGAGCACCTGCTTACCGCCAAAACCACCATGCTGCGCGCCCGCGACCTGGAAACCTTCATCCGCGCCAACCACCCCTATGACGAGCCGGAGTTTCTCGTTCTGCCGGCCGACGCGGCAAGCGAAGGCTATGCGAAATGGGTGCGCGAAAGTGTGGCGTAAGCGCTAACGTTGACCGTTCCCGTCGCGTGGTTTGGGCAGGCCTGATCCAGCTTCGAGCCTATCGGTCGGGATTGTGAGCAGTGCGACAAACACCGAAAAGACAAACAGATTGGTCGCCCATTGGAGGGTCGAGCCGCCGCCGATGAACACCAGCATCATGATCCCCAGCATGCAGGTGGCCAATCCCCCAGGCAGGCCCATGTCGCGAATGCGCTTGGCCATGACATTGCCGCATGCCGCTACCGACATGCCAAGCAACGTAACCGATAACCAAAGGCTAGCGCTGTCCCAGGGCAGGGCGTCGTAGGTGCGCCCAGCGCTTGATGCATAGCTTGATTCCAACGCGGCAGCGCTGCCGATGGTGGCAAGAAAGACGAAGCTGAAGAGATAGGTCGCCGTCATCGCAACTGTGAACAAGAGGGCAAAGGGCAGGGGTTTCAGTCGGCCCTTGTTCCACTGCGTGAACAGGCCGGTCAGCGCAGCGTTGGTCATGGGATGCATGGGCGGTGCCCCCTGCTGATCATGATTGGCAGCGGTGCCAATGCACCCATAAAGGTATGGCGCAACTATGGTCGGTCAACTCGTTGCTTGCGGCGGACCATATCGGGTCGCCATGCCAGCGGCGTCGTCATCGCTGATGAAAGATCGATTTCCCATGTATTGCGCCTGATCTGCATAGGCAGGTTGAGCCACGATGGTTGGACTGATGCCGTCCTTGGAGGCATCGCGAGGTCCGTAGTGCATGAGCGACTTGAAGTCATAGTCGGAGTAGCTCACGACGTTTCGAATCTTGAAGTTTATCTCGTAGCCGGGAGCGATATTGCCGTCGATGATATCGACATAGGTGTCTCGATCTTTGCGGCAATGCTCATGGTCCAGCCCGAAGGAATGGCCGATCTCATGGACGATCACGAACTTCTTATGCCATTCGGCGATGCGTAGATTCTGTTTTTTGCCCCGGTATCCAACAGTAGCGCTGTTTCCGGCTCCGTTTTGAACCAAAACATAGCCGACCTCATTCGTTCTCCGGCGAAACGACACGTTGGCGACCTTGGTCCACTCTTCCGCCGCATCTAGGAAGTTTTGCTGGTTGGCAGCGCTGACATCATTGGCAAAATCGTAAATCAAAATGCCAGACGGCCATCGATTTCCACTGAAGCCACGCGTGCGAATATCGTCGAGGAAAAACTCCATGCAATCGAGGAACAAGACATCTTCTTCATCTTCGGTCTCTGTCGTTGCTTGTGGGCGCGATGCGGTGAGGAACTCTGCCAGCAACTCTTCGTCGGGTGGTTGCAAGCTTTGACGCTCGCTTTCATCGTTCGCATCAGGAAAAAACGTGGCCATAGACTACTCCCTTTCGAGCAGTTTTGATGAACTCACTGTCGTTTCATATCGGCGATAGATGTATACTGTATCTTGACCGAATAAAAAAGGCGGGCACTGGGCCCGCCTTCGAAATCTCTTGATTAGAACTTTCAATCAACTCTTGTTCTGCCGATTGTCGATCAGATCGGTGACAACCCCCGGATCGGCCAGCGTTGAAGTGTCGCCCAAATTGTCGAACGAGTCCTCGGCGATCTTGCGTAGAATCCGGCGCATGATCTTGCCTGAACGGGTTTTTGGCAGGCCCGGTGCGAACTGGATCAGGTCAGGCGAAGCAATCGGCCCGATCTCCTGGCGCACCCATTTGACCAGCTCTTTGCGCAGATCATCGGATGGCTCTTGGCCCTCCATCAGCGTGACATAGACATAGATGCCCTGGCCTTTGAGGTCGTGCGGATAACCGACGACGGCGGCCTCGGAGACTTTTGGATGCGCCACCAGCGCTGACTCCACTTCCGCCGTGCCCATACGGTGGCCGGACACGTTGATCACATCGTCCACACGGCCTGTGATCCAATAGTAGCCGTCCTCATCGCGGCGACAGCCATCACCGGTGAAGTACATGCCCTTGTAGGTGGAGAAATAGGTCTGCACGAAGCGCTCATGGTCGCCATAGACCGTGCGCATCTGGCCCGGCCATGAGTCGGTGATGACGAGGTTGCCCTCGGTAGCGCCTTCCAGGATTTGGCCTTCGGCATCCACCAGCGCCGGTTGCACGCCGAAGAACGGACGTGTCGCTGAGCCTGGCTTCAGTGCTGTGGCGCCCGGTAACGGTGTGATCAAAATGCCGCCGGTTTCCGTCTGCCACCAGGTATCGACGATGGGGCAGCGTTTGTCGCCGACCACATCATAGTACCAGTTCCAGGCTTCGGGATTGATCGGCTCGCCCACGGACCCGAGGATGCGCAGCGTGGAGCGGTCGGTCTTTTTCACATGCTCTTCACCAGCGCCCATCAATGAGCGGATGGCGGTCGGCGCGGTGTAGAAGATCGACACCTTGTGCTTGTCCACCACGTCCCAGAAGCGCGAGGGCGAGGGATAGGTCGGCACGCCCTCAAACATCAGCGTGGTCGCGCCGTTCGCCAGCGGGCCGTAGACAATGTAGCTGTGACCGGTCACCCAACCGACATCGGCGGTGCACCAGTAAACGTCGCCGTCCTGATAATCGAAGACATATTGATGCGTCATCGCGGCGTAGGTCAGGTAGCCGCCGGTCGTGTGCAGCACGCCTTTGGGCTGGCCGGTGGAACCGGAGGTGTAGAGAATGAACAGCGGATCTTCGGCGTTCATCTCTTCGGGCTCAACGAAGTCCGGCGCGTCCGTAGCCGCCTCGTGGTACCAGATGTCGCGACCGTCCTGCATGGCGATGTCACCGCCGGTGCGCTTGACCACGACGATGGCGTCGACAGGCGCTGATTCAGCGGCCCTATCGACATTGGCCTTCAGCGGCACCTTGCGGCCGCCACGCAAACCTTCGTCCGCCGTCACGACAACTTTGGAGGAACAGCCTTCAATGCGCTGGGCCAAGGAGTCCGGCGAAAAGCCACCGAAAACGATGGAATGCACCGCGCCCAGACGGGCGCAGGCGAGCATCGCGTAGGCCGCTTCGGGGATCATCGGCAGATAAAGCGTGACGCGGTCGCCCTTTTTGACGCCAGCGTTTCTCAGCACGCCGGCCATTTTGTTCACATGCTCGCCGAGCTCACGGTAGGTGATCTCAAGGTGCTCGCCCGGATCATCGCCCTCCCAAATGATGGCCACCTGGTCACCGCGCGTTTCAATGTGGCGATCCACGCAGTTGGCGGCAACGTTCAGCGTGCCGTCCTCGAACCATTTGATCGAGACATTGTGCGGATCGTAGCTGGTGTTTTTCACCTTGCTGTAGGGCTTGATCCAATCGAGCCGTTTGCCGTGCTCGCCCCAGAACCCTTCGGGGTCCTTCACCGACTGCTCGTACATCTCCAGATATTTGTCATTGTCGATCAAGGCGGCCGATGCGACGGCATCGGGCACGGGATAAACTTCACTCATGTTGATGGTCCCTTTGTGCGTTCCCCTCAGACGAGCCATCTCGATGTGTCGATCGGCCCGCTGAAAACTGGTGTCTACTGACCTGCGCTGCCCCTCTTGGTGAGGGCTTGGCGGCATCACTGCCGTGTTTTCTAAGCCCAAGCACCGCAGTGCAGCAAGGCAAGGCGCCTTGCCCTTTGGTTGAGTGAAAAGGCGCAGAATGCGGTTTTGCGGCGTTGATGCGCGTCAAAGCGCGACCATGGTCTAAGGCGGTTTGGCCCTCCAAGTGGGTCGGTGGTTCGTCTATCCGACCAGCGCGATATAGAAACGCAGACCGCCACCCTTGCCGCCATAGGCGCGCACGAAGAGGAAGCCCTGCAGTCGACCGCGCAGGATTTGACCGGCCAAATCGTCAAGTTGGTCGGGGCAAACCAGCGAAAAATCGCCTTGCGAGATCTGTTGGCGTCTGTCGCGGGTGGTGAAATAGGCCTCGCCCTGGAACGGCCGAAACGAGCCATCGTCCAGGTGGGAGCCATCAATGACGCCGCGCTCATGATGGTTGAACCGGTCCTGCTGGAGGATCGCGCGATAATCGGTCAGTTGCACGCCACGGGAGTTGGTGAGGTCTTCGGCGGTGATGTCGGTGACATACTCGGTGACGATGCCGGTGGTGGGCAGGTCCTCTGACCATCGCACGCAGTCTTCTGCCAGAGCCGGCCCCGTTGTCGTCAAAACCAGACTCGCAAGCGCGGCGAAAACCGCCGTCAGATGGTGCCACATAACCCCTCCCCCATTTTTGCCCCAAAGGTCTGGCCCCTTGGGTTCGCGCAGAGTGTGGGGTTTGCCAGGTCTTCAGGCCATACGTGGCCTTCCGGAGGCCGCTGTCCGATCGCGAGGGACCTGGATATGGACATCTATGTCGATCCCGCCACCGGCACCGATGATGATGCCGATTTTCGCGGGCAGGCCGCCTCCCCTTATCGCAGTCTGGCGCGTGCCGCCGAGCGCGCGGCCGTGGTCGAGCTGGCGTCCGGTCTGCCGCCCGGCAGTTTTCTCGGCACCATCTTCGCGGCGGCTGGCACCTATGCGCCGCCCGTCGAAGGGTTTCCGATCATTGTGCCGCCCAGTTACGATCTGGTCGGTGCGGGCAGCGATCGCAGCATCATCGAATTTACCGGCGAGACACGCACGACAACCGATCCGACGCCGATCACCTATTGGGGCGGCGAAGCGGTCTATGTGGGCCGGGCCATGCGCGGCTTGACCGTGCGTGCACGCCCGGCACCGTCTTACACCTGTCGCGGCATGATGGGCGTACTGGTGCAAAATGATCGCAGCACGGTTGAAGACGTGACCGTTGATTTCGACCGCACCATGAGCGCCCCGCCGGACGAGCGCGGGCGCTACGATCTCAGCTGGATGCTGAACCTGTTCGCGACGAGCATCGACCTGGTTTTGCTTTCAAGCACCTTCCGCGATGGGCGCGGCACCAATTTTGGCGTCGCGCTGCGCGGCTGCACCGGCATGGTGACCCGCTGCACCTTCGAGACCGCTGGGCCAAGCTTTGATGGCGATCCTGGCGGCCTTCTGGTTCGGGACATCACGGTGCGGGGCGCCGGCAGTTGTGAAGTGCGCCGTAATTCAAGGCTTGAAGCCTCGCAGATCGGCGACCTCGCCTTCAGCATGTTCACGAACCTATGGGTGTCGCGCGAGGGGGCGGTGGTCGGACCGGGCAACATGGTCGAAGCGATCAACATTTTTGCCTATGGCGATGCCGAAATTGTCGGCAACACGCTGTCCCACGGCTTCACCTTTCAGGTCACGGGCGGTGTGCGCGTGGCTGACAATGACATTGCACCCTGGGCCGCGCATCGCCTGCTCGAGATCGAGTACAATCCGTTCTTCAGCGGCATTCCTGTCGTCGAACGCAATCGGTTCGTCGCGCCTGAGCGGATTGGTGGCCATTACGTCAATCCGATTGTGGTGCGGGCATCGGCGGATTTTGGCGGCGGTACAAGTGCTGGCGGCAATGATTTCGGCGCGCTTTTTCAATCATCAAGCGGGGTTGCCAGGAGCACACCAGATGGCATTGAGCGCTGGGGTGTGATTGCGATCGACCCCGATGAGGCGCCCATATCGGTCATCCGGTTCGACGATAATCTGTGGGACGATCTCTATCCGCTCGACCGGATTGAAAGCAGCCGCTTTCAGATCATCACGCCGCCCACGTTTTTGAGTGTCGCGAACCCGATGCCGGCGCCGTGAGGAGGTTCTGATGGACGCACCAAGCCCGCACTATACGGTTCCGATCATCGCCCAGCGACTGTTCGGCCAGCGCTATCGCGGCTTTTCGATCGAACCCGGCTTCCCCGATGACGACAACCCGTTTCCGCGCCACGATCGCGGACCAGGGTTCATCGTTCGCGGCACGCTGGATGCTGACGGCCCGCCAGACATCGACCGCAACTATGGCACCAAGCGTAGTTGGCAGGAGATCGATGCGATGTTTGTCGCCGACCCATCTGTCGAAGCCAGCGATGGCACGACGGTGAACGATCTGTGGGCATCGAGCGGCATTCGCTTTGAACTTGTCGAGCGCATCGACGCCCAAACATCTTCAGGCTTCGCACGGATGCTGCCAGCGGATGCGCGCCTGCGCGACGCGACCATCAATCCGCTTCGCCGACCGGGCGCGATCAACCTCTTCCTGGTGCATGAGATCGATGGGTCCTGGGGGTATGCGCGGCGATCCTTTCCAGCGCGCCCCGATGTCATCCCCCTTGCGGTCGTTGCCGACATGCGCACCCGCACGTCCGATCCGGCCTATCGCTGGCGTCTGAGTTTGATCACGTTCGCCCACGAACTTGGCCATGTGCTTGGCCTGGGGCATGTGGCGTTCAGAGATAATGTGATGCGCGGTCAAGGCACGCTGTCGACCTCGATTGGCCTTCATTTGCCGCAGATCGCGGTTTGCCGCTCACGCGCCGCGTTTCTTTCCGCCGCCGCCGCGCCACCGGCAGGACCCTAATCAGGTGGTGGGAAAGGAGATGCAGTCATGACCCCAGATACGCCGAAGAAGGGCGGCAAAGGCCAGCCCTTTGACCCATCGGGCGATGGGATCGCCACCCTGTTGGACGCGCCGGAGACCGATGAGGGCGTGATTGCTGAAGCAGCGTTTTATGGCGCGGATGGGTGCGACGCTTTGCTGGAACTGGTAGGCCCGTCGTCCAATCTCGATCCGGAACGCCGGGCGCGTGGCGTTCACCTGCTTGGACGCCTGCGATGCGAGGATCTTTTCAAGCTTGCGCCCGATTTGATGCAGGAGGGCGTTCTCAGCGTCCAGATCAGCCTTTTCTACGCGCTGGTGCAGATCGATCGTGAGCAGGGCGAAAAGCTTCTGCTGCCCGTTATCAAGAATGACAAAGCCGACACGCTGCTGCGCGAACACGCCTTTTACGCGGTGTTGGCCGGCGCGAACCGTAATTTCAGGGAAACTCTGGCGGAAACTGTTGGTGGCTCGGACGACCGGCGCTTAGCTCGTGAACTGACGCGTTGGCTCGCCGTTGATGTGCCGCTTGGTGACCTGGCGGCTGACAGGGATGATCCGGACCGGCTGGACTGACCGGCATGCCGGTGACTGGAGGTAACCCTCCATAGGTGCTCTCCCGGAGGCCCTTGACCTTCCAGCAACTGGAAGCCCTATCTAGGGCTTATGGAACGTTCAGATAACTCCCCAGACCTCGCCGTGCCGGCGATGGAAAAGGCTGCCTCCTGCTGCGGTGGCGCAGACGCAAGCGCGCCCGTGCCGGCTGCGGACAAGGCGTCAGGCTGCTGTGGCAGCGCTGCGACCGCCGATGACACCAAGCCTGCCAAGCGCAAGCTCGACCTTTTGCTTTGGGGCTCGGGCCTGACGATCGTGGTGGCCTATCTGGCCTCTTTAATGCTTGACCATGGCGACCTGTGGGGTCTTGGCCATTTCACCCATTCGGTTCGCGACATGATGAACCTGATGTGGTGGGGCATTCTGGTGGGCATGGTGGCCGTTGGCCTTATCGACCGTGTGCCGCGGGAATTCGTGATCGGTGTTATCGGTCGCGATCAAGGCGCCAAAAGCCTAGGCCGTGCAGTGCTTGCCGGCTTTTTCCTCGACCTCTGCAATCACGGCGTCCTGATGGTGGGCGCGAAGCTCTATGAGCGCGGCGCCAGCCTCGGTCAGGTGTTTGCCTTCCTTATCGCCTCGCCCTGGAACTCGCTGTCGCTCACTATCATCATCGGTTTAATGATGGGGTGGGGTTGGATGGTCGTGTTTATCCTCGCCTCGCTGGTAATCGCCTTCGCGACGGGCCTCATCGTCGAAGCGCTGGAGCGGGCTGGCAAGGTGAAACCCAACGCCAACCGCATCGATCTTCCGGATGATTTTCATGTTTGGCGCGAGGCGAAGACCGGGATCAAAGCCACGCGCTACGATTGGGCTTTTGTGAAAGACGTGGCCCGCCGCTCGGTCACGGCAAGCCGTATGGTGCTGCGTTGGCTGTTCTTCGGTGTTGTGCTTGCTGCGCTCATTCAGGTGACGGTGCCAACGGAGATTTTCGCCACCTGGTTTGGGGCGACGTTCCTGGGTCTGCTGACGACGCTTGTCGCCGCAACCATCATCGAGGTATGTTCGGAAGGCTCTGTGCCCATCGCCGCTGACCTGATGACCCGCGCCCAGGCGCCGGGGAATGCCTTCACCTTCCTTATGGCGGGTGCGGCGACCGACTACACCGAAATCTTGGTGCTCAAAGAGGTGACGGGGCGCCTGAAGGCCGCGCTGCTTTTGCCCTTACTCACTGTCCCGCAGGTGGTGGCGATTGGGTGGATGCTGAACGGGGTTTAGCCAGACTGGTTGAGCTCATTCCAGACGGATATTGGTGATGGCCGAGGAGTCGGCGCCAGCGCCATATTCGGCGCGGATCCTAAACCGGGTGACATTGCGCAGCACATCGGAAAGCTGCTGCGCGCCGCCTGAGAGCTGCCATCCCGCCCCATCACGCAACGGGATCCTGAAGGTCCGCCAGCCTTGGTCGTGATGTTCCTCGATGTCGAAATAGGCGAGCATGTCGCCATTGTAGAGTTCAACGTCACCATGACCGCCCGGATAGTCGCGCGGCCCGCTGTAATCGCCACCTGAACTTTGCTTATCGAAGACCAGAAAGCGCGCGCTGCGCCAGTCGCCGTCGAACCGGGGCGGTGCTTGGTAATAATCGATACGGCCGTCGCTGGGCGGCGTGAAGCGGAGCACCCGACCATCAACGTGTGCGCCCTCTGCGGTGGCGCCCCAGTCATCAACGGCGTTATCGCCGCCCGGAAGGCCGGATTGCCCGCCTTCTGTCGCTGCCGATAGCCGCCTTTCGATCGCCGCGATGTTGGCATCAAGGCTATTCATCACCTGGCTGCGCACCTCGGCGGAGCGACGCGTTAACGCGTTGGCGATCATTCCATCGATGATAAAGGTGTCGCCGCTCATCAGATCCCAGATCACTTGCTCGGGCGGGACCTCGCTGCGCATCCAGCTGGGAATGCTGTCTTGGATGATCCTTTGATCGCCCGACATCGCCCACATCAGATAAGCGAACTTGATCGACTCAAAGACAGCATCACGGTCGGTGATCGAGACAATCCCGTCGGCCATCATCCAGACCGGATCAGGTTGGGCCGCCTCGGTATCAACAAGGTACTGGCGCCGGTCGTTGGCATAGCGCTGGAGCCAGCGCAAATTGTCGGCCTGCCCGCTGACATCGGGTGTTTGAACCGGGGTGGCTGGACCCTTTTGTGCGGCGGCGGGCGCGGCGAGGGCCAACATCAGGGCAAGAACAAGCAGGCGGATCATCAGCTTTCTCCGTGTCATGGGAGCCAGAGCCCGAACCATCGAAGACCGCGTTTGGCTGCGACCTCCGGCGCTGAGGCGTTTCACGGAGTTTGGATGATCGGCCTGCCGCCCCGTTGACGAAAGTCAGCCTGCTCACGGTGATCGATTTTGCAGCAGCATTGCCCTGTAAATCGGCTTGCATGGTCAAGTATTTGCAGGCAGTGCGGAAGCATAGCCTCGCGACCGGTATCGGAAGGACTTTTGTTATGATCAATCCACTTGATGTTTGGGCGCCAATATTTCGTGCGCCGTTCTCAGGCGATGTGACACAGGCCATCTCGCCGCGTTTGTTTTCTCCTGAAATCAAGGGCAACCGCGAGATCGAGTTCAAGATCGAGACCGAGGTTGCAAGCTTCGGCAAGCAGCTTGGAAAGATCATCGAAGCGCTGCGCGAGCTTTCCGACGAGACCGGGCGACCGCTGCCCGCGATCGAGGAAATCTATAACGAAGTTGAGGCGTTGAAAGCCGAGCACAAGGGCCGGCTGCGCGAAGAGGCCAAAGACGCTCTCGACAAGCTGAAAGAGGCGGACAAGCAAGCCTGGCAGGAGGTGGTCAGGACAGGCTGGTCGGAAGTCAGCAGTAAGGACACAGATTGATCGTCAATCGGCAAGGCCGGCGCTGTCGGTGATCCCAAGCTGGCGGGCTCTGGCATAGGGCCAGAAGACCAGCGCTGCGACGACCGCGGCGAGCACAAAGGGTGCGCCGGGCAGGTAGATCGGGGCGTTCTCCAGCGTGAACCAGGCAAATAGCGCCGTCATCACTGGTGGAGCGATGATCTGGACAATCGATGCCGCGCTCATCACCGCGCCGTTCAACTCGCCCTGCACATCTTCGCCGACATGATTGGACGCCAGCCCCTGAATGCCGGAGCTGGCAAAGCCCGAAAAGGCCGAGATGATCATTACCACATAGGCAAGCGCGCCATTGCTGACGACGGCGAAGGCGGCAAAACAGGCCACCGCCAGGATCGTCGAGCCGATGATGACCCGATGCTCGCCATAGCGCGCCAAAACAACACGCAGCACGAACCCCTCGCCGATGCCGATCATCAGGCCAAACACGGCCAAGGATAGCCCGACGTCAGCCGTCGACCAACCGTACTGCACCGGGGTGAAATAGGCCCACATGACCGGATAGACGTGGCTAGCGAACTCAAACAGCGTGCCGGCGATGATCAGCATCAGCACCGGTTTGATGCCGATGAACTGTTTCAACGCGCCGACCGGATTGGCGCGCTTGATCTCGAATCTGCGGCGCTTTTCTTTAGCCAAGCTCTCCGGCAGGGCAAAATAGCCGAAGGCGAGGTTGGCAAAGCAGAGCGCTGCTGCCGCCCAAAAGGGAAAGCGCGGATCGAGCGCGCCAAGCAGGCCGCCGATCGCCGGGCCGATGACGAACCCAATACCGAACGCCATGCCGATGAGGCCGAAATTCGCCGCGCGTTTGTCCTTGGGCGAGATGTCGGCGATGTAGCTGAAGGCGGTCACGTAGCTTGCGCCCGCCATGCCAGCCAAAATGCGCCCGATAAACAGCCAGAGCATCGTCGGCGCCAAGGCCATGATCACATAGTCAATGCCGAGCCAAAACAAGCCCCAAAGCAGGATAGGGCGGCGGCCGAACCGGTCGGAAAGATTGCCAAGGATCGGCGAGAACAGAAACTGCATCAGCGCGTAGGCGAACATCAGCCAGCCGCCAATTATCGCCGCGTCGCCCATCAAAGACGAGCCACCTGTGTTGACCGAAATCTCGCGGATCAGCTCCGGCAGGACCGGAATGATGATGCCAAGGCCGATCACATCCACCGCGACGGTGATCAGGATGAACACCATCGCCCTTTTGGACGTTGCCGGACCGGCAGGCGGACTGCCGTCCGCGGCGGGGGACGCGTTGGCGTGAGGGGTTGGTTCGACGTCGGTCATGACCGCGGTGTATCAGCTTTTCTGCGGCGCGTTATTGCGCTCCGTCGGCCACTTTCTGGCCGGTTGGGCATAAAGGGCGCCGGACTTCAAAAAGGTTTCAGTGTGACGAGCAAAACGATCAGCGTCACCAAGGCCAAGCCCAAGGGGAGAAAGAGGTTGGCGCGGCCGTCGCCGTCTGCGCTTTCGGCGTTGATTGAACGGCGAAGCCGACCTGTCAATGCTCCGTGCAGGCCGGACAGCACCAGCACTAGAAGAATTTTCGCCATCATCCAGAGGTCGGTGAACCAATTGCCTTGCACCGCCAGCAGGATACCGAACGCCCAGGCCAGGACCATGGCAGGCGTCGTAACCGCCCGATCATAGGATTTCAGTGGTCTCAAGTAAGCGACCGGCGCGTGGCGCAGAGCCAATGCGACCGCCACCATGCCGCCCATCCAGACGAACAGCGACACAAGGTGCGCGGCTTTCAGCAGTTGATAGAGCATCAGTGTGCAATCGTAGATGCTTGGCGGCGCAGCCATCGCTCGTTGATGAAGCCGCCAAAGGGGATCATCGCGCCGACAAAAAGGCGGATCGCCGCTTTCCAACCGATCAGGCCTTCCGACCATGAGCGGACGGTGAACCAGGAAAACATCAGGAACGTCAGCCCATGGATAGGGCCGACAATTCTAGTGGCGAGGTCATAGCCGGCGGCATGTTTTAATGGGACGGCGACAAAAAGCAGGGCGAGAAGCGTCACCGCCTCGGCTTGTGCCGCACGGCGTAGCCCCCCGCTCATTCGACGTCTTTCAGCATCGCCTCAAGATGCGCAACGCGGCGATCCAGTGTGTCGGTCGTCTTCTCAACTGAGGCGAGACGCGCATCGGTCTGGGTCGCCATTGCAGCTTGCGTTCGCGCCTTGAGGGCCTGGACCGCATATTTCATCGTGAAAACAGCCAGGATGAGCGCGAGGATCAGGATCGTGAGCGTCATGATGTTGCTGCTACCGTCCATTGTTGTCATCTCCATTGCTACCGCTGACCATGCTGGTCGGTGCCGGGTTGGTCAGGGCTATCGTTTCTGGGGTGAGGTTGAGATCGAAGGGTTTGGCCCGGAAGAAGTTGGCTGACTTTCCGTTGTCCGCCGTGCCGATTTCGCTGGTGACAAGCGCCGCCTCTTCCAGCTTCTTCAGATGCATCTTCAGCAAAGGGCGGCTGATACCGGCCGCGCGGGCCAACTCGCTGACATATTGCGCACCCTCTTTGTGCAGTCGCGCGACAAGCCACAACCTCACCGGGTTGGCGAGGGCCTGAAGCTGGCGAACAAGAAGCGTTGGGTCTGTCATGGCGAGATCATATTGCGTTAGAAATTTGTTACATGAAAGAAAAATATTACGCAATATGGCTGAAAGTGTTTTCCTGAGTCTGTCTCTCGGCCACCCCGACAGGGCCAGATAATCGGCATCGCTTTGGAACGGTTGCCTGGTTCACCCGTTGATCGGTCACCCCACCCAACGCCAACAAACGGAGACGGACATGAAAACCCTTCAAGACGTCTATTACCTGCAGCTCCAGGACGCCCATTCGGCTTGTAAACAGTCGCTGGCCGCGACGACCGAGCTGGGCCGCGCTGCCGAAGACAAAGGCTTGAGCGAGGCGCTGATCGCCGGTGCCAATGGGATTTCCGACGGCATGGACAAGCTGAAAAGCTTGTGCGCCGAGCATGACCTCAACCCCAATGGTCACCATTGCGGCGGCATGGAAGGTCTTGTGAAAGAGGCCCGCGAACATGCGATAGAAGACGAGTTCGGCAACCCAGATGCGCGCGACGCCATGATCATCGCGCAGTATCAGCGCATGGCGCACTATGCGATTGCTGCCTATGGCACCCTGCGCGCCTATGCCAATCGCCTGGAACTGGATGGCGACGCTGCGACTCTCACCGAAATGCTGGACAGCGCCTATGATGGTGATCGCACGATGACCGAAATCGCGACCGGCAAGGATGGCGTCAACGCCGACGCCAAAGCCGCCTAGCGTTCGCTTTGAGCAATCAGAAAGGCCCCGCATCGCGCGGGGCCTTTTGGCATGTTTGGGCACGCGACACAGGTGCCAACATCTCGGAACGACGCGCAGGGGGACCAAGCGCGACCTGCAAAGGAGTTTGCCAATGAGCGTTTCAACCAGGAAAGAAGAAAGCCGCTCCAAAGGCCTGCTGCACGCGATTTTCCTCGGCTTGGAGCGGGTGTGGGACCGTTTGCGCCCGCGCGATGCAACGCCCGAACCGGTTATCGACGCCTATCTTGGCTATGCGACGCCGGACGGGTGCCAGCTGCGCGGCCGTGTGCTCGACGGTCATCGCTATTCAACCCAGATCGAAGCCCGCTCGCGTTGGAACGCGTTTCGCAACATGGCACGCAACTTCTTCACCGCCGAGATGCCTGGCGTGCGGGTGGCTTCAGGCGATGTTGAGACGCTGAGCGATGAGGAAGGCTATTTCCAGCTGACCGTTCCGGCCTTGCCGCCGGGTGCGCACCATGTCGCGCTGCGCTTGCCGGACTATGACACGCAGACTGAAACTACCATTCTTGTTCCCGAGGCCGACGCCAAGCTTGGGATCGTATCCGATATAGACGACACCGTGATGCGCACGGGCGCGTTCTCGTTGGCGCGCAATCTATGGACGACGGCGACGACGTTCATCACGGATCGCGAAGTGTTTGCTGACACCGTGGCGCTGCTCAAAAAGCTGCAGGGCGATGCCAACCCGGTCTTCTATGTCAGCTCCTCGCCCTGGAACCTTCACAGCTATCTGAACCAGGTCTTTGAGGCCAATGGCGTGCCAAGCGGTCCGATGTTTCTGCGCGACCTCGGCGTCTCAGAGAGCAAATTCATCAAATCGACCCACGGCTCGCACAAGGGCAATGCCATCGACACGATCTTGGCGGCCAATCCGGGATTGGAGTTCGTGCTGATTGGCGATTCCGGTCAGCACGATGCGCTGGTCTATCACGACGCCATCATCCGCTATCCTGGGCGTATCAAACAGGTCGTGCTGCGCCATGCCGGCCCAATCGATCAAGCTGACCGGGTTGCGGCCGACGCCATCCGCCGTTCGAACGTCGATCTGGTGATGGCCGAAGAGCTTGACCTGGCAGCGGACGCCGAAGCGCCCGCTTCAGCGGATGCTTAGCCCAGCTCGTCCACGGATGTGATGACCTTGCCGAGCAGGCCATAATCTTTGGCCTCCTCTGTGTTGAGCCAGAAATCGCGCTCCATGTCCTTTTGAACTCGCTCGACAGATTGGCCCGTCGCGCCAGCAAAAATCTCGTAGAACCGTTCGCGCATTTTACGGATCTCGTTGGCCTGGATTTCAACGTCGGACGCTTGACCACCGACACCGCCGCGCGGCTCGTGCAGCAAAAACCGGGTTTTGGGTAGGCAGAACCGGCGCTCGATCGGCACAGCAACGTAAATGAGGGCGCCCGCCGAGGCGACCCATCCCGATCCGATGGCGTTCACCTTCGGGCGGATGAAACGAATGACGTCATGGATCATGTCACCTGATTCCACATGGCCGCCGGGGGAGGAGATGATCACATTGATCGGATCATCGCTCATCTGCGCCAGCGCGAGCAGGTGGCTGGTCGCCGTGCGGGCAACCTTATCGTTGATCTCGCCGGTGATCAGAACGTAGCGCGACTCGCTCAAGGCATCTTCCAGCCGGCGGCCAAGAGCCTGGGGCTTGGCGTTGTCGTCGTCTTTGTCGTCGGCCATGGATGGGATTCCTTTTTGCGTGTCGTTGGCCGAATGGCCATTGCCTCAGGCCTAGCGAGTGCAGTCCGATTCGGTCAACTGCCGCCGGCCCTGTCGGTTAAGGCCGTGTGCATGTGAGCGAGGTGGCGGGTGTGGTGGCTAGACAGGCTTCAGCGTGTCCGGATCAATGCCGCCCATGCCGCAGACGATTGCCCATTCCTCATCCGTTACCGGCTGCACCGACAGGCGCATGGACGTCACTAGGCTCATCTTGGCCAGGCTCTCGGTGGCTTTGACCTGTTTCAGCGAAACGGGGTTGGGCATATCGGCAAGCGCGCGAATGTCCACGCATTCCCAACGTTCATCGTCAGTGGTGGAGTCCGGGTGGATTTCGGCGCTGACCTCGGCGATGCCGACGATCTCTAGACCCTCATTGGAGTGGTAGAAGAAGGCGCGATCACCTAGCTTCATCTCGCGCATGAAATTGCGGGCTTGATAGTTGCGGATACCGTCCCATTCCTCGCCGGCCCCGCCCTTGGCTTTTTGTTGCTCCCAGGACCATTTGAAAGGTTCGGATTTAAACAGCCAATAGCGCATCAGGCAGCCTCGGGGTCGGTGTCGGGGTTCTTCAGGAGCCAGGCCCAGGGTCGAATGTCGACGCTCGCAAACAGGCCTGCCTTGGCATAGGGGTCATTGGCGGCAATAGCCTCAATGGCTGATTTGTCGTCCGCCTCGATTAACACCAGCGATCCGGTGGGCTTACCGTCCTCACCCAGAAACGGACCGGCGCCTTTCAGCGCGTCGCCGAGACCTTGCAAATAGGCGACATGGTCGGGTCGGTTGTCGAGCCTGACCTGAAGATGATCGGGCTTGTCGGTACAAATGAGGGCGTAAAGCATGGCAGGGTCCTGTTTGTCGCGACTATCGCGCGGTTCGTCTGGAACGATTAGGCTTATTCTGGGTCTATTCTGGTGTTTGTCGCGACTAAATCGGCATCCTATTCGCGCTTCAGGGGCCGCGCCATCAAGCTATCGATGGCATCATCAACGGACATGTGGTTCTCCACAACCTGCGCCACCGTCTGTGTAATCGGCATGTCAATCCCGGCAGCCTGACCAAGAGCAAGCGCGGCGGACGCGGTTTTGGCGCCCTCGGCAAGTGGTTGTCCTTTCGCCATAAGCTTAGCCGTCTTAACACCACGACCAATTTCGTAGCCGAAACGAAAGTTACGCGAGCCTGCGGTCGAACAGGTGAGAATGAGGTCGCCGAGCCCGGAGAGACCTGCGAGGGTTTCGGGGCGTGCGCTTTGTGAAATAGATAGACGGCTAAGTTCCGCAAAGCCTCGGGTGATAAGTGCGGCCTTGGCGCTTTCCCCAAGACCCTTGCCTTCGACAACACCGGCGGCGATCGCCAGCACGTTTTTCAGCGCGCCACCAAGCTGGACGCCGATAAGATCGTCGCTGGCATAGGGCCGGAAGTTCGGACCTTGTAGCAGGCCGCAGAGGCGATCAGCCTGTTCCAAAGTGGGCGCCGCCAGCGTCACAGCGGTTGGCAGGCCGTGCGCAACGTCATGGGCAAAACTTGGGCCCGATAGCACGGCGATGGTTGGTTCAGCGGCTTCTTCTTGCACAACGGTTGTCAGGCGTTTTTGGGTGCCGCGCTCGAGCCCTTTGGCCGTAATCACCAGATCGTGGTCGGGACGTAGAAAGGGGCTGATGGACCGGACCATTTCGCGCGTGGCTTGTGCGGGAACGGCCACCACGATCACGGCCTGCGGTGACCGCGATAGCGAGTCTCGCCATGTGGAGTCCCGCATAAAGGAATGCGCGCTGAGACTCTCGGGCAAACGGATAGAAGGAAGCGCCGCCTCGTTCATTCGAAGTGATTGTATTGTATCAGCTTTTTCATCCGATCCGGTGATCAGACTGACGGTGCGGCCAGTGCGCGCCAACATGATTGCCAAAGCCGTGCCCCAGGCACCGGCGCCGATGACCGTGTAATTGGTCGGCTGACTTTCGGAAGCGGCCGTCATGCCCGGGCGCCCTTCTTGCCGGAACCAAGCTTCGGTGCGGCGTTGGTATCCAGCGGCCAGCGAGGGCGCGCTGTTGCTTCAAAACGTGGCAAACCGGCCGCTTCGCGCTCCAAAGCCGCCCAGGCGATCATCGCCGCATTATCGGTGCAATGGTGCGCTGGCGGGATCACAAGCCGCCCTTGGCGTTGATCGATCAAGTTGGTCAAAATAGCGCGGATGTGGGCGTTGGCGGCCACACCCCCCGCGGCAACCAGAACCGGCGGTTGCCGATAGATCTCAGTGAAGCCTGTCAGCGCCGCCGAGAGGCGATCAGAAATCGTTTCGCCTACGGAACGCTGAAAACTTGCGCACAGATCAGCGACCGTCTGTTCGTCGAGCGGGGCGTTCTTTTCGGCTGTCAAACGCAGCGCGGTCTTGAGCCCGGCAAAGGAAAAATCGCAGCCTGCTTTGCCCTTCAACGGCAGCGGTAAGGCAAAGCGATCCGTGTCTCCGGTTTTGGCCATCCGCTCAACGGCAGGGCCACCGGGAAAGCCAAGTTCCAATAATTTAGCCGTCTTATCAAATGCCTCGCCGAGGGCGTCATCCAATGTCGTGCCCCAACGTTCATAGACGCCGACATCGTGGACGCAGAGGATTTGGGTGTGCCCGCCAGAGACCAAAAACAGCAGGTAGGGGAACGGCAAATCCTCGCCAAGGCGCGGCGAGAGCGCATGGCCTTCCAGATGGTTGACCGCAATGAACGGCTTGCCGATGGCGCTTGCCATCGCCCGTCCCGTTACCAATCCAACCAGCACGCCACCAATGAGCCCTGGCCCGGCGGTGGCGGCGACGCAATCCAAGTCTTTTGCAGCAACGCCGGCCTGCTTCAGCGTCTCGGCGATCAGCGTGTCGAGATGATCGACATGGGCGCGGGCGGCGATCTCCGGCACGACACCACCAAACGGCGCGTGATCCTCGATCTGGCTGAGCACGGTCTCGGCCTCGATCACCGCGCGGCCGTTCGGGTCGCGGCGTACGATCGCCACGGCGGTTTCATCACAGCTGGTTTCGATACCAAGGGCGCGCATTAGGGCTCGTTACGTGGCACGTATAGGGAGTTGATCGGTCTGGCGAGCGGTTGCCGCTTCGTCTATTGGCAGGCTTGTTGTCGCCGCGCGTCAGCCCATAGCATCGCGCGCGCCCCTTTTGACACCCCTTGTCGGAGCATCCCTTTTGCCTCTCTTGACCCTTGGAACCCGTGGCAGCGCGCTGGCGTTGGCGCAAGCGGCTGAAACGCGCGCCCGTCTGGTGGCGGCGCATGGATGTGATCCCGAAGAGATTGTGGTCGAGGTGTTTTCCACAAAGGGCGATGAAATTCTCGATCAGCCGCTGGCCGAAATCGGCGGCAAGGGGCTTTTCACCGAAGAGATCGAAGCGGCGCTGTCCGATGGGCGTATCGACATTGCGGTGCATTCTTCCAAGGACATGCCCACCGAGCTGCCCAACGGCTTGGCGTTGGACGTCTTTTTGCCGCGCGAAGACCCGCGCGATGTATTCATCTCTCGCGATGGCGCAACGCTGGAAACGCTGCCCGCCGGTTCGGTGGTGGGCACCGCCAGCCTGCGGCGCGCAGCGCTTGTCAAGCGCCTGCGTCCGGACCTCAAAACTGAATCGATCCGCGGCAATGTTCAAACGCGGCTTCAAAAGCTTGCCGATGGCGTGGTCGATGCGACGCTTCTGGCGTTGGCTGGCCTGTCGAGGCTTGAGCTGGAGCCAAATCATATGAGCATCTTGCCGCCCGGCGACTTTCCCCCGGCGCTGGCGCAGGGGGCGATCGGCATTGAGACCCGCGCCGATGACGCTCGTGTGCTCGATTTTCTGGCGCCGATCCATGATCGTGACACCGGCGATGCGGTGGCCTGCGAGCGGGCGTTTTTGAAGGCCCTTGACGGCTCTTGCAAGACGCCGATTGCTGGCCACGCCACCGTGCATGGTGAGGACATCATGCTTTCAGGCCTCGTGCTGACCGAAGACGGCACGCGCCATCATTCGACGCAGGCGAAAGGTAAGCGAAGCAATGGTGTTCAGCTTGGCGCGGAAACCGGCGCTGCGCTGAAAGCCAAGGCGGGGCCGGGGTTTCTGCCCCATTGGACCTGACGGTATGTGCATAGCTGTGCAATGGAATCTGAGTGCATGGCCCGGGTTCTGATCACGCGCGCCGAGCCGGAAGCCAGCGCCACCGCTGCCCTGATGGCCAGCATGGGTCACGATCCGGTTGTGTTGCCGCTAACGCAAACGGAAGCTTTGCAGGAAGGGTTGAGTGACATTCAAGGTTTGAGCGGTTCTGACGCTGACCTGTTTATCGTGACCAGTGTCCGCGCCATCCAGGTCTTGGCGGCGGCAGGCCTGAGTGCTTGGGCGGTCAAGCAGCGCTGGGCGGTGGTTGGCGAGCGCGCCGCATCACTGCTGGGTGATTTCGGCGCTGATTTGATTGCGCCACCTACTGCCAATGTCGCCAAGCTGATCGATCTGCTGTCGGATCGCGGCGAGCCAATGATTTACCTGGCCGCTTTCGACCGCAAACCAGTCCTCGAAGAGCGTTTTCCGAGGATGCGTGTCATCCCGATCTACCGCGCTAAGGCGCTTGGCGGGTTTGATCCGGCTGCGATCAATATTCTGCGCACGGACCCGCCGAGCCATGCGTTAGTATATTCCGCCCGTGGCGCGGGCCTTCTGGCCGAAGCGATCAGCAAAGCCCTGCTTTCTGAGGATCTGCGTGCCATGCGATGGCTCTGCCTCTCACCGCATGTTGCAGCCCATTGTCCGGAGGCGGCCAGGGGCGCCGACAGGGTCAAGGTCGCCGACGAACCCACACAAGCCGCCTTGCTATCCCTGCTTCCGAGTCCAAGCTGACCATCTGGCGCGGCTCGGTCATATTTGCGACATTTGACCGGCGCAGATTCGCTGTCGAGGGCAAAGTTTACCCGCCATTCATCTTGTGCGCCGCCTTAAGGCGGTCTGCGGCCATTTGCGCCCAATGGATAGCGCAAAAGGTGAGACGCGCGGTGGGCAGCGTGTATATGATCAAGGATGGCAAGTGATTGATGCAGTTAAAGGCAGCAATCACGATGGTCAGCAAATGCGGAGCGAAGCGTGGCAACAGGTTCAGGGCCGAAATCAGGGACGACACGTAAACGCACAGCGTCAAGCGGGCGTGCGAGCACACGCAAGCGCAGGACGTCCAAGCCTTTGATCATTGATGTGGAGGCTGAAGCGTCCGCCGATACCAAATCGGGGCCATCGACGGCCAAAACGACATCTGCTGACGCTTCTTCAACGAAGGCCTCGACCACCAAAGCGTCTGCCGGCAGAACGAAAGCATCGGTATCACAGACGGCGTCGCCGACTGCCTCAACCGGTGCTCCTGCAAGCGGCCTGGATGAGGCTACCGCTGAGGCGGCCGGGCTATCCGCCAAGCCTGACACGGCGTCGGCCGACATCAAAATGCCGAGGTCGGAAAAACACACGTCTGAAACGGGAACGCCGAATGCGACTTCGGATGGCAAGTCCAAGCAGGACACGTCCGATGATGCTGCCGCCGGCACGCCACCCGCCCCACCCGCTGGCAAAAGCGAGCCAAGCCCGTTTTATCTGTTTGCCGCCGGTTTGATCGGCGCGCTTCTGGCGCTGGTCTTGATGTTCCTCGCAAGCGTTGTCGGGCTTTTCAGCCTGTCCGATGGCCGGGTTGAGGAGCAGGCCAGAACGCTTGCAGCCTTGGAGGCACGTGTGCAAGCGGTAGAGGCACAAAGCGCTGATGAAACGGGCTTCGATACAGCTGTTTTGGCGCCATTGGAAAGCGACATCGCTGCCCTGCACGCCGAGTTGGAAAGCGTTCTGTCGATGCCAGCTGGCGACGGTGCGTTGGCCGACGATGCATTTGACGTTGAGGCGGCACTTGCCGAGGCGCTGGCGCCGTTGGAGGCCCGCCTTGGCGAGGTGGAAGCTCAGTTGCAGTCGACAGTTGCGTCCTTTGCGGCTCTGGGGGGTGGCGAGGCCGTGTCATCTGATGGCGCGGCTCCCGTCGTCGTGCCCGATCCGGCTTTGGCCAATTCGGTCGAGGCGCTGAACGATGCGCTTGGCGGCGTGCGTGCCGATCTTGACGGGGTTCAGGCCGCGCTTGCCGATCTTTCCGCCCGCCAGGATGCTGTGCCGCCGGAAACCGGGGCGCGCCTGGAGGCGCTGGAAGGGCTTCTTGCCGATGCCGGTATGCGCATCGATGGCCTTGGCGCGGAACTCGCCAGTCTTTCCTCCTCGCTGACCTCGGCGATGGAAACCGTGGATGTGCGCCTGGGCGCGATGACGACCGACATCACGACGCTTGCCGAAGCGCCTGTCGCCCAGGCGCCCGACCGGCTTGCCCGCCTGGGCGTCGCGCTCGATGCTGTCGTGGCGGCGCGCGATGCCGGCCAGGACGTTGCGATGGCGCTGGGTGCTGCAGAAGCAGCGGCCTCATTCGATGGCGCGCTTTCTGCATCACTTGCCCCTGTGGTCGGCGACCAGGTGAGCGGCGCGCTCAGCACAGCCAGTCTTCGGTCGGCTTATGATGACACATACGATGCCATGCGGGCAGCGGCGCCGCCGAGCGAAGGCGGTGGCCTGCTCGGGGCGCTGGAAGATCGCGCCCGTCAAATGGTCACCATTCGTGCGCCGGAGGGTGGGGCTGTTCTTGGTGGTGGCAACGAACCCTTGGCGCAGCTTGACGCGCTTGGCAGCTTGATAGCCAGCGAACGGTTTGCCGACGCGCTTGCAGTCGCCACACGTCTGCCGGCGGCCATGCAGCAGGCTGGCAATGGTTTGATTGATAGCCTGCATGCCCGTGTCGCTCTGGACGACGCGCTTGCCAATGCCCGTCTAGCGCTGGTTGCAGCGCTAAGTCAGTCCGACAACCAAGCCGATCAAGAGCCTGCCGGTTCATCGGGCAGTGGCGCTGACGGCGCCGTTAGCCAGTAACGAGGAGACCCACACGTGTTGCGCGTTATCTTCTTTCTCGCCCTCGTCCTGGCCTTCGCCTTCGGCTTTGCCTGGCTGGCCGACCGCCCCGGCACGGTGGCGATCGATTGGATGGGCTACCAGATCGAGCTCTCGGCGATGCTCGCCATGGTCGCTCTTCTGGTGCTCATCGTTGTCATCATGGCCGCCTGGTGGGTGCTCAAGGTCATCGTTCGCTCGCCGCAGATCATGGGCGGCTACTTTTCGGCCCGGCGCCGCGACAAAGGCTATGAAGCGCTGTCGAGCGGCTTGATCGCTGCCGGTTCCGGCGATAGCCGCGCAGCACAACGGTACGCGCAACAAGCGCGCAAACTTGCCCCAGATGCGCCGCTCACCAACGTGTTGAGCGCCTCCAGCGCGGATCTGTCCGGCGATGCGGGGGCCAAGCGCCATGCCTATCGACAGATGCTGGACGATCCGAAAACTCAGTTGCTCGGCCTGCGTGGTCTCTATGTCGATGCAGTGGCCGCCGACGATGAAGAGGCTGCGCGCCACTTTGCAAGTCAGGCGGCCGCTCTGGCACCGGCTTTGCCCTGGGCCGGCCAGGCGCAGTTTGAAGATCAGGTGCAGCGTGGCGATTGGCCAGCAGCGCGATCAGCGCTTGAGCGCAATCTGCAGTCCCGCATTGTGACCAAAGCCGAGCGCAACCGCCTGCGCGCGGTGCTTTTGACGGCTGAAGCGCTTGACCGCGAAGAAGGTGAGCCGGAAGAAGCGCGACCCTTGGCGCAAGAGGCCCACAAGCTGGCGCCGGATCTGGTGCCGGCGGCCGCTGTCGCTGGGCGTTTGTTGATCCGCGCCGGGAAGATGACCCAGGCAAGCAAGGCCATCGAATCCACCTGGCGCAAGGTCCAACACCCGGAACTGGCAGAGGTTTATCTTTATGTGCGCCCTGGCGATGCGGTCGCCGACCGCGTGAAACGCGCCCGCAAGCTGGTGCAACTGTGTGCCCATCAGTTGGAAGGTGAGCTGGCGCTGGCCCGCGCCTTGATGGAGGCGGGCAAGCTGGACGAGGCGCGCGAGACACTGGACCCCTATACCGGCCCTGAAGCGACGCAGCGCGCTTGCCTGCTGATGGCGGAAATTGAAGAAAAACAAGGCGGCGACACGGCGGCCGTGCGCGGTTGGATGGCCCGTGCCTTACGCGCCAAGCGCGATCCCGCCTGGGTGGCCGACGGCTACATCTCCTCGACCTGGGAACCGGTTTCGCCACTTTCTGGCCGCGTGGACGCGTTTGAGTGGAAAGTCCCGGTGGAGCGGTTCTCCGGCCATGATCCGGTCGCCATTCCCGATGATGCGATGAGCGATGATGGGCAGGTGATGCTGCCGGCGCGCCTGCCGGGCGTCGCCGCAGCCATCGCCACGAGCGCCGACGCGGCACACGATGAGGCGGACAGCCAGAACGCTGATGATGCTGTGGAGGATGCCGATCTGGTCGTTGAGGCTGCGACGGTAGAAATCGCCGAGGACGAGCCTGCCGAACCAATGGTGACCGAGGAGAGCGAAAAAGTGCCGCCCGCGCCGGTCGGCCAGCCGGACATGTCGGTTGTCGAGGATAAGGCTTCGGACAAGGACCAGCCCGAGGGAGCTGACGTGGCTGAACCGGACGAGACACCAAAAAGCGATGCGACGGCCGAACCTGTGACCGTTATTGCCGCCCCGATTGTGGCCAATGATGACGGACCGGTGAAGGCGACAGAGAAAACTGAGGCTGACGAGAAGCCAGAGGACCAAGCCGCGGCATCGGATGACGCAAAGTCAGCCACCGTCACGCCTTTGCCGATCGCCGCTGATGATCCGGAGGCCGAGGAAAAGGCCGACTATTCTGGTCTGCCCGGTGGCCATGCGCCTGATGATCCGGGGCCAGACGGGAACGATGAAGAAAATGGCAGCCAGACGTCCGGCGAGCGACGACGGTTCCGCCTGTTCTAATCGCTTGCACGACGTCCGCCTCTGCTTGCCAGGGTATCTTGCCAAACCTGGGCGATTGGGCTACCCGTCCGCTCCATTCGCGCGGGTGAACGACCCGGCGCCAATGCCGCTTTAGCTCAGTTGGTAGAGCACATCATTCGTAATGATGGGGTCACGTGTTCGAGTCACGTAAGCGGCACCATTTTTCTCTACTCGCGACCGTTGTAAGGGCTTCGTTGAAGCGAGCTTACGGCAGGGCGCTGACTTGCTCGCCGACGCCGATTAAGCCGGGCTCAATAACGCTGGCGGTTACGCCGCCATGGCCGCGAACGGCTGAGTAACCGCCACTGAAACCCTCCTGGCCGAACGCCTCTTCCATGCGGCTGCACGGCGCGCAGGGGCCAGTGATGTGCAAGGTCGCAGTGCCGATTTGAACGGTGCGGCCCTTGAGGGCGAGCAGATTGATCCCAGAGACGACCAGATTGCGGCGCAGCAGGGCCGGATCGACTGGCGGGCGCCCAAGAAACGCCCCAATGACCGCCAGATGTTCCTGCTGGATCAACGTCACAGCACGTTTGCCGGGGCGGCCATGATCGCCAACCAACCCGTTCTCTGTGACCTCGACCTGCTCAACCGCTTGCATCGCCTCGCGGCGCGCGGGACGCAGACCGATCCAGTCCAACCGCCCAGGTTTGGCGATGGTGCTGATCAGCTCTTTGAGGGATTCAGCCATTCAAGGTGATCGATTGTGGCGCAAACCGACCTGAGGCGGTTTGCAGGCTGACGGTGACAGGTTCATCGCCAAAAACCCGCACCCAGAACCCGCCGACACCGCCGATAATCGAGGTCGTGGCAGGACCCTGAAGGATCGCCGGACCGTCAACGGCCAGGCTTAGCTGATCCATGAAATAGGGCAAGCGATTGCCCACTTGATCGCGCACCGTCACCTGAACTGGCCTGTCATGATAGGCGTCCTGCGGACGGATGAGCGGTTTCACCTGAACGTCGAGCGTCGTCGGCAGCGGATTGGCGACAAAGTAGCGCTCGATCACGGTGTCCTCGCCGATGAGACCGGCAAAAAGCCCGTCGCGCCAGCGCTGGCCCCAGACGATGCGTTCGTCTTCGGGAATATCCGTCGCCTCGATGATCACCGGCGGATGGCGCAGATGCGGAAACCGGCTGAAGGCCGGCAGGAACATGAGCGGCTCGTCATGGCCATAGTGAAAGGTGACGGCGTCGCAATTGGTCAGAATCACCAGCGGAAAAACGCCGCCAACCTTGCGGTCGCCGAACGACCAATGGGTGGCCGGTTCCAGAATAGGCCGTTCATTGGCGCTGAACCCTTGGCTGGCATAGGCGTAGGCGGCGAATTTCGGCGCCCGCGTCATGGTCATCACGCCATGGTAGCAGATGCGGTCGCCTGACCCGAAATCGGCATGTGTGTTGTAGTCGGCCATGCACCAGCCGATGGAGCCGGAGATATGCGGGTCGGCCTGCGCCGCGTCGAGCACTTCTAGATGTCGGATCACATGCTCTTCCTGGCGTTCCTCGCCGTCGAAGATTTTGGTCGGGTACATGTGACCGTTGTACTCGGTGACCAGATAGGGCACGGGCGCGGCCAGGCCGGTCACCTCGCGCTGATCGCGCAGGGCGGTGCGCGGTCGATTGATGCGCGATTGCAGAAACTCCGGCAGATGTTCCTCGCCAAGCACGAAATCGTTCATCGTGTAGACGTCTTCGAGCAGGTTGGAATCGGTGATGTAGCGCACGCCGCCGGTCTGCCGCGTTGGATCGAGGGCACGGGCGCGGGCGTTGGTCTGCTCATAAAAGGCATCATCATCGTGCGATTCATTGATCCGCACGCCCCAGAGAATGATGGAGGGGTGGTTCCAGTCGCGGCGGATCATCGCCTCAACGTTCTTCACGCTTTGCGCCTTGAAGGCCTCGCCTCCAATGTGCTGCCAGCCGGGGATTTCCTCAAACACCATCAGGCCGATCTCATCGCAGCGATCGAGGAACGCCTTCGACTGGGGATAATGCGAGGTGCGCACCAGATTGCAGCCGAGCTCATATTTCAGCGTGTCGGCGTCCTGCGCTTGCGCTTCGGGGCCGAGTGCGTAGCCGACATTGGGGAAGCTCTGGTGGCGATTGAGCCCCAT
Source organism: Hyphomicrobiales bacterium (assembly GCA_017642935.1). Classification (NCBI taxonomy): domain Bacteria; kingdom Pseudomonadati; phylum Pseudomonadota; class Alphaproteobacteria; order Hyphomicrobiales; species Hyphomicrobiales bacterium. Next base: position 586,533 of record JAEPOK010000002.1, read on the forward strand.
GATCTTCAGCGGTTGGTCGTTGAGGAAAAACCCGTCGGGGCGGAACTCAGCTTTGCGCACGCCGAGCCGCAGGATGAAGCTGTCTTCACTATCCTCCGCTTTGTAGGTGATGCGGTAGGAATGCAGCACCGGGTTGTTAGGAGACCAACGCTGAAACCCTGACCCAAGCACCAGCTCGGCCTCGCCCTCATCGGTGATCAGCGGGAATCCGACCGGATCGCCAATCGGGTCGCCGTGCTGGTCGAGTCGGTCGAACAGGATGGCCCCTGCAACGGGCTTGTTTTGCGGGTTGGAAAGCCAAACCTTGACCTTGGCCGAGATCGTTTCGGCCATCGGATCGAGGATCTCAACCTTGACGTTATCAAGCGTGATGGCAGGGCGAACATCCAGCCAGACGTCTCGATAGATGCCGGCATAGGTGAGGTAGTCGATCCGGCCGCCAAAGGGCGGGATGTCGCCGTTCTCTGTGCCATCGATGGCGATGGTGATGAGGTTCTCGCCCTCTTCCAGATGGTCGGTGAGGCAGGCTTCAAAGGGCGTGTAGCCATCGGGATGGTCGGCGACCTGATGGCCATTCACCCAGACTTTGGTGGCGGCCATCGCGCCTTCAAAGCACAGCACCACTTCTTGACCGGCAAAGCGGTCTTCCCAGTGGAAAATCCGCTGGTAGGTGAAGGGCTGTTGGTAGGTTTTCTCGTCACCATAGTTCCAAGGCAGATCGGCGGCGTTGTGCGGCAGGCGCACCGTTCCGCCCGGCAATGGCAGCGTGATCCAAGCGGGATCGAAACCGGCGCGGAATATCCAACCGGTGTTCAGCAAAGTGGCCCGGTCGGAGGACAAAGGGGGGGATGTCATCGCAGCCTATCCTGAATGGCGTTAGCGCTCCACAAGCGCCAGGCGGACGCCAAGCATACAGAAGATGCTGCCAACCACTTTGCCCTGCCAGCGCAGCACCAAAGGATGGGCGCGCAGGAAACCACCGATCCGACCGGCGGCCAGCGCGAAGACCAAGGTGCTGAAAAGGCCAAGCCCCACCAGAATAACGCCCAAAACAGCCAGTTGCACCATGACGAAGCCGTTCGCTGGGTTCACGAATTGCGGCAGGAAGGCGAGGAAAAAGAGCGCGGTCTTCGGGTTCAAGACTTCCGCCACGATCGCTTGACGGAAGGCCGTCGGCGCCGAAAGGGCCAAAGGTTTTTGGACCGTTGGGTTCGGCGCTTTTTCCAGGATCGCGCGCAGTCCGAGATAGATCAGATAGGCCGCGCCAAGATATTTGACGATGCTGAAGAGGAATGCCGAGGCGAGGATGATCGCCGACAGGCCGATGACGGCCAGCGCGGTGTGAATAAGATCGCCCACCGCGATGCCAAGCCCCGTCGCAACGCCGACCTTGGTGCCGGACGAGGTGGCGCGCGCCACGGTCAAAACGGTCGCCGGGCCGGGAATGAACACAAAGCCCAGCACGATCAGAACGTAGGTGATCAGCGTTGATTGTTCGATCATTCCGCAGGCCTTTTCCCAGGCGCCGTGCTAGAGCAGTTTTCGTGATCTACGATTCACTTGCTCTGCTCTAAGTCCCTGTTTGTCGTGTTTCCGGACGAAAAACCGGGGTCCACTTTTGCTGGAAACACTCTACCGCACGCGCAAACCATCTGTACTGAATAGAAACGCCTTTTCTGGCGGAATGCCAATCTGAAACTCCGTGCCGTGGCGCGCATTGCGCCCCTCGTTGGTCTCTATCGTCAGAGATTCGCCTGTGCCGGAGTGGGCGTAGATATAGCTGTCGGAGCCAAGATGTTCGGCAACATCGACTTTCAGCGTCAGCATCGTGCCCTCGCTGACCGACATATGTTCAGGACGAATGCCCAGCTGGCAGGCATCCCCGACGCTGACCGTATCGCCATTGATGTTCAGTGTGATGGTCTGATCGGCTTGCTTGGTGAGCTTGACGGTGACCGTTCCAGTGTCCTTTGCCGTCACTTCGCCGTCCAGGAAGTTCATCCGCGGCGAGCCGATGAAGCCAGCCACAAAGGCATTGTCGGGATTGTCATAAAGATCGAGCGGTGCCCCGACCTGCTCGATCACCCCGGCGCGCAGCACAACGATTTTATCGGCCAATGTCATGGCCTCGGTCTGATCGTGGGTCACATAGATCATGGTCGCGCCGGACAATTCATTGTGCAGGCGCGAGATCTCCACCCGCATCGCCACGCGCAGTTCTGCGTCGAGGTTGGAGAGCGGCTCGTCGAACAGGAAGACATCCGGGTTGCGGACAATCGCGCGGCCAATGGCCACTCGCTGCCTTTGGCCACCAGAAAGGGCGGCCGGTTTGCGCTTGAGCAGCGCATCGAGTTGAAGAATGTCCGCCGCACCTTTCACGGCCTTGTCGATTTCTGTTTTGGGATGACCGTTCATGCGCAGGCCAAAGGACATGTTTTCTTCGACCGTCATGTGCGGGTAGAGGGCGTAGGTCTGAAACACCATGGCAACCCCGCGCTCAGCTGGGTCGATTTGATTGACCACCCGTTGGCCGATGGAAACCGCGCCGCCGGTGATCTCCTCCAGCCCGGCAATCATGCGCAGAAGCGTGGATTTCCCACAGCCGGACGGGCCGACAAAAACGACGAATTCGCCGTCTTCGATGTCCAAATCAACGCCGTGGATCACGTCCACCGGACCGTAGCTCTTTTTCACGTCACGCAGGGTTAGGCCAGCCATGAGAGTCTTCCTTAAGTTAGCGTCGGGGCCATGCGCATGGTGGCGTCTGCGGCGATGATGCGCGCAGCCTCCTTCAGCGTTGGGGCCAGGTCTTCCAGTGAATCAATGTCTTTGACGGTGCCGGGGCTGGTGGCGGAAAGGCCGCCAAACAAGGCGCCGTCATTGGATAGGATCGGGACGGCAATGCAGATGATGCCAGGCTCATGTTCCTCGCGGTCATAGGCGTAGCCGCGTTGGCGAATGGCTTCCAGCTCAGCGAGCAACGCGGTGCGCGAGGTCAGCGTGGTCGCGGTGAAACGGGCGAGCGTTTGACGGTGTAAGCAGTCTTCCAGCGCGTCGTCTGGCAGATAGGCCATCATGGCTTTGCCGACGCCGGTGCAATAGGCCGGGCCAACCTTGCCGGGGCGGGAAAACATGGCCAATCCGCGATTGCCGATGCGCTTGTCAAGGTAGAGCACCTGGCCATTGTCGAGCTGCGCAAGATGGATGGTTTTGCCAAGTTCGGCATGCAGCTTGTCGAGGATGGGCCGCGCCGCATCCGATAGCGAGCCATGGGCCCAGGCCGCATGCGCCAGCCTGATAAGCCGGGGACCGAGCTGGTAGCTGCCTGTGGTTTCATTGTGGGTGAGCATGCGCTCATCGACCAGGCTTTTCAGCATGCGGTGCAGTGTTGCTTTGGGAAAGGGCAGCCGGCCTTTCAAATCGGAAAAACGCAAGGGCTGTTCGGCTTCGGCAAACGCATCGAGCAGCATAAGGGATTTGGTCACGGGTCCGTCGCCGGGAATACGGCCAGGAACGCGCGGGTGTTCCAGTTCGGCCTCGTCTTTGGACACAGCGGCAGACGAAGACGCGACAGCGTGCGCCGGTTGGCCAGACGGCCGACCGGGTGCAGAATCGGACACTGTGCTGGAATAGCCCAGACGCGGCATCGTGTTTCGCTCCCCTGCCAGGCCGGAGGACCGGCCCTTGGCACCCTGACCTCGTTACTCGGGTCACGCATGTTTGCGTTCTGGCGCCTTGACAGACGGTAGGCAAAGATGCGTAACATTTCAACCACCAAAACAAAGTTCCACTCAGTGAGACTCAAAAGAAGTGCTGAGCGGGTTTGTGACGGTGCAACCAATCGCGTTCGCGCCAGACGGAAAAACCGTCAGGCGACAAGCCGAAAAGGCGTGAGCGTCGGGAAAAACAGCGGACGGGGCATTGAGCGAAGGCCTCACCCGGTTCCGCATGGGAGGACCTTCTATGAACCGTACCCTCAAAGCATCCGTGCTTGGGTTGGCTGGCCTTGGCCTGCTGACTTCGACAGCGCTTGCCGAATTGTCCGGCGATCTGCGCATCATTTCCGATATGTCCAACCCCGCGCCGCGCGCGGTGATGGAGAGCCTTGCCGCTGAGTTCGGTGAGATGCATCCCGATCTCAACATTGAGCTGGAAATCGTCGACCGCGAAGCCTGGAAAACCCAGATCCGCAACGCGCTTTCTGCCAATCCGCCCGATGTCATTAACTGGTATGCCGCCAACCGCATGCTGCCTTACGTCGATGCCGGTCTGTTCATGGACATCACCGATTGGTGGGACGCTGGCGACTATGATGGTCTGGAATCGGTGCGCGGTGCACTGACGATCAATGATCGCCAATGGGGCATCCCGTACACCTACTATCAGTGGGGCATCTATTACCGCGAAGATATCTTCAACGAGCTGGGTCTTTCCGAGCCGGCAACATTTGAAGAAGAAATCGCCAACTGCCAGGTGATCCTGGATTCCGGTCGCAAATGCTACACGATCGGCACCAAGTTCCTTTGGACCGCCGGCGGCTGGTTCGACTATCTGAACATGCGCACCAACGGTTTCGATCATCATATGGCGCTTGCCCGCGGTGAGCTGTCCTGGACCGAAGACCCTGGTGTCCGCCAGACCTTTGAGAATTGGCGCACGCTGATCGACATGGGCGCGTTCATCGACGACCACCAGTCCTACAGCTGGCAGGAAGCGCTGCCGTTCTTCGCCGACGGTGAAGCAACCGCCTATCTGATGGGTAACTTCGCCGTCGCCGCCATGCGCGACTCCGGCCTTTCCGACGATCAGATCGACTTCTATCAGTTCCCGCTGATCGACGCCTCGCAGCCGCAGGGCGAAGATGCGCCGACCGATACATTCCACGTGCCATCCGGCGCGCAGAATGTGGAAGCGGCCCGCGCCTTCTTGGCCTTCGTTGCTTCGCCTGATGTGCAGACGCGCATCAACAATGGCGACAATCTCGGTCAGCTGCCGGTGAACGCCAATTCCAGCGTGGATGCTGACGAGTTCCTGGAGCAGGGCTTCGACATGCTGGCCAACAATGCCCAGGGCGGTGTGGCGCAGTTCTTTGACCGCGATTTCCCGGCTGAGATGGCCTCCATCGGCATGGAAGGTCTTCAGGAGTTCATGGTGTTCCCGGACAATCTGGACGACATCCTTGAGCGAATGGAAGACGCGCGCGAGCGCATCTACGAATAAGTCTCAATGATCACCCCGCCCCGGAAATCTGGGGCGGGGTTTTTTACGGGATCGGGGAATTCCAGGGGGAGGTCATGTGATGGCGAATGCAACGGTGCCTGCCGCGCCACCAACCGGCGTCAGCCGGAGAGGGTGGTACAAGCGCAACGAAATTGCCGCAACGCCCTGGCTTTTCCTCATTCCAGGCATTCTGTTTTTCGCCGTCTACGTGATCATTCCGATCTTCCAGTCGGTGTGGATCAGTTTCCATGAGTGGGACGGTCTGGGCGAAATGACCTGGGTCGGCACGGACAATTATGAGCGTCTGCTGACCGATGATCGCAAGTTCGACGTGTCCTTCTGGAACAATGTGCGCTGGCTGTTTCTCTACCTGCTGGCGATCCCGGCAGGCCTGTTCATCGCGCTGTTTCTCAATCAGACCGTACGCGGTATCCGCATCTACAAATCACTGTTTTTCTTTCCCTTTGTGCTCAGCCAAGTTGTGGTTGGCCTGGTATTTTCCTGGTTCTACCTTCCACGCGAAGGGCTGTTGAATGCGGTGCTTAGCTTGGTCGGCATGGGTCCGGTCAACATTCTGGGCGATCCAACATTGGCAACCTATGGCATCATCGCCGCTGGGCTCTGGCCGCAAACCGCCTATTGCATGATCCTCTATCTGACCGGCCTCAACGCCGTTGACCCTGAACAGATCGAGGCCGGACGGCTGGATGGTGCCAAGGGCTGGAAGATGCTCTGGTTCATCATTCTGCCGCAGCTGAAACCAGCCACTTTCATCGCCTTCGTGGTAACGATCATTGGCGCGCTGCGCTCGTTCGATCTCATCTCGGTGATGACCAATGGCGGGCCGTTCGGTTCAACCCGGGTGCTTAGTTTCTACATGTTTGAAGAATCGCTGTCGGAATTCGGTTTCCGCATGGGATACGGCGCGGCGATTGCCGTGGTGCTGTTCTTCCTGATGCTCTTCTTCATCGTCTACTTCCTCTATTCCATGTGGCGCGAAGAGAAGGGGGCTAGGTAAGTCCGATGTTTCCCAAACCGATAGAAAAATCCTCCCGCGCCGCACAAATTGGCTATCAGGCGATGCTGCCTTTTGTGCTGATCTTGTGGCTGCTTCCCTTGATCGCCGTTGCCGTCTTTTCGGTGAAACCCGATGCCGATTTTACCAACGGCAACTATTGGGGCGTGCCGTCGAGCTTTGAGTTCTTCACCAATTATGGCCGCGTGTTCCTGGAATCGGACATGCCGCGCTACATGCTGAACTCGTTCCTGATCACGGTGCCGACTGTGATCGGCGCCATTGCGCTTTCCTCGCTGACCGGATTTGCGCTTGGCATCTACAAATTCAACGGCAACCTTCTGATCTTCTTCATGTTCATTGCCGGCAATTTTGTGCCGTTCCAGATTTTGATGGTGCCGGTGCGCGATTTGACCGTGTCGATGAATCTCTATGACACCAAGACTGGCCTGGTACTCTTTCACATCGCCTTCCAGACCGGGTTTTGCACCCTCTTCATGCGAAACTTCATCCGTCAGCTGCCCTATGAGCTGATTGAAGCCGCGCGTGTGGAAGGGGTCGCGGAGTGGCGCATCTTCTGGTACGTCGTGCTGCCGTTGATGAAACCGGCGCTGGCGGCCTTGGCGGTGCTGATTTTCACCTTCATCTGGAACGATTATTTCTGGGCGGTGGTTCTCACCCAAGGGCCGGATGCGCAGCCCGTGACGGCGGGTATCACCAGCTTTAACTCGCAGTTCCGCGCCGCGTATCATTTGATGAGTGCCGGTTCGATTGTGGCCGCACTGCCGCCGGTTCTCATGTTCTTTCTGATGCAGAAACACTTCATTGCCGGGCTGACGCTGGGCGCTGTGAAGTAAACTAGGATTTCCCATACGTGATACGCAGTTGGCGTTTGGATGATGGGCGCCAGACCCTGGTTCTGGCAGCCGATAATGATCGGCTGCCGGAAGTGGTCTATTGGGGCGCCCCTCTGCCCCAGGACGAAGATCTCGATCTTTTGCGCCGGGCGCACGCGCTCGACGTGACAGGTGGCATGCTCGATGCCAATCCTGATCTTTCGATCTGTCCTGAAGCGACACGCAGTTTCCCCGGCCAGCCCGGCTTGATCCTGCGTGATAGTGGCGGCACGCCCTTGCTGCCGAAGTTTTGTTTCCAAAAGGATGAGCAGAGCGAAGACGGCCTGGTGCTCACCTATGAGGATACCACGAGTCTGCTGACCTATACGGCGCGTTTTTCCATCAATCCGCGCACGCATATCATCACAACATCGGCCCGCTTGGAGGCCGCCAAACCCATTCATTTGCACTGGTTTGCTGCGCCGGTTTTGCCTGCGTCGCAGCAGAGCGATGCGATGATCGATTTTGCCGGTCGCTGGTGCGGGGAGTTTCAGCCGAACACGACGGCCTGGTCGCCAGGCATGCGCTACCGGGAAAACCGCACCGGTCGAACCGGCCACGAGCATTTTCCTGGTCTTATTCTGCCCGAACGCGGGGCGACCAACACCCAAGGCCACGCCTATGCATTTCACTATGGTTGGTCGGGTGGGCACCGGATGGTGGCGGAGGAACTGCCCGATGGGCGGCGGCAGGTGCAGTTCGGTCATGCCGCGCGCATGGAGCATGACCCGCACACGGTCTTCCAAACAGCACCGCTCTACATCACCTATTCGCGGGATGGGCTAAACGGCTGTGCGGTGGCCTTCCAGCGGCATCTGCGTGATGAAGTCGTCACCTGGCCTGACAGCAGCCGACCACGACCGGTGCATTACAATTGCTGGGAAGCGGTCTATTTCGACCACAAGCTGCCAGTTATGAAGGAGCTTGCCGACCGGGCTGCGGCGCTCGGCGCAGAGCGGTTCGTGCTCGATGATGGCTGGTTCGGCCAGCGCGATGATGACACGCAGTCGCTGTCGGATTGGGAGGTCGATCCGCGAAAGTATCCCGACGGTTTAGGCCCGCTGATCGAGCATGTTCATTCGCTCGACATGACGTTCGGCATCTGGTTCGAGCCGGAGATGATCAATCCGGAAAGCGACCTTCACCGCGCCCATCCTGAATGGGCGCTCGGCTCGGAAGATCAGACGCTTGGCCGTCAGCAAAAAGCACTCAATATGGCGCTGCCGGACGTGCGCGATTTCATCTATGAACGGATGGCGGCAATCCTTGCCAAGTACCCGATCGATTACATCAAGTGGGATCATAACCGCGTGCTGCCCATGCCTGACGCGGCGCAGACGCGCGGGTCCTATGCGCTGATCGATCGCTTGCGGGAGGCTTTTCCGCAGGTTGAGATCGAGAGCTGTGCGTCTGGCGGCGGGCGCATTGATTTTGGTATTTTGAGCCGCACACAGCGGGTTTGGCTGTCGGACAGCAATGACGCGCTGGAACGGCTGAAGATGCAGCACAATGCCGCGCTCTTCCTGCCGTTGGTCGTGACCGGTTCGCATGTCGGGCCCCGGCGCTGCCACACATCAGGGCGTGTGCTCGACATCAGTTTTCGGGCCTGGGTCGCGGCACAGCGGCATATGGGTTTTGAAATGGACCCGCGCGAGCTCACCGAGACCGAGATCGCGGTTCTCAAAGAGGTTACCAGTTGGTGGAAAGCCAACAGAGCCTGGATGAGCCGGGCCGACATATTGCGCCTTGATAGTCCCGATCCGGCGGTGATCGCCGAGCAGCAACTGGCCGAAGATGGCAGCCGGTTTGTGGCTTTCATCGGCAAGGCCGGCACCAGTGCGCAAATCGCGCCGCGGCCATTGCGCTTCACCCGTCTTGACCCCGACGCCCGTTATGCGGTGAACCTCATCAATCGGCACACAGCACCGGCCCTGTCGCGTGGCACACCGGCGCTGAAAGGCGGACCGATGGAGGTTTCCGGCAGCTATCTCCTTCACCAAGGTTTGACGATGCCTTGGTCCTATCCAGAATCGATGTGGGTGATAGAGGGCCGAAGACTGTGATAGACCAAGTAGCTCGTCGCCCGGATACCAATCCGGCCCTCTTTCTTGTTGCGCGGGAGGCGCATTGATGGACCCTATTGCACGCTATTCTGACCTGAAGGACGCGAGCGTCTTCATCACCGGAGGCGGGTCCGGCATCGGCGCGTCTCTGACCGAAGGTTTTTTGCAGCAAGGCGCCAAGGTCGCCTTTGTGCAGCGCTCTGACGCGACCGCTTTCGCCGATGAGATGGGCGAGAAATACGCCAACAAACCGCACTACATGCAGTGCGATATTACCGATCTTGATCGGCTGAAGGCCTGCATCGATGAGGCGGCCGACCGCCATGGTGGGCTGAACGTGCTAGTGAACAACGCCGCCAACGATCAGCGTCACAAGACCCTTGAGATCGATGAATCCTATTGGGACTGGGCAACCTCGATCAACATGAAGGCCTACTTCTTTGCCTGTCAGGCGGCGATTGCGCGGATGCGTGAAACCGGTGGCGGCACGATCGTCAATTTTTCCTCTATCAGCTACATGATGGGCAATGGCGGTATGCCCGCTTACACGAGCTCAAACGCAGCCATCACCTCGCTAACCGCCACCTTGGCGCGCGAATTCGGGCCGGAGAAAATCCGTCTCAACGCGCTGGCGCCCGGCTGGGTGCTGACCGACAAGCAGATGGACAAATGGGCGACCGATGAGGCCCTAGCTGAGCATATGGCCCGTCAATGCCTGAAAGAACATCTGGTGCCGGAGGACATTGTTGGCGGCACACTGTTTTTGGCCTCCAATGCAAGCCGCATGATGACCGGTCAGTGCCTGGTGATTGATGGCGGCGTGGTGGTGCCTGGCTGATGCAAGCGGTGCCAGCCCCCGAATGGATCGCCGTTGATTGGGGCACCACCCATCTGCGTGCCTATGCGATGGACGGTGCCGGCCAGGTGATCGCGCGCGGGCATGGCCTTGGTATGGGCGCGTTGGCGGCCGGTGAAGACCGAGGTGATTTCGAGGACGCTCTGCTCGGTGTGATCGATCCTTGGCTCAGTGAGGGTCCGATGAGCGTCGTTATGTGCGGCATGGTCGGGTCACGCCAGGGCTGGCACGAGGCGGGCTATCTTCCTGTTCCGCAAGCGCTTTCTGGCCTCGGCGATGCCTTGGCGCAGGTGCCGACGAAGGATGCGCGGCTGGCCCCTTTCATCGTGCCGGGCCTCAGCCAAACCGATCCGTATGACGTGATGCGGGGCGAAGAGACCCAGCTTGCGGGTTACGTCGGTCAAGCTCCCGGCGCCAACAACACCGTGTCCGGTCGGGTTTGCCTGCCCGGCACGCACGCCAAATGGGCGCGCCTTGAGGGCGGGGCGGTGACGCATTTTTCCACCGCGATGACCGGCGAACTGTTCGATTTGCTCACCGAACACTCCATTTTGGTGCACTCTGTGAGTGATGATGCGCTGGATGCTGAAGCCTTTCGCGACTCGGTTCTTGCCGCCTATCATGATCCGGCCTGCCTGACCGAGGCGCTGTTTTCGGTCCGCGCCGAAGGTTTGCTTGCCGGCGAGGACGGCGTGCGGGCCCGTGGCCGCGTGTCGGGCCTTCTGGTTGGGGCGGAATTGGCTGGCGCAAAGCTTGAACCGGGTGAGCCGGTGACCTTGATCGGTGCGCCCAAGCTTTGTGTTGCTTACACTGAGGCGCTGGCGGCGCTTGGCCTCGACGCCGGTGTGCTTGATGGCGAAGCGATGGTGCTGCGCGGTTTGGCCGACATTCATGGGCAACTTGTCGAGCGACGCACTGTCCCGGCATGATGAGCGCTGCAGAACGAGGAGGTTTGAAGTGAGTGTTGGAGCGCGGCCTTTGGTGGCCATTTTGCGCGGCGTGACGCCCGATATGGTCAGTGAAATCGGCGAGGCCTTGTTCGCAGCAGGGATTACCTGGATCGAGGTGCCGCTCAACTCGCCTGACCCGCTCCAATCCATCATCCGCCTGGTGGCCAAGCTTGGTGACCGGGCTGTTATCGGCGCAGGCACGGTTCTTCAAGTCGAGCAGGTTGAGGAGGTCGCTGCCACCGGCGCCCGCCTGATCGTGTCGCCGAACATGAACCCGGAGATCATTCGGCTGACCAAGGCCAAGGGAATGATCTCGCTACCCGGTGTATTCACCGCTACGGAATGTTTTGCGGCGCTTGATGCTGGCGCGGATGGGCTGAAATTCTTCCCTGGCGATTTGCTTGGACCTGCAGGCCTGAAAGCGCTGAATGCAGTCCTCCCTTCCACCGCAACCACCTATGCGGTGGGCGGCGTCGATGCGACGAACATCCCCTATTGGCTGGCCGCTGGCGCTAACGGCTTCGGCCTTGGCTCCTCGCTCTATAAGCCAGGCGACAGCGCGCAGGATGTGGCCGAGAAGGCCCGAGCGATCGTTGCGGCCTATGATGCGGTAAAATGATGACGTTAACGTCAAAGGAAGCCCACCTCTTCGATGCCACCCGGTGCGAATTGGGTGAAGGTCCGCTCTGGCACCCTGAGCTCAACGCTCTGTTCTGGTTCGATGTTCTTGGTCAGAAACTGTTCATGCGCTCGACGACGCAGTTCCGCCAATGGCTGTTCCCGGAGATCGTCTCGGCGGCCGGTTGGGTGGACCGTGACACGCTGCTCGTCGCCGGCGAGACGACTTTCTGGCAGTTCGATATTGCGACCGGCGCCCATGAAAAGCATGTGCCACTTGATGCCCATGACGCCAGCACCCGCTCCAATGATGGCCGTGTTGACCCGTGGGGCGGGTTCTGGATTGGCACCATGGGAAAGGGCGCGGAAAAAGGCGCCGGGGGCATCCACCGCTACTATCGCGGCGCGGTCACAACACTGTTCTCTTCGATCACCATCCCCAATGCCATCGCTTTTGCTCCGGACAAATCCCATGCGACGTTCGCCGATACCGTGACGGGCCAAGTCATGCGCATTGAACTCGACAAAACTGACGGATCGCCCATCGGCTCACCGGAGGTTTACCTCGATCTCACGATCGAAGGCCGGAACCCTGATGGCGCAGTGTTCGATGCCGATGGCCGCCTGTGGCTTGCCGAATGGGGCTCTTCGCGGGTCGCTTGCTATGCCCCCGATGGCTCGGTGCTTGCCGAGGTCACGGCGCCAACGCCGCACACATCCTGCCCAGCCTTTGGCGGCGACGATCGGCGGACCTTGTTCATCACCACGGCCCAGGAGCATCTGAGCCCAACCGATCCCGGGTTTGAGAAGGCCGGTCAGACCTTCTGCGCGCAGGTCGATGCCACCGGCCAGCGCGAGCATCAGGTTACACTTTAGCCATGTTCCTTGTTTCGCGCGGCGATCCATCTATTTTCTAGCCATCTGTTCTGTTGAAGGCCTCGTTTATGCTTGATCGTCTCAAAGCGCTGTTCGCCGACCCCGAGCCCGCCGCCGAAGCCGGTGGAGCCTTTGCGCCCGACGATGCGCGTGTGGCCGTCGCCGCCTTGCTCGTGCACATGATCCGCATCGACGGGGTCGTGACCGAAGATGAAACATCCGCCATTCGCGCCGCGCTGGACACCCAGTTTGGGCTTTCCGGCGGCGATCTGGACGAGGTGATGGAAGAGGCCCAGCGGCGCGATGATGAAGCGGTCGATCTCTACGGGTTCACCTCGATCTTGAAAGCAAAGCTCTCCGAAGAGGAGCGCATCGAGGTGATCGAACTACTTTGGCGGGCGGTCTTTGCCGATGGCGTCGTCAACGAGTTGGAAGACAATATGGTTTGGCGCACGGCGGAGCTTCTGGGCGTCTCCAGCCGTGACCGGATGATCCTGCGCAAACGCGTGGCCGGCGAGGCTCAGAGTTAAATCCTTTTAACCGGCAAGCACTTCGATCAATAAGCATTTGTTGATCATTTTCCCAAAGCGCTGATCGGTTTTAACAAAATTTGGTGAGTTGGCTTGGCATTTTGGCGCCGCTTCAAATGAACGGTGCCAGCATGTTTCTCAAAAAGTCGCCTCTTTTCACCGCCCTCGCCCACCATGCGCGGGCCTTTGGTCAAGATACCAACGGCGTTGTTGCGGTGATTATCGGCCTAGCTGCAGTCCCGATGATCGGCATCACCGGCGCCTCCCTGGATTATAGCCGTGCGCAAGATGTGCGCTCCGCGTACCAGGACGCAGCTGATGCGGCTGCCTTGGCGGCGGCGACGAGCAGCCATCCGAGTTTTGAGAGCCGACAGGCTTACGCTCGCGCGACTTTTGACGCCAACGTCCCCGATGGTGGCCACGCCATCAGCAGCTTTGCGCTGT